>NZ_BAAGYY010000023.1:0-154781 GCF_054779015.1 Flindersiella endophytica
CCGGTCCAGGCGATCGGCCACCCGCGGCAGCGGCAGCGCCGCGGCCCCGCCGGACGCGGTGGTCGCGCGCTGAGCCGCGCGGGCTCGGCCGCCGGCCGCCTGGCGGTCCGCTCGGTCCACGTGTCCGAACCCGCCGACGGCGTGGCCGAGGCCGCGGTCCACGTACAGCACGGCAGTCGTTCGCGCGCGATCGCGGTACGCATCGAGGGCCTCGACGGCCGTTGGCGCTGCACCGCACTGGAGCTCGGCTAGCTCGTTCGCTCGTTCTAGCCACTACGCACTTACGGGGGTGCCGAGATTACGGGGGTGCCCAGACGGGGGCCAGAGGGGTGTTGCCTGTCCGTCGCCCAAACCGGCGGCGGGCAGGCAGCCCACACTGCGGTCTCCGTCTTCCGCCGGTGCCGCAGACCTCGCGTGGGAGGGAGCGGGAGGTTGTGGCAGCGGGTGGTGCACACAACCTCCCGTTCCTTCTCATCGTTAACCTGAGCGTTCATGGCGCATTCCAACCCTGAGTTCCGCCGGCGCGCCCAAGCGCTGGCCGAGAGCGAGTGGGGCGAGCCGGTCACCGTGGTCCACCTGGGCGACGTCAAGCCGGTGTTCGACGTACCCGGCCGGCGCAGGGACGGCACGATCAAGGGCAAGCGGCTGATCCGGCGCTTCTTCTGGAACCTCCTCCGCGGAACCGTCGGCGGCATTGCCAGCGCTGCCCTCACGTTGATGAGCGGCCAGCCCGTCCACGTCTTCTTCCGCGAAGGCCGCGTCACCGGCCCAGCGGACGCTGCCGCCCTCGCCCTCGTCGACGCTGCGCGGCCGGCCAGGAGCCCCTGGCTCGCCTACTCCGAATCGCACGTGGGCGTGATCGAGACCGGCTTCAGCTTCTACGACCCGAAGGACAGCCCGCCGGCAGTGTTCCTGTGGCAGGCCGCCAAACCAACCGCGCCGACGCTCCGCCCCTCGAGCCGCACCCTCGCCTGGCCCGACGGCTCGACCTACCAGTACCACGTCGACGAGTCGGAGCTGAAGTTCCAGCGCGAGTCCCGCTCCACCTGACACACACCCGCGCGCCAAAGCCGAAGCCGCCGGCCCGGTCGCCCCGCCACCGCCACTGAGATCCGGGCCGCAGCGATGGCCGGCACAGCCACGCGGTCGACGGCTCAGCAAGCTACCTCGCTCCTTGTCAGTGACAGGTCGCCCGGCGGCGCCGATCGAGCTGGCTGCGCCATGCGGCCATGCCGCGCGGCCGGCTCAGTCGTGCTCCTGCGGCCTTCTCGGCCGCCGATGCCGGGTGCGCTCGGCCGCACACGCAGGCACCGGCTCCCCGGGCGCCTGCTCCTGTTCCACATCACGAACCCCTCGACGCCGGCTGGTATCGGCGGGGCTGGAAAGCAACCACCCGCCTACCTCGGAGCTGGTCGCTCGGTCGAGGTGGGCGGGTGGTGATGGTTCGCTTATCTGCGCTTACTGCATGCGGGCCCGGACCTTCGGGTCGCCGTGGCAGCGCTTGTACTTGCGGCCGGAGCCGCACGGGCAGGGAGCGTTGCGCGGCGTTCCCGAGAAGTCGATGTCGCCGTCCGCGCCATCTCCGGCGGCGCTGTTGCGTTCGGTTCGCCGGATGACGCCGCCTTCGCCGTCGATCGTGGGGGCGCTGTACGACAGCTGCGCCGGCGTCCGAGGTGCCGACAGGCCCTGTAGCACCGCGTGCGGGTGGTCGGCGGGCAGCTCGCCGTCGACAGGCTGGCCGTCCTCGGGGATGGTCGGCTCGGCGCGCTGCACCGGCGCGTTGAACAGCAGCCGGACCGACTCTTCCTTGATCGCGTCCATCATGACCTCGAACAGCTCGAAGCCCTCGCGCTGGTACTCCACCAGCGGGTCCCGCTGTGCGTACGCCCGAAGCCCGATGCCCTCGCGGAGGTAGTCCATCTCGTACAGGTGCTCACGCCACCTGTGGTCGAGTACGAACAGGATCACCTGCCGCTCGATGTCGCGCAGCAGGTCGGATCCGAACTCCGCCTCGCGGCGGCGGTAGGCCTCCTGCGCGTCCTGCTGCAGCTCCTCGGTCAGGAACTCGGCCGTCAGCCCACCGCGGCCACCGGCCCGCTCCTCCAGCTCGTCGAGGTCGAGGCTCAGGGGGTACAGACCCTTGAGGTCGTTCCAGAGCTGGTCGAGATCCCACTCCTCGACATAGCCCGTCTGCGTCGCACCGGTGACGAAATCGGCGACCGCGTCGTCGATGAACCCGACGACCTGGTCGTGGACGTCCTCGCCCTCCAGAACGGTGCGCCGCTCGCCGTAGATCACGTGCCGCTGGCGGTTGAGCACGTCGTCGTACTTCAGAACCTGCTTCCGGCTCTCGAAGTGCATCGACTCGACCTGCGCCTGGACGTTGGCGATCATCTTCGTGACGCGCTTGTCCTCGATCGGCTGGTCGTCCGGGATGTTCATGAACGTGAGTACGCGCTCGACCCAGTCGGCCCGGAACCGGCGCATCAGCTCGTCGCCGAGGGAGAGGTAGAAGCGGCTCTCGCCCGGGTCGCCCTGGCGACCGGAACGTCCACGCAGCTGGTTGTCGATCCGCCGCGAGTCGTGGCGCTCGGTGCCTACGACGTAGAGCCCGCCGAGCTGCACCACCTGGTCGTGCTCGGCCGCGACGGCCTTCTCGATCCGCTCCAACGTGGGCAGCCAGGCACGTTCGTACTCGTCGGGTGTGTCTACCGGGTCGAGCCCGTGCTGACGAAGCTCGGCGTCGGCCAGGAACTCGGAGTTGCCGCCGAGCATGATGTCGGTGCCTCGGCCGGCCATGTTGGTCGCGACCGTGACGGCGTTGAGCCGGCCCGCTTCGGCGACGATCGCCGCCTCCCGAGCGTGCTGCTTGGCGTTCAGCACCTCGTGCTTGACTCCGGTCCGCTTGAGCAGGTGCGCCAGCAGCTCGGACTGCTCGACGCTGGTCGTGCCGACCAGCACCGGCTGACCGGTCGCGTGCCGCTCCGCGATGTCCTTCACGACCGCCGCGAACTTCGCCTCAGGCGTACGGAAGATCTTGTCCGGCTGGTCCTTGCGGATCATCGGCCGGTTGGTCGGGATGACCATGACGCCGACGCCGTAGATCTTGTTGAACTCCGACTCCTCGGTCTTGGCCGTACCGGTCATGCCGGACAGCTTGGAGTAGAGCCGGAAGTAGTTCTGCAGCGTGATGGTCGCCAGCGTCTGGTTCTCGCCCTGGACCGCGACGCCTTCCTTGGCCTCGATCGCCTGGTGCAGGCCCTCGTTGTAGCGACGTCCGTGCAGCATGCGACCGGTGTGCTCGTCGACGATCAGCACTTCGTTGTCCATCACGACGTAGTCCTTGTCGCGAGTGAACAGCTCCTTGGCCCGGATCGCGTTGTTGAGGTACTGGACGAGCGTGGTGTTGGCGGCCTCGTAGAGGTTGTCGATGCCGTAGAAGTCCTCGACCTTGTCGATGGCCGGCTCGAGCACGCCGATCGTGCGCTGCTTCGGGTCGACCTCGTAGTCGTAGTCGGGGAGGATCTCCTCGTGGTCCTGCCGCGGCGGGTGCTTGCGCATCTTGGCCGCGAGGTTGGCGAAGTGGGCGTACTTCTCGACGTCCTGGTCGCTGGCCGGGCCGGAGATGATCAGCGGGGTCCGCGCCTCGTCGATCAGGATCGAGTCAACCTCGTCGACGACCGCGAAGTTGTGGCCGCGCTGCACGCATTCTTCGAGCGTGCCGGCCATGTTGTCGCGGAGGTAGTCGAAGCCGAACTCGTTGTTGGTGCCGTAGGTGATGTCGGCGGCGTACGCGACCCGCCGCTCGGCCGGCGTCATGTGCGCCAGGATCACATCGACGGTGAGGCCGAGGAAGTGGTGGACGCGGCCCATCAGCTCGCCTTGGTACTGCGCGAGGTAGTCGTTGACCGTGACGACGTGGACGCCCTTGCCCTCGAGTGCGTTGAGGTAGGCGGCCGGACCGGAGACGAACGTCTTGCCCTCACCGGTCTTCATCTCGGCGATGTAGCCCTTGTGCAGGGCCGCCGCACCGGTGAGCTGGACGTCGAAGTGCCGCTTCCCGATCGTCCGCTTGGAAGCTTCGCGGAACGCCGCGAACGCCTCGGGGAGGATGTCGTCCAGCGTCTCGCCGTCGGCCAGGCGTTGCTTGAACTCGTCGGTCATGCCGCGCAGTTCGGCGTCGGTCATGCGAGCGAAGTCTTCTTCGATCGCGTTGACCTGCTTGGCGATGTTTTGCATCCGCTTGAGGGTGCGTCCCTCGCCGGCGTGCAGCATCTTGTCGATCAAGACAGGCACGGACTCTCGGCTCCTCGGCTCGTTTGTCGGTTCTCAGGCGCCATGGTTCGCATCATGGTTTTCGGGCCATGGTCGGAGCCTCGGTCGAGGCTCTGCCGGCGCCGCTGGGGTCCGGCAGGCAACTCGGCTCCAACCGTCGCTCCAGCCATCGTAGGCGACGACGGTAGTAGAACGTGTTCGCGCAGCGTTAAGTGCCACGGCGAAGGCGCGATCTTGCCATCCGGGCGCGCCGGCGGTCGTCAGCGGCTGGCGAACGCCTTGATCGAGCCGATCAGCCCGAGCAGGCCGCAGGCGATGAAGCCGTAGAAGCCGATGCCGTAGAAATCGAACTCGAAGTTCGACTTGTACGCGATGTAGCCGGCGAACCCGAGCACGATCAGCGACAGCAGCAGGGCGGGGAGCGCGATCCCGATCCGGCTGCGCATCCGCGCGAAGCACCCGATCGACAGCAGGATCATCAACGCGCCGGCCCCCAGGCCGACGACCGGCGCCATGCCGAGGATCTGGGACTGGGCGAAGCCGAAGCCCATGATGTCGAAGATCCGCCAGCCGCTGCTGCCGGAAGCCCAGGTGAAGAGGAACGGCTGCAGGACGCCGGCCAGGCCGGCGAGCACCAGCAGGATGCCGCCGAAGATGTCGGAGGCGGCGTCGGTCTCGTCGGTGCCGTACTGCGCCTGATGGAACTGCTGTTGGTACTGGCCTGGGTACGCCTGGTAGCCCGGCTGGCCGCCCTGGGCCCAGACCGGCTGGCCCGGCTGCTGGTAGGGCTGCTGGCCTGGTTGGCCCGGCTGACCGGGTTGACCTGGCTGGGCGCCGGGACCGCCGTACTGCTGACCGCCGCCGGACGGCTGCTGTTGCGGTTGCCCGTACTGCTGGCCCGGCTGACCGGGCTGGCTCGGCTGGCCACCGTATGGCGGCTGTTGGCCAGGTGACTGGTAGGGCTGCTGCTGGTAAGGCTGCTGGGGCTGGGGCGGCTGCTGCCCACCGTACGGAGGCCAGGCGGCGTGCTGGCCGCCCGGCTGCTGATCCGGATCTTGCTCGGCGGAGTGTCCGCTCGGCGGCTGAGTCATGGGTAAGCGCTCCCCTCCCCGCTTGGCTGGGCCTGCTGCTCCCAGCCATCTTGGGGCATAACGGCGTCGCGGCACCAGCCCCGCCGACCCGCGTGTTCATCGGGCGGATGGAAAGATCGCCCGGTATGGAACCACGTACGCTGCCGGCGGGCGCGATCGTCCTGCGGCCACATCTGGACAAGGACATCGACGGCGTGCTGGACCAGTGCCAGGACCCCGCGACGCAGGCCTGGACGACGATCCCCGTTCCGTACACGCGCGAACACGCCGAGCAGTTCATCCGCCAGGTCGTGCCGGACGGCTGGCGAGACGGCACCTACCTCGCGTTCGCGATCGCCGACGCACGGTCGGACGAGTTCCTGGGGACGATCGACCTGCGGCCGAGCGACGGCGGGCGCGCCGAGGTGGGTTTCGGTCTGCGGTCGAAGGCGCGCGGGCGGGGCCTGATGGGCACGGCGGCGCGCACCCTGCTCGACTGGGCGTTCGCGTCGGACGGACTCGGCCTCGGCGTCGTGCACTGGCAGGCGGTCGTGGGCAACTGGGCGTCGCGGCGAGTGGCGTGGGCGACGGGGTTCCGGATGGAGGGAACGATCCGCGGTTTCGGCTCGTCCCGCGGCGAACGGCGCGACATGTGGGTCGGCTCGCTGCTCGCGAGCGACCGGCGGCTGGCGCGCAACCCGTGGTTCGACGTACCGACGTTGAACGGCTCGGTCTGCGTGCTGCGCCGGTTCCGCGACGCCGACGCGCGGGCGTGTGTCGAGGGGTGCTCCGACCCGCAGACGCGGCACTGGATCGGTGGGCTGCCGGACCCGTACACATATGAGGCGGCGCTGGGGTACATCCAGAGCCGCGAGGAGGAGCACGCTTCGGGCCTGGGGATCTATTGGGCGGCGGCTGACCCCGAGACTGATCGGATGATCGGAGCTTTCGCACTGATGGACGTCAACGCCTCGTTGCGTTCGGCGGAGGTGGGGTACTGGATGCACCCGGCGGCGCGCGGACGCGGAGTGGCGACCGATGCGGTGCGCGTGCTGGTGCGACACGCCTCGATCCCGGTCGACGAGGGCGGCTTGGGACTGCGCCGGCTCACCCTCCGCGCGGCCGCGGGGAACGTGGGGTCGCAACGGGTCGCGGCGAAGGCCGGCTTCACGGCGACGGGGACGTCGCGTTCGGCTGAGCTGCTCGGCGACCAGACCTTCGACGACCTGGTGAACTTCGACATCCTGCTGAAGTGACCGGCCGGCGGCGGTCCCGACACGGACGACGGTGACGGCAGCTTCGGCCCGCTGCTCAGGTCCCGGACCGGCAACCCGGCCGGCAGGACCGATGCCCACCCGCTCATCCGCGAGGCACTCGGTCCGTTCGCGAGACGGCTCACGCGTAGAGCGGCGGTCCGCGGGCACGCCGGCGTGCCGGTGAATTGCCACCCTGAGTGAGGTTTAGATTGGCGATCGGCCGATCCGTACGCGGAGAAATGGGTCAAAAGGGACGGGTGGTGTCACGCCCTGCTATAGGGGATGGCATGCTCGGACAGACCCGGCGGGACCACGAGGTCCAGCACCCGCGGTTTGACCCCTCTGCTCGGGGAGGACGGACCTGCGAAGGTCACCGGGACCGGGGCGGCTGCCAGGCGTGGGAGGCAGCCGCCCCTTTTACATCTCCACGCCCACCCACCCGCGCGTTGTGCCGACGTACCGCAGCCTCGTGTGTAGCCGTCGCCGCGCTCCCGTCGTTGTCAGCTCGTGGAGCCATCCCGATGTTGTCCCGGGCGGCGGGACAGCCCACCGGTCATCGGCCGCGTCGGCTGCACAGGCGCGGTCGTGCGCCGTCCGACTCACTGAGTGCGTCGGCTGGCCAGCGATCGCCCGGAGCGCGCCGGTTCGCAGGGCGCCTTTGCGCGCCGGGCTTGGGTCAGCCGGACATGCGCTTGATCGAGACGTTCAGAGGTTCGGCGAGGTCGCCGCGTGGGGCGACGGCGACGTCGGAGAGGCCGAGCCATTCGGCCATTGACAGCAGTTCGGTGGCGAGCTCCTCGGCGGTCTCCGGTGGGGCGTGGTCTTCGGCGAAGGCGCCCTGGACCCGGAGGACGCCCGCCGGCCGGTCGGCTTTGAGGTCGACGCGGGCGACGAAGCGATCGCCCAGGAGGAAGGGGAGGACGTAGTAGCCGTAGTTGCGCTTCGGCGCCGGGACGTAGATCTCGATGCGGTAGTCGAAGCCGAAGATTCGCTCCAGGCGGGTGCGCTCGAACATCACCGAGTCGAACGGGCCGACGAGCGCCCGCGTGTTGACCCTGCGTGGGATCCGCGCCTCGGAGTGGAGGTAGGCCTGGCGGTTCCAGCCTTCGATCTTCACCGGTTGCAGCTCGCCGTCCTCGACCAGGGAGGCGACGGCCGTGGCGGTCTCGGCCGGGGTGAGGCGGAAGTAGTCGCGGAGGCACTGCTGGGTGCTCACGCCGTAGGCCCGCGCCGCGATGCGCACCAGCTCACGGTGCGCCTCCTCGACAGTCGGCGTCGGGGTGGCGAGCACGGTGGCCGGGAACACCCGCGACGGCAGGTCGTAGACCCGCTCGAACTGGCCGTTGCGCCGCGCGCAGGTGACCTCGCCGCAGTAGAACAGCCACTCGAGCGCGATCTTGACCTCGGACCAGTTCCAGCCCCAGTGGTCCTTACGGCGCGGCACGTCGTGCTCGATCTCGCGCGCCGTCAACGGACCCTTGTCGCGGACTTCGCCGAGGACCCAGTCGACGAAGTCGGGGTTGTCCTGTGCGATCCGGCGCATGCTGCCCCACGCCTGCTGCGCGGCCCGCTCCATCCGGAACCGCAACGCCGGCTGTGTCTCGACCGGCACCAGCGACGCGACGTGCGCCCAGTATTCGAACAGCCGGCGTGGCGCGACGCCGGCCGCCTTGTCGAGCACCGATGTGGCGTACGGCCCGAGCCGGCTCCACAGCGGTAGGTACTGTGCTCGGCTGAGCACGTTGACCGAGTCGATCTGGATCAGCCCGATTCGCCCCAGCACCCGCGCGAGCGCACGGGCGTCGACCCGGCCGCGAGGGCGCGGGTCGGCGAATCCCTGGGCGGCCAGCGTGATTCGCCTGGCCTGCGCGGTTGTCAGTACGTCCACGTACGGAATCGTCGCACGGGGCACCGACATGGGTCGGTCGCTCTGCCCAGGTGGAAGCGAGGACGGTCCCGGCGCCGCGCTCGCAAGGCGGAGGAGGAGCCAGGAGGGGCCTCCGGCGATCGACGACAACGCAGCGAGCGTGGATGCCGGGGCCGCCGCAGCCCGCCTGGGCAGGGCGACCGACCCATAGGCCGGCCACCCAAGATCAACGCCAGTCGGTCAGAGGGTGGGGCCCTCCAGCCGGATCACGCCGTAGTCGTAACCGCGCCGGCGGTAGACGACGCTGGCCTGCTTGGAGTCGGCGTCGATGTAGAGGTAGAAGTCGTGTCCGACGAGCTCCATCTCGTACAACGCCTGGTCGAGCGTGATCGGCATCGCCTGGTGCGTCTTCTCGCGTACGACCAGCGGCCCGTCGCCCACGACGTCGATGCCGGCGACGGAGGTGTGGGTGGGCTCTTCACGAGCGGTGAGGTCGGACGGTCCGGCGTCGGTCACTGTGCCGTTGGACGAGCCGCGGCCGTTGGAGAGGCCGGCGGTCGCCTTGGCAACCGAGACCGGGGTGCGCGAGCCATGGTGGATGCGCTTGCGGTCGGCGGCCTTGCGTAGTCGGGAGAGAAGTTTGTCGAGAGCTAGATCGAGCGCGGCATAGCGATCATCGGCGGCCGCTTCCGCGCGTACGGCCGGCCCCTTGGACAACACGGTGAGTTCCACCCGTTCCGATCGATCGGCCAGCCGGGGGTTGCGTTCCTTGGAAACCTCCACTTCCACCCGAATGATCTTCGCGGCGAACCGCTCCAATCGAACGATCTTGTCCTCGACCTGCGTGCGAAAACGATCGGTCACCGAGCAGTGACGACCCTTGACCACTACGTCCACTCGAACCTCCCACTCGTCGAGCTGTGCGGATTTGGCTCATGGACTCGAATCCACTTCTTCCCTACCCCGTTTTCATCCCTACCCCGTTGGAGGAGAGCACCCACCCGGCCGACCTGGTCTTCGTCCCCACATCCGCCTGCCGAGGGTCTCGCGGCCGCATCAAGCGTTTGGTAGCCACTACTCCCCTTCTCCCTGCTCGGAGGGCATCGGACCCTCCGCAGAGGCAGGTCTTACGTCTAAGCCGCACCGTGATCGGACGACGAGAAGTCGCCTTACGTGGGCCGTTTAGCCTGCGGCTGGCATCGGCTTGCCGGGTGAAAACTCCCATAGGGAGGCGTCCCCCGACGCAACCACGGACCCGGGCGGGTGCCATAGGACGACCGTAGCTGCAACATCGCCAACACGGAACAGGCGGAGGCAACTCGATCTTGTCTAAACGTCCTTTTCTTTGCCGAAAACCGGTTTCAGAGGTGTTGCCGCCTTCTCACGTACCGGAATCTCGTGGGGTCGCGGCGACCACGGCCGCGGCTGTGACTCGCGCTCCGGCCGACCGCAGGGCGGCGGCGACGGCGTGGAGTGTCGCGCCGGTGGTCATCAGGTCGTCGACGAGTACGACCGTCCGGCCGGCGATGGTGCTGCGGTGCCGCTTGGGGACGGAGAACGCGCCGGCGAGGTTCGCCATCCGATCGGCGGCGCCGAGCTCGGTCTGGTCCGCGACCCGGCGGTTGAGCCTCACCGGACGAACGAGGCGCGCCCGGTGGCCGGAGCGGCGCAACTGCCGGACCGCCTGCCGGGCGATGGCGAGCATGGGGTCGTAGCCGCGCTCGCGGACTGCCCGGCCGGCGGATGGAACGGGAACGACCAGCAACTCCTCGTCGGTGCTGGCCCTGGTCACCGTCCGTGTCGCCCCCACCGCACCCGCGACGCCGGAGGGGTTCACGGAGCTGGCGGCATCGGCACCGGTCACGCCACGGCCGCCCGGCGCGGCGGTGGCATCGGTAGTGGTGAGCGCGGCGGCGATGCCCGGTGTCGCGGTGGCGCCATCGGGTGGTGCGGTGGCTGTGGCACCTGCCTCGATCGCCAGGGCGAGGGCGGCGCCGAGTGGGGCGGCCAGCGTCACCCGGCCGCGTTCTTTGTGGGCGATCAACGCGGCTCGGACGACTCCGCCGTACCCAGCTGTCGCCCAGACCGGAGGGAGCCCCGGTGGTGCGGGCGTCGGCGCGGTGGGGCGGGCCGGACCCGCCAGTCCCATGCCACAAACCGAGCACAAGGCGCGTCCCGGGCGGTCGCAGCCGACGCAGCGGCTGCCCAGCAGCAGGTCGGGCAGATCATCTGAGACCAGGAGGCGTACGACCCGCGCGGCGCCTGTCAGCCCGAAGCCGCGCATCGAAAACCCTCCTCAGCCCGCGTACGCCGGCCGGAGGGCCTGGCCGAGGTTGTTCCACGGCGGCCGGTCGTCCTGGACGAACAGCACCTTCGACTCGTCGACCACGATCAGCGGTCGTCCGGGTGCCGCCTCCAGCGTCATCGGTGCGGCCGGCGCGTCGTTGACCAGCGAGGTCTGCCATCCGTCGACCGAGACGCGGAGCACGTCGTTCACCTCGTCGGTGGTGTTCCGGACCAGCATCACCAGCTCGGAGGTGCCCGACCACGAGAGGTCGCTGAGCTGGGCGTACCCCGTCTCCACCTCGCGCAGCCCGCGAATCCGCAGCTGCTCCCCCCGCTCGATCAGCCCCACCAGCAGGCTCGAGCGTGTCTCCTTCCCCACCTTCTTCTCGACCAGCATCGCGACCCGGGTGCCGTCACGAGACACCTTGAGGTCGACGATGTTGCTCTCCTTCTGGTCCTGCACGGCGACGACCGACGGCCGCTGCTGCTCGTCGATCACAACGATCCGGGCCTTGCCGTGATCGTTGTCGACAACCCACAGCCGCGCGGTCCGGTCGTTGGACAGGGACAGGATGTTGTGGAAGGGGTACTTCGGCAACAGCCGATAGCTCGTACGCCGCCCGGTGTAGACGGTCAGCGAACGCTTGTCCTTGCCGACCAGCGTCAACGGGTCGAAGGTGTTCTCCGTCTTCTCCTGGCCCGGCTCGGCCGGCGAGTTGCTGCGCAGCGCGACGGCGAACGCCTGCGGCACGTAGTCGAGTACGTCGGCCGCGCGGAGCTGCAGCTGGGTGCTGCCGACCATCACGATGCTGCCGTCACTGATGGCGTACGCCGTCTGCTGTGCGCCCGCGACCGCCGGGTCGTAACGAGCGAACCGGTTGTGGTCGTCCTCGTCGGTGACCTGGTCCAGCGGCACCTTGTCGACCGACAGCCGGACCCGATCGACGCCGGCCTGCCGCAATGTCCACGCCAGCTGAGCCGCCAGCCGCTGGTGCTGGTCGGACGTCAGCCGCCGCGACGGCTCCGCGAGGTCGACCACCGCGACCTTGTCGTCGATCTGGACCGAGCGCACCCCGAGCCGTGACCCGGGCGGCACCGCCGAACGTACGACCGAGGCCAGCCAGTGCGTCGGCCCGCGAACGAGCGCGTTGGCAAGCGCCGTGCCCCGGTCGCTGCGCAGCGGAAGGAAGACCGGATCGGGTACGAGGATCTCGAACGACGGGTCGAAGAAGTAGAGGTTGAAGCTGTCGAACTCGTCCTCGAAGCTGCTCCTCGACATCATCACCAGGTTGGGCAGCTGGTCGATCCGCCACTCACCCTTGACCTTCTTCAACGTGAGCTTCTGGTCGAGCCGCTTTCCGGAAGGCGCCGCCCGCCAGGCGCCGTCGTCGCCGACCTCGCCGTTTTGGGTACCGGTCAGCGCGATGACGTTCGCTTGTTCGGACGGCTCCAGGGAGCCTTCGTAGACCAGGATCCGGCGGTCGGGCTTCCACCTGGCCGCCGCCTGCGGCGTGAGGAACTGCCGCGCCATCTTGTAGCCCGGCTGGTAGGACGCCATCGCCTCGATGAAGCCGCTCACCGTCTGCAGCGGCGTGTCGCCGGCCTTCGGTGCCACGTCGGTGATCGAGATGTCGGTACGGCCGTCGCGCTGCGCGGGCGCCAGCGTCTCCTGCACGATCGGGCCGCTGGTCGGGACCGCCGCGCAGCCGGCCGCCACCGAGACCGCCGCGACGAGTGCGAGCAGCAACAGCGGCAGCGGCGTCGACATCGGCCGCCTGCGGCGCAGCGGACGGCTCACCGTTTCGGCCCCGCTTCCACGTGAGACGACGACGTGATCGCCAGCGCGTGCCGGCGGGCGTCGTCGGGTACGAGCGGGATCGGCGAGTGGTCGAGCGTGTCGGTCGACCGCCGCGGCACGGTGAGCCGGAAGTGCGCTCCGCGCCCAGGCTCGCCCCAGGCCTGCAGCCAACCGCCGTGCAGGAGTACGTCTTCGAGCGCGATCGCCAGCCCGAGCCCGGTGCCGCCGGTGGTGCGTGCGCGGGCCGGGTCGGCCCGCCAGAACCGGTCGAACACCATCGCGGACTCGCCCGGCTTCAGCCCGATCCCGTGGTCGCGTACGGAGACCGCGGTGGCGTGGTCGTCGCCGGCCACCTGGACGTCGATGTCGCGGCCCTCGCCGTACTCGATCGCGTTGACCACGAGGTTGCGTACGACCCGCTCGATCCGCCGCGGGTCGACCTGGGCGACGCAGGGCTGCTCCGACAGCCGCAGCGACAGCCTGCTGCCCCTGCGTTCGGCCAGTCGCCGGGCGCCGTCGACCACGCGCTGGGTGAGCATGCGCAGGTCGATGTCTTCGAGGTCGAGTACGGCCGCGCCGGCATCGAACCGGCTGATCTCCAGTAGATCCGACAGCAGGGACTCGAACCGGTCCAGCTCGGTCTGCAGCAGCTCGGCCGAGCGGGCGGTGGCCGGGCCGAAGTCGGCGCGCGCTTCGTAGAGCAGGTCGGCTGCCATACGAACGGTGGTGAGCGGCGTGCGCAGCTCGTGCGACACGTCGGAGACGAACCGCCGCTGCACCCGCGACAGCTCTTCCAGCTGGCGGATCTGCCGCTGCAGGCTGGCCGCCATCTGGTTGAACGACGTGGCGAGCCGGGCCAGGTCGTCCTGGCCGCGTACCTGCATGCGCTCGTCGAGCACACCGGCCGCGAGACGCTCAGCGGTCTTGCGGGCGATGCGTACGGGCGTGACGACCTGCCGCGTGACGAACCACGCCACGAACCCAAGCAGCGCGACGATCAGCACGCCGACCGCCACCAGAGAGCGCTGCAGCAGGGTCAGGGTGTCCTGCTGCTGGGTGAGGTCGAAGAGGTAGAACACCGTGAGCTCGGCGCCCGACTGCGGCTCCTGCAGGCGGGAGGCCACCACCAGACCGGGCGAGCGGGTGCCGTCCGTACGCACGATCTCGGTGTAGGTGATCGCGAGCTGACCGATCTCGATGCGCTCCCGCAGACGGTCGGGAACGCTGCTCTCCTCCACCCGGTCACTGACCAGGTTGGCGGGGATCACCGTGCTGGGCTCGGCTTGATTGTCGTCAGCCCGGTCGACGCGCAGGATGAGGTCGTAGAGGCCGGTCTGGGTGCCACGCCTGGCGAGGTCGGTGGTGAGGTCCTTGCGTACCTGACTGCTGTCGTCGGTGGGCTCGGTGAGGTCGATGGTCTCCTGCGCCTCGCGGATGCCCGTGGACGCCTCGGCGACGGCGCTGGCCTGCTTGGCCTCCAGGATCCCGGACGTGACCTGCTGCAGGAGCACCCATCCGGTGACCACGATGACGGCCGTCGAGAGCAGCAACGTGCCGGCGACGACTCGCAGCTGCAGCGAGCGGCGCCAGTAACCGGCACCGGAGCGTACGGCCCTGGCGGCTGGTCGAAGTGCCCTTGGCACCAACCTCCGCAGGTTCGTACGCAACCGCGAATCAGCCCACATGGTGAGCACTCACACCTTGTTCTCTGGGGCGTTCTCTGGGGCCTACGTCGTCCCGGCCTTGTAGCCGACGCCGCGCACCGTAACGACGATCTCCGGGTGCTCGGGGTCGATCTCGATCTTGCTGCGCAACCGCTGCACGTGAACGTTGACCAGCCGCGTGTCGGCGGCGTGGCGGTAACCCCACACCTGCTCGAGCAGCTCCTCGCGGGTGAACACCTGCCAGGGCTTGCGAGCCAGGCACACCAGCAGATCGAACTCCAGCGGAGTGAGCGCCAGCGGCTTGCCCTCGCGGGTGACGGCATGGCCGGGAACGTCGATGGTGAGGTCGCCGATCCGAAGCGTCTCCGGCACGGCGGCGTCCATCCGCCGCAGTCTTGCCCGGACCCTGGCGACGAGCTCCTTGGGCTTGAACGGCTTGACGACATAGTCGTCGGCTCCGGACTCCAGACCGAGGACGACATCTACCGTGTCGGTCTTCGCCGTGAGCATCACGATCGGAACGTCGGACTCGGCGCGGATCTCGCGGCACACTTCGATGCCGTCCTTGCCGGGCAGCATGAGATCGAGCAGAACGACGTCGGGCTTGGTCTCGCGGACCTTGGCCAGCGCCATGTCACCCGTGCCGCAGAACATGGCCTCCAGGCCTTCGTTACGCAGCACGATGCCCAGCATTTCCGCGAGCGCGAGGTCGTCGTCGACCACCAGGATGCGACCCTTCATGCGCCTATGTTCCCACCTTCTTGCAATTGTTCGCGGCAGACGTGCGGCGATCCGCGTACGGGGTTTCAGCTACGTACTGTAGCCGTCAGTCGTCGACCAGACCTGGGAAGTCGGCCCGGCGGATCCGCCTGAGGCCGGCGTCGGTGCCGAGCTCCGGGCGCAGGTCGGGGTTCTCGTGGTAGAACCGCACCGCGTAGTACGCCGCGGCCGGAACCAGGAAGCCATCGCTTCGAAGCGCTCGTATCGCCAGCCGATGGCGTCCGCGGGTATGAGGCTCACGAAGACCGGCGCCGACGCGAAGGAGAAGGTTGCGGCCAGCGCGAGAAACGTCCAGGCATATGTGGCCAGCCGAGAGTACGGAACGAACGTCACCGCGACGCTGCCTGCCTTCAGCGCATGCGCGTCGCCGCGATGGAAGAGTTCAGATCGCTGATGACCGAAGCAACCGCCACGCCTGGCGGTCGATGTCGGCGAGTGCGGTGGCCGGAAGCACAACCCAGGGTTGATGCTCGCCGCAGTTGGTGACCAGCCGATCCAGTGCGGAGTAGACCAACAAGGCGGTCCGGCCATCGGGCCAGGGTTCGGAAGTCGACAGAGATCGCGGCTGAATCCGGCGAGGGCTTGGCGCAGGGCACGTACAGCATCGGCGGCAGCGCCGCGGAGCTGGATGGTTCCGGCATCCCCGTGCCCTCCCCGTGTTGCGGGTTGTCGACCCTCGAACACCCTGAGCGAGATCACTAAGGTGTCACAAGGCGTCGCGAGGGGTCGTGGGTTCCGCATACGGTGGGCAGGTCTCTACGTGGGACGATGATCCCCAACACGATTGCGCAGGCATGGCCAGTCCAGGGGATCGGGGATGAGCAGATGACCGAACAACCGGGTACGGGACAGACGCCAGGCTGGGCCGCACCGGGCGGGACCGGGGCCGAGCCGAACCCACCTCAGGCGGGCGGCGGTTGGGGTATGCCGACACCTCCGCCGGGAGTCCCAGGAGGCCCGGGAAGCCCGGGAGGCCCCGGCGCTCCAGGCCAGCCACCACCCGGCTGGGGCACTCCACCTCCCCCGCCGCCTGGTGCTGGATGGGGGCAGCCGGCCTGGGGTGCGGGCCCGCCGCCGGCGCCGAAGCCGGGCATCGTTCCCCTGCGTCCGCTCGGGTTCGGGGAGGTTCTGGACGGCGCGTTCACCGCGGTCCAGCGCTACCCCAAGATCCTGCTGGGCCTCGCAGCGCTCATCGTCACCGGGCTGATGCTGGTGACGTTCCTCGTGATGTTCCTCGGTTTCGCCGACTTCTTCACCAGTGACGACATCGAGCAGTTCGGTGGCGCGCGGATCGTCTCGTTCGCGCTGTCGATGCTCGTGATCCTGGTGCTGTTCTGGATCGCCCAGCTCACGCTCACCGGCATGATCACGGTGACGGTCAGCCAGGGTGTGCTCGGCCGCCCGGTCACCGTCCGCCAGGTGTGGGACACCGCCAAGGGCCGCATCCTCAGCCTCTGCGGCTACTCCCTCCTCCTCGGCGTCGCCGTCCTCGTCGCGTTCGCTGTGGTGTTCGCGGTCTGCGCCGGGCTGATCTACCTCACCCAGCAGGCCGGCGTCATCGCGATCGGCATCATCGTCACCGTTCTGCTCGCGATCGGCATGGCCGTCGGATCGTTCTACGTGTCGATCCGGCTCGCGCTCGCCCCCGCCGCGCTCGTGCTCGAGACGCGCCCGGTCGACCCCGGGTTCGCCGGCGGGCAGCAGCGCAGGCTCGGCATCATCGAGTCGATGCGCAGGTCCTGGTCGCTCGTGCAGGGCCGGTTCTGGCGTACGTTCGGCCTGCTCTTCGTCTCGTCGCTGATCGCCGGCGTGATCGCGTCGATCATCCAGTACGGCTTCCTCTTCCTCGGCGTGGGCATCGCCGCCGGAGTCAGCGCGGCCACCTCGTCGGAGGTTCTCGGCGGTGCGATCAGCGTGCTGCTGTACGGCATCGGCTCGGTCGGCTCGACCGTGCTCCAGATGTCGTTCATCTCCGCCGTCAACGCACTCATCTACGTCGACTCGCGGATGCGCGGCGAGGGCCTCGACCTCGAGCTCGCCAGCATCACCGGCGGCGACCGGGCCGCCGACCCGGCTGCCGCTCACCCATGGGCGGCCCGGTGATTCCTGCCGAGCCGCCGATCGACATCGGGCGGGCGGAGGCCGCCGATGCCGCCGGCCGGGAGCTCTCCAAGGGCATCTATCACCAGGACGACCCGAGCATTCCGCAGCGCGTCATCGACTGGCTCAGCGACTGGATCGAGCGCCTGCTCAGCGAAGTCGACAACGCCTCGCCCGGCGGCCTCACCGGCCTGCTGATCATCGTCGGGCTGATCGTCGTCGCGGCGATCATCGTCCGCTGGCGGGTCGGCCCGCTGGCCCGGGCGCGCAAGCGAGCCAGCGCGATGGTGTTCACCGACGGCCAGCGCAGCGCGGCCGAGCACCGTACGGCCGCCAATGCAGCGGCCGCCGACGGCGACTTCGCCGTCGCGATCCGGGAGCGGTTCCGTGCTCTCGTACGCGAGCTCGAGGAGCGCACGCTGCTCGATCAGCGCCCAGGACGTACGGCCGACGAGGCCGCCGCCGAGATCGCACGGCTGGCGCCGCAGGCCGGCGACACCGTACGCGCCGCGGCCGGGATCTTCGACGAGGTCTGGTACGGCGGCAGGCAGGCCGACAGCGCACGTTACGAGCAGGTCGCCCGGGCCGACGAGCAGGTGTCGGCCATCCGGCGGGTGGCGGTGACCGCTTCGTGAGCGCGCCGACCCCACCCGCCTCCCCGACCACAAGCGGGGCCGAACCGGCCTCCATCTCACCTACTTCCAGCAGTGCGACCGCCCGGCAGGCCTGGCAGCGGTTCCGCGGTCCGCTGCTGATCATCGGCATCATCGTCGTCGCCGGCCTGGTCTACGGCATCCTGACCAGCCGGTCCACCGGCGGGCCGATGGACCCGCAGTCCGCGCAGCGCCCCGGCGCCCGCGCCCTGTCCGTACTCCTCGAACAGCGCGGCGTCGACGTCCAGCGAGTCGACCGGATCGACGCCGCACTCGACAACGCGGGTTCGGACGCCACGCTGCTCGTCACCGTCCCCGATCGGCTGACCGGCCCGCAGCTGAAGCGCCTCGGCGACGCCGGCTACGCGCGGATCGTGCTGTTCGAGCCCAGCGAGGGCACCCTGGGCGCGATCACCACCAAGAAGGTCTTCGCGGCCGGGGACGCCCTGGCCAAGGTCCGCGACCCGGGCTGCGAACTGCCCGCCGCGAAACGGGCCGGCCCGGTCGACGTCCGCGGCCCGATGTACCGCGCGCCCGTCTCGGTCGGCACCGGCCCTGGTAACGGCACCGGAAGCGGTGTCGAGGTCTGCTACGGCGACGGCACCCGCGGCGCGGTCGTCGAGGTCGCCGGCGAGCCCACGCTCGACCTCGTCGGCTCTCCGCGGTCGTTCTCCAACGCCGAGCTCGCCAACGAGGGCAACGCCGCGCTCGCGCTCAACCTCCTCGGCCACGACTCGCGGCTGGTCTGGTACCTCCCCTCGCTGCAGGACGTACCCCGGCAAGGCGACCCCGACAGTCCCGAGGGCCGGCAGGTGAGCATGTGGTCGCTGCTCCCCGCGAACGTACGGTTCGCCGCCGGAGCCGTCGCGGTCGGCGGGATCTTCCTGATGATCGCCGCAGCACGCCGGCTCGGACCGGTCGTACCCGAGCCGCTGCCGGTCGTGGTCCGCGCGTCGGAGGCCGCGGAGGGCCGGGCCAGGCTCTACCGGCGGTTCCGGGCGCGCGACCGGGCCGCCGCCGCGCTACGCCAGTCCACGCGAACCCGGCTGCAGTCGGTGCTCGGCCTGCCCTTCAACGCGGGAGACCCCGCGCTGTTCTCCGCCGTGTCCGCCCGGACCGGCCGCACCGCGGAAGAGGTGGCAGGCTTGCTCGGCGAGCATCCGCCTGAGGATGACGGCGGGCTGGTACGCCTCGCAGCTGACCTTGACACGCTCGAGCAGGAGGTACGTAGATCGTGAGTCAGCCGACCTTTACTCCGGTTGGAACCGGGTCGCCGGAGACCGCTCGGCAGGCCCTGATCAGCCTGCGCGAAGAGATCGGCAAGGCGGTCGTCGGACAGGACGCCGCCGTCACCGGGTTGATCATCGCGCTGCTGTGCCGGGGCCATGTCCTGCTCGAAGGCGTACCCGGTGTCGCGAAGACGTTGATGGTCCGCGCGCTCGCGGCCGGTCTGCAGCTCGGCACCAAGCGGGTGCAGTTCACGCCCGACCTGATGCCGGGCGACGTGATCGGCTCGCTGGTCTACGACTCGCGTACGGCGGAGTTCGAGTTCCGCGAGGGCCCGGTCTTCACCAACCTCCTGCTGGCCGACGAGATCAACCGGACACCTCCGAAGACCCAGGCCGCGCTGCTGGAGGCGATGGAGGAGCGCCAGGTCACGATCGAGGGCACGGCGCGTGCGCTGCCGGATCCGTTCGTGGTGGCAGCGACGCAGAACCCGATCGAGTACGAAGGCACCTATCCCCTGCCGGAGGCGCAGCTCGACCGCTTCCTGCTCAAGCTGCATCTCACGCTGCCGTCCCGCAACGAGGAGATCGCCGTGCTGTCGCGGCATGCGGGCGGCTTCGACCCGCGCGACCTCGAGGCGGCAGGCCTGCGAGCGGTGGCCGGCGCCGCCGACCTGGAGGTCGCCCGGCAGGCGGTCGCGGTCGTCCAGCTGCGGCCTGAGGTGATCGGGTACGTCGTCGACCTCGCCCGCGCGACCAGGGAGTCGCCGTCGCTGCGGCTCGGGATCTCGCCGCGTGGCGCGACCGCGCTGATGCGGGCGGCCCGGGCGTGGGCCTGGCTGTCCGGCCGCGACTACGTGACGCCCGACGACGTGAAGGCGCTGGCGCTTCCGGCGTTGCGGCACCGGGTCGAGCTGCGTCCGGAGGCCGAGCTCGAGGGCGTCACGGCCGACGCGGTGCTGAGCGGCATCCTCGCGACCGTGCCCGTGCCGCGGTAGGCACTCATGGCGATCACCTTCCGGGCCGCACTGTTCATGCTGGCGAGCGCGCTGGTCGTGGGCTTCTTCCTGCCGCACCTGTGGGCGGTGTGGGCCGCCACCGGGTTGGTGCTCCTGCTGATCGCCTTCGACGTGGTGGCAGCGGCGTCCGTACGACAGCTGCGGTTCGCACGGGAAGGCACGAACGCCGTCCGGCTCGGCGAGCCGGCCGAGGTGTCGTTGCTGGTGACGAACCCGTCCTCGCGAACCCTGCGCGGAGTCCTCCGTGACGCCTGGCCGCCGTCGGCCGGTGCGGAGTCGCAGCGGCACCGGTTGGCTGTCCCTTCCGGCGAACGGCGGCGGGTGACCACACAGCTGCGGCCGACCCGGCGAGGTGACCGGCAGGCCTACCGCGTGACCGTGCGGGCACTTGGTCCGCTGGGGTTCGCCGGGCGGCAGAGCTCGCACACGGTTCCGTGGACCGTCCGCGCGCTGCCGCCGTTCGAGAGCCGCAAGCACCTGCCGTCGCGGCTGGCCCGGCTGCGCGAACTGGACGGGCGGGCCTCGGTGCTGGTGCGCGGGCAGGGCACGGAGTTCGACTCGCTGCGCGACTACGTACACGGCGACGACGTTCGCTCCATCGACTGGCGGGCGACCGCCCGGCGGCAGGCGGTAGTCGTGCGCACCTGGCGGCCGGAACGCGACCGGCACGTGCTGATCGTGCTCGACACCGGGCGCACCTCGGCCGGCCGGGTCGGCGACGGCACGCGGCTCGACCATGCGCTGGATGCCGCTCTGCTGTTGTCGGCACTGGCCACCCGGGCAGGAGACCGGGTCGACCTGCTGGCGTACGACCGTTCCGTGCAGGCCGACGTCGAACGGGCGGGGCCGCAGGACGTGCTGCCGCGGTTCACGTCCGCGATGGCGGTGCTCGAGTCCAGGCTGGTCGAGACCGACCACCGCGGCCTGGTGACGGCGGTGAGCTTGCGCGCGAGCCAGCGGTCGCTGGTGGTGCTGCTCACCGGCCTCGACGCCGCGGTGATCGACGAAGGCCTGTCGCCGGTGCTCGGTCCGTTGCTGAAGCGGCACGAGCTCGTGATCGCGTCGGTGGCCGACCCACGGATCCAGGAGCTGGCTGCCGGACGCGGCTCGGCGGAGGCCGTCTACGGTGCGGCGGCGGCCGAGCAGGCCCGGTCGGAGCGGCGGCGTACGACGGAGTTGCTGGAGCGGCGTGGTGTCACGGTCGTCGACTCGCCACCGGACCGGATCGCGCCGGACCTGGCCGACACGTACCTCGCGTTGAAGAAGGCCGGGCGGCTCTAGGCGGTGTCCTGTAAGTGTCGGCGGATACCGAGGACGGTCATGGCGCCGTTCGTGGGGGTGAGCACAGGCGGACGGAGTCGATCGCACAAGGCCATACGGGCGATCTTCGTCCAACGCAGCCAGCGTGGGGCCAGGGCCGCCGCAGCCGGGCGACAGTTACAGGACACCCCCTAGGCTCTGCCCTGCTTGAAGCCGGCGAACTCCACCTTCTGCTTGGGTGTGTGGCTGACGTCGACCTTGCCGAAGCCGGCGGTTGCCAGGCGGTCGGGCAGGGTCGCGGGGTCGACCGTGGTCATGGTGTCGCCGATGTGGATGAAGCGGAATCCCAAGCTGGGCAGGCTGTCCGCCCCCCTGAGTACGCCGCCCGGCTTGAGCACACGGTACGCCTCGGCGAAAAGCCTGTCCTGCAAGGCAGATGACGGCACGTGGTGCAGCATCGTGAAGCAGACGACGGAGTCGAACGTGTTGTCCTCGAACGGCATGTCGGCACCGTCGCCGTGGACGATCTCGACGTTGCCGCCGTCGAACTCCTTGCGCAGCAAGGTGGCTGACGCTTCGTCGACCTCGAGTGCGGTGACCTGGCCGGTGAGGCCGGCGAGCACCCGCGTGGTCGCGCCGTAGCCGGGGCCGACCTCGAGCATGTGGTCACCGAGCTCGAAGCCGGCCAGCCGCTTCGGCAGGTTCTGGGCGACGCCCTCGGCCCACTTCGCGGAGCTGCAGATTCTGCGGTGGAAGTAGTTCATCGGCATGCTCTCGACCGTAGAGCCCTGCGCGCATGTCCGGTAGGCGATAGATTGCCAAGTGATGTCGCTGTACAGACACGAGCACGGCGCCATGCTGCTGCGCGACCTCCCACTCCCGTCCGGCAGCTGGTTCCCGTGGCACGTCCACGGCCAGCATCAGCTGGTGTGGGCCTCCCAGGGCGTGGCCGCGGTGAACGCCGGTTCCGCCCACTGGGTGCTGCCGCCGACGCGGGCGCTGTGGCTGCCGGCCGGGGTGACGCACCGCACCGGTACGCACGGACGGGCCCAGCTGCACGGCATCTACGCCGATCCGGCGCGCTGCCCGATCTCGTGGACCGAGCCGCGGATGGTGGCCGTCCGGCCGTTGCTGCGTGCGCTGCTGGAGCACCTCGCGGGAGACGACCTGTCAGCCGGCGAACGACAGCGGGCCGAGGCGGTCGTGTTCGACCTGCTCGAGCCGGTCCCGGTCGTACCCATCACGCTGCCTTGGCCGTCCGACCCGCGAGCCGTGGCGGTCGCCGAAGCTCTGCTCGCCGACCCGTCCGACGCGCGCGACCTGGAGGCGTACGGCCGCTCGGTCGGCGCGAGCGAACGCACTCTCGCGCGGCTGTTCCTCGCCGAGTGCGACATGACGTTCGGCCGCTGGCGCACCCAGGCCCGGCTGCGGGCGGCACTCACGCTGCTCGCCGACGGGATGCCGCTGACCGGGGTTGCGCCCAGGGTGGGCTACTCCTCGCCGAGCGCGTTCGTCGCCGCCTTCCGCCGCGCGGTCGGCGTCACGCCCGCGGAGTACTTCAGGGCTTCCCACTGACCAACGGCAAGCCGACCGTCACGACCAGCCCACCGCCCTCGCGTGGCTCCGCACGGACGGATCCCCCATGTGCGTTGGCGATGGCCCTAACGATCGACAGGCCCAGTCCGAACCCCCGGTCCGCGCCAGTACGCCGGTCGCCGCCACGCCGGAACGGTTCGAACCACGACTCGATCTCGTACGCCGGCACGCTTTCGCCGGCGTTCGTCACCGTCAGTTCGGCGAGCTCGCCGGACACCGACGTCCGCACCGACAACCAGCCATCCGCGATGTTGTGGCGGATCGCGTTCTCGACGAGGTTGTGGGCCAGCCTCTCCAGCAACACCGGGTCGCCAAGCGCTGGAGCCGACGTCAGCTCCAGGGAACGGCACTTCGCCCCCAGGACGTCGACGACATGTCCGGCGATCTCGGCCAAGTCGACCGGACGTCGCTCGGACAGGGGGTTTTCGGAGTCGGCCAGCGTCAGCAGGCCGTCGATGAGCCGTGCGTGCCGGTCGTTGACGTCGAGCAGCGTCGCGCCGAGCCGGCGGACCTCGGCACCGGCATCGGGATCAGTCGTCACCAGCTCGACGAGCGCGCGGTTCAACGTCAACGGCGTGCGCAACTCGTGCGACGCGTTCGCCACGAACCGGCGTTGCCCGTCGAACGACCGGTCGAGCTGTTCCAGCATGGCGTCGAAGCTGTCGGCGAGCTGCTTCACCTCGTCGCGCGGACCGGCGAGCGCGATCCGTTCGTGCAGGCCCCGCCCGCTGGCGCCGGCGATCCGCTGCGTGGTCTCGGTGATCCGCTGCAACGGCCGCAACGCCCGCCCGGCCACCAGCCAGCCGAACCCGCACGCCAGTACGCCGACGCCGCCGAGCGCCAGCCCACCCTGCGTGAGCAACGAGCCCAGGGCGGCGTCGCGGACGCGTTCCTGGGCTTCGCGGATCGCCTGGACGTCGGCCTGGTCCACCGCCCCGCCGGACTTCGCGGCTTCCTCACGCATCGCCGTGACCCTCGCGTCAGCCTGGGAACGCAGCTGGGCCTGAACGCTGTTCTGCACCAGGAGGTACGTCACGCCGAGCAGCACTGCACCCGCGACGAAGAACAGTCCGCCGTACAGCGCGGTGAGCCGCGCACGCAACGTCCAGCGTTTCATGGCAGGCGATACCCCGCTCCCGCGACGGTTTCGACGACCGGCGGGTCGCCGAGCTTCTTGCGCAACTTCATCACCGTCACCCGTACGACGTTGGTGAACGGGTCGATGTTCTCGTCCCAGGCCTTCTCCAGCAGGTGTTCGGCGGACACCACTGCTCCGTCGGCGCGCAGCAACTCGACCAGGACGGCGAACTCCCGGTTGGCCAGCACGATGGGCCGGCCGTCGCGGAACACCTCGCGGCGCGCGGGATCGAGGCGGATGCCCGCACGTTCGAGCACGGGTGGCCGCGCGGGCTGGTTGCGGCGGGCCAGTGCGTGCACGCGCGCCGACAGCTCGGCGAACGCGAACGGCTTGGGCAGGTAGTCGTCGGCGCCGATCCCCAGCCCCGCGACCCGATCGCGTACGCCGGCCGCGGCCGTCAGCATCAGTACGCGCGCGGGCGAGCCGTTGTCGACGATCGCGCGGCAGACATCGTCGCCGTGGACGACGGGCAGGTCGCGATCGAGCAGCACGACGTCGTAGTCGTTGACCGCCAGCCGCTCCAGCGCGGCCCCACCGTCCAGCACGACGTCGACGGCGAACGACTCGCGGCGCAGCCAGGTGGCGATCGCGTCCGCCAGGATCGGCTCGTCCTCGACGACCAGGACCCGCATGCTCTCTCCCTTCGGCAAGACCATCCTGCCCTGGCCCGCATAACCACGGCATAACCAGCCGGTGCGCGGGTTACGTCTTGGTTATCGCCGGTTCGCTGTGCTCGTACCCATGAAACGAATCGCACTGATCATCGCAGCGCTCGGCGCGCTGACCATCGCCGTCGCGTGCTCGCCGGCCGAGACTGGAACCGGAACCGCACCGGAAACCGGTCAGCCCAGCCCGACCCCGAGTGCCACACCCGATCCGCTCGCGTTCACGCAGTGCATGCGGGACAAGGGCATCGACATGGACGATCCGGACCCGGACAGCGGCCGGCCCAAGCCCGGTAAGGATGTCGACCCGAAGGGCGAGGCGTACCAGGCCGCGATGAAGGACTGCCAGCACCTCCTGCCCGGCAGTGTCTCGAACGAGTCCAGCGACCCGGAGAACCTGAAGGAGTACCAGGCGTTCGCCACGTGCATGCGCGAGAACGGGATGCCGGACTTCCCCGACCCGCAGCCCGGTGGCCAGGGCATGTTCGGCAACGTCGATCGTACGAACCCGAACTTCGAGAAGGCTTCGAAGGCATGTCAGGACATCCTCAGCGGAGTGGACCAGTGAAGCGCATCCGGATCCTCGGCGGCGCCGTGGCCCTGCTGGCCGTCGCGACGACCGTCGTCGCGGCGACCGGTGCCGGCGGGGCGCTGTTCGGAGGTGGCGGGCCGGATGCCGTACCGAGCGCGTCCGGCCTGCCGCCGGCGACCGCGAAGGTGGCCAGGACCACGCTGGTGCAGACCGAGCAGGTCAGCGGGACGTTGTCGCACGGCACGCCGGTCGCCCTGCCGGCGCGGTCGAACGGAACGTTGACCTGGATGCCGCCGGACGGCTCGGTGGTGAAGCTCGGCAAGCCCGCCTACAAGGTGAACAACGAGCCGGTCATCCTGCTGAAGGGAACCCTGCCGGCGTACCGCACGCTGAAGGTGGGCGTCGAGGGTGCCGACGTCAAGCAGTTCGAGCAGAACCTCAAGAGCCTTGGATACAAGGGATTCGACGTCGACGACTCGTACACTTACTACACCGCGCAGGCCGTGGAGGACTGGCAGGACGACCTCGGCAAGGAGGAGACGGGGAAGGTCGGGGTCGGCGACATCCTCTACGCGACGGGCGACATCCGCGTCGCCGTGCCGCAGGCCAGTGTGGGCGCACCGATCGGCAACGGAACGACCGTCTACACCTACAGCGGAACCAAGCCGCTGGTCACGGTCGCGCTCGACGCCGCGAAGCAGAACCTCGTGAGCAAAGGGATCTCGGCGACCATCACCCTGCCCGGTGGAAAGACGGCGCAGGGCAAGGTGGTCGAGATCGGCACGGCCGCGACCAAGCAGGACGGCGAGGGGAAGACGACCACGACGATCGCGGTCGTACTCGAGCTGGCCGATCCCGCCGCCGCGGGCACGCTGGACGCCGCTCCCGTCGATGTCGATCTGGTGTCCGAGACCCGCGAGAACGTACTCGCCGTGCCGGTTGCCGCACTGGTCGCGCTCACGCAGGGCGGCTTCGGAGTCCAGGCGGTCGAGGGTACGGCGGTCTCGTACATCCCTGTGAAAACAGGCATGTTCGCCGGCGGCAAGGTCGAGATCTCCGGCTCCGGCATCACCGAGGGCGTCGTCGTGGGGATGCCGAAATGAGCGCGATCGTCGAGCTGCGCCAGGTGTCCAAGACGTACGCGGGTGGCGTCACGGCACTCAAAGGGGTCTCGCTGAGGATCGAACGTGGAGAGCTGCTCGGCATCGTGGGCCCGTCCGGCTCAGGCAAGTCGACGATGCTGCACGTGATCGGCACGCTGGACCGCGTGTCGTCCGGTGTCGTGCGGATCGACGGGCACGACGTCTCCACGCTGCGCGACCGCCAGCTGTCGGCGCTGCGGGCCCGCACGATCGGCTTCGTGTTCCAGCAGTTCCACCTGTCGCCCGGCGTGTCCGTACGCGACAACGTGGCTGACGGCCTGCTCTACAACGGGGTCCGGCGTCGCCGGCGGCGGGCCCTCGCCGAGGCCGCCTTGGGGCGGGTCGGCCTGGGGCACCGGATGCATCACCGTCCCCACGAGCTCTCCGGCGGCGAGCGGCAACGGGTCGCGATCGCCCGAGCCGTCGTCGGCGAGCCGCCCGTACTGCTGGCCGACGAGCCGACCGGCAACCTCGACTCGGTCGCCGGGACGGGCGTCATGACGTTGCTGCGCGAGCTCCATGCCGCCGGTACGACCGTCGTCATCATCACGCACGACCGGCGGATCGCCGCGACCCTGCCCCGGCGCGTCGAGATGCTCGACGGCCAGTTGGGAGGCGACCGATGAGCGACCGGCTCGTACCTGCCCGGCTCGGATTCGCCGACGTCGTACGCGTCGGTGGCGCCGGGTTGCACTCGCGTCCGATGCGGGTGTTCCTGTCCGCCCTGGGGATCGCGATCGGCATCGCCGCGATGATCTCCGTCGTGGGGATCTCGACGTCCAGCCGGGAGGACTTCAACCAGCAGATGGAGTCGATCGGCACGAACCTGCTGACCGTAGGGCCGGGACAGACGTTGTTCGGAGAGCAGTCGCACCTTCCCGGCGAGTGCATCGCGATGATCGGCGCCATCCCGCCGGTGACGTCGGTGAGCGCGACCGGAAAGCTCAGCGCGGCGAGCGTTTACCGCAACGACAAGATCCCGGTGGGCCAGACCGGCAGCATCGCCGTCCTGGCCGCGAAGACCGACCTGCCCGACACGGTGGGTGCGATGCCGGCCAGTGGGGTGTTCCTCAACGCCGCGACGACGGAGTACCCCGCTGTCGTGCTCGGCGCGACCGCCGCCTCGCGGCTCGGGGTGGGCGCGGCCGGGCCGAAGCAGCAGGTCTACCTCGGTGGGCACTGGTTCACGGTGGTGGGCGTGCTGGCCCCTGTCGTTCTCGCGCCGGAGCTCGACTCGGCCGCGCTGGTCGGGTGGCCGGTCGCTCAGTCCCTGTTGGGATTCGACGGCTTCCCGACCACCGTCTACACGCGCAGCGAGGAGAGCGCGGTGAGGGACGTCCAGCAGATCCTGGCGGCGACGGCGAACCCCGAAGCACCGAACGAGGTCGAGGTCTCGAGGCCGTCGGACGCGCTCGAGGCCAAGCAGGCGGCCGATGCCGCGTTGAGCGGGCTCCTGCTGGGGCTGGGCGCGGTCGCGTTGCTCGTGGGTGGGGTCGGCGTGGCCAACACGATGGTGATCTCGGTGCTGGAACGCCGTGCCGAGATCGGACTGCGCCGCTCACTCGGTGCGACGCAGGGGCAGATTCGGCTGCAGTTCCTGGCGGAGTCGCTCCTCCTGTCCGGCCTTGGCGGCGCGGGAGGGGTGTTGCTCGGGAGCGCGGTGACGGTGGCGTACGCCTCCTGGCAAGGCTGGCCGTCGGTCGTACCGGCCTGGGCGATGCTCGGCGCCCTGACGGCGACGCTGGTGATCGGCGGCCTGGCCGGCCTGTACCCAGCGATCCGGGCAGCCCGCCTCGCCCCGACCGAGGCACTCGCGGCTTCCTGATCTGTCGGTGCGCGCTGCTTAGATCTGGTGCCTGTGAAGTACGGATTCATCTTGCCGGGTGGCACCGCGGTGCAGCAGCTCGAGCAGGCCGTCCTGGCCGAGGAGTCCGGCTGGGACGGCGTGTTCGTATGGGAAGCGCCTTACGGTGTCGACGCCTGGGCGTTGCTGGCCGCGATCGCGGCGCGGACGTCGCGAGTGCGACTGGGGACGATGCTGACGCCGTTGCCCTGGCGGCGGCCCTGGAAGGTCGCGAGTCAGGTGGCGACGCTCGACCAGCTGTCCGGCGGGCGGGCGGTGCTGGCGGTCGGGCTCGGGGCGGTCTGGTCCGGCGCCGCCGTCGATCCGACCGAACGGCGGGTCAAGGCCTCGCTGCTCGACGAAGGGCTCGACATCGTGCAGGGCCTGTGGGCCGGGCGCCAGGCCTACGCCGGGAAGCACTACCAACTGGCGCTGGACGAACGAGAAGACCTCGCGGCGGTTGCCCGTCCAGTACAGCAACGCATCCCGGTCTGGGTGGTCGGCGCCTGGCCACACCCGAGGTCGATGCGTCGCGCCCTCCGCTGCGACGGCCTGCTGCCCGCGGGAGCCGCGGACAGCCCGGACGACATCCGCGCGATCAGGGCGTGGCTGGCTGACAACGGCGCCGGAGAGCTTCGACGTTCTCGCAGAAGGCGAAACGCCGGCCGCCGACCCTGCCCAGGCACGCGCCCTCGTACGGCCGTGGGTCGAGGCCGGGTGCACGTGGTGGATGGAGACGCGCTGGGAGATGCCGCACCACTCCGACGAACGGATGCGGCAGTCGAGGGAGCGGCTGGCCGCCGGCCCGCCCAGCTGACCCTCGCCTGCCCTACGCCCCATCGTGTGCGCCCACCGCCCGCGCTCACCACCGCGGCCATCCCCACCGCCCAGCGCGTGTCGACATTCCTGTCGGCAATCCCGTCGACATTCCTGTCGGCAATCCCGTCGACATTCCTGGCGCCGATCCTGTCGGCAATCCTGGCGCCGATCCTGTCGGCAATCCTGGCGCCGATCCTGTCGGCAATCCTGGCCGCAATCCCGTCGCCAATCCCGTCGCCAATCCTGTCGCCAATCCTGTCGCCAATCCTGTCGCCAATCCCGTCGCCAATCCTGTCGCCAATCCCGTCGCCAATCCTGGCGCCAATCCCGTCGCCAATCCTGGCCGCAATCCCGTCGCCAATCCCGGCGGCAATCCCGTCGCCCGGCGCCGCTGCGCAGCTCCGATGTCACAGGACGAGGACGGGCGTCATCTTCCTGCCATTCGCAGCCCTTGACACACCGTGACCCGGCTCCTACTCTCGATGCGTTTTCCAAGCTCGGAAATCGATTACTTGGCCGGGAGGGCGTTCAATGCCGAGATTGACCAGCAAGCTGTGCCACCTCGCTTCCGCAACCGCCGCACTCCTCGTCATCTCGCTGGCAGCCCCGGCCGCTGCCGCCCCGTCCATGTCCGCGTCCGCGTCCGCTCCCCAAGCGAAGACAACCACCCCGGCCGCTCTCAGCGCGTCCGCCACCCAGCACGGACCCGTCGGCTGGGAGACGTATCGACAGCTCGACCGCCTGACCGAAATCGGAAGCGACTCCCGTACCCGCCAGTTCTCCAGCTTCGACCGCGGCGACGGCAACGACGACGGCTTCGGCGGTACGTACTCCTGCCTCCGCCAAACCGACGCCGGCTGTGTCATCGCCGAGCACGAAGGCGCCGGCGAGGTCGACTCGATCTGGTTCACCCGCGACGGCGGCACCGTCACCAACACCGGCACGATCACCGTCGAGCTCGACGGCACGCCAGTCGTCAGCGCTCCGCTCCAGGACCTCGTCGACGGCAAGCAGGGCGCGCCGTTCGTCCATCCTCTCGTCGCGAACGCGGACCAGAGCTCCGGTGGCGTCTACATCAAGGTGCCGATGCCCTACCGCACCCAGATGCGCATCACCACCCAGCACAACCCGCTCTTCTACCACGTCACCTACCGCCAGTTCGGCGACCCGCAGGGCATCGTGACGTTCGATCCAGGCGACCAGGCGCTCGACGTCATCGCCAAGCTGCGCGCCTCCGGCACCGCCGACCCGAAGCCCACCCAGCTCAACGTCCGGACGATCGACCGCACCACCGACATCGCGGCAGGCACCTCGGCAACGGTCGCGAGCAGCAGCCGGCCGGGAGCCCTTACCCAGCTACGGATCCGCATCCCACAGCTCGCCGAGTCCACGCCGGACCACACACGTTCCGCTCCGCCGAAGCCGTCCCCCTCGGCGCTCGACCCGCGTAAGGCCCGCTGGATCCGCCCCGATCCGCGCACCGCCAAGCACACCGCGCGCACCGAGGCCTCCGACGACATCCTCGCCAACACACGAATCCGTCTCACGTTCGACGGCGACCGGACGGTCGACGCACCGCTAGGCGAGTTCTTCGGCAGCGGCCTCGGCCTCTACACCGTTCAATCGTTGATGTTCGGCATCGATCCGGCCTCCAGGACGTTGACCGCCTGGTGGTTGATGCCGTACGCCGGATCCGCCAAAGTCCAGCTCTACAACGGATCCGGCACAGCGATCAGCGGCCTCGAGTCGTCCGTCACCGTCTCCGACAACCCGGTCTGGAAGCAGCGCCTCGACTCCGGGCGAACCGGCCGCTTCCGTACGACCACCAACCGCGAGCAGACCGAGCTCGGTCGCGACCACGTGTTCCTCGAGACCGCGGGAACGGGTCGCATCGTCGGCGTCACGCACACGGTCGAGGGCCGGATCCCGGCCGGCAACCTGCGCAACTACCTCGAGGGCGACGAGCGCCTCTTCGTCGACGGCTCCCTGAGCCCGGACCTCCACGGCACGGGCACGGAGGACTTCTACGAAGGCGGTTGGTACTTCAACCGCGGTCCGTTCAGCGCGCCCATGACCGGGAACCCTGCGCACGAGGAAGCCGGCGGCGGCTGCCAGTACGACTGCACCGGCCTCTACCGCCTTACGCTCGCCGAGGGAATCGACTTCGCCAGCAAGGTCCGCTTCGGCATCGAGCACGGGCCGGGCAACGACGCCGACGCGATCGAGGGCTCGACGGCCTACTGGTACGGCCGGACGCGCGGCACGCTGCAGTGGACCGACAGCCTCGACGTCGGTGGCACCACGACGACCAGCCGCTTCGAGGCGGTCGACGGGCCGGTCGAGCCGGTCGCACTGGACGGGACGGCGACGTCCGCACCGGTCAGCCTCAGCCTGCGCGTCGCGCGCGACAACCGCGGGGTCACCCTGCGCCGGATCTCCAACCAGACAAGCGCCTACCAGTCGGCTCGCGTCACCGTCGACGGCACCGACGCCGGCCTCTGGACGCAACCGCTGGCCAACCGGCAACGCCAGTGGCTGGACGACTTCTACCAGTTGCCGGCCGCCCTGACCGCCGGCAAGACGCGGATCACCGTCACGCTGACACCGGCCGACGGCAGTCCGCCGTGGAGCGCCGCCTACTACGCGGCCCTGTCCACCCGGCCGTCCGCGCCCGACACGACCGCTCCCAGCCAGGTCACCGGGCTCACCGCGACGTCCGGCGAAGGCACCGCGATCACGCTCAGCTGGAAGCCGGCGCGCGACGACATCTACGCGCCGCGGTACGTGGTGTACGCGTCGACGCGGCCCGACTTCAGGCCTGCTCCCGCCAACCGGATCGGCACGTCGCGCGCGTCCGGCTTCCTGCACAGCGGACTGGACATCCGGCAGACGTTGTACTACCGCGTCCGCGCGGTCGATCTGGCCGGCCACGCCGGGGCGCTCTCGGCACAGGCCAGTGCGCGTACCGGCGACACGCTAAGAATAGAAGGCGAGTCGCTGGTCGCCGGAGCGACCGCGACCGGGCCGATCCAGGTGCAGGGCAACTGCTGCGGCATCGAGTGGTCCGGCGGAGCCCAACTCTGGTTCACGCCGGCAGCGCCGGGCACCGTCACGGCCCACTTCGAGCTCGGCACCGCCGGAACGTACAGCCTGGCAGGCGTTCAGACGCTCGCCCGCGACTACGGCATCAACGTGCTCCGGCTCGACGGCGAGCAGCTCGGCGAACCGTTCGACGCCTACCACTCCCCCGAGGTCGCGGTCAGTGGGCCGATCGACTACGGCAGCAGGCAGCTCGCCGCCGGCTCGCACACGCTCGTCATCGACGTGACGGGCAAGAACGCCGAATCCGTCAGCTACATGGCGGGTCTCGACTATCTGCAGCTCCAGCTGGAGGACGGGTGACGTTCGCCCAGATGTCGGCTCAGACAGTCCTGGCCATGCGCGGCATCGGCAAGAGCTTCCCCGGTGTCCGCGCACTGGACGGCATCTCGCTGGAGGTGCGGTCCGGCGAAGTGCACGCCCTGCTTGGGGAAAACGGCGCCGGCAAGTCGACGTTGTGCAACATCCTGTCGGGCGCGTTCCCCCACTACGACGGCGAGATCGAGGTACGCGGCGAGCCCGCGAACATCCACTCGCCGCGCGACGCGCAGGCGCTCGGCATCGCGATGATCCACCAGGAGCTCGAGCTCGTACCTGACATGTCGATCGCCGACAACATCTTCCTGGGAAGGGAACCACGCACCAAACGCGGCACCATAGACCGCCGTTCGATGCGCACGCGGTCCAGCGAACTGCTGGCCGGGCTCGGGTTGCGGCTGGATCCACGCCGCCTGATCCGGCACTGCCGGATCGCCGAACAGCAGCTGATCGAGGTCGCGAAGGCGCTGTCGCTCTCCGTCTCGATCCTCATCATGGACGAGCCGACGTCCGCCCTCGCCGATGCCGAGGTGCGCCGGCTGTTCGACGTGATCCGTACGCTGACCGCGCGCGGCGTCGCGGTCGTCTACATCTCGCACCGGCTGGAGGAGCTCGACGAGATCGCCGATCGCGTCACCGTGCTGCGCGACGGCACGTACGTCGGTACGGTTCTGCGCGAGCACGCCGAACGTGCCGAGCTGATCCGGATGATGGTGGGCCGGCCACTCGGCGAGCTGTTTCCCCGGCTACCCGCGACCGAGGGCGACGCGCCGGAACGGCTACGGGCCGAGAACCTCTGCCTGGAAGGCGATTCGCGGGCCGGGCGGGCCGCCCTGCACAACGTCGACCTGTCCGTACGGGCCGGTGAGATCGTCGGCCTGGCCGGGCTGATGGGCGCCGGCCGGACCGAGGTGCTGTCGGCCATCTACGGCGCGTACGCGGATCACCTGGTGCGTGGGCGCCTCACGGTCGACGGCGCCCGCTACCGGCCACGTTCGCCGGCGTACGCGATCCGGCGCGGCTTGGCGTTGGTCGCCGAGGACCGCAAGACCGAGAGCCTCGTCCCCGGGAACACCGTGCGGTTCAACGCGAGTCTCGCTGCCCTGAAGGCGTTCCGGCGCTGGTTCGGCGTCGACGCGCGGCAGGAACGGGCGGCGGTCGCCGCGCAGGTCGAGGCGCTGCGGATTCGTACGCCCGGGCTGACCACGACGGTCGCGAACCTTTCCGGCGGGAACCAGCAGAAGGTCGTACTCGCCAAGTGCCTGCTCACCAAGCCGTCCGTCCTGCTGATGGACGAGCCGACGCGCGGCATCGACGTCGGCGCGAAGGCCGAGATCTACGCGCTGATGAGCGAACTGGCCGGGCAGGGCGCCGCGATCGTGATGGCGTCGTCTGAGCTGCCGGAGCTGCTGTCGATGTGCGACCGGATCCTTGTGCTGTGCGAGGGCCGGGTGACCGCTGAGTTCGCACGCGAAGAGGCAACCCAGGAACGCGTTCTCGAGGCCGCGACCGCCCGCCAGGTGGTCGTGAGCAACGCCACGCCTTCTCCGGAGGCGATCCCGGACCCCGACCCGCCCGCGAGTGATGGAGTTTCATGACCGCACCAACACAAGCGCCGGAGGAGTCGAGCAACCTGAAGCGCGTGCTTTCGATGCTCGGCTCGTTGCAGGGCTACATCGGACTCGTACTGGTGCTGGCGTTCGGCATCATCAGCAAGGGCGAGATGTTTCTCAACCAGTCCAACCTCACCAACGCCGTTGGTGCGTTCGCGTCTCGCGGCATCCTGGCCGTCGGCGTCACGCTGGTGATCCTGACCGCCGGCATCGACCTGTCGGTCGGCTCGATGCTCGGGCTCGGGTCGATGGTCTCGGCGATCCTGCTGGTCGAGGCAGACCTCAACCCGCTGGTGATTCTCCCGTTGTGCATCCTCGCCGGCGCGGCGATGGGGTTCTGCAACGGCGTCGGCACCACGCTGCTGCGAATCCAGCCGTTCGTGATGACGCTGGCAACCTTGTCGGTGTTTCGCGGGCTCGACCGGCAGATCAGCGACAACGTCAGCATAGGAACGCAGATCGTCCAGGACGATGGAAAGCTGACGCCCCACTCGGAGCAGTTCCAGCTGTTCGGCACGCCGGGTTCGAACCTGTTCGAAGGCGTGCTCGGTGCCGGTGTCTATTACCCCGTGATCGCGTTCGTGGCCGTCTGCATCGTCTTCCAGCTGATCCTGTCGAAGACGACGTTCGGGCGGCACATCTACGCCGTCGGCGGCAACGAGACCGCCGCTCGACTGTCCGGTGTCAACGTGACGCGGGTGAAGATCGCCGTGTTCACGTTGTCCGGTGTGCTCGCGGGCTTCGCCGGGCCGATCGACGCGGCTTACCGGGCGTCGGCGGATCCTCAAGCGGGCTTGACGTACGAGCTCGACGCCATCGCGGCCGCCGTTATCGGCGGCGCCAGCCTGGCCGGCGGGCGAGGCTCGATCGTCGGGACGTTCGTCGGTGCGCTGATCCTCACGTTGCTCGACAACGTGCTGGGGCTGAACGCCGTGAGTGACAACCTGCAGCTCATCATCAAGGGACTCATCGTCGTGCTCGCCGTGACGTTGCAGCGTCCCGACCTGCTTTCCAGCCTCGCCGCGGCGGTCCGTCGCGCCTTTCGACGCAAGGAGATGACACATGATTCCCCTCCCTAGGCACAGTAAGCGGATCGTCTCGGCGGTGCTCGCCGGCGTAGGCGCGCTGGCGCTCGCGGCGGCCTGCGCGTCGACGCCGACCGCCGGGCCGACGTCGTCATCGGACTCGAAGGCGGACGGCGGCAAGAAGCAGTTCGTCGTCGGATACTCGCAGTCGAACAACGCCGAGCCGTACCGCGCGCAGCTCAACAAGCAGCTGGAGTACTTCGTCGCGCAGTACCCCGACCTGAAGCTGCTGGACATCGCCGACGCGCAGCAGGACTCCGGCAAGCAGGTCTCGCACGTACAGCAGTTCGTGCAGCAGAAGGTCGACGTGCTGATCGTGTCGCCCAACGAGGCGGCGCCGTTGACCGCGGCCGTGCAGCAGGCGTGTGACGCCGGGATCCCGGTCATCATCCTCGACCGTACGGTCAACACCGACTGCTACTCCGCGTTCATCGGCGGCGACAACTATGTCGCGGGCAAGAAGGCCGGCGAGCTCGCGGTGCAGCTGCTGCCGTCTGGCGGGAACGTCGTCGAGCTGCAGGGCATCCTGTCCAACCAGCCGCAGATCGACCGCGACAAAGGCTTCCGGGACGCGATCAAGGCCAACCCGAAGATCAAGATCATCGATCATCGTGAGGCGAAGTGGCTGAAGGAGGAGGCCACGAAGGTGATGGACCAGTGGCTGGCGCGGGGCCTTTCGATCGACCTGGTGTACGCGGAGAACGACCCGATGGCGTTGGGCGCTTACCTTTCGGCGACGGCGAAGCGCAAGCAGAACTCCATCAAGTTCATCGGCACGGACGGGCTGGCGATCGCCGAAGGCGGGATCCGGGCGGTGCAGCAGGGGAAGCTGGCGGGCTCGTTCATCTACCCGACCGGCGCTGAGGAGGCCGCGAAGGCTGCCGAGGCACTGGCGAACGGGAAGACCGTGCAGAAGAAGCAGGTGCTCGACATCCAGGCGGTGACGCCGGAGAACGCGGCGAAGCTGTACGAGCAGTACGACTTCAGCGACAAGTAGCTGTCCGGCCGGCCGCGGGTGCCGGCCGCGGGTGCCGGCCGCGGGTGCCGGCCGCCGGAGGTCGGTCAGTTGACGCGGGCGTCGTACTCGTCGCGGTTGGCGAGTACGACGTCCATGTGTGCCTCGGCCCACTGCTTGATGCCGCGCATGACCTCGTGGAGCGAGAGGCCGAGCTCGGTGAGCTCGTAGGTGACGGTGACCGGCACGGTCGGCGTCACCGTGCGGGTGAGCAGGCCGTCGCGCTCGAGGGAGCGCAGTGTCTGGGTGAGCATCTTCTGGCTGACGCCGGCGAGCCGGCGGGACAGCTCGGAGTAGCGCATCGGGCGCGGGTCGCCCGCGCAGTCGCTCGTGGGGTACGGGCCGCCGCTGCCGAGGGCGGCCAGGATCAGCGCGACCCACTTGTCGGAGATCCGGTCGAGCAGCTGACGGCTGGGGCAGCCGGCGAAGAACGCGTTGTACTCCACCTTGGCCTCTGCCCGCTCCTGGGCTTTGGTCTGGGTCGGCATGGTTCTACGCTCCTCCCTCTCCTCGGCGTTCGCTACGCACTTCGAAGTGCCTACTTTCCGAAAGAGAGTAACCGATCCAGAGTGGTGTTGTCGATGAACGAACCTATTCGAGGAGCGAATCGTGAACACCACTACTTTTCGTACCGCTGTCGTCCGTACACCGGCCGGACCTGACTCGATCGAGCTGATCGACGTTCCGGTCGTGGAGCCGGGGGCTGGTGAGGTCCGGGTCCAGGTCGCCGCGGCGGCCGTGAACCCTGTCGACCTCGCGGTGGCGGACGGCTTCTTTCACTCGTTGGGGCTGATCAACCAGCCTTCGTACACCGGATTGGGCATCGATTTCGCGGGCACCGTGTCCGCGGTTGGGCCCGGGGTTTCACTGGCGGTGGGCACGCGGGTGGCGGGCTTGGTGATCGGCTTCGACCGGTCGTTCAGCACATACGCGGAGCAACTGGTCGTGCCGGTGAGTTCGCTCGCCGTCGTACCGTCCGGGCTGGACCTGACGCTGGCGTCGACGGTGCCGGTCAACGGCCTGGCGGCGGCGCAACTGCTCGACCTCCTGGGCGATGCGCCCGCGGGCGGCGGCCGGCTCCTGGTGACGGGAGCGGCCGGCGCTGTTGGGGCTTACGTGGTCGCGCTCGCGCCGGACCGCGGCTGGCAGGTGACGGGGCTGGCGCGTACGGAGGACGAGGAGTTCGTCCGCGGGCTGGGCGCCGACTTCGCGGCGGAGCCGTCCGGAGGGTGGGACGCGGTGGCCGACACGGCATCCCTGCAGGCCGAGAGCCTCGCCTGGGTCCGCGACGGCGGCAAGTGGGCCGGCGTCCGCCCCGGCGCCGACCCGACGCCGGAACGCGACATCACCGTGGCGACCGTCTTCACCGAGCCGGACAGCGCCCGCCTGGCCGACCTGCTGGCCCGCGCCGCCTCCGGCCGCCTGCCGGCCCGCGTCCACACGGTCCTGCCGCTTACCCGCGCCGCCGACGCGCACCGCGCGGTGGCCAAGGGCGGCATCCGCGGCCGCTACGTACTCCAACCCTGATCAACGCCGCCGGCGAGGAACGCGGAGGATCGCCCGGGCCGGTGGGTCCGGGCGATTCCTCTGTTGTCACCTGGACGGCTCGCTCGCCAGTCACGTGCGGTCTGGCCGAACGGGACCCGCCCGCCGCGTCGAAGCCAGCTGGCTGGTCGAGCTCCGCCGCCAACGTCGCCACCTCATCCAGCCACAACAGGTGATCGACGGTGCAGCGGGAAGATGCCATCCCACCACCTGATCGGCCAGCTGACCCGGCGGTCGGTCAGGATCGCCGCCGCGATCTCGGCGGCGGCCCTGGCGCCAGGCCTCAGCGCCACCATCACGTCGAGGCTGGCTGGCCGGTCGAGGTCAGCCGCCAACTCCGCCGCCTCATCCGGCCGCGACAGGCAGCCGGCGTGCAGCGGGAACATGCCATCCCACCGCCTGGCACCCGCCCGCCGCAGCGATGCCGCCGAGGACTCGGCACCCGTTGGCGTCCGGCCCGAGCGCCACCACCACATCGAAGCCCTCCGACCAGTCGAGCTCGACCACCAGCTCCGCGACCTCGCTCGGGCAGCCGCCGCCATGCCCGCGTCGGTCGTCGGGTCGGGATCATGGCTGCCAGGCCGCACGTCAGCGGGGCGGGCGGGCCTCCAGCCGTTTCCGCGTCTGGCTGACGGAACCTCCAGACTATCGATCGCCCAGGTGTCCACAGCTGCCGCAAACTCGGCACCCGTGGCACCCGGCCCGAGTGCCACCGCTACGTCGAAGCCGGCTGACTGGTCGAGCTCAGCCACCAGCTCCACCACCTCATCCCGGCTACAACAGATGGTCGACGAGCGGCGGGAAGATGCCATCCCACACCACCCGGCCCGCCGCACCCCAGGCGGTAGGGCAGCGTCGTCGCCGCGAACTCGGCGCCGGTGACGCCCGGGCCCAGCGCCACCATCACGTCGAGGCCCTCCGGCCGGTCGAGCTCGGCCACCAGCTCCGCGACCTCGCTCGGGCAGCCGCCATGCCCGCGTCGGTCGTCGGGTCGGGATCATGGCTGCCCGGGCCGCAGGTCACCTGGGCGGGCCGGCCTCCAGCCGCTTCCGGGTCTGGCTGAACGAGACCTCCGGACCCTCCGGGCCATCGATCGCCCAGGTCGCCCCGGCCGCTGCGAACTCGGCACCCGTGACGCCGGGCCCCAGCGCCACCACCACGTCGTAGCCCTCCGGCTGGTCGAGCTCGGCCACCAACTCGGCCACCTCATCCGGTCGCAGCAGATGGTCCATGTGCAGCGGGAAGATCCCATCCCACCGCTTCGCCCGCCGCACGCCGCGGCGGTAGGGCAGCATCGCCGCCACCCAGATCGGTGGGCGCGGTTGTTGGAGGGATGCCGGCTGCAGCTGCGCGTTGACTTGGTAGTGGTCGCCCTGGAAGTCGACCGGTGCGCCGCGCAGGAAGCCGTCGAGCAGGACGAGGCCTTCGTCGAGCTTGGCGCCGTGGACGCGCGGGTCGGCCGACTCGCCGAATGCGGCGTACTCCGCCTCCACCGGTACGCCGAGCCCCACGCCCACGATCAGCCGGCCGCCGCTGAGGTGGTCGAGCGTCGTGATCTCCTTGGCGAGCTTCCACGGCCGCCGCCGCGGCACCGGCGTGACGAGCGCGCCGAGCTTGATCGTCGACGTGCGCGCGGCGATCGCGCCCATCAGCACCCAGGGGTCGAGCGTGGCCGGACGGTCGTTCGGGTCGAGGACGAGGTGGTCCCAGAGGAAGAAGCCGTCCCATCCGGCCGCCTCGCAGGCCACCGCGAAGTCGATCAGCTGAGTAGGGTCGCCAACATTCGGAATGCTCACTCCGTAGCGCATGTGATGAGGTCTACCACTGAGCACCGACAGCGTGAGGAGGCTGCATGCTCGAGGCGACTGGCGTCGGCGACGAGGAGGAACGGATCTACCGGCTGCTCGTCGCCGGACTCGAGACCGACCCTGCCAAGCTCGGCAGGCAGGCCGGGCTCGACGCCGGGCAGACCATTGCCGTACTCGAGTCGCTGCACGCGAAGGGCCTGGTCAGCCGCGTCTCGGGCACCGAGCAGCGGTACACCCCGACGCCACCGGACGTCGGTTTCGGGCCGTTGCTCCTCCGGACCCAGGAGCAGCTGGAGTGGGCGCGCAGCGCGATCGCGCAGCTGACCGAGGAATACCGCAGCAGCGTCCGCCGCCGCGACGCGACCCAGCTCGTCGAAGTGCTCGTCGGGCAGGCCGCGATCCGGCAGCAGCTGCGCAGCCTGCAACTGTCGGCGCGTAGTGAGATCGTGTGGTTCTGCAAGGCCGGTCACGTCGCGATGCCGTCATCCGACAACACCGAGGAGTTCGAGGCGCTGGCCAAGGGCGTTCGCTACCGCGTGATCTACGAGCGCGCCCTCCTCGAGGAACTCGGCATGCTCGACAGCGTCGCCGAGGGCGTGGCCCGCGGCGAGGAGGCCCGGGCCACCTCCGCGCTCCCCGTCCGCCTGGCCATCGCCGACCGGGCGATCGCGTTGTGCCCGCTCGTCCCGGTGGCCGACGGCCTCGGCGAGCCGACCGCCGCCCTCGTCCGCGACAGCAACCTCCTGACCGCGCTCGTGGCGCTGTTCGAACGCTACTGGGAACGGTCGTCGCCGCTGTTCGCCGAGGACACGCCGGTCAGCGGACTGTTGACCGCCGACGAGGAACAGTTGCTGTCGCTCCTCGTGGCCGGCGTGACCGACAAGGCGATCGCGAGTCGCCTGTCGGTCAGCCAGCGAACCGTCCAGCGCCGCATCGCCGACCTCCTGATCCGGGCGAACGCCCACACCCGCGCCCAGCTGGCCTGGCAGGCCGCCCGGCTCGGCTGGCTCGACAAGAGCACGATCGACGCCACCGGCAGCAGCTGAGAGCGCATCCACCCGTACCGGCAGCCGGCCGCCCCCGCAGTTTGCGGCTACCGCAAACTGCGGGGGCCGGTTCCTACCGCAGCCCGTAGGCGCGGCCCACGGTCTGGTCGATCGCGTTGCCGGCCTTGTCCTCGGCCCGCACGCGCAGGGTCACGAAGCCGTTCGTCCGATCCAGCCGCGGGTGCCACACCAGCGCCCGATACCGGCCGCCGCTGACCGGGAACACGCTCGCCCGGGTCCACGTCGCGCCGTCGTCGTAGGAGGTCCACAGCGCCATCGACTTCACGGCACCAACGCCGGCAGCCCTCGACACCCCGTCCTGCTGCCGCGCCGTCAGATCGATCACGAACGGCAACCCCGCCACCGTCCGGTTCCGCAGGTCGGTCGTCACGTCGTAGTCGACCTGCAGCAACGGCAGCGCCACCGCGTCGTCGTCCGCCGAGGCCCGTTCCGAGCGGAACGTCCACGCCGTGTCGGTCCGCGGCGCGAACTCCCACTCCGCGCTCTCGCGCCGCACGTTCATCTCCAGCCGATACTCCGCAGAGCCCGCGACCGTCTCGAAGTCGCCCCACGCCCAGTCGCCCTCGTAGACCAGCGCGCCGTCGCGATAGAGCTTCGCGTGCCCCTGGTCCGGCTCGGCGCCCCAGTCGCCTTCCGCCAGCCCGTAGTGCGCGCTCCCCGAGTCGACCCACTCCGGAATCCGCAGCCGCAGGACGTCACCCACCCGAGTGGCGCCCGCGCCCGGTACCCCACGCGGGATCGACGGCCGCACGACCGGGCTGAACCACGAGTCGCTGACCCGCTCGCCCGCCCGATACGTACGCGGCGCCTGCGTCATCCCACCCGACAGCTTCTGCATCTCGTCCCACGTCAGGAAGTGCTTGACGTTCTGCTGCCAAACCGTGTCGCCGGCCGTGATCAGCTCCTGCCGGGTCTGCGGTGTGCGCACCAGCCGCTGGTACTGGTTGATCGCGGAGTCCTGCCACGGCCGCCACCCGAACCGCTGCTCCTTCGCCCAGTCGCCGCCGCCGGCATCGTGATACGCGGCGGAGACGGTCGCGGAGTTGGACGTGCTCACGCGGTACACAACCTGCTCCGGCACGCGCTGCCGCGACACCTGCATGACGTCGTAGAGGTACGGACTGGCCAGCTGGCCGTTCAGGTCGACGTCGACCCGCCCCGCCGACAGCGCCGCGATCAGCTGCGCGCCCTGCGCGTTGGACACCAGCACGCTCATGGTCGGCAGCCGGTCGCCCTTCGGCGTCCACTTCGTCCACGGAGATCCCGTCGGCTTCACCACGATGAGCGCCATCGCGGCACCGGCCGCCGCAGCGTTCGAGGTCAGCTCCTCCCAGTTCTCCTTGGTCGCCGACACCACCACGAGCTTGCCCCGCACGTTCTTGCCCTCGTAGTCCGGCAAGGCGCCGGCGCCGACGTAGACCGCCCGCAGGCGCTTCCGCCCTTCCAGCACAGGCGACTGGTGTACGTAGAACGGCTCGAGCGACTGCCCGTTCGCCGAGACGGTCAGCATCGGCGCGATCTTCTGCCAGCGCGTGCCGAACTCGAACGACCCGCTGGTCACCGTCGAGGTCGGTGTCACGTAGATGTTGCGTACGGTGTCGAACTCCATGTGGAAGTGGCTGACGCTACGCGAGCCGAAATCACGGTGGGAGTAGAAGCTCAATGCCCCACTCTGCCTGGAAGGCTTCGGCGTCTGGATGACCACCTGGTTGGCCTTCCGCGCGTCCAGCACGATGTTCAGGTCGCCGCTGACCGAGACCGCGGGATCGACGATGACGTAGTCCTCCTCGTCCGGCGCCCTCCCGCCGGAGATCACGCCGTGCAGGAAGTATGTGCCCTCGGCGACCTCCACTGTCTTCGTGGCGCCGGCCGGCAGGTAGCCCAGCGAGTCGTAGCGCGAGTCCTCGCCGTAGAACGTGAACGGGATCACCGTTGCGGGCTTGCCGTCCCGCCCGACCGCGGTGAACGAGACCTTGTGCTTCGGCGCGTCCCTCATCAGTCCCAGCGACGTGTGCACGGCAACGGCACCGTCATCCGTACGCGCCTCCAGGTAGCCGCCGTAACGACCGCGAGCCAGCAGGTCCGGCCGCACCGAGACCGGCACGCTGAGCGTCGAACCGGGCGCCACCTCGACGCTCGACGCCTCGGTCGTGATCGACCCCGGCGCCGGCGGATTGCCGCCAGGACCCTTCACCACAAGGGAAAGCGCCAGCCTGACCGCGGAGTCCGTCGTGTTGGTGTACGTCACGGTCCTACGAACCTCGCCCGCGTCGGCGTTGGCGGGCAGGTGCCCGAGGTCGAGCGTCGCGGTGCCGTAGACGCCTTGCGACACGGCCCGCTCGACGTCGACCCGGCCGCCGCCCTGCTCGTAGACCGTCAACGAGTCGTTGCGCAGCGACGTGCTGGCCAGCCCGTCCTTGAGCTGCGCACCCGTCCAGTCCGGATGCCGCTGCGCGAGGATCGCCGCCGCACCGGCCACGTGTGGCGCCGCCATCGACGTACCGGAAGCCGCGGTGTAGTACGTATCCACCGGCGTCCCCATCGCCGTTCCACCGGCTCGGGCGGCCACGATCCCCACGCCGGGAGCGGTGATGTCCGGTTTGACCGCGAAGTCGCCCTCGCGCGGCCCGCGGCTGGAGAACGGCGCCAGTGCTTCGTCGCGATCGACGGCGCCGACGGTCAGCGCCGCGTCGGCGGCACCAGGCGTGCCGATCGTGAACTCGCCTTGCTCACCGTCGTTTCCGGCCGAGCACACGAACAACGCACCGGTCGTCGCGCTGAGCGTGTTCACGCCGGCGCTCAACGGATCGGTGCCATCGGTCGGTCCGCCGCCAAGGCTCATGTTGACGACCGAAGCGCCGGCGTCGATCGCCCACTCCATGCCGTCGAGGATCCACGACTCGTAGCCGTAGCCGTCGTCGTCCAGCACCTTGCCCACAACGAGTTTCGCGCCCGGCGCCACGCCTTTCCGGCGTCCGGCCGATGCGGATCCGGTGCCCGCGATCGTCGCCGACACGTGTGTTCCGTGGCCGAACCTGTCTTGCGTGGTAGGGCTGTCGGTGAAGTTCTTCGTCGCCGCGACGACGCCCTCGAGGTCGGGATGTGCCGTGTCGACGCCGGTGTCCAGGACTCCGACGGTGACCCCGGTCCCGTCGTAGCCGGCTTCCCACGCCTCCGGCGCGCCGATCTGCGGCACGCTGTGCTCGAGGTCTGCCTTCAGCTTGCGGTCCAGCCAGATCCGGTCGATCCCGCCGTCCAGCGAACGCGCGGACGGCGAGGTGATCGAGGCCCAGAAGGCCTCCGCGTCACCCTTGTCCGCGGCGACCGCACGGCCGTTGATCGACTCCAGTGCCGCACCGACGTCGGCCGCCCGCAGCGCCTGCGTTGTCACCGTACGTTCGGCGTCGATTCCCTTGCGGTACGACAGGATCAGCGGGATCGCGGACTGGTGCCGGTCGTCGTACCCCTGCGAAACCAGCTCGGTGACGTTGAACAACGCCGGGTCGAGCCGCCTGGAGTCGAGCAGCGGCAGGACGTCCTCGGGATAGATGTAGAGATCGCCGTCGATCTCGGACTGCTGGAACGCGATCGCGTCCCTGCCCTCACCGGGCACGAACTCGCCGGCCTGCCGACCGTTCGCCTGCTTCCGCAGCCACACGGTGTCGCCTGTGACGAGGGTCACCGACTGAGCGGCCGCGGTGGCAGCCGATCCGGCGGCTGCCGCCCGCACGGGCGCCGCCGGTGCCGCACTCGACGGTGCGGCATGCGCGCCAAGGCATGCCGCTACAGCCACGGCCGTGACCGCGGCGGCGATTCTCCTGTACATGGACCCCTCCCGGATGTACCCCTCCGTCGAGGATCCAGCACGTTTCGCCGCCCGTCACGACTCCGTGGCTGCCGGGCTTACGACATGTCGCAGTTGCGCCAAGTGGTGGTTACGAAGCGGTCTGAGCCGCGAACATCCAGCGATGCTTCTCGAGCGCTCGCAGCAGCTCGATCACGATGTCCTGGCTCACCGGGTCGGCCTTGTCGAGCGGCTCGAGCGTAGCCCGCGCGGTCTCGATCGCCGAGTCCAGCTGCTCGAGCACGGCGGCGACGATCTTGTCGTCGGTCAGAAAGCCCTCCGCGAGGTGCGGCAAGGTGGTCTTGTCAGCAACCGTTTCCGGCCGGCCGTCCACGGCGACTCCCAGCGCCACAACGCGTTCGGCCACATCGTCGGAATAGGTCCGTGCGTCGTCGACCACCGCGTCGATGAGCTCGTGAACGGGCGTGAAGTGCCGTCCGCGTACGTGCCAGTGGGCCTGCTTGAGGTTGAGCGTCAACGCCAGCAGGTCGGTGAGTACGGGCTGCAGGTTCGAAGCGACTTCGGACGCCTGCGCGTGTGTCGTAAGTTTCTGGGTGGCCACCACCAACGACCTCCTTCGCGGTATGTGGTGTCTCCTGGACAGCTACCCGGCACCTGGCGCTTCACACCCGGGCATGAGGGTGGCGGGCGGGGGTAACACGAGGTGATGGCACGGTCAATCTGGCGAGGCAGCGTGAGCTTCGGGCTGGTCAACGTACCGGTGGAGCTGTTCACCGCCACACAGCAGCAGGACGTCGCGTTCCACCAGTTCGAACGCGAGACGAACGAACGTGTGCGCTACAAGCGGGTCGCGGAGGGCACCGATCGCGAAGTCGACTATTCCGATGTGGTCAAGGGATACGAGACGGCCAAGGGGCAGTACGTCATGCTCGACCAGGAGGAGCTGGAGGCGGCCGACCCCGGGAAGTCACGGTCGATCGACATCGGCGACTTCGTTGAGCTGAGCCAGATCGACCCGATCTACTACGAGAAGACGTACTACCTGGCACCTTCCCAGCGTAAGGGCGACGAGGGCGGCGCCAAGGCTTACGCACTGTTGCGAGACGCGATGTCGAAGGCGGGACTGGCCGGCATCGGGTCGTTCGTGATGCGGGGGAAGGAGTACCTCGCGCTGATCCGGCCGTGGAAGCGGGTGCTGACGCTGGAGACGCTGTATTTCGCGGACGAGGTGCGCGATCCGGAGGACCTGCTCGACTCCCTGCCGCGCGAGACGCGGTCCGACAGCCGGGAGCTGAAGACGGCGGTCGACCTGGTGCGGCAGCTGCGTACGGACTGGGAGCCGGAGAAGTACGAGGACAGCTACCGCGTCCGGCTGCTCGAGATCATCGAGGAGAAGGCCAAGGGCAACGAGATCCACATCGAGCCGGAGGCCGACGAGAGCGGCCAGGTCATCGACCTGATGGAGGCGCTGCAGCGCAGCATCGACCAGGCCAAGAGCGGCGGCGGCTCGAAGAAGAAGCAGAAGCAGCAGGGTGACGGCGAGCTGGGCTCGTTGAGCAAGGACGAGTTGTACGAGAAGGCCTCGGACCTGGGCGTACGCGGGCGTTCGAAGATGAGCCGGAAGCAGCTGGAAGCCGCCGTAAGCAAGGCGTCCTGATGCCCAGCTCGCCGAGCCCGACGGCTGGGCCCGTGATGGGTCTTGTCCGTTCGTCTGGTCCCTGTCTTCGCCGACGCGCTCGCCGCCGGGGAAGGCGCCCAGCCGGGCGTCGAAGCTGCCGCCGGCGTAATTCTGCTGACGCCGGAGATCAGCAGCTGCCGCCGCCGTCTCCGCCGCCCCCACCGCTACCGCAGTCGCCGAACGAACCCGAGCCGGCATCCGCGACACCACCGTGCCAGCTGCCGTGGCCGTAGACCGATCCGCTGTCGTAACCAAGCTGATCCGCGTCCGCCGGCGATCCCGCCCGGATGCCGTAGATGGCACGCTTCCTGCGCGACTCCCAGAACGAGCCGGCGGCGAGAATCGCGAAGATCGCGAAGAAGATCACGGCTATCCACATGTGTGTCCTCCCGTTCCCGCAGCAGGATTTACAGTATGGCACCTCAGCCGGCGACGGGAAGGATGTCGCCGCGGTCGGACTCCTCGACGTCGCCGGACTCGCCCGCGCGTACGGCACGCCGGCCGACCACGAACACGTAGGTGAAGAACGCGACCTCGGCAGCCACACCGATGCCGACCCGAGCCCAGGTGGGCAGGGGCGAAGGCGTGACGAACGCCTCGATCACGCCGGAGATAAGGAGTACGACCGCGAGTCCGAGCGCCATGGCCACGGTCGAACGTCCGACCTCCGCAAGTGCTTGGCCGCGGGTTCGTCCCCCTGGAAAGACGACGGTCCAGCCGAGCCGCATGCCGGCGCCGGCGGCCACGAAGACGGCCGTGATCTCGAGCAGCCCGTGGGGCGTCAGCAGGCCGAAGAACACGTCGAGCCGATCGTAGGCCGCCATGAAGCCGCCCGTGACGGCGATGTTCACAGCGTTCTGCCACAGGATGAAGATGACCGGGATCCCGAGCGCCACGCCGAGCACCAGGCAGGTCGCGGCGACCCAGGCGTTGTTGGTCCAGATGCCGAACGCGAACTGCTCGGCCGGCTGGTTGGAGTAGTAGTCGGCGAACTCGTGCTCGACGAGCTGCTGCACGTACTCCGGCGGCGCGATCTGGTTCTGCACGCGCGGGTGGGTCGCGATCCACCAGCCCATCAGCCAGGACGTGACCACGAACACGACGCCGATCGAGGCCCACCAGGGAGCGGTGCGGTAGAGCGCGGCCGGGAACCCGGCGGTGAAGAACCTCGACAGGTCGCGCCAGGCCGGCGCGTGCGCGCCGGTCACCGCACTCCTCCCCTGCGCGACGAGCGTCGACAACCGGCCGACGAGTACGGGATCGGGCGCACTGGATCGGATGACGGACAGATGCGTGGCGACGCGCTGGTACAGAGCGACGAGCTCGTCGGCCTCCGCCCCCGTCAACCGGCGACGATGGGAGACCAGCGTGCGGAGCCGGTCCCACTCCGGCTGGTGCCGTTGCACGTACGCCTCGAGATCCACGCCTGGCAGCGTACTGGCTGGAGGTGACTGTGCGCGGCGCCGGTGACGTGCCGCCCCAGCCCACGGCCACCCGCCCGTCCGGGCTCGAGCGACGAGCGGGCCGAGGACCGGTGGCAAGAGGAGACCGGCAAACAAGACGACGGCCGGCAGCGAGGCGAGGGCGGTGGCAGGGTGGCGGTGGCTGGTTCGCCGGCGTCGCGTCCGGGCGCTGTCGAGCGGGCGGTTGGGGGTGCGTGCTGGATAGGCTGCATTTCTCAGGCGGCCGCAAGGGGAGACAACGTGAGCGAACTGGTGACGGGCGAGGCCGTCGTCCTCGACATCCGGCTGGCGAGGCCTGCGACCCGTGCGATCGCGATCGCCATCGACTTCGCGATCGAGTTCACCGCGCTCTACCTCCTCACGATTCCGCTCGGCTACGTCGCGGCCGACGCGGGGGCCAGCGATTCGCTCATCGCGGGGCTGTCGCTGCTGACCACCGTGGCGATCTTCGTCGGCTACACCACCGCGATCGAGACGTTGACGCGGGGGAAGAGCATCGGGAAGTACGCCCTCGGGCTCCGGGTGGTCCGTACCGATGGCGGCCCGATCCGCTTCCGCCACGCGTTCGTGCGAGCGCTTGCCGGCATCTTCGCCGACTTCTTCACCACGGTCGGCTGCGGTGCGCTGTTCACCTCGCTGCTCAACTCCAAGGGCAAGCGGATCGGCGACATCCTCGCGGGCACCGTCGTCATCCGCGAACGGGCGCCGCGCACCACCGACCGGCTGCCCGAAGTGCCGCCCGTACTCGCGACCTGGGCCGCGAGCGCCGACCTGTCGCGCGTACCCGACCAGCTGGCGATGTCTGCACGCTCGTTCCTCGGCCGGTTCCACGAACTCGCCCCGGCGGCTCGAGAGGCACTGGGCACCCGCCTGGCCGGCGCGATGGCGGGGTACGTCTCACCGCCACCTCCACCCGGCGTCCCCGACTGGGCCTACCTCACCGCAATCCTCGCCGAACGCCGACGCCGCGCGCTCCAGGAGCAGCCGCCGGCGGGCCAGCAGCCGGGGCAGCACCCCACGCAGCCGTACGCTTCCGGCCCGGGGCAGGCCGGCCCACCACCCGCCGCGCAGCCGACGGCGCCGTGGAGCGGCCAGCCCGGTGGCCAGCCGTTCGGGCCGCCGGCCGGTCAGCGGCCGGCTCCGGCCGAGGACCTGCGGCAGTGGGCGCCACCGGCCGGCAGCCCGGCATCCGCACCCCCGCCCCAACAGCAACCGAACACCCAACCCACCAAGCCCGACAACGGCTTCGCGCCCCCAGGCTGAGCCGCCCTCTTGAGCTGCCCCAGGCCACACGGACCTTCTTGCTCGCAGGCCACTAGCGGCTGCGACCCGCACCGCCCGGCAAGCCCGGCCGCCGCGCTGTCGCTCGGCTCCCATGCAGCAAGCGCGAGCGACACGGAGCAGCATCCGCCACGGGGTGGAGCTGCAGGCTCACGTCGCGCGTAGGCCGATGAGGTGAGCCAGTTGGTTGATCGAGTGCTCGAACACCGCCGCCTTGTCGTCGAAGACGCCTTCGAGGTGGCCGAAGAGCTCGAAGCTCACCATCCCGAACAGCTGGGTCCACGCGATCACCACCGCTGCCAGCGTCGGGCGCGGGAGTTCGTGCAGGTCGGTGACCTCGGCCAGACCTTCGACCTGTCGCGTCATCGCCCGTGACATCGCGACCTCCGCGGCCGCGGGATCGAGGCGGGCGGACTCCCAGGCGGCGCGGACGATGCCGAGCAGCGCGTTCGGTATGCGTGCGGCCGGCACGACCGTGTCTCGCGGTGCGCTGTAGCCCGGAATCGGCGAGCCGTAGATCAGCGCGTACTCGTGCGGATGCTCCAGCGCCCACTCGCGTACGGCCCGGCAGGCCGCCCGCCACCGTCCGAGGTGGTCACCGCCGCGGCGGGCGGCGACCGCCTGCTCGACCGTGCCGCCGAGCGCGTCGTAGGAGTCGATGATGAGCGCGGTCAGCAGGTCGTCGCGGCTGGGGAAGTAGCGGTAGATCGCGGACGACGCCATGTCCAGTTCGCGGGCGACCGCGCGCAGTGACAGCGCGTCGGCCCCGCCGGCGGCCAGCTGCCGGCGGCACTCGTCCTTGATCTCGGCCGTCAGCTCGGCGCGGGCCCGGTCACGGGCGGTCGGTGTCTTCGGCACGTCCACCAGTGTGCCACAGATCGAGATCGCCGCTCAAAAACGAGAGCAGTGCTCTTGACAAGGCGCTCACATTCGCGGACACTGATCTCAGACGAGAGCACTGATCACACTTTGAGGAGACCGAACCACATGAGCGCGAACCAGCCCGCCGACCGCTACCTCGCCCCCGGCCCGAAGGCCAACCCGATGCACAGTTTCGCGAAGTGGCTCACCGGGCGCGGCATCAGCGTGATGGGCACCAGGATGCTGCACGTGAAGGGCCGCAAGTCCGGCCACGTTCGTACGACGCTGGTCAACCTGCTCGTCGTCGACGGCGTGGAATACCTCGTCGCGCCGCGCGGGCACACCCAGTGGGTACGCAACCTGCGCGCGAACGGCAACGCCGAACTGACGCTGGGAAGCCGCCGCAAGTGGGCGATCGTCGCCGAGGAGCTGCCGGACAGCGAGAAGCTGCCGATCCTGCGCGCATACCTCAAGCGGTTCGGCTGGGAGGTCGGCATGTTCTTCGAGAACCTCGACAAGAACTCCCCCGACGACGACCTCCGCGCGGCGGCGCCCGGCTTTCCCGCGTTCCGCCTTCGTCGCGTCTGACGCGCGACCCCGCGTACGACAGAAATGGCCGAGGCCCCCACCGCGCACCAGCGCGGCGAGGGCCTCGAACGTTCTACAGAGCTTGGCGGGAACTCAGTAGCGGTAGTGGTCCGGCTTGTACGGCCCGGCCACGTCGACGCCGATGTAGGCCGCCTGCTCCTTGGTGAGCTCGGTCAGCTTCACGCCCAGCGCGTCGAGGTGCAGCCGCGCGACCTTCTCGTCCAGGTGCTTCGGCAGCACGTAAACGCCGATGGGGTACTCGTCGGGCTTCGTGAACAGCTCGATCTGCGCGATCACCTGGTTGGTGAAGGAGTTCGACATCACGAAGCTCGGGTGACCCGTCGCGTTGCCGAGGTTCAGCAACCGGCCCTCGGACAGGACGATGATCGAGTGGCCGTCGGAGAACTTCCACTCGTCGACCTGCGGCTTGATGTTGATCCGCTCGATGCCCGGCGTCTTCATCAGACCGGCCATGTCGATCTCGTTGTCGAAGTGGCCGATGTTGCCGACGATCGCCTGGTGCTTCATCCGCGCCATGTGGTCGGCGGTGATGATGTTGAAGTTGCCGGTCGTCGTGACGAAGATGTCGGCGGTCTCGACGACGTCTTCCAGCGTGGTGACCTGGAAACCGTCCATCGCCGCCTGCAGCGCGCAGATCGGGTCGATCTCGGTGACGATGACGCGCGCGCCCTGTCCACGCAGGGATTCGGCGCAGCCCTTGCCGACGTCGCCGTAGCCGCAGATGACCGCGACCTTGCCGCCGATGAGTACGTCGGTCGCGCGGTTGATGCCGTCGACCAGCGAGTGCCGGCAGCCGTACTTGTTGTCGAACTTCGACTTCGTCACCGAGTCGTTGACGTTGATCGCCGGGAACTTCAGCGTGCCGGCCTTGGCCATTTCGTACAGGCGGTGGACGCCGGTCGTGGTCTCCTCGGTGACGCCCTTGATCCGGTCGGCGATCACCGTCCACTTGTGCGGGTCGGCGGCGAGCGTACGGCTCAGCAGCTGCAGGACGACCTGCCACTCCTCCGGGTCGTCCTCGGTGGGCGAGGGGACCGCGCCGTTCTTTTCGTACTCAGCGCCCTTGTGCACAAGGAGAGTCGCGTCGCCACCGTCGTCGAGGATCATGTTCGGGCCCTCGCCGTCGGGCCAGGTGAGCGCCTGCTCGGTGCACCACCAGTACTCCTCCAGTGTCTCGCCCTTCCAGGCGAACACCGGGATGCCCTGGGGGTTCTCGACGGTGCCGTCCTTGCCGACGACGACAGCGGCCGCGGCATGGTCCTGCGTGGAGAAGATGTTGCAGCTGACCCAGCGAACGTCCGCGCCCAGCTCGACCAGCGTCTCGATGAGAACCGCGGTCTGGATCGTCATGTGCAACGAGCCCATGATCTTGGCGCCGCTCAGTGGCTTGCTCTGGCCGTACTCCTCGCGGGTGGCCATCAAGCCTGGCATTTCATGCTCGGCGAGCCGAATCTCCTTCCGGCCGAACTCGGCCAGTCCCAGGTCCTTCACCTTGAAGTCGAACGTCATGGACTCCCGCTCTCGTCTTACGGATGGTTTGCGTGCTCGTTCGGCGAGCCTAGGGGGCGTCGGCGGCGAGCGATACCGTTGGGGTGGTTTTCTGACGAAAACTTGTCAGAATGGACGTGTGCGTATCACAGCGGCTGCGGAACGACTGGGAACTTCACCTCGAATGCTCCGATATCGGGAGGCGCTCGGGCTGCTTCCGGAGCTACCGGGGCGAGGCTCGGCCCATCGGCAGTTCTCCGAGGATGATCTGACGTCGCTCCAGCTCGGCCTCGAACTGGAGCGACGGTACGACGTCACGCCGGCCGAGCTCGCCTTCGGCCTCCGCGTCCTGGCCGACCCGGCGGCCGCGGCGGCGGTCCGCGAGTTCGGCGAGCGCATCGGCCGGCTCGCCCCCGTCCCGACGGTCGCCGAACTGGAGCGGGAACGCGCGCTGCGCTGGCTCGGCCGCAGCGGCGTGCTCTCCTCGTCGGACCCGCGCCACGTGCGCTGACCAGCCCGCTGCTGCGGCGGCCACCACCGCCCAGCCGGCTGCTGCTGCGAGAACGGGAGCTCGACCAGCAGCGCCTGCGGTCGTGGCGAGCGTGGCGGCACGTCCGGCGACCAAGCCGCAGCGCAGCTGCGCAACCCGCGCACGACCACGGCCGCCGACCGCCAGCCAGACCACGCCGGCCGCCCAGGGCACACGGCAGGTCCAGCATCGGCACGCGACCACAACCGCAGCCGCCGACCGCGCCGCGCACAGCCGCCCAGGTCCGCTGCGGCGGACGGCCGACTCCAGCACCGTTGTGCGACCACAGCGGCGGCCGTGCGGGCTGCGGCGGCCGCCAACGCCGCTGTCCAAATCCGCTTGCGGGGCCTTCTAGGCTCGCCAGCGTGGAGACCGGAGTCGTTCAGGTGCAGCGCAAGGTGACCTCGTTCGTGACTCGTGGAGCGGAGCTCTGCGTGTTCTGGCACACCGGCTCGGGCATCCAGGTGCCGGCGGGCACGGTCGAGGAGGGCGAGGACTTCGAGACCGCCGCTCGCCGGGAGGCCACCGAGGAGACCGGCCTCCCAGGCCTGGAGCTCGTCGGCCGGCTCGGAGCCCGCACCTACGACGCGCCACCGGACCGCGCGTGGATGCTGCGCGTCGTCAAGCTACGTACGACCCCCGGCCCGGACGCACCCGTCACCGCGTGGTCTATCCCGCGCGCGTCCGTACGCCTGGTCGACATCCGGGACGGCAGCGCCCGCGTGGTCTACGAGGAGTCCGACATCGACGCCGACCCGCAGGACCGCCTCACCTACGCCCGCTTCGAGGGCTGGGTCCCGCAGTCGGCGCTGGCGACCCGGCAGCGACGCGAGTTCTACCACTTCCGTACGACCGGGCAAGCTCCCGACGAGTGGCGGCAGCAGGCCGAGCCGGAGCACGAGTTCCACCTGCGCTGGCTCCCGCTGGCGCCGAAGCCGACCACGCTCGTCCCGCCGCAGCAGCTGTGGCTGGACGAGTTCCACCAACTCCTGCTCGACAGCGCGACTAGTCCTCCGCCAACACGATGACCCGATCCCCCGGCGCCATCGCGAACACCTCGCTCTTCACCGGGTTGAGGCGCACGCCGAACGACGGGCCCTCCTGCGCCTCCTCGAAGACGCGGTAGCCGATCGCCGTCTCGCCACGCAGCCGCGCCGCCTCGATCAACGTCGCGAAGTCGATCCAGTGCCCCAGGACGACGTACTCCTCCGCCGGCCGCAGGTAGATCTCCGATCCCTCCGCGTCGAACAGCTGCGCGAACACCGCCGACAGGTGCCGGTTCTCCGACAGCTGCGTCAACAGCAGGCTGATCAGCTTGCTGCCCACCACGAAGTCGTCCGCCTTCGTCACCTGCGCCAACCGCTGGTTGCGCTCGTCGTTCATCTCGCTGACGATCGAATACCGCTCTCCCCGGCGATGCTCCATGTCCCGCAGGTGCAGCAACGTCACCAACGTCTGCGAGTCGGCCTGCTCCGGCTCGACCGAGTCGTCGGCCAGCACGATCACGTGGTCGAACTCCCCGATCCCCAGGGTCTCCAGCGATGCGCGGTTCGTCGGCTCGCAGATCTGGTACGCCGTGTGCAGGTTGCGCAGCTCCGAGGCAAGCGCCTTCACACGCGACTCGCCGTCCGGCTGGATGGCGGCGACCTGCAGCCGCGACCCTGGCGCGACGTAGTTGTCCAGCTCCCGCACGATCTTCACGCCACGCGCGTTCCAGCCGATCACCAGTACGAGCTCCGGCCACACCTGACGGCGGACGGGCCGGGCCAGCGCCTCCGGTGCGACCGCACGGATCGGCTCAGGTGCCAGCCGGATCGTCGAGTCGTCCTCGGCGACCAGGATCAGCTCGTCGCCGGCCTCGATCCGGACGTCGGGATGTGGGTTGAGCTTGACGCGCCCCCGCCGGCGCAGCCCGATCAACGTGGCCGTCTCGTACGCGAACAGCGCCATGCCGTACGTCACGCCGGCCAGGGTCGGCTCCTCGCGCATGTAGATCTCGTCGCCGCCGAAGTCGAGCAGGTCGGTCACCACGACCGACAGGCCCGACTGCCTTGACGACTGGACGACCAGCCGCGCTCCGAGGTCGTCGACGTCGACGACGCTCGCCTGCTTCCCGCCGGCCAGTTGCGCGGGCGGCAGGTTCTGCGCCTGCCGGATCGCCGCGACGACGTGCGGCGGCTCGCCGTCCCACTGCAGGCTGCTCACGGCGAGCAGCGTCTTGATGACGTTGGAGTCCGGATCGTCGACCTCGGGCGTGAGCACCAGGATGGACGCCGCCGACTGCGGGTTCACCAGATCCAGGTCGGCGGGCTCGGTGGGGCTGCCCGTACGGCACACCACCCGCAGCTTGCCAAGCGCGCCGAGCCGGCTGCGGATCTCGTCCTCCATCTCGACCTTGTCGCGGTCGGCGAGGATCGCGACGCACGCGTGGCGTTCGCTCTCCTTGGCCTCGGTGAGCTCGGAGATGATCGTGAACAGCTGCTCCGACCAGCCGAGCAGGACGGTGTGCCCTTCCTCGATCACGCGTGAGCGGCCCTTACGCAGGTCCTCCAGCTTGGCGTCGAGACCGGTGGTGATCACACCGACCAGCGCCGCGACGATGAAGATGCCACCGATCGTGACCCCGAACATCGGGATGATCCAGAACGTGGTCTCGTCGTCGCCGGTGACCGTTCCGGGATCCATGGCCCGCATGAGGGCCATCCATACGGTGTGGGCGACGTTCCAGTCCTTGCCCTCCGGCATCGGACGGGTCACCCAGCCAATGACACCGAACACGACGACGAGCACGATGGTGGCGCATCCGAGCAGCGCGATGAGCGCCGGCGCGCCCTTGGACATCGTGTTGTCGAACTTGTAACTCAGCCGCTCCCTGAACCCCGGCCGCGACACAGCTATCCCTCCCCTCCCACAGCGATGGGAGGGATACTGTGCCACAACGCGGCGGGGTTCGCTCTTTATCCGAACCCAGCCACCACTTCAAGGCCTCGGATGCGGCTTTCTGGTCGCGTCCTTCGCCGGAACGCCGGACCGCCCCAGGCTCAGGCCTGGTCGCTCGTCGCCGGCTCGCGATTGGCCGTCTCGCGATCCCGGTCCAGGTCGGGCTCGATGTAGATCATCCGCGCGATCGGCACCGCGTCCCGGATCCGCTGCTCGGCCGCGTCGATCGCCGCGGCGACCTGGGCGGCCGAGTCGTTCGCCGTGACGGCGACCTTGACGGCGACCAGCAGCTCGTCCGGGCCGACGTGCAGCGTCTTCATGTGGATGATCCGGTCGACGAGCGGCTCGGCGTCGATCGCCTGCTCGATCTTCTCCACGTGTTCCCTGGTCGCCGACTCACCGATCAGCAGGCTCTTCATCTCCATCGCCAGCACGATCGCGATGACGACGAGCAGCAGGCCGATCGCCATCGAACCGAGGCCGTCGAAGATGCCGTTGTGCGTGATCAGCGTCAGTACGACACCGATCAGAGCGAGCACCAGGCCGATCAGCGCGCCGAGGTCCTCCAGCAGGATCACCGGCAGCTCGGGGCTGCGCGACCGGCGGATGAAGTCCTTCCAGCTCGTCTTGCCGCGGACGTGGTTCGACTCGATGATCGCCGTCCGGAACGACATGCTCTCCAGCACGATCGCGACCGACAACACGACGACCGGAACCCATTGCCAGCTCTCGATCGGGTGCGGCTCGCTGACCTTGTGCCAGCCTTCGTACAACGCGAACAGTCCACCGACGCTGAACAGCACGATCGAGACGATGAACGCGTAGATGTAGCGCTCCCGGCCGTAGCCGAATGGGTGCAACGGCGAGGCCGCCCGCTCCGACCGCTTCTTGCCGACGAGCAGCAACACCTGATTGCCGGAGTCGGCGAGCGAGTGGATCGACTCAGCCAGCATCGATGCCGAACGGGTCAGCAGGAACGCGATGAACTTCGTGATCGCGATCCCCAGGTTGGCGAACAGCGCCGCCATAACCGCCTTCGTGCCACCCTCTGCACTCATCCGAAACCTTCCTGTAACCCCTCAAAGAATCGGTAAAGTTCGGGGCTCATCTTGCCTTGCGTATCGGCGAGGACTGTCGGTGGGCTGTGGCAATCTGCCGCACATGCCACCCTTTGACACCCACCCGGCCTCGCTCCCGCTCGAGGCGCAACTCACCGCGCTGCGTTCCGTACTCTCCGCCAACCGCACCCTGCTCGCCGTGCTCGACGGCGCGGAGGCACTCGCGGCGCCCGGGTGGTACCTCGCGGCCGGCTGCGTCGTGCAGACGATCTGGAACGTCATGACCGGACGGCCGCCGGAGCAGGGCATCAAGGACTACGACCTGATCTACCACGACGCCTCCGACCTGTCGTGGGAGGCCGAGGACGCGGTGATCCGTAAGGGCGCCTCGCTCTTCGCCGACATCCCGGGCGCTCCGGAGGTCGAGATCCGCAACCAGGCGAGAGTCCCGTTGTGGTACGAAGCGAAGTTCGGCGTCCCGGCGCTCGACTACCACAGCACCGAAGACGGCATCGACTCCTTCGGCGCGACGACCTGCTGCATCGGCATCCACCAAGCAGCCGGCGGCTGGCAGGTCTACGCACCCCACGGCCTGTCCGACGCGTTCAACCTCGTCGTGCGGCCCAACCCCAACCCCAAGCAGTGGATCCCGCACGTCTACCACGCCAAGGCCGAACGCTGGAAGCAACTCTGGCCCGAGCTCACGGTTCTGCCGTGGCCAGCCGCTTCGTGATCTCCATGGGGTTGGTGACGGCGGTGCCGACGACCACCGCGTAGGCGCCGAGGTCGAACGCGGCGCGCACGTCGGCCGGCGTCCAGTAGCGGCCTTCGGCCACGATCGGGCAGTCGAGGGCGTCGGCGAGGGCGGCGATCAGCGGTAGGTCGGGCGCGGTGGGGACGTCGCCGGTGGTGTAGCCGGACAGGGTTGAGGCCACGATGTCGGCGCCTGCCTCGCGGGCGGCGATACCGGACTCGAGGGCGTCGACGTCGGCCATTGCCAGCGCGCCGAGGGCGTGGATGTGGGCGATCTGCTCCGTCAGGCTCTCGCCGTTCGGGCGCGGCCGCAGGGTGCCGTCCAGCGCCACGATCTCCGCGCCGGCGGCCACGACGTCCGACGCTGCCTGCATGGTCGGCGTGATCGAGACGCCGGAAGGCGAACCCTGCTTGAAGATTCCGATCATCGGCAGGTCGACGGCCGCCCGGATCGCGGCGATGTCGGCAGGGCCGTTGGCGCGGATCCCCGCGGCTCCGCCCGCCAGTGCCGCCCGCGCCATCAGCGTCATCGGCTCCGGGCCGTGCAGCGGGTTGCCCGGCCGCGCCTGGCACGACACGATCAGCGAGCCGCGCGGGAACGGCAGCTCCTGCCCGGCGGCTGCCACAGCGGCCCGCTCCCACCGGTGGACGTGGACGAGCGGCTCGTGCGCCCCAAGCGGACCCGACGCCAGCCGCGCCGCACCATCGAGCGGATCGCCTTGCGCGGCACGCACATCCACGCCGGGCACCAGCCGAGCCAGCTCCGTCGTGAACGGCTCCAGCAGCACCGGCCCGGCCTCGAACAGCCTGCCTGTGTACGCGACGGTCTCGACGCCGACTGCCCGCACCGCCGTAGCCGTGGTCTCGGCGAGATCCGATGCGGCCCGCTCGACGATCTCGAGCGCGGCGGCATCGCCGGAAACCGCAGCCTCGACAACGTACGGCGCGAACCGCGCCACGTCCGAGACGACGGCCGGCGAGGTGTACAGCGACTGGGCCAGCTGCGAAAGCTCCACGGCGTAAGCTCGCCGGGCCAGGGAGGAGAGCAGCGTCGCACCGGCTCGGCCGTCCGCCGCCCGATGCACCGCGACCAACCCGGCCCGGCCGATCGCGAACGCACTGCCCGCGTCACCGAACAGGTGCCCGCAGCCGTCGACTCGATGCGTACGCCCATCGGCGCCGACTCCCAAGCAGACAACGCCTGTGCCGGCCGCGAGCACCACGCCGGGCACACCTCCGAGCGCGCCCGCATGCGCGGTCACCATGTCGGGGCACAGCCGCACCTCGCGCGCGGACAGCGCTTCCGCTATCCCGGCCGCCAATCGCGAGCGCAGCAAGGGATCCGCCGGCGCACCGGACAGTCCGGCACATACCACGTCGACCGGTCCCGTCAGTCCGGCAGAAGCAGCAGCCGTCCGTACGGCCGCCACCATCGCGTGCTGATCATCGTCACCGGCGTGATAGCTGAAACCCCGTGCGCTTCCGGTGGCGCCGGACGGCAGGCAGCGCAGCCGGAGCCCGGTCTGCCCGCCGTCGACGGCGACCGCCGTGCTCATCGCCAGGGCCCGATCACACGTTGGCGGTCGCGCGGTAGACCGTGCCCTCGCCGCTGAGTACGACGGCACCCTCGTCCGCCCCGGCATACGCGGAGTGGCCAGGCGTCAGCGAGACCGTCTGCTTGCCGACCACCGACACCGAACCCGACGTACACACGAGGATCTGCGGCCCGTCGACCTCCAGCGGCACCGACTCGCCCACGGGCACGTCGACCCGCGACAGCCGGAACTCCTTCGCCGGCGTGACGTAGACCGCTTCCACGCCGGAGGTTTCCGGCCGCAGCACCCTGGGCGCCGCCGGAGTGAAGTCGAGGATGCTCACCAGCTCCTGCAGGTCGATGTGCTTGCTGGTAAGGCCTCCGCGCAGCACGTTGTCGGAGTTGGCGAGGATCTCCACGCCGAACCCCCGGACGTACGCGTGCAGGTTGCCGGCCGGCAGGTACATCGCGTCGCCGGGCGAGAGGAACACGTGGTTCAGCAGGAACGCCGCCACCACGCCGGCGTCGCTGGGGTAGCGCTCCCCCAGCCGCACCAGCAGGCCGGCGATCGGCAGGTCGGACTGTCTCGCGGCCGCCACCACCGCCTCGATCAGGCCCGTGCGGCTGCGCTGCGGCGCCGACATCAGCGACGTGAACGCCCGCCGGACCCCTTCATCGGAAGGGTTCTCGCGGATCGGCGTGAGGTAGCGCTGCAGCTCGGGGACGCCGAGCTTGTCGGCCTCGGCCAGTACGTCGTCGACCGGCCGGAAGCCCACCAGCGCCTCGAACGGCGTCAGCGCGCAGATCAGCTCGGGCTTGGCGTACGGGTCCTGGTAGCTGCGTTCGCGCGCGCCCATCGGGATGCCGGCGGCGTTCTCCCGGCCGTAACCCGCGCGAGCCTGCTCCGGGTTCGGATGCGCCTGCAGCGAAAGGGGTTGCTCGGCCGCGAGCAGCTTCAGCAGGAACGGCAGTCGTACGCCGAACTCCGCGTGCACCTTGGCGCCGAGCTGCGTCTCCGGGTCGTCGTTGATCAGGTCGAGCAGGGAGCCACCGTCGGCGTACGAAGGCGAGCCGGGGTGGGCGCCCATCCAGAGCTCGGCCTGCGGTTCGCCGGTGGGCGGCACGCCGAGCAGGTCGGGAATCGCGGTCTGGGATCCCCAGGCGTATGGCCGGATCGTGTTGTGCAGAAGGAACATCGAAGCTATGTCTCCGTCGAAGCGACGTAGCGGCCGAGGCCGACCGCGAGGTAGACCGCGGCATAGGTGCCGATCGCCTGCAACGCCGCATAGCGCGCGACCACCGGACCCTCGGTCCAGGACAACGTACGTGCGCGCACCTCGCGTGCCTCCGCCGCGGCCAGCAGCCGGCCGCGGCCTTCCCGGATCGCCGGCTCCTCGTTGCCGTCGTCCAGGAGGAACAGCGCGTGGCGCAGCTGTGGTGCCGCCGGGTCGGCGAACGGGTCGGCGAACGGGTCACGCGGCGGCGTCCCCTCGATCACCGGCAGCAGGTGGTTGGCGTCGGCGGCGAGTGCCGGACGTCCGGTCGCGCGCCGCAACGTCTCGACGATCCGCCGCCCGGCCCGGGCGGCCAGCACCGAGCCACCCCACACCAGCGGCAGCGCGTCGGCGAGGACGAGCGCCAGGTCCTTGGCGGGGTTGGTGGCCACGTCGGCGTACGGCGAGCACATCGTCGCCACCTCGTCGAGCGCCACGGCCACGGAGTCCGCCGCCAGCTCGGGGCCGAGCTCCATGCTGTGGAGCGCCTGCAACACCACGACGGCCAGTGCGAGCGGGTCGCCGGTCTGCGACGGCACGATCACGGTGTCGCGGCCCTGCCCGGCCTCGGCCAGCTCGGACTCCTCCGGGCAGGCGAGCAGCAACGTCGAGCCACGGCGTACGGCGTCGTTGACCGCGGAGGCCGTCTCGGCGTCGGCGTCACCGGCCGGCGCGAGAACGATCACCAGGTCGAGCGCGCCGACCCAGCCCGGCAGGCCAGGACCCGGCCAGGCGACGAACGGGACCGGGCACCAGGGCTCGAGTACGGCACGCAGCAGCCGGGCGTCGGCACCGGCGGCGACCACCGCGCGGGGGCGGCCCTGGCCGATCAGCGCGTGCACGGCGTGCTTGGAGGCCTCGGCCTCTCGGCGTACCCGGGCGCCGGACTCCGCCAGATGGCGCAGCGCGGAGTCGGCTCGGGCCAGTGCGTCCGAGTCGTCGAGCAGCGCGTCGTCGAACGGCTCGGTGCTCACGCGCCCGACCCGCTGTCGGACTCGCCTTCGTCGTCCGCGTCGTCCGTGCCGGTCTTCGCGGCGGACTCGCCGGGCTTGCGGGCCTCGTCGACCAGCAGCACCGGGATGTCGTCGCGGACGGGATAGGCGAGCAGGCAGTCTGTGTTGGTGCAGATCAGCTCGGAGGCGGCGTCGTCGACCCGAAGCGTCGACTTGCAGGCCGGACAGGCCAGGATCTCCAGGAGTTCACTGTCGAGGTTCATCACTTTCGTCCTTACTTCAGCAACCCAAGTACCTCGTCCCGGACCTGCTCCATCGTCTGCCCGTCGGACGCTTCGGCGTTGAGGCGAAGGACCGGCTCGGTGTTGGAGGGCCGCAGGTTGAACCACCAGTCGGCGTGCTCGATCGTGAGCCCGTCGAGCTCGTCGACCGTAACGCCGTCGCGGCCGGCGAAGGTCTCCTTGACGCGCGCCATCGCGCCGGCCTGGTCGTCGACCCGGGTGTTGATCTCACCGGAAGCGGCATAACGGGTGTATTCCCGCAGCAGCTCCGACAGCGGCTTGTCCTGGCCGCCGAGCGCCGCCATTGTGTGCAGCGCGGCGAGCATGCCGGAGTCGGCGCGCCAGAAGTCGCGGAAGTAGAAGTGGGCGGAGTGCTCGCCGCCGAAGATCGCACCGGTCTCGGCCATCGTCGCCTTGATGAACGAGTGGCCGACGCGCTCGCGGATCGGCTCGCCGCCGTTCTCCCGGACGATCTCGGGGACCGCGCGGCTCGTGATCAGGTTGTGGATGATCTTGGCGCCGGGTTCCTTGGCGAGCTCGCGGACGGCGATCAGCGCGGTGATCGCGGACGGCGAGACCGACTCGCCGCGCTCGTCGAGCACCCAGCAGCGGTCGGCGTCGCCGTCGAAGGCCAGGCCGATGTCGGCCTGGGTCTCGCGGACCTTTGCCTGGAGGTCGACGAGGTTGGCGGGCTCGATCGGGTTGGCCTCATGGTGCGGGAACGTGCCGTCGAGCTCGAAGTACATCGGGACCAGTTCGACGTTCAGGCCGTCGAGGACCTTCGGCACGGTGTGGCCGGCCATGCCGTTGCCGGCGTCGGCTGCGACCTTGAGGCGGCGGATTCCACTGAGGTCGACCAGGGTCTTCAGATGGTCGGCGTAGTCGGCGAGCAGGTCGCGCTGCTCGACCGTGCCGGCCGGGCCGGTGGCGGGTTGCAGGCCCTCCTGGAGCAGGCTGCGGATCTGCTCCAGGCCGGTGTCGCGTCCGACCGGAGCGGCGCCCGCGCGGCAGAGCTTGATGCCGCCGTACTGCGCGGGGTTGTGGCTCGCGGTGATCATCGCGCCGGGCTGCTCGAGCTTGCCGCTCGCGAAGTAGAGCAGGTCGGTGGATGCCAGGCCGATGTCGATCACGTTCGCACCCTGCGCGGTCGCGCCGGCGATGAACGCGGCGGCCAGCTCGGGCGAGGAGGTCCGCATGTCGTGGCCGACCACCACCGACTCGGGACGCTCCAGGATCTCGACGAACGCCGCGCCGACGGCATAGGCGATGTCGGTGCTCAGCTGGTCGGGTACGACACCGCGAATGTCGTACGCCTTGATGATCTCGGACAGAACCGATTCGAGGTCAGGCACGCCGACACCCTATCCGGATTGACTACTCGGTGATCTCGGGTGCGTAGAACGTGGGCAGCGGCTGTGGGCCGGTGTACTTCTGGCAGGTGCAGGGCTGCCGGGTGTTGCCCATCCAGCGGCCCTCCTTCCACTCGGTGACCTCGGCCTCGGCCCTGCAGCGGCCGTCCTCGCCGTGGAAGGAGACGGCGTGGCCGCAGGCGCAGATCGGCTGGATCTCCTTCTGCTTCCCGCGCCCGCCGCGACGGCTGGGGAGGAACCGGCCGGCAGCCATTCCGGCGGCGAAGATCGCTGCACCGATGAGCATCTCCAACATCTGTTCAACCCCTCCCGAAGCTTTGTCACAAGCCTATGCCCTGCGTGGGCGGCGGGGAGACCGTGGACGACGTACCGTTACTGCATGTCTGACTCTGGCTGGGTCATCCTCATCGTGATCTTGAGCATCCTCGCCCTGGCCACCCTGGCGGGCGCGATCGTGCTGCTGGTGAAGGTCTTCCGTACCCGGAAGCTGCTGGCCGAGCTGGGCACAGGCGGAAACGTGGCGTTCTGGCTCGCCGTGGTCTACACGGTCTTCCCGGTCGACCTCATCCCCGACCCGATCTACCTGGACGACATCGGGGTGCTGGCCGGCACGCTCGTCTACCTCACGCGGCTGGTGCAGAAGCGGCGGGCGGAACAGCCAGAGCTCCCCCGCGTCCGCTGACCGCGGGTGCCGGGCGCGCTGTTCAGCGCCTCTGTCCGATGGCCGAAGCCGCCTGGCGTCCGTGACCGCGTGTGCTGGGCGCGCTTCCGCACCGCTACCGGACGGCAGGCGCTGCACGGTCGTGTTCGCGGAGTGCGGTGCTTGGCCCGGTCGGCCGGATGGCGGAGCACTCCAGCGGCTGCGTTGGCCGGTGGGCCGCTCGCCGGGGGCGCTGCCCGCGGCGGAGCTCGATGGCCGACGCCGCGTGGCGTTCGCGGGCGCTGGGCCTGTTCGTCGGGGTTGCGGAGGACGCGCAGGTGGCCGCGCCGACCACTCGGCCGGTTGCCGAGCTGACTGCCCGGCGCCGATGCCGGATGGCGAGCATCGAGTGTCGTGCTCGTGGAGTGCCGTGCTTGGCCCGGTCGGCCGGGTGGTGGAGCACGCCAGCGGCTGCGTTGGCCGGTGGGCCGCTCGCCGGGCGCGCTGCCCGGGGCGGAGCTCGATGGCCGAAGCCGGGTGGCGTTCGCCGGTGCTGGGCCTATTCGTCGGGGTTGCGGAGGACGCGCAGGTGGCCGCGCCGACCGCTCGGCCGGTTGCCGGAACCGCTGCCCGCGCCACTTCCCGATGGGCGGCGCTGGCGGTCGTCCGGTTGGGTGGCGGCCTCGCGGACGGCGTTGGCCAGGGCCTCGAGGTCGTCGTGAGATGGGCGCAGGGCGTCCTCGTCGGGCGCGAGCCGGATGATCTCCCAGCCGCGCGGTGCGGTCAGCCGCTCCGCATGCTCGGTGCACAGGTCGTAGCAATGCGGTTCGGCGTAAGTCGCGAGTGGCCCCAGCACAGCCGTGGAGTCGGCATAGACATAGGTGAGGGTGGCCACCGCAGGCCGGCCGCATCCCGACCTTGAGCATTTCCGCAGCGAACCCACGCGAGGAAGAGTAGCGGCCCCCACCCCCAACGTCGCGCCGCCACGCGGCGGCCGGACTGGCCGAAGTTCGGCGACAGGCCGCAGTGGCCGTCTGTACCGGGCAGTAGGCTCGTTGGCTGTGTTGACGGATCGTCCTCAGCCGGGTTCGGCCGGCCGCCAGCCCAGCCGCCGGCGCGACCGGCACGGGCGTGGCATGCGTGGGCCGCTGGCCGTACGCGGACCGCTCGCGCCCACCGGCGTGCCAGTGGCGCGCAGCCGCGCCCAGCGGTTCGACGACATGGTGCTGGACGCCCTGGAACGCCTGGAGCGGCGGCTGCCGGACGAGCTGACCAGCGTCGAAGTGGCCGTCGAGGAGGTGCCCCCGCCGGATCGCCTCCTGCTGTCGGACGACATCCCGCTCGGCGCCGTGCTCACCACCGGCAACGGCCCGCGGATCGTGATCTACCGCCGGCCGATCGAGCTGCGGGCCGGTGGGCGCGCGGAGCTCGCCGCCCTGGTCAGCGACGTCGTGCTCGAGCAGGTGGCCGAGCTCCTCGGCCGCCACCCGGAGGACATCGACCCCGGCTGAGCCCTCACCCAGGCGCGCTCACCCGTCACCCGGGCCGGGGCACGTTCGCCTTGCAGGTCGCGTCCGCCTGGTTGCCCGCCAGGCGCTTCGGCAGCGTGCCGCTCGCCAGGTAGGCGGCCACCTGGTTGCCGACGCAGGGGAGGTTGCCGGTCAGCGACTCCGCGTGCGCGGTGCCGCCCGGCACCGCCAACAGGCTCGCCTTCGGGATCAGCCGCCGCAGCTCCAGGCTCCCCGCGTACGGCGTCGGCCCGTCGTGCGTCTGGTCGATCAGGAGCGCACTCCGCACCCCACTCCCCGACACGGCAACCGGCTCCTCCGCCGAGGCAGGCCAGTACACACACGGCGCAGACTGCCAGGTGTTCGCCCACGTCACCAGCCGTGCCCTCCCGTACGTCGAACGGGTGTCGCGCACCAACGTCTCGAGCGACGGCCACGGCGTGTCGGTGCAGGTGACCGCGAGGCTGGCCGCTTTGGTGTTCTCCGGCTCCAGCTTCAGCGTGTTCACGATCGGCGTCGGATCGCGCGAACGCAACCAGCTGGTCCACATCGTGGCCGAGCTGTCCCAGTTGTCGGGCGAGTACAGCCCGGTCAGGAACGCGTCGATCCACTCGTTCCGGCCGATCTGCCCGGGCGGTGGGTTGGCCGGCAGCGCGTTCATCGTCGCGTAGAACTTTCGCTCGACGGCCGACTCGGTCTTGCCGAGGTGGTACCGCCTGTCGTACTTCGCGAGCCAGCCGAACCAGCTCCTGCCGTTGGCCTCGAAAGCGATGTCCTGGCTGAAGATCGAGCGGTACCACACCTGCCGGGGGTTGACGTTGCTGTCGAGCACCAGCTTGTCCAGCCGGTCCGGGAACCGCGTCGCGTAGACCGCGCCGAGGTACGTGCCGTAGGAGAACCCGTAGTACGAGACCCGCGTGGCGCCCAGCGAACGCCGGATGCTCTCCAGGTCGAGCGCGGTGTCCAGCGTCGTCATGTGCTCGAGCAGCTTGCCGCTGCGCTTCCCGCACGCGGCGGCGTACCGCTGGGCGTGCTTGCGCCAACCCGCCACCTCGGCCGCCGTCGTGGTGACGTAGGTCCGCCGGTAGAGCAGGTCGTTGTCCGGGTCGCAGTGGACTGCCGGCCGGCTCGCGCCGATGCCGCGCGGGTCGAAGCCGATCCAGTCGTACCGGTCGCTGACGTGCCGCGGCAGGCCGTCGACCAGCGTGGGTACGGCCAGGCCGGGCTCGCCCGGGCCACCGGGGTTGGTGAGCATGACGCCGAGATACTGCTGCTTGGACACCTTGCGGGGCAGCCGCGACACCGCGAGCCGGAGCTTCGTACCGCCTGGATTCGCGTAGTCCAGCGGAACGGCCAGCGTGGCGCAGTCCATCTTGAGCTGGCGCAACTCGTCGTCCTGGCACCTGCTCCAGGCGAGCTTCCCGGCCACACCGGTCAGCCGCTCCGGCACCAGCGAGTCCTCGACGGCATCCTTCGGTGGCTCGGTGCATGCGGCGACGGCGGCAAGCAGAATCGCGACAGTGAGGGTGGCACGAGGCCAGGGAACGGCCATGTAGCGGCGCGTACCCCAGCCGTCACTCCAGGAAACTAGCGCAGTGCGACGCCCGGGTCCGGCGAGGCAACGGGACGCACGGTCGTCGTACGAGCGGTCGTGAGCTGCCACGACGACACCAGCGGCCCGTCCTCGGCAGACTCCACCTGGAGCCGGGTGCCGACCAGCTTGCCCGGCTCGGCCGGTGTCACGACCACGGTGTACCGCGACGAGCCCTTGATCCCCGGCAGCTTGGTCGAAAGCGTTCCGCCGGCCGGCACGGTCACCTTGATCGGCGGCTGCTGCCGTCCGTCCGGCGCGAGCAGCGTGATCTCGGCGTCGACGGGGGTACGCCCGAGCGCGCTCAGCAGCAGCGACGCCTTGATCTTCGAGCCGCTGAGCGTCGTGGGTACGACCGCCGGCCCGGTCAGGGGCGCCACCGCCGCCGAGTGCGCGAAGTCGCTCGGCCCGGCCTTCGGCCCGAGGTCGCTGCGTACGGAGGCGGTCACGGGCACGTCGGAGCTGATCCGGAGTCCGGACGCGATCTGGTAGGTCGCCGACTCCAGCGCGACCTGCTTGACGGTGCCGGCGGGCACCTCGAGCCGCCCGAGCTTGGCCGGCGTGAACGTGTTGTCCTTGCCCATCACCCCGAGGTCGACGACGGCGGAGGTGTCGCCGGGCGCGACGATCGTGAGCACCCTCGCACCGCTGCCGGACGCCAGCCCGGGTACGACCAACTGCTTGCCCGGCGCGCTCGCCGGCGGAATCCAGTCGATGCCGAGAGGCGTACCGGTGCTCCCGTCGACCATGTCGTCGCGCATCGCCGCGACCACGCGGCCCCGGGACACCTTCACCTGGACGGCCAGCCGCTGGCTGGTCGGCGCGTAGGCGTCGAGCTTGACGACACGCTGCTTGTGCGCGCCGACCTCGAGGCTGCGCGTCGCGTCGTCCTTGATCAGGCCCTTCTCGTCGTACAGCAGGATGTCGAGCTGGGCCGCGGTGTCGTCGGCGTTGCTGAGGTAGAGCCGGCCGTGCCGTCCGACCGCGCTGCCCGGGCCGACGAACCAGAACTCCGAGCCAGGACTCGAGCACGCCGCCTCCGACAGGCCGCGCGCCGGTCCGGAGGTGGTACGGGTGATCTGGCCGGCGGTCGCGCCGGGCGCGAGGCCCTGCGTCCCCTCCGCGATCAGGGGCTGCTGGCCGCCCTTGCGTACGGTCGTCGAGGCCTGCTGCTCGCGCCGGTTCGCCTTGGCGAGCGGCTTGCCGCCCGCGAGGTCAGCGATCGTCAGCTCGCCGCCTTTGCTCGCCTCACTGGCGGCCACGTCGTCGAGCTTGGACGGCGCGGCGACGGCGGCGACCTCGGTCGACGTCGAGCTCTTCGCGAACGCGGACTCCGGGCAGGCCAGCGTCGCCTGGTCCACGGGGACGCGGACCGACTGGGCGGCCGCCTTCCCGCTGTCGCCGGAAGCCGGGAAGAGCGTCGCGAGCCCGACCAGGAGGCCGAAGCCGCCGAGTACGGCACCGACCCGCAGCATGGCGTCGCGGCGACCGGCGATCGGAGTGGGCCGCCGGTTCCGCTTCTGCCGCTTGCTGGAACCCGAGCCCGCAGAACGCCGGCGCGTGGTCACCCGCCCGGCCCGCGGAGGCTGCCCCTGAGGTCCCTGAGCTCCGGGTGGCCCCTGCGGTCCGGCCTGCCCGGGATGCCCCGGCTGGCCAGGGCCTTGGTTCGGCGTGCCTCGTCTGGGGTTTCCGGTGTTCATGAGCGTGTCGTCACCTGGTCTCCGGCCCGGCGGATCGCGGTGTGATCCGGCAGCGCCATCGGGTCGGTCGCGCCGTGCCTGCCGCCCGGCTCGGTGTACTCGATCGGGGTGTCGCGGCGCGCCCTGGTGGGCAGCGACAGCACGAGCACCAGGATCACCAGCAGGCCCTGGAGTACGACCAGGCGTAGGTGCAGCGGCGAGTCGTGCTCGACGACCAGCCGGCCGCCGCCGCTCGGCAGCTCGAACGCCTGCGCCCACCCGTCGTACTCGATCGGCTTGAGCCGCTCACCGTCGAGTGTGGCGGTCCAGTCGGCGTCGGCAGCCTCGGCCAACACCAGCTTGCGAGACTTCTCGCTCGCAGGGATCGAGGTCTGGATCGCGCCCTGGCCGCCTTCCAGCACGGTCGTCTGCGCCGGGTCGCGGTCGCCTTCCTCGACGATCCGTGCCTGGCCGGCGGGCAGCTCGAGCTGCCAGGCGCCGGCGCCCGCGGGAGCGCTCGAACGGGTCAGGCCCGGCGTGGTGTCGAGCAGCTCGGAGAGCCGCTGGTCGGCCGGTGCGGGCAGGTAGATGTAGCCCACGCCGAACGTCGCCAGCCGCTGCGCACCGCGTTCCCTGGAGGCCTCGCCGAGCACCTGCGACACCGCCTGGTCGACCACGCGCAGCTTCGACACCGGGCTGGACGACTCGGCGTCGCCGAGCCGGGCTCCGTCGCCCCGGAGCAGGGCGTAACGGATCTGCTCACCGCCCTGTCGCAGTACCAGCGTGCGTGGAGCGGTATCGGACTCCATCGCGCGTGCCATGTAGGCGGGTACGGCTCCGGGCTGGCTGTCGAGCGGGCCGTCGGCGCCGCGGATCAGCCACCAGCCGCCGAGGAACGCCGGCGTCATCGCGCAGACGATCAGCAGCAGGCCGGCGCCTGGCTGCCGCCAGGAGAAGCTGCGCTGGCTGAACACCTGAACCGCGCCATCGGCCGCGTGCGCCACGGCGACGATCCAGCCGGTCGCGATCACGACGGCCGCGAAACCGGGCCACGCGGGCACGGAGTCGGGCAGCCAGTCGGTCTGGATCAGCAGCCGGCTCTGGACCAGGCCGATCGCGAGTGCGACCAGCGACACCGCCCAGGCGGCGATCACGCCGTTGGCGCGGTCGCGGCGCAGCAGCGCGATCAGGGCGACCGCGGCCAGCGGGATCAGGATCCACCAGGGCGCGCCACCAGGACCGCCGGGATCGGCGAACGCGAAGAGGTACGGCGGCAGCGCGGAGTCGGCCAGCCCGACCGTCGCGCGGCCGGCCTCGCCGAGCACCCATTCGGGATTCGACAACAGGGTCGTCAGCCACGGCAGCAGCAGGACGGGCGGTACGACGAGCACGATCGCGAACCGCGCCGCGAGCCGTCCGCGCGGGGCGTACGCCACCAGCGCCGCGATGGCGAGCACGGCCGCGAAGCCGTACGCCAGCGGGACGAACGCGGTGACCACGGCGAGCGCGAGCGCGGTCGCCCAGGTGCTGCTCCAGGACGCTTCCTTGGCGTTGCCGCGCACGGATCGCACCATGCGAACCGCCGCCATGCCGAGCAGCGGGAGCAGGATGGCCGCGGTGCAGGTGCCGATCCGACCGGCGGCGATCGCGCCGGTCGCGGCGGGCAGCAGCGCGTAGCTCGCCGCCGCCCAGATGCGTACGGCACGGGCCTTGGCGATCTCGCGGCTGAAGAAGTAGGCCGTCAGGCCCGCGAGCGGCACCGAGCCGAGCACGAGCAGGTCGACCGCCAGCCCGACGTTGCCGATCGTCAACGTCGACAGCGCGCCGACGACCGCGACGTACGGAGGCATGGGGGCTCCGCCGCCCAGCTCGACCAGCGGCCAGCTGGAGGTGTACGCGCGCCACAGCTCGCCGAAGCTCTCCTGAGCAGGCAGCAGCGCGCCACCGCCGAGCGAACCGCTGCCCAGCAGGCCTCGGCTCGCGACGACCGTGATAAGTACGAGCGCGCCGACCAGTAGCACGGACGGACGGGTGAGCACCCAGCGCACGACGCCGGAGCTCGAGTCGTCCATCGACTCGGCCTCCTCCGAGACCGGTCCGGACTCGGCGGCCGCGCCCCTGCGGCGGCGGGCCGGCCCGCTGTGGGTACCGGTGCGGGCCGAGACGACGCCCGCGAGCTGGTCGACGGTGTGCAGGATGCCGATCCAGGGCGGCGGGAACAGGTGGCGGATCGCCCGGCGGTTGACCTTCTTACGGCCGGCCCGGCGCAGGCGTCCGACCAGGATCAGGTCGGGACGCAGGAACGTGGTCAGCGTCGCGCGGAACTCGTCGTACGCGGCGTCCGGCCACTTGGCGATCAGCAGACCGATCGTACGGAAGAGACCGCCCGCGATCATGCGCAACCAGACCAGCGGAACGGCCCACCATGCGCAGTTGGCCAGCAGGGTGTACATCGCGTGGGTGCGGTCGACCCGGCGCACGCGGCCGCGTACGGCGTGCAGGCGACGGCCGCCACGGGCGGCTGCCTCGGCGTGGAAGACGATCGACTCCGGGCAGGTGATCACGCGGAACCCGGCTCGGATGGCGCGCCAGCCGAAGTCGACGTCGTCGCGGAACAGCTTGATCCGCGGGTCGAAGCCCTTGAGCCGTTCGAACACGTCGCGGCGGACGAGCATGCCGGCCGTACCCACCGCCAGCACGTCCCGGATCGAGTCGTGCTGGCCCTGGTCGAACTCGGCGTACTCCAGTCCGGTCTCGCGGTTGCCGCTGCCGGTGATCTGGACGCCCATCTCCAGCAGCTGGCGGCCGCGCGGCCAGCTGCGCAGCTTCGGCCCGATCACGGCTGCGGTGGGGACGTTCTGGGCCAGTTCGAGCAGGTGGTGCAGCGCTGCCGGCGTGGGGGAGCAGTCGTCGTGGAGCAGCCAGAGCCACTCGACGGCATGCTGGTTGCGAGCGGGCAGGGCACGCTCGGCCTTGTTGACGGCGGCACCGAACCCGGTCGACGGCGGCGCGTTCAGGATGACCTGCGGACCGAACGCCCGGCCGATCAGGTCGCGTGAACCGTCGCTGCTGCCGGTGTCGACCACGACGACCCGGTCGGGGGTACGCCGCTGCTGCCGGAGGCCGGCGATCAGCTCACCGAGCCAGCGTTCACCGTTGTGCGTGACGACGACCGCGGTGACGATGTGAGCCACCTCGTGCGGTGACGATGAGTTACCAGGCTGTGCCTGCCTTGGTGAGGCCCCGGAGCCCGGCGGTGCATTTCTGGGGGCGACCCCAGACCCCGCCATTCCTTCGTGCGCGCTCATGCCTGGCTTGAAGTCCTCTTGTCCGTTCGGTGTTGCTGCTCGGGGAGGAGCAACCGGTGGACACCGGCACCGTCGGACGTGGGCGAAGCCGCTGCCTCCGAGGTGCGGTGCAAGGCCTCACCCTAAGGCAGAACGCTGGATACTGCTTCGGCTTCGCGGGGTTACCACCCCGCCCGGGAGAGCGTCCCGCTGGCTCACCAGCCGGTTTGCGCGGATTGATCTTGCCGCGCTCGCCTCGGACCGGATGGGACCGTTGATCGTCGGCCCCGGTCCGAGCCCGGCACGGCAGGTGCCTGCCGGGCTCGAACCGGTTGGACTTTCAGCACGCTTTGGTGACTTTCGTACGGCCGGCCCGACCGTCTCTGTCACGCCCCTGAAGACACTCCATGCGCCAGCTCACCGCGCAACGGCAGGGTTGGCCCGAACTGACCCGAGCCGTGGATGTGCGGTGGCGAACTGGTGCGGAAGTTGTGGCCCCGTTGTCAGCTGGCCGCGCGTCTCTTCAGACGTCTGCGTTCACGTTCGGAGAGTCCGCCCCAGATGCCGAAGCGCTCGTCGTGCGCCAGCGCGTAGCTCAAGCACTCGTCGCGGACTTCGCATTCCAAGCAGACTCGCTTGGCTTCGCGGGTGGACCCGCCTTTCTCCGGAAAGAACGCCTCTGGATCGGTCTGCGCGCAGAGTGCGCGCTCCTGCCAGCTGAGCTCTTCCTCGGCGCCGCCGTGCAGCAGGTAGTTCTCTAGCACGGTCCTCGCCTCCTCGACCCGTTTCCCCGTCACATTGAGACCCCGTTTGGACGATGCAGGAACTTCCGTCAGAGTCGGGCCACCCCGACGGGGCCACGGCCGCAGGTGCCGCTACCCTGCACGTCATGTCCGTTTTGTCGCTTTCAGGTCAGTTGGCCCGATCGCGAGTGAATGACACGAGTGAAATTACACGCCGGAAATCCGCAGAAGTCAACCCGGGGTCTGCTATGAGGTCCATAACGGGTCTGCTATAGGGCGGAGAACTGGGCGCGCCGCCTTGACAATCGGGCCGTTCATGATCTTGCCGTGCCGGATCGGCGTCGCGGCGGACGCTGACAGCAGGAGAACGAGCAAGGGCCGCCAGTGTGCCGCCCACGCTCGCCAAAAGCCGCCGCGAGGCAGCTCCAAAGCCGCGCGAGGACGGTGGGAAGACACAGAGAAGCGGCATTCTAGGTCGCGGCCGCGTCCGCCGCCGGACACCCTCATGTCCGCCCACGGACGCCCTGCTCGGCTCTGCGGGGCTTCCCGGTGCGGCAGGGCATGGCCAGCCCGGCATCGCGGGGCAACGGCGAGGCATGCGGCTCAGCTGCAGCGCTCGGCCCCGCGGCGGGAGCTCTCGGGCCGATGCGGGCGAGGTGCGGCCAGATGCGGGGCGGGGTGGCTTGTGGGCGGCGGCGAGGGGACTTAAGGCCGTCCTGGGCCACCTCTCGTGCGGTGGCAGTCGGCCCCGAAGCTCCTCTAAAAGCGCAGGAGGGCCGGGCCGAGGCACGTGGTCTCGGTCCGGCCCTCCACGGTGTTCAGAATCGTGGCGAGCGTTGGCTCTGGCGCGTTACCGCGGGGGCTGGGACCACCAGCCCTGCTGCTGGTCGCCCTGGCCTTCCGGCTTGTCGGCGGGGTCCTGGGGTTGGTCCTGGCCGCCCAGCATTTGGTCGAGCTGGCCGCCCGAGCCCGCCGGGGGTTCGTCGCGGATGGCGCTGAAGTCGCCGCCGAAGATCTGGGTCTTCTCATCGACGGGCTGGGACTGGGCGGGCTGCTGGCCGCCGGGCTGGTCGCCATAGCCGGGCTGGCCGTACTGCTGCTGGCCGAAGTCCTGGCCGCCGCCGTACTGCTGCTGACCGTAGCCCTGCTGCGCCGGGTCCTGACCGTAGCCCTGCTGGCCGTACGCAGGCTGGCCGTACTGCTGCTGGCCGAACTCCTGCCCGCCGCCGTACTGCTGCTGCCCATAGCCCTGCTGGGCCGGGTCCTGCCCATAACCCTGCTGGGCCGGGTCCTGCCCATAACCCTGCTGGGCCGGGTCCTGCCCATAACCCTGCTGGGCCGGGTCCTGCCCATAACCCTGCTGTGCGGGGTCCTGGCCGTAGCCCTGCTGCGCGGGGTCGTAGCCCTGCTGGCCGTAGCCCTGCTGCGCGGGGTCCTGGGCGTAGCCACCCTGCTGCCCGTGCGACGAGACCGCACCGGCCTGGTCGCCGTAGCCGGCCTGCTGGCCGTACGCCACGGTCTGCTCAGAGCCGTACTGGCCGTAGGCGGGCTGCTCCTGGCCATAGCCCGGCTGCTGCTCCTGCCCGTAGGCCTGCTGCCCGTGCGAGGACACCGCGCCGCCCTGGCCGTAGTCCTGCTGGCCATGCGACGACACCGCACCACCGCCGGCACCCGCACCCGCCGGGTCGCCGTAGGCCTGCTGCCCGTGGGACGACACCGCGCCGCCCTGGCCGTAGTCCTGCTGACCGTGCGACGACACCGCACCAGCGCCAGCACCGGCACCAGCCGGGTCGGCCTGCGGCTCGCCCTCCTGACCGGGCAGGCCGTACGCACTCGGCTGCACCTGGCCGTAGTCCTGCTGGCCATAGGCGGGCTGCTGCTCCTGCCCATAGCCCTGCTGCTGATAGCCCTGCGGCTGCTGGCCGAACGCCTGCTGGCCGTACTCGGCGGCGCCATAGCCCGCCGCAGCACCCGCCGCGGCACCGGCACCGGCCTGCTGGCCGTAACCCTGCTGCGCGGGCTGCCCCTGCTGGTAGCCACCGAACTGGCCCTGCTGCTGGTAGCCGCCCGGCTGCTGGCCGGCGAACTGCCCGAACTGCTGAGCCTGCGCCGGCTGCGGCGCCGGCAGGCCCTGGAAAGTCAGGAACGTGAAGAACGCACCAGCGCCAAGCGCAACCAGTTGGGCAATCTGCACAATCAGTCCGACGATCTTGTCGGAGGCGTCGAAGTCGGACAACAAGCCCGCGAAGGCCGAAACCAAGCCGATCACACCAAGGACAGCGAGCCCGATCAAGGCGATCAGGGTTACGGTCCGAGCATTGGGAGTGGGCTCGCCAAGCCGGGTGCACAAGATCACCGCGAGCACGACCAGGGCGACGGACGCGAAGGCGGTGAGCTCGGTTCCGCCTGTCAGAGCGGCATCGGTGAACTCGCTCGCCCCGAACAAGCCGAAGAAGATCGTTACGCTCCTGAGCACCGCGGCGCCAAGAATCAGCCACGCGAAGATCTCGCGATAGCGCCCGGTTGTCTCGGTTAGCACTGTGCTACCCCCAGTCATGGTGGTTTCTCATCCATTTCAGCCTCCCATAGTCGGGAGTCGGCACGCTGTGTCCGCCCGGCGCGCCGCACGACTCACTATGTCGGATCTCCGGGTCTGGCGCACTCACTACCCCCGACGGTACGACAGATAAACCGGGACGGGTCCCGGTCCGGCCCGGCGATGTGCTCTGTCGGCGCTACGGGGGAGACTGGACGCGTGCGAATCACCGTCTTGGCGGGCGGAATCGGTGCCGCCCGCTTTCTGCGCGGCCTGCTGGCCGCGACCGAGAGCTTCGACGAGCCTGCCGACATCACCGTCATCGGCAACACCGGCGACGACATCACTCTCTACGGCCTGCGGGTCAGTCCCGACCTCGACAGCGTGATGTACACGCTGGGCGGAGGCAACGACGAGGCCCAGGGTTGGGGTCGCGCCGACGAGACCTGGAACGCGCTCGCCGAGGTCACCGCTTACGGCGGCGCGCCGGCCTGGTTCGGGCTGGGCGACCGCGACCTCGGCACCCACCTCGTCCGCACGTCCATGCTGTATGAGGGCCATCCACTCTCCGAGGTGACCGCGTTGCTCTGCGCGCGGTGGAGCCTGCCGGTCCGTTTGATCCCGATGACCGACGAGCGGGTCGAGACCCATGTCTACGTCGAGGACCCAGCGGCCGACGACGGCCGGCGGCGCCTGCACTTCCAGGAATACTGGGTGCGCCACCACGCCGGGCTGCCCGTCGCAGACCTCGAGGTCGAGGGGATCGAGCAGGCCAGGCCCGCACCAGGCGTGCTGGAGGCGATCACCAAGGCCGACCTGATCGTGTTCCCGCCGTCCAACCCCGTCGTGAGCATCGGGCCGATCCTCGCGGTGCCGGGCATTCGGGACGCCGTACGTTCGGCCGCCGCGCCGGTCGTCGGCATCTCACCGATCATCGGCGGCGCGCCCGTCCGCGGGATGGCCGACAAGCTGCTGCCCGCGATCGGCGTCGACACCTCGGCGAGCGGCGTAGCCCTGCACTTCGGATCGAGAAGCGACGGAGGCCTGCTCGACGGCTGGCTCGTCGACTCCCGCGACGAGGCCGCGGTCGCCCACGTGCAGGCGGCCGGCATCGCGTGCCGTGCGCTGCCGTTGCTGATGTCCGACGTCGAGGCGACCGCCGAGATCGCGCGCGCGGCGCTGGAGGTGGCGGAACAGGTGAAGCAGCAGTGAACGACGGCACGGTCTCGGTCCGGCCGGTCCACGGGCTGCCGGAGTTCGGTGCGGGCGACGACCTCCCGTCGATCATCGCCGGGGGCCTCGGCGCCGGCGGGCTCGCAGACGGCGACATCGTGGTGGTGTCCAGCAAGATCGTGAGCAAGGCCGAGGGCCGCGTCGTCGACGGCGTCGAACGTACCGACGCCGTGCGCGCGGAGACCGTACGCCTGGTCGCGCAGCGCGGGCAGACCCAGATCGTCCAGACCCGGCACGGCTTCGTGATGGCGGCGGCGGGTGTCGACAACTCCAACGTCGCGCTCGGCTCGCTCGTCCTGCTGCCGCTCGATCCTGATGCCTCCGCACGCGAGCTGCGCCAGGCGCTGTCCGCGCGCTTCGGCGGCGTCCGGATCGGTGTCGTGGTCACCGACACGTTCGGGCGGCCGTGGCGGCTCGGCCAGATCGACCTCGCGGTCGGCTCGGCCGGTGTGGTCGCGCTCTCGGAACATCGCGGGATGGTCGACGCCTACGGCAACGAGCTCGCGGTCACCGCTCCCGCCTACGCCGACGAGCTGGCCTCGGCTGCCGACCTGGTGAAGGCGAAGCTCGCGCAGGTACCGGTCGCGGTGATCAGCGGGCTCGGGCATCTCCTGACCGACGCCGACGGTCCTGGGGTCAGCGCGCTCGTACGCACCGGGCCCGACGACATGTTCGCGCTCGGCACCCGCGAGGCCATGCGCGCGGCGGCCCGGCTCCCCCGTACGGTCGGCGCGCTTCGCGAGGAGCCCGTCGACCTGGAGGTGGTCCGCGAGGTGCTCGCCGCGTTCGCCGTCCCGGGCGTGACCGAGATCGACGACCACCAGACCCGCAAGCCGATCCTCGACCAGTACGCCCTGCCGTCCACCTGCTGCCTGCTCTCCGTCGACGGTGCCGACCCGGTCCTGCTCGATCGGCTGAAGCTCGGGTTCGCGGTCGAACGCCTCGGCGTGCTCGACGTGGCCGCCTCCCTGCTCGCGATCGGCGCCCCGGAATGACTCCGGCGTAACGCCACGCCGTCGCCGGCCCAAGTACGGGCAAGAAGACGGCGACGAAGGGGGTGGCGGTGGAAGATCCACGGCGGATCGGCTCCGATCCGGAGGCGTTCGAAGCGTTCTATCGCAAGCACATCGAAGCGATCCAGCGGTTCGTCGCGAGGCGGGTCGACGACCCGTACCTCGCGGCGGATCTCACGGCCGACGTGTTCCTGGCGGCGATCGACTCGGCGGCGACGTACCGGCCGAGCCGGGGCAGTCCGGCGGGCTGGCTGTACGGCGTTGCGCACAACGTCGTCGCGGCCGAACGCCGGAGGCAGGCACGTGAGTTGCGCGCGACGAGCCGGCTCTCCGGCCGGCGGCTGCTCGAGGCCGACGATCTGGCCCGGTTGGAGGAACGCATCGACGCCGAGGCCCGGGCGAGGCAGCTCTATCAAGCAATGGACCAGCTGCCCGACAGCGAACGAGCTGTGCTGGAGCTGACCGCGCTCGAAGGCCTCACGGTGTCCGAAGCCGCACAGGCGCTCCGGATCACGCCGGTCGCCGCCCGCGTCCGGCTGCACCGCGCCCGCCGGAAGCTGCGTACCCCCTTCGTCGCCGGCGCCCGTACCGAGGAAGCGGAGACCCTGTCATGAACGGAACCTTCGAGGACAAGCTGCTCGGCCAGCTCAAGCAGGTCGTCACGGAACGCGCGGCCGAACCGGTGACGCGACGGCACTGGCGGCCACGGCTGGCCCTGGCCGGAGCGGTCGCGGCCACAGCCGCGATCGGCATCGCCGCGCCGGTGCTTGTGGCCGACAGGACCTCGCCGGCCTGGGCGGTCACACAGACCGGCGATCGGATCCACGTGACGATCCTCGACTACCGCGACGCCGAAGGGCTCGAACGCAAACTCGAGTCCATGGGAGTCAGCGCGGTTGTCGACTATCCACCGGCCGGCATGTCGTGCGGCCGAAACCAGTGGTTCCTCGACCACCCGAACGAGCACGAGACAGTCATCTGGTTCGACGGCGACGGTGACACGCTCAGCTTCTGGTTCAGGCGCGACACGCTTCGGCCCGAAGACACGCTGGTCATCGAGACCCGGGTCTTCGACGTGCGGCTCGGCAACGATGTGCCGGAAGCCGAGAGAGGCATCCGGTCGGTGCCCTCGATCCAGGTCGCCGGCTCCGGGGCGGAGGTACCCCCCTGCGACCCGACCCCGGATGACCGGCTCACCCGGTGACCTGTCACATGCCGCGGTACTCCCGCGGCGCATAGCGCGGGCCTCGGCGGGGTGGTGCCGACACCATCCCGCCGAACGCCGCCATCTCCAGCAGCCGGGTGACGCGATAACGATGCCCGCGCCAGCGCTCCAGTGCCGCGAGCATCGTCTCGTCGTCCCAGCGTTCGCCGGCGAGGGCGTGGCCGATCAGCTTCGGCAGGTTGAAGTCACCGACCGAAACCGCGTCCGGGTCGCCGTGGGCGCGCTGGCGTACCTCCGCCGCCGTCCAGACGCCGATGCCCGGGATCGACCGCAGCCGGCGCTCGGCCTCCGCGGGCGCGAACGAGATGGTCTCCTCCAGCCGGCCCGCGACAGTGCACGCACGGATCAGCGTGTTCCGGCGCTCCGGCCCGACGCCGGCCTTGTGCCACTCCCAGACCGGCAGCGCCGCGAGCCTCGACGGCTCCGGCATCACCCACAGCTTCACCGGCAGGTCCTTACCGCCGGGCGCGCGCTCGCCGAAGCGCCAGGTCAGCTCGCGGAACGAGCGCCAGGCCTCGGTCGCCGTGACCTTTTGTTCGAGGATCGCGGGGATCAGCGCCTCCATGACCAGGCCGGTACGACAGACCCGCCAGCCGGCGTATCGCTGCCGGGCGCGCTCGAGCAGCGGCAGCCCGGGCTCGAACCCGCTCGGGTCGTCCTCGCCGCCGACCATGCCGGGCAGCTGCTCCAGCACCCACTCCGCGCCCACGCCCCAGGCCTGCGCCGCCACCGTACGTTCGCGGGGCCGGGCCGTGATCCGCATGGTCGCCGGGCCCGCGGGGGTCCGGACACCGCGCCAGATCGCACCGTCGGCGGCAAGCCGGAACGTCGGGTCGCCACCGCCCCGGCGCAGTCCGGAAAGCGTCGAGCCGGGGTCGATCGGCGCCTCGAAAGCGAGCGAGCGGGTACGGCCGGGAACGTCGAGCACCGAACCAGTGTCGGCTATGAGTTTCGTTCCGTAGACTCCTCCCCTGGCCCAGCACATGTGACAAGCCGAACACGAGGACTCGAGGGGCAGGAAACCCGTGGCCAAACGCACCAAGACCGAGCCGTCCAGGCGTGAGCGCCTGGAGCAGATGCGCCGGGAGCAGCAGGCGACCGAACGCCGCCGGACGATCCTGATCATCGGTGGCTTCAGCCTGGTTGGCGTGCTGATCGTCGGCGCCGCGGCGTTCGTCCCGATCAAGAACTGGATCGACGACCCGGCGCGCAAGCCGATGTCGGCGTTCGGCGTCCCCGCTGCCCAGGCCGGCGTGACCGCGCCCACCAAGGACAAGGCGAGCGGCAACTCCGACCACAAGGAAACCGGCACGAAGATCAAGTACTCCACCGTGCCGGCCTCGTCGGGCCCGCACTGGGACACCCCGGCCTCGTTCGACCGCACGTTCTACACCAAGGAAGACCGGCCGGCCGTCGAGACGCTGGTACACAACCTGGAGCACGGCTACACCATCGTCTGGTACGACGAGACGCTCGCCAAGGACAGCGAGCAGTTGGACCAGCTGAAGCAGCTCGCGCAGAAGTTCAACCACACGACGCCCGACAACTCCAAGAAGTTCATCGTGGCTCCGTGGCTGAAGGCCGACGGCGGCTCGTTCCCGAAGGGCAAGCACGTGGCGTTCACACGCTGGACCAACGAAGCAGGGCGGCGGGTGTTCGCCAGCAAGGTCAGCGGCGAGGCGATCGAGCAGTTCATGAAGAAGTTCCCGCAGAAGGACTCCCCCGAGCCCAACGCGGCCTAGAGGGCTCCGCGCCTGTTTGCGAACGACCACGTTGGCCACGCCAGTAGGACCTTCGCCACGCCCCGGGGCGTGGTTAACCAGCCAATTGCGTGGTTAACGTGGTCATTCGCGGCGGGCGGGCATCGGTGGTGGGTGACGTCAGGCGTAGCGGTTGCCGTGGGTGTGCTGGACCCGCGCCGCGAGATCCTTCACCCGTTCGGCCATGCCCTTCGGGCACACCATCGTCACGTCGCGGGTGTGGACGACGATCGTGTCGTGCAGGCCGAGCGTGGCCACCAGATGGTCCGGATCGTCGCTCACCACGATGTTGCCCTCGGAGTCGACCATCACCGTGATCGCGTTGCAGGCGTTACGCGCCTGGTCGGCCTCCAGCGTCCGCGCGAGGTTCGGCCACGAACCGACGTCCAGCCAGTCGACGCTCATCGGCACCACCCGCACGTGCGCCTCGCCCTCGCCACGGGCGGCGGGCTCCATCACGGCGTAGTCGATGCTGATCTTGCGGAAGCCCTCGTAGGTCGACGCCAGCACCTCGTCCCGCGACGGTGTGTCCCACGCGGCCGCGATCCGGCGCATACCTTCGTACGACTCCGGCAGGTGTTGCCGCAGCTCGCCGAGCAGGGTGTCGGCGCGCCAGACGAACATGCCGGAGTTCCACAGGTAACGCCCCGACTCGACGTACTTCTCCGCCGTCTCGGCGTCGGGCTTCTCCTTGAACGCGGAGACGGTGAAGACGTCCGGCGCATCAGGGAGTGCCGTGCCGCGCTCGACGTAGCCCAGCCCGGTGTGTGGCGAGGTCGGCGGGATGCCGAACGTCACCACCGCGTGCGGGTCGGCCTCCACGGTCTCGAAGCCGAGCCGCAGGCCCTCCTGGAACTTCGACAGCGGCTCGATCACGTGGTCGGACGTGACGAACGCCAGCACGGCCTCCGGGTCGCGTGCGCCCAGCACGGCGGCGGCGAGACCGAACGCGTTCGCGGTGTCGCGGCCGGCGGGCTCGCCGAGCAGGTTGCCGGCCGGCAGCTCCGGCAGGTGCTCTGCCACCGTGTCGAGGTAGGCGGTGCCTGTGCAGACGTAGATGCGCTCGGCGGGCACCAGCCCGACCAGCCGTTCGAAGGCCAGCCGGAGCAGGCTCTTACCGTCGCGAACCGACAGCAGTTGCTTGGGTCGGGTAGCCCGGGACAGCGGCCACAGCCGGGTCCCGGAGCCGCCGGCGTTGATCACCGCGTACCGCATGTGCACCGACCCTACGTGATTTTGGTGACGGTCCTCGGCTGGGTCACCGCATTGGCACCGTGGATAGGCTGCGGACCGTGGCGAGTCTTCAAACCCCGACCAAGCTGCTGGCGGCCGCGTTGCGCGACGACCCGGGCCGTCCGCTCTACACGTTCTACGACGACGCGACCGGCGAACGGATCGAGCTGTCGGTCAAGACGTTCGAGAACTGGGTCGCGAAGACCGCCAACCTGCTGCAGGACGGGCTGGACGTCGACCCCGGCGAGCGAGTCGCGATCATGCTGCCGTCCCACTGGCAGGGCGCGGTCTGGATGCTCGCCGCCTGGTCGGCCGGCCTGATCGTCGACCTCGACGCCACCGCCGACGCGGCCGTGATCGTCACCGGGCCGGACACCATCGACGCCGCCAGCGCGGTGGGCGCACACGAGGTGGTGGCGCTGTCGCTGCGGCCGCTCGGCGGCCCGTTCACCGAGCCGCTGCCCGAGGGCGTGATCGACTACGGCGCCGAGGTACTGACGTTCGGCGACGTCTTCTCCTCACTCGGCTCCACCGACCCCGAACAACCCCTGCTCGGCCGCGGCGACGAGCTCCTTGACGGCATGCAGCTGGTGAGCACCGCGCTGGAACGGGCAACCGAGCTCGGCCTCGGCGAGGGCGCCCGCATCCTCACCGACGCCAACCCCGTCGGCCCCAAGGGCTACCTCGACGCCCTGCTCGCACCACTGGCCCGCAACGGCTCGGTCGTGCTCGTCCGCAATCCCGACCCCGACCTGGTCGACCAGCACGCCCGCGACGAGAAGGCCACCCACACCTTTCTCACCTGACCCAACGGGTTGATCTTGCTACGGGGTTCGAGTAGAACCCGAGAATGAGCGCCGACCAGACCGGCACAAACCGTACGCGCGAGGAGCTGTGGTTCCGGCGGCTCTCGCCACGAGAACGCCGAACGTTCTGGGGCTGCTTCGGCGGCTGGGCCGTCGACGCGATGGACGTCCAGATCTTCAGCCTTGTCATCACCGGCCTGGTCAGCCTCGGGTTCCTCGCCGACAGAGCAGAGGCCGGCCGGATCGCGACCGTCACACTGTTGTGCTCCGCCGTCGGCGGCTGGCTGACCGGCGTGCTGTCCGACCGGGTAGGCCGCGCGCGGATGCTCCAGATCACCGTCGTCTGGTTCTCGGTCTTCACCCTGCTCTGCGGTCTGGCCCAGGACGCCACCCAGCTGACGATCTTCCGCGCGCTGATGGGGTTCGGCTTCGGCGGTGAGTGGGCCGCCGGCGCGATCCTGATGGGCGAGACCGTCCGCGCGAGCTACCGCGGCCGCGCCGTCGGCACCGTGCAGTCCGGTTGGGCGATCGGCTGGGGCGTCGCCGTCCTGCTGTTCCTGGTGACCGACCAGCTGTTCAGCGACGACTGGTCGTGGCGGGTCCTGTTCATCCTCGGCGTCCTGCCCGCGCTGCTGGTGTTCTACGTCCGGCGTTTCGTGCAGGAGCCCGAGGTCTTCCGGGCGGACCGGCCGAGGGAGAACTTCCTGGCCATCTTCGCGCCGGCGCGGCTGCGGATCACCGCGCTGTGCGCGCTCGTGGCTGTCGGCGCCCAGGGCGGCTACTACGCGCTGACGACCTGGCTGCCGAACTTCCTCAGCACGGAACGCAACCTGAACCTGCTCGGCCTCGGCGGCACGCTGGGCCTGGTGATCGCCGGTGCCTTCGCCGGTTACCTGTTCGGCGCCTGGCTCACCGACCGGCTCGGAAGGCGCTGGGCGATCGTGGTCTGCGCGGCCGGCGCGTTCGCCGTGGTCATCCCGTTCACGACGGCCGACCTCCCCACCGCGCTGTTCACCGTCCTGAGCTTCCCGTTGGGCTTCTTCGGCTCGGCGTACTTCAGCGGGCTCGGCGCGTTGTTCACCGAGCAGTTCCCCACCGCGCTGCGCGGATCCGGGCAGGGCTTCGCGTACAACTTCGGCCGCGGCATCGGTGCGCTGTTCCCGTTCCTGGTGGGCGTCCTGGGCGACGCGCTCTCGATCGGCCTGGCGATCGCGATCTTCGCCGGCGCGGCCTACGCGGTGATGGCGGTCGCCGCGTTGCTGCTGCCAGAGACGCGCGGCATCGAGCTCACTCCGGCAACCGAGCCTTCCGGTACGGAAAGCGCCTGAGGTCGGCACTGGTCACGCCCGGCGTGTCGACGAACAGCACCTCCCGCGCGATCGGACCGTACGCCGCCAGCGGCGAGTGCACGCCCTTGGCCACGATCGCGCGGAACGACAACGGGTCGAGGCCGAGCGACGTCACCTGCGCCAGCGCCGACGGCATCACGACCCGGCTGGTGAGGACGACTGTCTGCCCCTCGTCGAGCGACACCACGGCGGTCCGTCCGCTGTCGAAGTGCCGCTGCCCCGCGTGGGTCGCCCCGCTGTCCTCGTACCGGCCGAGCGACAGCCCACGTACGGTGCCGGCCGTTTCGAGCGGCGGGCCCACCGACGGATCGGTACGCGCACCGATCCGCAGCTCGACCCGGCCACTCACGCCGGCCCGCCAGCAACGCTCCACCGCGTCGGCGTCGTCGATGATGCACAGCAGCTCCCGCAAGCCCAGGTGACGTGCCGCGTCCAGGAGCACGACCGAGTCACCGGGCGCGCCGGCACCGATGTTGTCGCCGACGTCGAGCAGTAGCACCGGACCGGCCCCGGGCTCGGCGTCCCCTGCCCGCCGGATCGCTTCTGGCACGGGCACCGCGCGGCCGGTGAGCTCGGCCCGCCGGGACAGGATCTCCTTGGCCAGCAGGTCCGCCTCCCGCTGCGCCAGGCCGGCGTCGCCGTCGGCCACCACGACGACGCTCATGCCGAGCTCGGGTACGTCGGCGTACGGATAGCCCTCGGCCACCGAGGCCGTGAGCACACCGGGCAAGGCCAGCGTGCGATCGAGCGCGGCCAGGATCTCGCGCATCGGTGAGGCGTCCGTGTTCTGGCGCAGGATGTCGATGACGGCAGGCACGTGTACGAGCGCCTGTGCCGGCACGACCTCCCGCCGCGCGGCGGCGGCCACCAGCTGGGCGACCTCGTACGCGCGTTCCTTCGCATCGACGTGTGGGTTGGTGCGGTAGGTGACAAGCAGGTCCGCGTGCTCGGCCATCCGTGGGCTGATGTTCGCGTGCAGGTCGAGCGCCGCACCGATCGGCGTACCCTCCCCGACCACCGAACGAAACCGCTCCAGCAGATAACCGTCGACATCGTCGCACTCCTCGGCGACCGCGGCACCGTGCAGCGCGGCCAGCACACCGTCCCAGGGTCCGCCCTCGGCCAGCGCGGCGACCAGCTGATCGGCCAACGTACGCAGGGCATCCGCGGTGATCGGGCCGGCGGGCGTCACCGTGGTGAACAGCAGCGGCACCACCTCCACCGGGTTGTCGTCCCGTCCGGCGGCCGCCAGGAAGCCGGCCATCGTCGTGCGCGCGTTGACATGCCGGTCGACGATCTGCTGTCCGCGCAGGATGCCGTCGCTCTCGAACGCCGCCAGATCGACCCGGCTCGGCGCGAACGTGTTCGCCTCGTGCATCAAACCCAGGGCGGCAAGTCGGACCATCACACCATCTTGACGCGACAAATGAGCAGAGTGGACGTCAGCCCGATATTTGTCTGCGGGCAGAGGATCGGACGTCAGTCCAATCTGGGTATAGGTGCGCGCATGCGAGGGATGACGGTGTTCTTGATCTGCGCGCTCCTGCTCTTCTTCTCCGCACCCGCGGCGGCGGCCGGAGCGCCTGCTGACCAGCCAGGGTTCGAGGTCGCGGCCAGGCCGGCCGGTGGGAAGTACCAGCTCGCCGGCCACGGCTGGGGCCACGGCCGGGGTATGTCGCAGTACGGCGCGTACGCCGCAGCCAGGACCGGCGCCGGCTATCGGGAGATCCTGAAGTTCTACTATCCGGGCACGAAGCTGTCCGGCCTGCCCGACGCCACCATCCGCGTCCGGCTGTCCCACAACGGCTCGCCCGTCCGCATCCGGCCCGAGCGCGGCCTGCAGGTCTGGTGGACGTACCAGAACGGCGCGCTGCGGCACGCCACGTTGCCGAGTACGTTCAAGGGCTGCCCCTACAGCATGTGGCGGGTGTCGAAGTCGGGCTCGTCGGACCTCAGGCTCGACGGCTACGCCTGCGGCAGGTGGCACACCCGGATCAAGCCGAGCCAGGTGCTCGGCAGCGGCCGGATCTCGTTCATCCCTCCCGACGACACGATCGGGGTGGAGCGGCGCGCGTCCGGCGGCTCGGCGGCCCGGCGGGCGTACCGGGGTGCGATCCGCGTCGTGCTGAAGGGCGGCAAGCTGCGGGCGATCAACATCGTGTCGTACGACAAGTACCTCCGCTCGGTGGTACCGGCGGAGTCGCCGTCGTGGTGGCCGCCGTCGGCGTTGCAGGCGCAGGCGGTCGCCGCCCGAAGCTACGCGGCGCGATCGGCGCGCAACAACAGTGGACGCTACTTCGACGTCTACGACACCACGGCCTCGCAGGCCTATCCGGGCTGGGTGAAGTTCACCTCGAAGTGGAAGGTCGCCACGGTCTACGAGGCCGGCCGTACGTCCAAGGCGATCAACGCCACGCGCGGCAAGGTGCTCGTACACAGCAAGGCGATCGCGCTCACGGAGTTCGGCTCGTCCAACGGCGGCTGGACGGCCTCAGGCCAGGTGCCGTACCTGCCTGCTCGCAAGGACGGCTGGGACCCGCGCAAGGACCCCAACCACAACTGGTCCGGCTCGGTGACCGTCAGCCGGCTGGAGAAGCGCTACCCGTCGATCGGCAAGCTCAAGGAGATCCGCGTCGGCAAGCGCACCGGCCACGGCGACTGGGGCGGGCGGGTCACCGAGCTGCGCATCGTCGGCACGAAGAAGACCAAGGTCGTGCGGGGCGAGGACGGCGTACGCAACGCGCTGGGCGTCAAGTCGGCCTGGTTCAAGATCCGCTAGCGCGGGCAGTGTCGGTGGTCGCCGCTAGCGTGCCGGAGCATGGCTGACCAACCGCCGCTCGTGCTCGTCGACGGCAACAACCTCTTGTGGCGTTCGGAGTTCGGCTTCCCGGCGAGGATCCTGAGCCGCGACAAGACGCGCGACGTGACCGGTGTGTTCGGCTTCTTCGCCTTGTTACGCAAGGGCATCCGCGAGAACGTCTCGTCCGAGCCCGAGGTCGTCGTGTGCTTCGACGGCGAGGGCGGTGCGGCCAGGCGGATCGCCGTCGACCCGGCCTACAAGGCCAACCGGTCAGGTGCCGACCTGACGCCGATCCTCGGCCTGCCGCACGTCCAGCGCGGCCTCGACGCGTTCGGCGTGCCGCACGCGCTGCTCGACGACGAGGAGGCCGACGACCTGATCGCGACCTACGCCGACCAGGCCGGTGCCGACGGCCGCGAGGTCTACATCTTCAGCCGCGACAAGGACTTCTTCCAGCTGCTCGACGACCGGGTGTGGCTGCTCGACACCGGCCGGGCCGCCGAGCACCGGCTGATCGGGCCGCACGAGGTGGAGCAGCGCTTCGGCCTGCTACCGGCGCAGTGGTGCGACCGTGCCGCCCTGGTCGGCGATCCGAGCGACAACCTGCCAGGCGTCCGCGGCGTGGGCCCGATCCGCGCGGCCCGCTATCTCGCGGGCGGACTACCGCTGGCCGAACTGCCCGGCTCGGGCCGGCTCACCGGCAAGACGGGGCAGACCGTGCTCGACAGCTGGCCCGACGTCGAACGCTGGCGGGGCCTGGTCGAGATGCGCGGCGACCTCCGACCACCGCATGACCTCACCGGGCAGAGCATGCCCGAGCTCCCGCTGGCCGCGGTCATTCTCGAGGAGCTGTGCCTTTGGTGACCGAACGACCGCCCGCGAACGCGCGATACTCCTCGACCATCCGGTCGATCGCCTCGGTCGCGTGCATCTCCTTCTCCAGCAGGTCGCGCAACTCCTCCTGGTAGAACCGCAGCCTCCGCCGGTCCGCCTCGGTCAACGGCACGCGCCGCTCGAACCACAACGGCAGCACATAGGCGTCGAACGCCTCCCGGAGCCGGCTCGAGGTCATGCCGAGCATGCCCGACCAGTACTCCACGTCTGCGATGGCGTTGCTCAACGACCGCGGGAGCACGGCCACGGCCTCCGAACGCAACAGGTGCGTGAAGTCGATCGGATTCGCCGTGACGGTGTAGTTCAGCAGCTCCCACGTGCCCTCGTCCAGCGGCTCCGTGGTCGTTGCCCAGCTGTCCAGCGCCCGGTCGATCGCCTGGAACGTGCTCTGCACCTCGTCCGCGCCCGGCCGTTCCAGCCCGATGAACCCCATCAGGTGCTCCAAGTGCTCGCGCACCCAGCGCCGGATCACCCTGCGTTCGCGCCAGTTCTCCAGCCCGATCGCCAGGAACGCACCCACGAACACACCGACGAACGACAGCGCGATCTCCACTCGGCCTCCCGCCCCATAAGCCCGCACGATCTGCGAAGACTAACCGGCCGCGGCCACCGGCAGGGTCACCTCGGCGAAATGGCACGCGACCGGGTGGCCGTTGCCCCGGTCCACGAGCTGCGGCTCCTCCTTCGCACACACGTCCTGTGCCTTCCAGCACCTGGTCCGGAACCGGCACCCGCTCGGCGGGTCCAGCGGGCTCGGCACATCGCCTGCGAGGACGATCCGCTCGCGCCGGCGTTCGGTCTCCGGGTCGGGCGCCGGCGCCGCTGAGAGCAGCGCCTGCGTGTACGGATGCGCCGGCCGGTCGTAGACGTCGTCGCGTACACCCGTCTCGACGATCTTGCCGAGATACATCACCGCGACTCGATCGCAGATGTGGCGGACCACCGACAGGTCGTGCGCGATGAAGATGTACGCGACCTCGAGTTCGTCCTGCAGATCCTCCAGCAGGTTGACGACACCCGCCTGCACCGACACGTCAAGCGCCGACACCGGCTCGTCGAGCACCATCAGCTTCGGTCGCAACGCCAGCGCTCGCGCGATGCCGATCCGCTGCCGCTGACCACCGGAGAACTCGTGCGGGTAGCGGTTCCCGTGCTCGGGGTTCAGCCCGACCAGCCGCAGCAGCTCGGCGACCCGCGCGCGCCCGCCATCGGCCCACTGTTTGTGGACCTTCAACGGCTCGGCGATGATGTCGTTGACCGGGAGCTTGGGGTTGAGCGAGGCGTAGGGGTCCTGGAACACCACCTGCACGTCGCGCCGCACCGGCTTGAGCTGCGCGGGCGACAACGTGGTGAGCTCCTGGCCCTCGAAGCGGACCGAACCGGACGTCGGCTTGTGCAGCTGCAGGATGGCCCGGCCGGTCGTCGACTTCCCGCAGCCGGACTCTCCCACCAGGCCCAGCGTTTCGCTCTTGTCGACTCGCAACGACACGCCGCTCACCGCCTGCACCTGGCCGACGACGCGTCTCAGTAGCCCCGAGCCGCGTACGGGGAAGTTCATCACCAGGTCTTCGACCTCGAGCAGAGCCATCACGCACTCTCGCTTTTCACTCTGAAGAACGCCGTGGGGTCCTCGGCGCCGGCCAGCTTGTCCCAGTGGTGGCAGGCCGCGGAGTGATCAACCTCGTCTGTGTCGTCCAGCGGCGGTTCGGTCGCGGCGCACACGTCGTCGGCCAGCGGGCAACGCGGCGAGAACGGGCATCCCGCCGGCAGGTTGATCAGCGACGGCGGCGCGCCCTTGATCGGGCGCAACCGCTCACCAGCCAGGTCGAGCGACGGTATCGAGCCCAGCAGCCCTGCGGTGTAAGGCATCCGGGGCCGGTAGAACACCGGATCGGTCGCACCGACTTCGACAGCCCGCCCGGCGTACATCACCATCACCCGGTGCGCCATCCCGGCGATCACGCCGAGGTCGTGGGTGATCAGCACGATCGCCGCGCCGACGGCATCCTTGACCTCCAGCAACTTCTCCAGGATCTGCGCCTGTACGGTCACGTCGAGCGCGGTCGTGGGCTCGTCGGCGATGATGATGTCCGGGTTGTTGATGACGGCCATCGCGATCATCGCGCGTTGCCGCATGCCACCGGAGAACTCGTGCGGATAGCTGCGCAGCCGCGCGGTCGCCTGCGGAATCCCCACCAGGTCGAGCATTTCCCCGGCCCGGGCCATCGCCTGCTTACGCGGCACCAACTGGTGCGCGAGTACGGCCTCGGCCAGCTGGTCGCCGATCGTGTGCACGGGGTTCAGCGCGGTCATCGGATCCTGGAACACCATCGCTAGCTTCTGGCCCCGCAGGCCGCGCCGCTGCCGCGCTGACATGGTCAGCACGTCGTCGCCACGGTAGAGAATCTGTCCTCGAATCCGCGCGTTCTTGGGTAGCAACCCCATCACGGCCATCGACGAGACCGACTTCCCACAACCGGACTCGCCCACGATGCCGAGCACTTCGCGCTCACGCACTTGGTACGAGATGCCGCGAACGGCGCGGACGATGCCGTCCTCTGTGGGGAAGTCGACGGTGAGGTTCTCCACTCGCAGGACCTCGTCCTCGCCGGGCGGACGTACATCGGACAGGGTCGTCGCCACGTGGGCCTCTTCTGCCGATCGCACCTCTCCCGACCCGAGGTCGAGTACTTCCGGCTGGCGTTCGCCGCCGGCCACCCAGTCGCTGGTCATTCGCGGATCCTGGTCTGTCGGGGGTCGAAGGCGTCGCGCAAACCGTCGCCGATGAAGTTCACCGACAACGCGATCACGATGATGAACATCCCGGGCCACCAGAAAAGCCACGGCCTGGTCAGCATGGCACTCCGGTAGACGCTGATGAGCTGCCCGAGCGAGGTGTCCGGTGGCTGCACCCCGAAGCCCAGGAAGGAGATCGCGGTCTCCAGCAGAACGGCCGCGGCGATCGTCAGTGTCGTCGACACGACGATCACGCCGACGGTGTTGGGCATGATGTGCCGGAAGATGATGCGCCTGGCCGGCGCGCCGATCGCCCGGGCCGCGTCCACGAACTCCTTCTCTCGAAGCGACAGCACCTCACCGCGCACCAGGCGAGCCGTTCGCGGCCAGATCACCAGGCCGAGCAGCACGCCGATCGGAAAGATGCCGAAGTCACCGACCATCTGCCCCACGACGGCGGCGATCACCAGCGTGGGAATGGCGATCATCACGTCGGTGAACCGCATGAGGACGGCCTCGGTGCGGCGCCGGAAGTATCCCGCGACCGCACCGATGATCGTGCCCACGAGCGTGGAGACGATGCCGACCGTGAACGCGATGAACAACGACTGCTGGGCACCGCGCATGGTCAGTGCGAAGTAGTCCTTGCCCACGTTGTCCTGACCGAACGGGTGCGCGCCGAGGTGGAAGCCGTCGCCGCCCAGGAACGACGGTATGAGGCTGAGCGTCGGCCGGCCCCGGTCGACGACCTGTGCGACATCGAAGTAGGACTTGTCCCACCATCCGGGTATCGGCCCGATGCCGATCGAGCTGAACGCGAGCACGATGACGCCGGCCAGCATGATCATGCCCGCCAGCGCGGCCCGGTGCCGGAAGAACCGGCGGCGGATCATCTCCGCCTGCGTGCGCGCGACGATCGCCATGCCCTGCGCGCGTTCGGCCGAGCTCGGCCCCGGCGGCTGGGCGCTCGGCACATCCTGAATCGGCAGCGTCATCGGACCTCCTCCTCAGGACAACCGGATACGCGGATCGAGGTACGCATAGGTGATGTCGGCGATCATGTTGAAGATCACGACTGAGGCGCCGGCGACCAGGAAGAAGCCCATCACCGGCCCCGGGTCGACGTTTCGCAGCCCTTCGGCGAACAGAGCGCCCATGCCCCGCCAGCCGAAGACCCGCTCGGTGATGACAGCACCCCCGATCACACCACCGAAGTCCAGTGCGACCAGCGTGGTGATCGGGATCAGCCCGTTGCGGAACACGTGCCGCGTGATGACCGTACGTTCCGGCAGGCCCTTCGCCCTCGCGGTACGGACGAAGTCCTGGTTCATCACCTCGAGCATGCTCGCGCGGGTGAACCGGGAGAACGTCGCCAGCGAGATCAGGATCAGCGCCAGCGTGGGAAGCACGAGATGCCCGGCGGAGTCCCAGGTCGTCTGCCAGAACGTGCCTTCGAAGTTCGGGGTGCGTGACCCGATCGTCGAGACCGGCCGGCCCAGCACCAGACCGGTGTACTCCTGGAATGCCCGCAGCAGGTGATCGAGGAAGATCAGCCCGCCGGTGAACAGACCGGTCAGGATCGCCGCCGGAATCGCCTGCCGGCGTTGGAGTCCGCCGAGCGCGAAGCCGAGCACCGCGCACACGGCGACGGTGACCGCGGTCAGCCCGGCGAACGTGAGCAGGCTCGGGTCGGTGAGCACGGGGTTGAGGACGAGATAGCTCAGCGTGCCCAACACCGCGGCCGCGATCGTCGCGTACATCGGACCGCCTGGCCGCAGGCTGCCGAACAGCACGGTGAACCCGAGCGCAATGGCGATCGACACCGCGAGGATGAAGCCGAATCCCAAGCCAGGGTTGGCGAACCACCGGGTCTGCGACAGGAACGCGAGCACGAGTGCGGTCGACATCATCCCGATGGCGGCGGTGGTGAGCCGCCGGCGGATGTCGCCGGACGCGATCGACCCCCAGACCAGCCCCGCGAGCACGGAGATCACGACGATCACGGTGGTCGGGATCGCCGGGTCTCGCAGCCAGTTGTTGAACTGGATCGCGGCGTACTGCTTGAGCATCGTCGACACCCAGAACACCGGCAGCGAGAAGAAGATGAACGCGGAGAACGTCACGGAGTAGTCGAATCCGCTGTACTGCCGCAGCGCCGTGATGATGCCGATGACGACACCGATCACGATCGCCAGCACGGTCGCCGCGATGACGAGTTGCAGGGTCGCGCTGACCGCCTGTCCGAGCAACGTCGAGACAGGCTGCCCTTCACGAGTCACGCCGAGATCGCCGCGCACTACGTGGGCGAGCCAGCTCAGGTAGCGCACCGGGATCGGCAGGTCCAGTTGCATGCGTTCGACGCGGTCGGCGATCTTCTGGTCGCGGTTGGGCGAGTTGTCCTCGCGAAGATCGGCCAACGGGTCGCCGGACAGCGCCGTCAGTACGTACATGATGAAGGTCGCGGCCAGAAGGACGAAGACGGAGACGATCAGCCTCCGCACGATGAAGACGGCCACAGGTCACCTCCTTGCCGTTGTGCCCCGGCGGCGGACCGCCGAGGCACAACGTCCAGCGTCAACGCGCTATTGCGCCGACCACTTGTCCATGTTCCAGGTGATGGTCGCCTGGGACGGGTTGGGCTCGATGTTCTTCAGCGTGTCCGTCCACGCCGTCAGTTGTGGCTGGGAGTAGAGCGGAATCGTCACCAGGTCGTCCCAGAGGGCCTTCTCCACCTGGGCGATCAGCGGGATCTGCGCATCCTTGTCGATGGTCTTGTTGATCTGGGTGATCAGGTCGTCGACCTTCTTGTTGGAGTAGCAGCCGTTGTTGTTGCCCTTCTCGGTCGGCGTGCAGGCCTTCGGCGACCTGAACGTCGACGCCCAGCCGCTCACCAGCGACGAACCGGACCAGCCGAACAGCGCCACGTCGAACGTCTGGTTGGCCAAGCCGCCGTCGGGGTCGAAGAAGTTCTCCTCGCCCTTGTCGACGATCTTGAAGCCGGCCTTGCCGCATTCGGCCGTGATCAGCTCGACCACCTGGGTGCGGCGCGGGTTCGGCACGATGTAGCCGATGTTCACCGTCGGGTTGGGCTGCCCGGCCTGGGCCAGCAACGCCTTGGCGCCGTTGATGTCGGGCGTGGTGTACTTGCCGGCACCGCCGCTCTTCTGCACGACGTTCTTGTAGTACGGCAGGAACGGAGCGACGTTGCGGACGTCCATCGGCTCGGCGTCCGGCTGGATCGGCTTGATCAGGTTGTCGACGATCAGCTTGCGCGGCACGCACTTGGCGAACGCTTCGCGGATCCGCTTGTCCTTCATCGGACCTTTGACCAGGTTGAAGTCGAGATGGTCGTAGGTGAACTGGGTTCCGACCTTGTGCTTGACGGCCTGCACGCTCTCGATCTGCTGCAACAGGTCAGGGTTGGGCTGCGGCTCGATGATGTTGACTTCCTGGTTCTGCAGCGCCTGGACCTGCTCGTCCTGCGCGATGAACCGGATCACGATCGTCTTGGACGCGGGAGGCGTGCCCCAGTACTTCTCGTTGGGAACCAGCGTGATCGACTGACCCTTGTCCCACTTGCTCAGCTTGTACGGGCCGGACGACGGGATCAGGTCTTCGCCGAGCAGCTTCCCCGTCATCACCCAGCCCTCGTTGTAGAACTTGGCGGCCTTGGCGAGCTTGGTCTTGTCGCCCGCCTTGATGGCGGCGATCAGGTCGGCCTCCGACAGGCCACTTTGCTTCTCCACGACCTGGGCGGGAAGCATCGTGGTGGCACCGGGACCGACCGAAGCCCAGTCGGCGAACGGCTCGTTGTAGACGAACGTGAACGACTTGTCGCCCGCGGCGCACTCGGGCACCTTGACGTGGTTGATGCCCTCGCCGCCGGAGGTCGAGAAGCCGTACTTGCCGGCGCTGGCGGCCCAGTAGAGCATGATGTCGTCGCAGTCGATGGGGCTGCCGTCCGACCACGCCGCCTTGTCGTTGATCGTGTAGTCGACGGTCAGCGGATTGTCGGACGACTTCTTGTACGTGCCGAACTCGGGATTGGGCTTGAGCTCGCCGTCGGCACCGAAGTACCAGAAGCCGGTCAGCACGCGCTGCAGCACAAGGGAGTTCTTCAGCGCGTTCGCGTCGGCGGTGTTCCGGTTGTAGGACGCGAACTCTTGCTCGGTGGTGTGCGTGATCGTGACGGCTTTCGGCTGCGCCGGACCGGAGGACTTCGGGCTCGTACCACTACCACCAGGTCCGCCGCAGGCAGCGAGTGTCAGGGCGCACCCTGCCAGAATCGCCAGAAGCTTCCCGCTACTTCGTCGCATTGCTGGCACAACCGACCTCCTCCGATAGTCGAGCAGGAGTGACTCTAAAAGATTCTTTGGATACCAAAGAGGACCATCAGCCCGGCAAACCCGCAAGTGGCAACGCCAAGATCTTTACGTACCTGAGATCGGCTGGCAACGATCGAAACATAAGATCGGACAATTCGGACAACCGTTGAACCACCTGGACGAACGTTACGTGTTCTTGTGTTCCTTCGCGAAGCGCTCGAACGCCTGTAGAGCTTGGGCGTTGACCAGAGCGCCGGTACTGGCCGCCTGGTCGACCGGTAAACCATTGAGGATCCGCTTGACCGGCACTTCGAGCTTCTTTCCCGAAAGCGTGCGCGGCACTTCCGGAACCACGACGATCAGGTCCGGAACATGCCGTGGCGACAAGGCGGCCCGCAGGTCGCCGCCGATCCGCGCGCGCAACTCGTCGTCGAGCTCGGCGCCGGGTGCGAGCACCACGAACAGCAGCAGCTCGTCGGTCTGGTCCAGATGGATGACGAGGCTGTCGGCGATCTCCGGCAGCGCCTCGACAGTGGAGTAGAACTCCGCCGTGCCCATCCGGATGCCGCCGCGGTTGAGCGTTGCGTCGGAACGTCCCGTGATGCGGCAACTGCCACGCTCGGTGATCTCGATCCAGTCGCCGTGCCGCCAGACGCCGGGAAAGTCCTCGAAATAGGCGGCGTGGTAGCGCGAGCCGTCGCGGTCGCCCCAGAAGCCGATCGGCATCGACGGCATGGGGCGTTCGATCACCAGCTCGCCGAGCTCGCCGACGACCGGGCGGCCGTGGCTGTCGTAGGCGGCTACGGCCGCGCCCAGGCAGCGGCAGGACAGCTCGCCGGAGTAGACCGGCAGCCACGGCGATCCGCCGACGAAGCCCGTGCACAGGTCGGTGCCGCCGGAGAACGACTGCAGGAAAACGTCCTTGCGGACGTTCTGGTAAACCCAGTCGAATCCTTCGGCCGGCAACGGCGCGCCGGTCGAGCCCATCGCGCGCAGGCGGCTGAGGTCGGCGAACTCCGAGGGGTTCAGCCCGGCCTTGTGGCAGGCCATGACATAGGGCGCGCTGGTGCCGAAGAACGTGATGCCGCACTCCTGCGCGATCCGCCAGAGATAGCCGAGATCGGGGTAGGCGGGATTGCCGTCGACCAGCACGATCGTCGCACCGGTGGCCAGGCCGGAGACCAGGAAGTTCCACATCATCCAGCCGGTCGTGGTGAACCAGAAGAAGCGGTCGCGCGGCCCGAGATCCATGTGCAGCGTCAGGGTCTTGACATGCTCGAGCAGGATTCCGCCGTGTCCGTGGACGATCGGCTTCGGCAGGCCGGTGGTGCCCGAGGAGTAGAGGACGTAGAGCGGGTGGTCGAACGGGACCGGCTCGAACGTCAGCTCGGTGCGCTCGGACAGGAAGTCCTGCCAGGTCGAGGTGTCGTCGCTCGCGCTGTCGTACGCATCGGCGCGCAGGTAAGGCAGTCCGACCAGGTGGCGTACCGACGGGAGCGCGCCGCGGATCTCGGCCACCTCGTCGAGCCGGGAGATGTCCTTGTTTCCGTAGCGATAGCCGTCGACCGCGACCAGCACGACGGGCTCGATCTGGCTCCAGCGGTCGACCACGCTGCGCGTGCCGAACTCCGGCGCGCACGAGGAGAAGATCGCGCCGAGGCTGGCCGTGGCCAGCAGCAGCACAAGCGTTTCGGGGATGTTGGGCAGGTAGGCCGCCACCCGGTCGCCGCGGCCAACGCCGAGCCGTTGCAGGCCGGCGCGGGCTCTCGCCACGGCGTCGAGCAGGTCGCCGCCGGTCAGGTCGACCGGCTCACGCGTCTGCGAACGGCTGAGCACGACGGTCTTCTCGCGCGGCACCGACCGCAGCAGGCGTTCGGCGTAGTTGAGCGTGGCGCCCGGGAACCACACCGCACCGGGCATCGCGTCGGAGGCGAGCACGGAGTCGTAGTTGCTGCCGATGCGGTAGTAGTCCCACACGCTGCCCCAGAAGCCGGGCAGGTCGTCGACCGACCACTGCCACAGCGAGGCGTAGTCGCGAAAGACCTTGCCCCGCTCGTGTTCGAGCCACCAGAGATAGTCGCCGATCCTGGCGCGGTCCAGCACATCATCGGGGGGCGACCATAACGTTGCGCCGACCTCGGCTCCCAACCTGCGCCTCCGACTTGGGTTCCAGTGCGACCTTGCCAATCCAGACGTTAACCCAAACCGGCGGGTTCCGCGCTACTGAGCGGGCTGATCGTTATGGTTCCAGCCGGCCCAGGCGGACTCGACCATCGAACGCAGGTCGTGTTCGGCGGTCCAGCCGAGCGTTTCCCGGATCCGTTCCGCGGAGGCGATCGACACGGCCGGGTCACCGGGACGGCGGCCGAGCTCCTCGGGTGCGAGGTCGGCGTGGCCGGTGACGTCGAGGATGGTGTCGACCACCTCGCGGGTCGAGGAACCCTTGCCGGTGCCGACGTTCAGCGTGAGCCGGCTCTGCCCGGCGTTCCCGGTGCCGTTGGCCAGGTGCGTCGCGGCCGCGACGTGGGCGGAGGCGATGTCGGACACGTGGATGTAGTCGCGGATCGTCGTGCCGTCGGGGGTGGGGTAGTCGGTTCCGAAGATCTGCGGCGGCTTGCCCTGCGTCAACTGTTCGAAAACCATCGGAATCAGGTTGTATGCCCCGGTGTCGGCGAGCTCGGGACGGGCCGTGCCGGCGGCGTTGAAGTAACGCAGGTTGACGTAACGCAGGCCGCTGGAACGCGCGACGTCGGCGATCAGCCACTCGCCGGCGAGCTTGCTCTCACCATACGGACTGGCGGGCCGGCAGGTGAGATCCTCGGTCAGCGTCTCGGCTTCCTGGTCGCCGTAGACCGCGGCGCTGGAGGAGAACACGAGACTGTCGACGCCCGCCTTCTCCATGCCGCGCAGCAGCGACACCAGCGAGCCGATGTTCTCGCGGTAGTAGAAGAGGGGGTTCTCCACCGACTCCCCCGGCTGCTTCTTCGCGGCGACGTGGACGACACCGCCGATCTCGTAGTCACCGAGCAGCATCGCGACCAGGCTGGTGTTGACCGAGCCCTTGACGAACTGCACTCCTTCCAGCTCGGCGATCCGCGCCTCCCTGCCCGTGGACAGGTCGTCGAGCACCACCACCTGCTCTCTGGCGGCGTGCAGGGCATGAACGACGTGTGCGCCGATGAATCCGGCGCCTCCTGTGACGAGCCAAGTCATGAAGCGACCATAGCGAGACACGCGTCAGATGATTACGGCTGCCGCTCCGCTCCGGGCACGTACAACTACCGCCCCCGCGATGAGCAGGGCGATCGCACACAGGGTAAGGACGATCTGGCCGGGGACGTAGGTCGCCGGGGTGCGACCGTAGAGATCGTTCAGGACGAAGCCCAGCCAGCCGTACGTCAGCAACAACCCACCGGCGAGCGCCAGCCGATGCTTCGCATCCCAGCCGGTGCGCCGCGACACCTGGCCGAGCCAGTAGGCCGCGACGGCCAGTGCCAGCAGGCCAAGCGCCACGCCGAGCCAGCTCTCCGGCCGCAACACATAAGCGCTCGATACGGCCAGCGCGACCGCGCCGACAAGCCACCACCTCGGCGCCGGCCGGTCGATCGCCGGCCGGTGCTTCGGCAGCAGGAAGGCCGCGACCACGAACGCCACCGCGACGACGGCGGCACCGGCCAGCTGGCCGGGTGCGGCGAGGAAGCCCTCGGTCGAGTGGATCTCGTCGAAGATCAGCCAGGAGCCGCCCAGGTAGATCAGTGCGACGATTGCCAGTCCGAGGTTCCCGAGCCACGGCGACTCCCTGCGCTCCTCGCGTACGAACGTCTCCACGATCGCGATCGGGGCGCCGATGCTCCAGATCACGTGGCCTCCGACGAACGCCAGCGCGTTGGCCGCGCTGAAGCCGAGCGCCGGGATGTAGGCGCCCGGCGTCACGCCGTCGAGCTCGGGCGGGTTGAAGAGCGTCTGGTCGATCAGGCCCGCCTCCAGCGTTCCGTACGCCGCCGCCAGCAGCAGGATCGCGGGCCAGCCACGGCCGGTACGGCGGGCGATCTCGCGGACCAGCAGCGCGCCGCCGCCGTACATCGGCGCGAGGAACGGCAGCGCGGGCAGCTCGGTGATCGGCACGTTGCCGAGGAGGAACTCGCCGACGAACGGCGACAGCAGGAACAACCCGGCGACCGGAAGCAGGCGGCGCAGCATCATGCCGGTCACTCTCCCCCGCCGCGAATCGGGCGGGCAGTAGCCAATCGGCCAGAACCGCTCGACGAAAGTTGCCTCTTGCGCAACGCATACCGAGTATGCATACTCAGGATGCATGTCGATCAGATACGGTTTGCTGGCCCTGCTCGAGGCCGGCCCGAAGCACGGCTACCAGCTGCGTGGTGAGTTCGAGCAGGCGACCGGTGGCACCTGGCCGCTGAACGTCGGGCAGGTCTACAGCACGTTGAGCCGCCTCGAGCGCGACGGCCTGGTCACGGGCGTTAGTGGCGAGGAGAGCGACGAGAACGGCCGGGTGCGCTACCAGATCACCAAGGCCGGAGACGCCGACCTGCGCCTGTGGCTCCGTACACCGATCAGCCGCGAGGCCCGGCCCCGCGACGAGCTGGCCATCAAGCTGGCGCTGGCGTTGAGCGTCCCCGGTGCCGACGTGCACCAGATCGTGCAGACCCAGCGCACGGCCACGATCCGCACGCTGCAGGAGTACACCCGGCTCAAGCGCACCCCCGGCAAGGACGAGCTCTCGCGGGACTTGTCGTGGTCGCTCGTCCTCGACTCGCTGATCTTCGCCGCCGAGGCCGAGGTCCGCTGGCTCGACCACTGCGAGTCCCGCCTGGCCCGCGCCGCTGCCGAACCAAGGCCGCAGCGCCCCAGCACCGGATCCAACACCGAAGAATCCGAACACGAGGGGATCAGGCATGAGCGGTAACCACGTACTGGAACTACGCGAGGTCAGCCGAACCCACGGCAAGGGCGACACCGCTGTGCACGCGCTACGCGGCGTCAGCCTCACCGTCGAGCCGGGCGAGCTGGTCGCCGTGATGGGCCCGTCCGGCTCCGGCAAGTCCACACTCCTCCACCTGGCCGGCGGCCTCGACTCCCCGACCCAGGGCAGCGTTCTGGTCGAGGACACCGAACTCGGCACATTGTCCCGGGCAAAGGTCGCCGCGCTGCGGCGCCGCTCGATCGGCTACGTGTTCCAGGACTTCAACCTCATCCCCGCGCTCACCGCCGCCGAGAACGTCGCCCTGCCACGCGAACTCGACGGCGCCTCCGCGCGGAAAGCCCGCAAGGAAGCGCTCAAGGCACTACGAGAGGTCGGCATCGACCAACTGGCTGACCGCTTCCCCGACGACATGTCCGGCGGCCAGCAACAACGCGTCGCCATCGCCCGCGCCCTGGTCGGCCAGCGCCACCTCGTCCTTGCCGACGAACCCACCGGCGCCCTCGACTCCGAGACCGGCGAACAGGTGCTGCGCCTCCTACGCGCCCGCATCGACGCCGGAGCCGCCGGGCTGTTGGTCACCCACGAGGCCAGGCACGCCGCCTGGGCCGACCGCGTCATCTTCCTCCGCGACGGCACGACGGTCGACGACACCGGCCGGCCCTCCGCCCCCGAGACGCTGCTCCACACGGCGCCATGAACGGTCCGGGGTGGGAGCCACGAAGGAAGCGGCGGGCCGGGGTGTGGAGGGGTCACTCCGGACCGCGGCTGACGGGGAGGCCGGCATGACCGGGCCCTGGCGGGTGAGCCTTCGCCTGGCATGGCGCCAGATCTGGCGGGCCAAACGTCGCAGCCTGCTCGTCGTCGCGATGATCGGCGGGCCCGTGCTCTTGTTCGCGGCGGTGTCGACGCTGTACCGCACCGCGTACGACCACAGCGAGGCCGAGGCCGCGCTGCTCCAGCTCGGCTCCGCCGACGCACTGGTGACGGCGAACCACGGGCCGCTGCCCCAGGACCCGACCGGCCACTTCTACGAATCGGCCGATGGCCACGGTGCTGCGCAGTGGTCGACGTCCGAGCAGGTCGCGGAGGCGACCGGTGGGCAGGTCACGGCATACCGCACCGGCGAGAACCTGGTGCTGATCCCGGCCGAGCACGGTGCGCGGGCAGTCGAGGCGCGCGAGGTCGACCTCCGCCGTCCGGCTGCGTCCGGGCTCGCGACCCTGACCGACGGGCGGCTGCCGCGTACGACCGGGGAGGTGCTCGTGTCGCGTGCGCTGGCCGATCGGGGGTACGCGACCGGCGATCGGCTCCCGATCGAAGGCCGCGGCATCCGCACCGTCGTCGGCGTCATGCGGCTGAGCGGAGTGAGCCCGCAGAGCGAGCTGCTCGTCGGACTGCCCGGATCCGTCCTCGGCGACGCCGACGCGAACGCGGCGTACCTCGTCGACACCGGTGGCCGGCCGATCGGCTGGGAGCAGGTCCAGGAGCTCAACCGGCACGGCCTGATCGTGCAGTCCCGTGCGGTCATCCTCGACCCGCCGCCGACGGCTGGACCGACCGAGGTGTCCGAGAGCTTCCTGGCGGTCGCGGCCATCCTGCTGATCGTGGTGATCGTGCTGCTGGAGGTCGTGCTTCTCGCAGGCCCGGCGTTCGCGGTCGGCACCAGGCGGCAGGCGCGACTGCTGGCCCTGGTCGTCGCGACCGGCGCGACCGGCAGGCAGGTCCGCCGGATCGTGCTGACCCAGGCGGCCGTACTCGGAGCCGGCAGCGCGATCGCCGGGGCGGCGCTCGGCGTCGTCCTGCTCGCGCTCGCCCGGCCGTGGCTCGAGGTGCCGCTGAACGCCATGCTGTACCCACTCCAGGTCGGCCCGGTCGACCTGCTCGCGCTGGTGGTCGCCGGCACGTTCGCAGCCGTGGTCGCCGCGAGACTGCCCGCCGCGCAGGCCGCCCGGCAGGACACTGTCGCGGTCCTGGCCGGCCGGCGCGGAGAGGTGGCCGGAAGGCGCGGCTGGCCGATCGTCGGGCTCGTGCTGGCCGTCGCCGGTGCCGCTCTCGTGGCGTTCGGCACGCCACGGATCGGCGGGGAGGGCCTGGTGGCCGCGGGCACGATCGCCGTCGTGGTCGGTGCGATCCTCGTCACGCCGGTCGTGATCCGCGCGGTCGGCCGGCTGGGTGGACGGTTCCCGCTGTCGATGCGGCTGGCCAGCCGCGACGCTGCCCGGCACACCAGCCGGACCGCGCCCGCGGTCGCCGCGATCATGGCGACGGTCGCCGGCCTCACGACGGTGGCGATCGCGTCGTCCAGCGACAGTGCCGAGCAGCGGCGGGACTACGAGCCGCGGCTCGCGATGGGCGCGATGGCGATCAAGATCCCGTCGGTCCGGCCGGCCACGGCTGTCGGGCTGACCGGACAGGTGGAGCGCGAGCTGCCGGGCAGCCGGCCCGCGCTCGCGTACGAAACCGGACCGAACGTCAGCGCGGACGACGGCGCCGGGCGCCGAGATCTCGGAGTGCTCGCCTGGTCGTGCCGTCGCGCCGACGTCGAGGCCTGCCTTGCCGCGGGCGGGGGTCAGGAGATCCGGTCGGCGGCGGAGATCTACGGCAACGTGGTCGCCCGGCCCGATGCCATCGGCTTCTGGCTGGCGACTCCTTTGCCGGCTGCGCAGCGACGGGTGCTGGAGCGCGGCGGCGTGCTGGTCTCGAACCCGAAGGCGATCGGCCCGGACGGCACCGTACGCGCGGTGACCTACCGGGAGGAGCCACAGGGTGAGGGCACGACGCTCACCGACACCAAGGTGGTCCAGCTGCCAGCGGTCGCGCTGCCACCGGCGACCGGGCCGGTGAGCGAGTACGTCGCCGAGACAGCGATGACACCACAGACGGCGAAGCGGCTCGGCCTCGACACCGCGCCGAGTCGCATCGTCGTACCTCCACCGCCCGGCGGGATCAGCTCGGGTCGGGAGGACCGGCTCCGGCAGCTCGTCCTCGGTGTGTCGCAGTTCTCCGAGGTCTATGTCGAGCGCGGCTACATCGACCCTTCGACGACGATCTTCCTGCTACTCGGCGTGGTCGGTGCGCTGATCGTGCTGGTCGCGACCGGCACTGCCACGGCGCTCGCCCTCGACGACGCCCGGCCCGACTTCGCCACGCTCGCGGCGATCGGCGCCGCGCCGGCCACCCGGCGGACGGCGGCCGCGGGCCAGGCCGCGATCACCGGCGTGCTCGGCGCGCTGTTCGGCGTCGCGGTCGGAACCGCACCCGGCCTCGCGCTCACCTGGCCGTTGACCGCTCCGTCGGCCGGAGGGCACGTGATCGACATGCCCTGGCTGCTGCTCGGCACCGTCGTCGTCGCCGTCCCGCTCGTCGCGGTGCTCGGCGCGGCAGTGCTCACCCGATCCAAGGTCGCGATGATGAGGAGATACGAGTGAAGCTTGGCCTTTGGCGCACCGCGTTCCGGCTGGCCCGGCGCATCGACGCCCACCTCGAGGTCCCGGCACTCACGCACACCGGCCGGCCGTTCAGACCGGAGACGCTGCTGGGGCGTGCGCGATGAGCCGCTGGCGGCCGATGTTGCGGCTGGCCTGGCGTACCGCCCTGCGGTCGAAGGGACGCACGGCATTGATCGCCGTGCTCGTCGGGCTGCCCGTGTTCGCCGGAGTCCTGGTCGACGTGATCGTCCGGATCGAGAACGGGCCGGTCGAGAGCAGATCGCTGTGGCAGTTCGGTACGGCGGACGCACATCTGGAGGTGACAGGCGCCGACCGAGTGGTCGTGCACGGCGTGGACGCGTTCAAGGTGCTGTGGAGCAAGGCCGGGGGCGCCCATAACCGGGACCCGCACGCGATCGACCCGGCCACGCTGCTGCCACCAGGCTCCCGAGTGATCCGAGCGCCGGAGTGGCCGAACGTCGACGTGACTACCCAGGGCCTGCGGGCGGTGGTCCCGGGTCAGCGGCTCGCCGCGGGTGATCACCTCGCCGCCGGTATGACGTTGCTGCGTTCCGGTCGCTACCCGGAGGCGGCGGACGAGGCCGCGATCAGCACGAGTCTCGGCCGGAGGCTGGGCGTGGGCGTCGGCGAGACGGTACGGATCGGCAAGGCCGGCACCCGGGTCGTGGGGATCGTCGACCGGCCCGACCGGCTCAAGGCCGAGGGTGTGCTCCTGCCACCTCGGCCGGCGGCAAGCGCACGAACGGCGTACCTGGTCGACCTGCCTGACCTCCGCAAGGAGGAGTTGCACGCACTGGCAGGACGGCTGCCCTCCAGCGGTGCTGTGCTGATGCCCCGGGATGCCCTCGTCCACCCGGAGGAGTGGGACTCGTTGTTGGCCGGTGGACCACCTCCGACCCTGGAGTCGCTGCAAGGGCTGGCACTGGGTGCGTTGTGTGTCGGCTTCGGCCTGCTCGAGGTCGTCCTGCTGGCCGGCACGGCTTTCGCTGTCGGCGCGCGCAGGCAGACGCACGACCTCGGGCTGATCGCCGCGACGTCCGGCGGCTCGGCCAAGGACATCCGGCGTGCCGTTCTGGCACAAGGTCTGGTCATCGGCCTGCTGGGTGCCACCGCCGGCACCGGTCTGGCGCTCGCGCTCCCCGTCCTGGCCAAGCCGGTCACCGAGCAGGTGCTCGACCAGGCGATCGACGTGTGGCCGTTCGCACCCCTGGACTACCTGGCCCTGATCGCGATAGGCGTGCTGTCCGGGCTCGCCGCGGCCCTGGTGCCGGCGATCGGTGCAGCCAGGATGGAACCGATCGACGCACTCTCCGGACGCTTCAAGGCCCTCGGCGGGCTGGCCAGACCTCCCAAACTGGCGATCGCGCTGCTCGGCGCGGGCGTGGCCGCAGGCATCGGCGGCGGTGCGCTGCTCGGATCTGCCTTCGAGGAGTTCCGGCGTTCGCAGGCCCAGCTGCGGGAGATCGGCATGGGCGCCTACAGCTCGGCCGACGGTCTCAGCCTGCCGGTGGGACTCTGCCTGCTGGGGTTCACGCTCGCGTCGTTCGGCCTGGTCCGGCTGATGCCCACACTGGTGAGCTGGGTCGGCGCGCTTGGCGCGCGGCTGCCGCTCAGCACCAGGCTGGCCTTCCGCGACGGCTCGCGGCACCGGCACCGTACGGGCCCGGCGGCCTCCGCGATCATGATCGCCGTCGCTGCCTCGATCGGTGGCGCGTTCGTGCTGGCCGGCGAGGAGGCCGCCGCCCGGGCGAGCTACACCGCGTCGATCCCGCCCGCCTCGGGGTTCGTCCAGTTGCCCAACCGGGAGGCCGGGCCGGGCAAACTCGCCGAGGCGGAGGCAACTGCCGAGCGAGCGGTATCCGGCGTTCCCGCCGACCATGTCTGGCGGCTGCGATCCGCGGTCACCAAGAAGGCGACGGTGAAGACGCAGACTCCGCAGCTCGATCTCGGCGGCAACGCATACGGCCTGCTCGACGGCGAGGTGGCGGTGATGCCGCCGGACTACCTCGACGTCTTCGGCACCGCTGCGGCATCAGACCTGGCCGAGGCCAAGCAGGCACTCCGCGAAGGCGAGTCGGTCGTGCTCAACCGCGCCTACATCCAAGCAGACGACAAGATCTGGATCTGGCACGAGACGCCCTCCAGCGACTGGGAGGGTTCGCCGCGGCAGAAGCTGGCCGCCGAGGTACTTGATCTGCCCGACGGCTACCGCTCCCTCCCACCCGTCGTGGTCAGCCCGGAGACCGCCGAACGCCTCGGCTGGCAGGTCAGGCCCTACGGGCTACTGCTCGCCCTGAAGGAAACCGTGACCCAGCGCGAGCTCGATGGGGTCGCCGGCTCGCTGGCCGGTTCAGGGCTCGAGCTCTATGTCGAACGTGGTTACCAGCCCGGCAACCAGCTGTTCCTGTTGATCGTGGCCGGTTTCGGGGCTTTCGTGACGCTGGTCGGTGTGGCCATCTCGGTCGCGCTCTCGGCTTCGGAGGGCCGCGCCGACCTGGCCACGTTGGCCGCGGTCGGAGCCCAACCCCGCCGGCGGCGTGCCCTGGCGGCCGCCCAGGCATTGCTGGTCGGTGGCCTGGGCTGCCTGCTCGGAATCCTGCTCGGCGCGTTCCTGGCGGCGGCCGCGCAGGCCGCGGTCGGCGCGCCGGAGTTCACGGTGCCTTGGACAAGCCTGCTGATCACGGCGGTCGTGATCCCATTGTTCGCCGCACTGTGCGCTGCGCTGTTCACCCGTTCCGAACTTCCCATGGTCAGGAGGGCAGAGTGAACGCCGGCTGAGGCTCGGCCGCGGGCTTCGAGCACCGTAGCCCGGCTTCGCGGTCCGCTACTCGATGCTGCCTCCGCCGCGTTCCTCGCTGGCGCCAAGCTGCCGATGATCCGACGAATCGAGTGGCGCGCGGAGAGGGTCCCCCGGCTCAATGGTCGAGCGGAGGGGGAAGTTCATGGAGTCGAAGCCATCCGGGCGCGGGTTCGGGCTGGGCGTCGGCACGGCCGCCGCGGCGGCTGTGACCGCCGCGCTGGTCAGGCCGGCGCCCGCGGCGGCAGCGGTGTCGGAGCTGCCCGGCATCGTACTGATGTCGGACTACGCGGGTGCCGACGACACCGAGAAGATGCGCAACGCGCTCAGCACGGTCCCGCGATCTCGGCCGGACGGCGGCCCGCCGTCATGGTGCCGCCGGGCACCACGTGGGCCACCGGCACCGCGCCGTTCCAGTTGTTCGACGGCTGCCAGATCGTCGGTGGGTTCGCGCCGGAGACGGAGTTCTCGTACGGCTCGCGGGTCACCTGCTCGGGCAGTGCGGTGTTCCGGCTGAAGCAGGGCAGCAACGCTCGCACCCAGGGCGTCGTGATCCGCGACCTCGGCTTCGAGGGCACGTCCTCGACCGACTGGTTCGAGCAGGTCACCGACAGCGGCGCCGGGCCGATCCTGGCGTACTCCGCCTTCGACGGGATCTCCGTCGACGGCTTCCGGACGTGCACGTGACCGGCGGCGTCTGCGTGGAACCGCACCGCGGGCGCTCGGGTACGTGCAGGAAGGTGCCGGCCGGATCTTCGTCAACGGCACCGAGATCGCCTGACCCCACCCGCGCCGGGGCATGGAACGGGCGCCCACCTCGCGGCCTTGAGGTGGACGCCCGGTCTGCGGAGTCCGGGACTCGCGGTCGCACCACGCGCGAATCGGACTTCCGCACTCCTGCCGGGGCGTACGTGCTGCCCGCGAAGTCACGTACGAATCGACGTCAGGAGCTCAATCCTCGAAGGATCAGCCGATCAGATCTCTGGAATGGGATCCAGTCGCCTGGCCGGCGTCGCAGCGGCGCCCGAACGCCGATGCGTGAGCCGGTCGATCAGCCGAGCCCTGTGCTTACCTGCGATCCGGCGGCCCCCGCCACCTCGCTGGCGCGCGCTGTGCGCCAGCCGGCTTGCCGCCCAGGCGGCTTCCGCACACTGCCACTCCTGTCCGCAGAACCGGCATCGCTCGGTCTCGGCCACCCGCTGAGGGACGACCCGCCAGCGCAGGCGGTAACGGACCTGCTGGGGCGCCGGCCGGTGTATCAGCGACAGATACCGGGCTTGGGCGTCCAGCAGTGGATCGGACCAGGCAACCCAGCCGTAGCCGGGCACGAAGACGCGCGCCGAATCCCCCGCCGGATCACTCCGGGAGGTGTGGGGGCCCGTCCCCCCACCATCGACATCTGACCGGTCGGCCAGGCGAGACTTCGAGACTTCCTCGAGGACGTTTTCTACTACCAATGCGTCGTCCGACGGCCCATCGGACTTGTCGGCTGGCTCGGCTGATGGTTCCGGAGGTTGAGCGGAATCGCCTTCGACTTCGCCGGAATCCTCCTGGGCTACCTCGGTCAAGTCATGCACAGAACACGCGGGCAAAGTGGCCGTCATGTGGGTGTCGCCCCTCCCTTTCGTTGGCCGCTTCGTACAGGGATCCGGCCCACCCTGCGTATTGCCCCGGTGATCACGAGTGTACGAATCGTTATGCCGTACGGAAGCAGCACAGAAGCGTCTCCTCGGGGCTTTACGGTGTCGTACGGGTGTCTTCCCTGGACAAGCCGGACCGAAGGAGAGGAAACCGGGCACACCCTCTTCCCTTGTCCGTTCAACGTGACTTATCCTGCGTGCGGGACCGGGGACTTGTGCTGACCGCTGTGGGGCGGAGGATTTGGGTGTCCGGTCGAGAACTGGCTCCGGTGTCGGAGCCTGTCCAATATTCGAGTCTGCTCAAGGCGTTGTTGCATAACCGCCATTTGCAGACACATGCCGCGTTCACGGCGGAGTACGAGAAGATCGCCCGCCGCATAGACCGCGGGTTGATCGGCAGTGCGCCAGGTCGTGAGCAGCTCCAACGCTGGCTTTCCGGCCGGGTGAAGACGCTGCCCCGTCCACACCACTGCCGGGTGCTGGAACGCATGTTCCCTGGTCATACGGCGGCGGAGCTGCTGGCTCCGTACCGTCCCGGCGCCGAGCTCGGAGAGCACACCGTCACGGTGCTGCCATCCGCCGAAGGCCTCACCGACCAGCGTGAACGTCCGATGGGCAAGGCCGGCAAGGTCGCGGGCGCGCTCGGCGATCTGGTCGCCGGCACGCTCTGGCACGGTCCCGACCAGCTCGAGGCCGCGCTCGACAAGGGCACCGCCGGCACCGGCCGGCTGGACTTCCTCGACGCCGAGGCCGAGCGGCTGGGCGCCCGGGTGATCAAGGTGACCCCGTCCAACCTGCTGGAGGAGACGCTGCTGCACCTACGCAGCGTGAAGGAACTGCTGGCCGACCGGCAGCCGATCTCCGCGCAGCAGCAACTGGCCCGGATCGGCGCCAAACTGGCGACGGTGATCGGAGAGATCCTGTTCATCGACAACCACTTCGCGCTGGCCAGGCGGTGGTACGTCGCGGCGCGTCGGTCGGCGCTGGAGGGCGGCGACCGCGAGCTGGCCGACACCGCGCTGTGCGGCGAGACCTACCTCCCGACCTACTCCGGCGACCCGCGCGGTGTGCTGGCGTTCGTCGAACCGCGGCTGGAGGCCACGCCGGCGCCCACGCCGACGCCGGCGGTCGCCTGGCTGTGGGCGTTCAGGGCCAAGGCGCACGCGGCGCTGGCCGACCAGCGCGGCTTCGAACGCTCGATCGTCGAAGCGCGCAACGTGCTCGACAAGTGCCGGCCGGAGCAGATCCGGCCGGGCATCTTCTCGTTCCTGCCGGAGAAGCTGGAGTTCTACGAGGCCCACGGCCGCGTCGACCTCGGCGACACCGGCGGCGCGATCCGGGCGGCCGAATCCGCGCTGCGCCGCTACGACCCGACCGACACCCAGGAGCCGGCCCTGGTCAAGCTGGAGAAGGCGAGCGCCCTGATCCAGCTGCGCGAGCTCGAGGAGGCCTGCCGCGTCGCGCTGGCCGCGATCACCGAACCCGTGACCTACCACGGCGCCCCGATCGTGATCCGGGCCCGCCAGTTCGACGCCCTGCTCGGCCCGACCAGCCACGCCAACCGCGAGTGGCGTGAGCAGCTCGCCGAGCTCCGCCTCCCCGACCCGTTCACGCTCACCTGACAGGAGCAGAGAGCAGCCGGCCTACGACCGGACTCGGTCTTTCACACGGTCTTCACCATCGGCGACCGCCCACCCAGGTATGTTGATCTTGTCCGCATCCTGGGACCGCAGGGCCGCGGATCGGCTGGTTCGACAGTGATCCTGCGACCAGGAACGACGCACCCCAGGTGCCAAAACCGGCACCAAATCCGGCGTTGGCTGTCCGTGCCACCCGTCGCACCCCTACGATCACCGTCGGTGCGCCGTCGTACTATGCGGAGCCCACGAGCAGACCAAGCAAGACCGAGCAAGACTCAGCAGGACCCAGCGAGATCCAGCAAGACCACCGACCGGGCGGGGCGCCCGGCCGACACATACCTATGCGGAGGGGGCGACCAGTGCAGGCGACCGCGTTCCTCGTCGGGCCCGTACCGCCCGGCGAGGCAGACGAGGTGCCCGTGGCCCGGCAGCTGCGGGCCCTCGGTTATGACGTCGTCGACACCACGTCCGGCGACGACGCGGGGAGCCAGTTGCTCAGCGCGGTGCAGGACGCCGGCTCCGGGCCGGTCGCTGTCGTCGACCGCCGCTACATCGGGCATCTCCATGTCCTGCGCCAGGTCCTGCGCGACCAGCGCTACGACGCCTCCTCCGGGCCCGGCGTCGTCGCGGTCTCGGCCAAGGGACGCGACCAGCTGCTCCACGTGCTGCCGGTCGCCGGTCCCGACGTCGTACGCCTGGCCGACGAGCTCTCCGACCACACCGACGTGCGCTTCGTCGAGGCCGCGCCGTTCGTCGCCGGCCTGGCCGACACCGAGGACGACCTCGAGGCGCTGCACGCCAGGATGGCCACCGTCGACGAGGAGAAGCTGCGGCTGAAGAACGCCGTCAAGTCCGACGACACGATGTTCACGACATTTGCCGTACGCACCTACTCCGGCTACGTCGCCCGCTGGCTGGCCCGCCTCGGCGTCACCCCCAACCAGGTCACGATCTTCTCGCTGCTGGTCGCCGTCGGCGCGGCCGCGGTCTGCACCACCGGCTCGCGGCTCGGCTACGTCCTCGGCGCCCTCCTGTTCCACCTGAGCTTCGCGCTCGACTGCATCGACGGCGACCTCGCGCGCTACTCCCTGCGCTACACCCGGCTCGGCGCGTTCCTCGACGCCACGTTCGACCGGCTGAAGGAGTACGCCCTCTACGCCGGCCTCGCGATCGGCTCGCTCAACTCCGGCGTCGACGTGTGGTGGCTGGCGGCCGCCGCGATGGCGCTGCAGACCATCCGGCACCAGATGCACTTCGCCTACGAAGAGGTCACCGCCGGCCCTGGCGAGGCGCCGCCGCTGAGTGCCGAGCTGCAGTCGAAGCTCACCGGCAGCCGGATGAAGGTCTGGCTGCGCCGCGCGGCCGTCCTCCCGCAGGGCGAGCGCTCCGCGCTCCTCTGCCTTCTGATCATCTTCACCACACCGCAGATCACGTTCGTCGTGATGCTGATCGCCGGCCTGCTCGCGGGCGCCTACGGCTTCCTCGGCCGGATCCTGCGCAGCCTGAAGCGCCTGCACCGCGGCTGGTCGAGACGCGCGGCCACCTCGCTCGGCGCGATGGTCGACGTCGGCCCGATCGGCTGGATCGTCCACCGCAGCCTGCCCGGCCGCTCGCTGCCGGCGCCGCTGGCCACGCTGATCGGCCTGGCCGTGCTGGTGTTCGCGCTCGCGGCCGCCGCGTTCGACAGCGAGACCTGGCGGGCCTGGGTGTGGGTCGGCGTGCTGTGGTACGTCCTCGCGATCAGCTTCGCCAGCCGGCAGCCGCTCAACGGCTGGGCCGACTGGGTGCTGCCGCCGTCCTACCGCGCCGCCGAGTACGGCACGGCGATCCTGCTGATCACCTATCTCGAGCCGGTCGCGCTGCCCGCCGCGTTCGCCTACGTCGCCGCGTGCGCCTACCACCACTACGACACGGTGTACCGTCTACGGGGTTCCGGCACCGCGCCGCCGAAGTGGCTGGTGATCGCCACCGGCGGTCACGACCTGCGGATGCTGGTGCTGGCGGTGCTGGGTGTTGCCGGCGGGGGCGTGATGGCGATCGGCCTGTCGGTGCTCGCGATCTATCTCGTCGTGCTGTTCGTCGGCGAGAGCGTCGCAAACACCGTGGGCTGGATCCGCGCGGAGAGCGCGCTGGCCGGTGGCCGGGTCGTGGAAGGCCACGAAGAGCTCCGGGCACCCGACGAGGCCGGCGACGACCGGGCGAGCAAGCCCGCCACCGGTGGCGGAGGCAGTACCCCAGGAACCACCCCAGAACAGGAGTCCCAATGATCGGTGTGGTGCTCGCGGCCGGCACGGGTCGCCGGCTGCAGCCGTTCACCGACACGCTGCCCAAGGCACTGGTCCCCGTACCCACCGAAGGCCCAGCGGGCGCAGCTGAGACCACTCCGCTCGACGTGATCCTCGGCAACTTCGCCGAAATCGGCCTCACAGATGTCGCGATCGTCGTCGGATACGCCGCAGAGGCCGTCGAGCAACGCAAGGCCGCCCTGCAGGACCGCTACGGCCTCAACCTCGAACTGATCCACAACGACCGGGCCACGACCTGGAACAACTGCTACTCCTTGTGGTGCGCGCGCGACCTGTTCGGTCAGGACGTCCTGCTGTCCAACGGCGACACCATCCACCCGGTCTCCGTCGAGCACGATCTCCTCGGCAACACCGGCCCGGCACTCGTGCTCGCGGTCGACAACGCCAAGCGGCTCGGCGAGGAGGAGATGAAGCTCCTCTACTCCGGTGAGCACGGCGTCACCAGGATCACCAAGCTGATGGATCCCGGGCAGGCCTACGGCGAGTACATCGGCGTCGCCGCGATCTACGCCGAGGTCGCCGCCGCCCTGGCCGACGCGCTCCGGGCCACCTGGGAACGCGACCCGGGCCTCTACTACGAAGACGGCTTCCAGGAGCTGATCGACCGCGGCGACTTCCGCGTCGAGGTCCAGCCGATCGGCGAAGTCCCCTGGATCGAGATCGACGACCACGCCGACCTCGCCCGCGCCGCCGGCGTGCTGCGCGAGCTGAGCGTGCGGCGCCAGGGGGTTTGAGCCCGGTTTGCCGATCCTTGCCCGGATGATCACGACGCCTGTCGTCGTCGACGTAAGGCATGGCGCGATCGCCGACCTCGCCGGGTTGCTCGCCGACCAGCGGATCTCGGCGGCCGGCCGGGTCGCGATCGCAGTGGGCGCGAGCTCCGGCGAGCGCCTGCGCGGCCTGCTAGAGCCGGGTCTGCACACCGCCGACTTCTACACCGTTCCGGCGGGCACCGTCGACGCCGCCGTCGCGCTCGCCGACCAGGTGAAGGGCCGCTCCTACGACGCGCTCGTCGGCGTCGGAGGCGGCAAGGTGCTGGACGTCACGAAGTACACCGCTGCCCGGGTCGGCCTGCCGATGGTCTCGGTCGCCACCAACCTCGCCCACGACGGCATCGCGTCGCCGGTGAGCATCCTCGACAACGACGCTGGCCGCGGCTCCTACGGCGTGCCCGCGCCGATCGCGATCGTGGTCGACCTCGGCCTGGTCCGCGAGGCGCCGTCCCGCTCCGTTCGCGCGGGCATCGGCGAGGTGCTGTCCAACCTGTCGGCGATCACCGACTGGGAGCTGTCGCACGAGCACACCGGCGAGCCGATCGACGGGCTCGCCGTCACGTTCGCGCGAACGGCCGCCGAGGCGGTGCTCCACCACCCCGGCACGATCGACGACGACGACTTCCTGCTCGTCCTCGCCGAAGGACTCGTGTTGTCGGGCCTGGCGATGGTCGTGGCCGGCAGCACGCGGCCCTGCAGCGGCGCCTGCCACGAGATCTCGCACGCGATCGACCTGCTCTATCCCGACCGGGCCGGTTACCACGGCGAGCAGGTCGGCCTGGGCGCGGCATTCGCCTCATACGTACGAAACCTGTACATAGGGTCTGGCTCCCCATCCCAGCCGGATAGCGAGGACGGTCATCCGCGCCCGGCTGGCAAGGCCGAGGAGGAGCCAGGAGGGGCCTCCGGCGATCGACGAGAACGCAGCCAGGCGGGATGCGGGGGCCGCCGCAGCCCGGCTGGGACGGGGAGCCAGACCCTAGCGACAATGAGTGGTGAACAGCTGGGGGCGCTCACTCGTTGCCTGATCAGGCACGGCCTGCCGGTGCTGCCCAGCGATCTCGGTTTCTCCGAAGGGGAATTCAGCCGGATCGTCGGCGCGGCACCCGACACGCGGCCTGGCCGATACACGATCCTCGAACACCTGAACCTCGACTCGGACGGGTTGCACGCCGTAGTGAAGGATTACGTACGTGACCGTGAACGCCCTGCCAACGATCGCTGAGCTTCGAGCGAAGGCACACCCCCCAGGGCTGCTCGACCGCCGTAGCGGAGAGCACTGGGCGGGCCGGTTGTACATGCGGCAGATCTCGCTGCATGCCACCCGCGGCTTCCTCGTGCTCGGCCTGTCGCCCAACCAGCTGACCGGCATCATGATCCTCTTCGGCGTCGCTGCCGGGTTCGCGCTTCTGATCCCGGGTCTGGCCGGCGCCATCCTGGCCGCCGTGCTCGTGCAGATCTATCTCATGCTGGACTGCTCCGACGGCGAGGTCGCCCGCTGGACCGGCAAGACCTCCACGACCGGTGTCTACCTCGACCGCGTGGGCCACTACATGTCGGAGGCCGCACTGCTCGTCGGCCTGGGCTTCCGGGCCGCCGACAACACCGCCACCGGCTACGCCGTGCTGGGCCTGGCGGCCGCGCTCGGCGCCGTCCTGATCAAGTCGGAGACCGACCTGGTCGATGTGGCTCGCGCCCGGCGCGGCATGGAGACCGTCACCGAGGCGGCCGTCGAGCCCAAGGGATCCGCGCTGGCCAAGGCGCGCAAGGCCGCGCTCGTCCTGAAGTTCTACCGCCTGATCCTCGCGATCGAGCTGTCGCTGTTCATCGTGGCCGTCGCCATCGTCGACGCCATCCGCGGCGACCTGCTGGCCACCCAGATCCTCACCGTCGCGTGCGCGGCGGTGGCTGCCCTGCAGGTGGTGCTCCACCTGGTCAGCGTGCTGGTGAGCAGGCGCCTGTCGTGACCGAACGTGAGCCATGGACTCGGCCAGCGGATGGCCCGCGGCCGAGCGTGGCCTGCGTGTTTCTCACCATGGGCGACCGGCCGGAGGAGCTGGAACGTGCCGTGCGCAGTGTCCAGGACCAGCTCGGCCCTCCGGTCGAGGTGATCGTGGTCTGCAATGGCGTTCCCGCGCCGAAGCTGCCCGACAGCGTCACCATCGTCGAGCTGCCCGACAACGTGGGCATCCCCGGCGGGCGCAACGCCGGGATCCAGGCCGGCCACTCCGAGCTCGTGATGTTCCTCGACGACGACGGCTGGCTGGCCGACCAGGTGATCGTGGAGCGGCTGCGCGACCGCTTCGTCGACGACCCGCGGCTCGGCATCGTGTCGCTGCGGATCGCCGACCCCGACAGCGGCCTCACCCAGCGCCGGCACGTTCCGCGCCTGGAGGCGAGCGACCCCGAACGTACGTCCGAGGTCACGACGTTCCTCGGCGGCGCCTCGATCATCCGGCGCCAGGTTTTCGACGAGGTCGGGCTGCTGCCGGAGAAGTTCTTCTACGCCCACGAGGAGACCGACCTGGCCTGGCGGGCACTCGACGCCGGCTGGCGGATCTGGTACGACGCCCAGTGCGTGCTCTACCATCCGGCCACGTCGCCGACCCGGCATCCCGCGTTCTTCAAGATGAACGCCCGCAACCGCGTCTGGCTGGCCAAGCGCAACCTGCCGGTGCCGCTGGCGGTCGTATACCTCCTCACCTGGATCCTTGTCACACATCTGCGTGTGCACAGCCGCGCTGGGCTGGCCGCGTGGTGGTCCGGATTCTTCGATGGCCTACGCTCTAGCGCCGGTGAACGTCGCCCGATGCACTGGAGCACCGCGTGGCGTATGACCCGATTACGCCGCCCGCCGATCGTGTGACGCAGTTGCAAGCGTTCAAGCAGCGAATCGACCGAGATATCGACCGAGATGAGGACACTGGCGAGCATGACTCAGGGCGCATCCGCGGTGACACGCATCACCATTGACGCCTGCCATCCGGCCCGGCCGGACTCGGCATGTCGTACTCTCAGGGCCATGGGTCCGGCGACACCGCGCGGCGGCCTGCGGTGAGTTCGGCGACCGCGACCCCCGCTGCCAAGCTGGCCGAGCGCTACGGTCTCACGCCGAGCTCGGCCCGGCCACCGCTGCGTGGGTACATCAAGCAGCTGTGGCAGCGACGGCACTTCATCGTCTCTTTCGCGACCTCGAAGACGATCACGCAGTACTCCGGCGCGCGCCTCGGCCAGGTGTGGCAGGTGCTGACGCCGCTGCTGAACGCCTCCGTCTACTTCCTGATCTTCGGCGTGCTGTTCAACGCGCGGCATGACGTCAAGAACTACACCGCGTTCCTGCTGACCGGCGTGTTCGTCTTCACGTTCACGCAGCGCTCGGTCAACTCCGGCGCCCGGGCGATCGGCGGCAACCTCGGGCTGATCCGGGCGCTGCACTTCCCGCGGGCCTGCCTGCCGCTGGCCTACACACTGGTCGAGCTGCAGCAGCTCGCGATCTCGATGGGCGTCCTGTGCGTTCTGGTCGTGCTCGCACCGCCGCACGAGCCGGTGACCTGGTCGTGGCTGTTGCTCATCCCGGCTCTGCTGATGCAGACGATGTTCAACGTCGGAATCAGCATGGTGATCGCCCGGATCGGCGCGTTCGCCCAGGACATCAACCAGCTGCTGCCGTTCATCCTCCGCACCTGGCTCTACCTCTCCGGCGTCTTCTTCTCGATCCCGCAGCGCATGGAGGGGGCTCCCGACTGGGTGCGGGAGGTAATGGAGGCGAATCCCGGCGCCGTCTTCATCGAACTGGTCCGGGACGCCGTGATCTCGAGTCACCCCGCCCACTCGAAGTTCTGGATACTCGGCATCGTTTGGGCAATAGTCGGTCTTTGTGTCGGATTCTGGTACTTCTGGTCGGCCGAGGAGAAGTATGGCCGTGGTTGAGCACCCACCGGAGACGGTTTTGCCGCCGCCCGACGGCGCCGCACCTACCGTCATCGTCGACGACCTGCACGTGACGTATCGGGTCTTCGGCGCGTCCGCGGGCCGGGGGAACGCGCCCGCGGCCCTCAAGCGCCTGCTGCGCCGGCAGAACTCCCCCGTGCTGCGCGAGGTGAAGGCGGTCCGGGGCGTCAGCTTCACGTCGTACAAGGGCGAGTCGATCGGGCTGATCGGGCGCAACGGCTCCGGCAAGTCGACGATGCTGCGCGCGATCGCCGGACTGCTTCCGGCGACCAAGGGCGCGGTCTACACCGACGGGCAGCCGTCGCTGCTCGGCGTCAACGCCGCGCTGATGAACGACCTGACCGGAGAGCGCAACATCGTGCTCGGCTGCCTCGCGATGGGCATGACGCCGGCGCAGGTCAAGGAGCACTACGACTCCATCAAGGAGTTCAGCAACCTCGGCGACTTCATCGACCTGCCGATGCGGACGTACTCCTCCGGCATGGCCTCGCGGCTGCGGTTCGCGATCGCGGCCGCCAAGAGCCACGACGTGCTGCTGATCGACGAGGCGCTGGCCACCGGCGATGCGGTCTTCCGGCGGCGCTCGGAGGAGCGGATCAAGGAGCTGCGCGAGGAGGCCGGCACGGTCTTCCTGGTGAGCCACAGCCTCGACGTCATCCTGTCCACCTGCGACCGCACGATCTGGCTGGACGCCGGTCAGATCAAGATGGACGGCGAGACCGCGCAAGTCGTGAAGGCCTACCAGGAGTTCACCGGCTGAGCAGCCTCACCCTCCACCCCGCCGCTCCGCGAATGACCACGTTAACCACGCAATTGGCTGGTTAACCACGCCCCGGGGCGTGGCGAAGCACCTGTTCGCGTGGCGAAGTACGAACGTGGCGCAGTGCCGGTTTCCGGCTCCGCCGCGTGGGCCGACCGGCCGGAGTTCAGGTGGCGGAGCGGACGCCGGCCTGCGAGCGCGGGCTGAGCAGGAAGCCGGCGCCCCATGTCATGTGCATCGTCCCGACCACGAGCGGCAGCCACAGCCTGGCCCCGGTCGGCAGGTCGCGGCCGTAGACCACCGATCCGGCCACGACGCCCAGGACGTACAGCAGCGGCACCAGCAGGCCCAGCAGCAGCAGCCAGGCCGCGCCGGTCGCCGCGCCGGCGACGGCCGCCACGAGACCGGCGAGGCAGCCCAGCAATGCGATCGGCGGCGCGAGGTAGCGCAGGCTGGCCGTACCTGGATGCGTACGGGTGACCGTGCGCCGCCACTGGCCGGTCTTGAAGAACTGCTTCGCCAGCGGCCGCAGGCCCGCGCGCGGGCGGTAGGTCACCTGCAGGTCCGGCGAGAACCACACGACGCCGCCCGCCTGGCGGATGCGGTAGTTGAGCTCCCAGTCCTGCGCGCGTACGAAGCGCTCGTCGTAGCCGCCGAGGCGCTCCAGGATCTCGCGGCGGAACACGCCGAGGTAGACCGAGTCGACCGGACCTGCCACGCCGCCGACGTGGAAACGTCCGCCGCCGAGGCCGAGCGGGCTGGTGTAGGCGCGCGCGACGGCCTCCTCGAAGGGCGTCTCGCCCTTGGCGGCCATCACGCCGCCCACGTTGTCGGCGCCGCTCTCGCGCAGCACCTCGACGGCCCGGCGGATGTAGCCGGGCGAGAGGATCCCGTGGCCGTCGACCCGGATCACGATGCCGTGGCTGGACTCCTCGATCGCGGCGTTCAGCCCGGCCGGCGTGATGCCGGCGGGGTTGGAGATCAGGCGGATCCGGTGGTCGGTCTCCGCGAGCTCCTTGGCGATCCGGTCGGTCAGGTCCATCGACGGCGCGATCGCGATGACCAGCTCCAGCTCGCCCGGGTAGTCCTGGGACAGGACCTGGCCAACGGCCGCACGCAGGTGCTGTTCCTCGTTGAACACCGGCATCACCACCGAAACCGGCGGCCAGGCGGCGCTCTCGGGCGTCTGGGTCACTAGGGCGGGTCTCCTCGGATCTCCTCGAACACGAACCGCTGCTGCGAGGAGACAACCGTACTCGGAGCCCTTATCCGGCTGAGCAGACGGAGCTGAGATCGGCCACGTCGCCGGACGGCTTGGGCGAGGGCCGTGGCTGGTCGCTCTGTTCCTGACCCTGGCCCTGGCCGTCCGGTCCGGTCCGCGAAGGCTGCTCGGACTCCGTCTTGCCGGTCTCGGTGTCGGCGACCGCGGAGATCGGCTTGGCCTGGCTGGCCTCGATCCCCTCTCGTACCTTCGTGCGGATCAGGTCGAAGTCAGGCTTCGCGGTCGTGATCAGCGGCGGTACGAACTGGACCGATGTGATCTTCTGCCGCTTGGCCTTCATCGAGAGCCGTACGAACGTGTCCAGCTCCGACGCCGGTATGTCGGTCGAGACGACTTCCTTGCCGGCCTTGGCGATGTCCTGGAACCGCAGCACGACGTTGCCCGGGTCGAACTGCTGCAGCATGGCCGACATCACGCAGCGCTGGCGGGCCATCCGGTCGTAGTCGCTGGTGCCGGTACGCGAGCGGGCGTACCAAAGCGCCCAGGACCCGTCCAGGCGCTGCTTGCCCGCCTTGATCACCCGCGTCGGCTGGCCGTTCTTGCCACCGATCAGGACCGGCTGCTTGACGTCGATCACGACGCCGCCCAGCGCGTTGATCAGGTCGCGGAAGCCGAACAGGTCGATCAGCGCGTAGTAGTTGATCTGCAGCCCGCTGATCTCCTCGATCGCGCCCCTGGTCGCGGTCAGGCCGGGGTTCGGGTCGCCGGGGAACAGGCTCTTGTGGTTCTCGGCCCACATGTAGACCGCGTTCAGCAGGCACTCCGAGCCGCAGTCGAAGCCGTGCGGGAACTGCTCGTGCATCACCGAGCCGCGCGGGAACGGCACCCGCTGCAGGTTGCGCGGGAAGCTGAACATCGCCGTCCGGCCGCTCGCGGCGTCGATCGAGACCAGCGTCATGCTGTCCGGCCGCAGCCCGATCCGGCCCGGGCCGGCGTCGCCGCCGAGCAGCAGGACGTTGAGCCGGCCCTCCTTGGGCGCGGAGACCTGCTTCGCGGCGAAGATCTCGTCGATCGAACGTTTGGTGACCGCGACGTACTGCGACGTGGTGAGCAACGCGCCGACGATCGCGAGACAGCTGACGGCGGCGGTGATCGAGACGATCAGGCGGTGGTTGCGTTCCATGCCGAGCGGCCGGGCGAGCCGCCAGGCGTCGACGAACAGTGCGAACCAGCCGACGGCGAGCAGCACCAGCACGATCCGCAGGAAACCCAGCACGGCACTCGTGGTCAGCAGCGAGATCACGAAGCCGGACGCGACGAGGCTCAGCAGGAGCAGCAGAACGACGGTAGCCACCAGGCAAAGCAGGACACGCAGGGCGATTCGGCCGACTTGTCTATTCCCGGCCACTATCTGGGCCGAACCAGGTGCGACCGCCGTCATCAGTAGCAGACTGATCGCACGCCGGAATCTTCGCTGTTCAACCCCCGTCATGCTGCTACCTTTCCGCCGATTCACCCGCTCGACCAGTATCGGTTGATCGGATGAGCTGCGGGCTGAGGCACGCCGGTACTCAACCGGCGGGTACCGCGGGTCAGCAACTCCAGGTAAGTTGCCACCATGTCCAGCGGCGGACGAAACGATGGCGGGCGCGACGACTCGCGGTACGACTGGCTCTATGGCGGCCAGGGCGGTAACCCGGGCGGGCGCGACGACCCCTACAACGACCCGTACGGCCAGGGCGGCAGCGAGCCGACCCAGGTGATGCCCACCGGTGGTGGTGGCGGGCGGCGTGCGGGCGGCTACCCGTCGTCCGGGCAGAACTATCCGCCACAACAGGGCTATCCACCGCAGCAGGGCTACCCCCAGCAGGGGTATCCGCAACAGGGCTACCCGCAACAGGGCTACCCGGGCCAGGGCTACCCAGGACAGGGCCAGCCTCCGGGGCAGGGCTACCCGCCGGGAGGCGGCCGTCCGCCGGGTCCGCCGGTCGAGCCGCTCCACCGGCCGCGACCGCCGCGGCGGCGTGGAGGGGTCCGCTGGCTGCGGATCATCCTGCTGGTGCTGCTGGCGTACGTCGTGTTCCTGGTCGCCATGCCGTTCGTCGGCTGGGGCCGGGTCGACCGCGTCGACATCTCGGGCGGCAGCAACCGGCCGCCGGACACCTCCGGCACCACGTACCTCATCGTCGGTTCCGACAGCCGCGAAGGCCTCACCGACGAGGAGAAGAAGGAGCTCGGCACCGGCAGCGCGGGCGGCCGGCGGACCGACTCGATCATGCTGCTGCAGGTGCCGTCGGCCGGCGTTCCCGTCCTGATTTCGATCCCGCGTGACTCCTACGTGCCGATTCCGGGGCACGGGCGCAACAAGATCAACGCGGCGTTCGCGTTCGGTGGTGCGCCGCTGCTGACCGAGACCGTCGAGAACGCGACCGGCCTGCGGGTCGACGAGTACGTCGAGATCGGCTTCGGCGGCTTCGCGTCCGTCGTCAAGGCGGTCCATGGCGTCGACATCTGCGTCGAGAAGCCGATCAAGGACAAGGACGCCCACATCGACCTGCCGGCGGGCTGCCAGACGCTGCAGGCGACGGACGCGCTCGGGTACGTACGCGCGCGGCACTTCGACCCCAAGGGCGACCTCGGCCGGGTGGAGCGGCAGCAGCAGTTCCTGTCGGCGCTCACCAAGAAGGCGATCAGCCCGTCGACGATCCTGAACCCGATCCGGTACGCCTCGTTCTGCCTCGCGGTCGGCGACGCGATCACGGCCGGCCAGGACACCGGCATCGTCGACATGGCGCGGTTCGCGCTCGCGATGCGTGCGGTGTCGGCTGGTGCGGGCGTCTCGTTGACCGTCCCGACCAGGCCCTACACCACGTCGGGTGGCTCGAGTGCACTGAAGTGGAAGTCGGATGAGGCGAAGGCGCTCTTCAACGCCTTGGGCGAGGGCAACCCCGTGCCCGCCGACCTGATCCCGTCACCGAAGCCGTCCTCGGGCAACTAGAGGACCTTCTCGAACCAGTGGTGGGCGTACGGTTCGTCGTTGAACGCCGCGACCTCGGTGTATCCGGCTGAGGTGTAGAGCGCCCGGGCCTGGACGAGCGCGCGGTTGGTCTCGAGGTGGAGGACTCGGCTGCCCTGGCCGCGGGCGTGGTCTTCGAGTGCCTTCAACAGGCGGCGGCCGACGCCCAGGCCGCGGGCCTCGGGAGCGACCCACATCCGCTTGACCTCGGTCGGTTTCTCTCCGTGGAACCTCAGCGCGCCACAGCCGATCGGCTCGGCGTGGAGGTACGCGAGCAGCAGGATCCCGTTGGGCTCGCGCAAGTCGTCCGGCTCGGCCCGGATGCTCCGGCCGGGGTCGAAGCCGTTGTCGAAGCGTTCGGCGAGCTCGTTGGCGTAGGCGGTCAGGCAGTGCCGGGCGTCCGGGTGCTCCGGATCGCACGGCTTGATCGCCACCGTTCCGGCCGTCAGCAACCGCTCGACGGTCTCCATGGCGGCGACCAGCTCGGCTTGCTGCCTGGCGTTGAGCGGTTCGAGGAACGAGCGGGCCAGGTCGTCGCTGCGACGGTCGAGGAGCGCGCGTTCGGCCTTGCCCTCGGTGGTCAACCGGGCAGTGCGGACCCGCTTGTCCTGCTCGCCGGGGCCCACCGCGACCAGGCCGCTGCGCTCGAGGGCGGACAGCACGCGGCTGAGGTAGCCGGAGTCGAGGTCGAGGCTGGCGCGCAGGTCGCGTAGGTCCCGGCCGTCCTCGCCGATCTCCCAGAGCACCCGCGACTCCCCGAGCGGCCGCTGCCGGGCGAGGTAGTGCTCGCGTAGTGCGCCGACCCGCTGGGTGACCGTTCGATTGAAGCTGCGTACCTGTGCGATGGCCTCGTCCTGGCTCATTTCTCTGACCTTAGTCAGAGATTTATTTCAGTGCTAGACTGACCGAAAAACCAATGTGGTCAGGCGGTCGGCGTTGGTCGAACTGGACAAGGGCACGCGGATCCTCGACGCGGCCGAGGCGTGGCTGCTCCGCGTCGGATACCGCAAGGTCTCGATGGCCGAGGTCGCCTCGCGGGCGGGCGTGGGCAAGGGCACGCTCTACCTCTACTGGCCCAGCAAGACCGCCCTCTTCGGCGCGGTGCTCGTCCGGGACACCGTCCGGGGGTTCGAGGAACAGCTGGGGGCTTTGCGCGCCGATCCCTACGAGTGCCTGCTGCACCGGACCCACCAGACGGCGTACCGGCTGATCATGCGCCGGCCGCTGGCCCGCGCCCTCTACACGCGCGATCACGAGGTGCTCGGCGAACTCCTCGGCAGCGGCGGCTCCTTCGCCGCCGGCAAGGCCGACACCGCCACGCGCTACCTGGAGGTGCTCCACCGGCACGGCCTGCTCGCCTCCGAGCCGTCGCCAGAACTGCTCTTCCGCCTCTCGGTGGTCACGGCGGGCGCGTACCTGCGCGAGGAGCTGCCGGGCGCCGACGCGTTCTCCGTCGATGCCAAGGCTTCCTTACTAGCGACCACCCTGCGGCAGGCGTTCGAGCCGCCGGGACCGCCGTCGCCGTCAGCCGTCCGTTCGGCCGCGGCCGAGGTGGTGGCGCTCTACCAGCACTGGCGGGACGAACTGGCCCGCACCCTTCCCACGGAACCACTGGAGACGTGATCTTTGTGGCCGTTGAACTGCTCCCCCTGACCGACGTACAGAAGACCTGCCTGCCGACGCTGTACGGCAAGGCCCTGGACGCCCGCTCGCCGGACCCCATCCTCGGCGACACACTCGCCGACTCGGCCGTACGGCAGCTGGACTTCGACTTCTCCTCGCTGAAGCTGCCCTCGCGGGCGGCGATCAGCCTGCCCATCCGCGCGAACCACCTGGACGGCTGGACCCGGGAGTTCCTGTCGGCGCGGCCGCGGTGTGCCGTGCTGCACCTGGGCTGCGGCCTGGACACCCGCGTCCACCGCATCGACCCGCCGGCATCCTCGGTGCAGTGGTACGACGTCGACCTGCCCGAGGTGATCTCACTCCGGGAGCAGCTCTATCCGGACCGGGACGGCTACGCGATGATCCCCGCCTCCGTCACCTCCGCGGAGTGGCTGGACCGCGTTGTGGATGACCGGCCCGTGCTCGTGGTCGCCGAGGGCTTGGTGATGCACCTGCCGACGGCCTCCGCAGCCGCCATGGTCGCGCGGATCGTGGAACGGTTCCCGAGCGGGCAGTTCTGCTTCGACGTCTACAGCGCGCTGACCGCACGTACGATCAGCTTCGCCTCACGGTTCGCCTCCAGCCGAGCCCACCTCCACTGGGGTCTGCCACCCCTCCTGGCCCGCGACGTCACCACCCTCCGCCTGACCGACGACGTGCCGTACCTCGCGCTGCCGGAACTCGGCGCCCGCATGGCCACCACCCCGTTCTCCCAGGCCATCTGGCGCGGCATGCTCAAGCTCAAGTTCCAGCGCGAGTCGATCCGCCACCTCCGCTACGAATTCGGCTGACGCCGCCGGAGCCGCCTGAGGCCTGATGCGATCGGAAGCCTTGTCCAGAACGCGAAGGACAGTCCGGCCAGGTCGGGAGCGCGGCTGCTGGTCAGGGGCGGCCGAGGCCGCGGTAGTCCCAGCCGGCGGCTCGCCAGGCCTCGCGGTCGAGGCAGTTGCGGGCGTCCAGCACGCGCTGCTCGGCCACGACCTCGGCGAGCCTGCTCGGGTCGAGCGTGCGGAACTCCTGCCACTGCGTCAGGTGCAGCACCAGGTGCGCGCCCCGGCAGGCTTCCATCACCGAGTCGGCGTACCGCAGCGTCGGGAACGAGCGGCGGGCGTTCTCGTTGGCTTTCGGGTCGTACACCGTGACCGTCGCGCCGTGGAGGTGGATCCGGCCGGCGATGTTGAGCGCCGGCGAGTCGCGGATGTCGTCGGTGTCGGGCTTGAACGCGGCACCGAGTACGGCCACCCGCCGCCCGATCCACTGGTTGCCCAGTATCTCGGCCGAGACGTCGACCACCCACTGCCGCTGCCGCAGGTTGATCGAGTCGACCTCGCGGAACAGGGTCAGCGCGTCCTCGACGCCGAGCTCACCGGCCCGGGCCATGAACGCGCGGATGTCCTTGGGCAGGCAGCCGCCGCCATAGCCGAGTCCGGCGTCGAGGAACTTCCGTCCGATCCGCACGTCGTAACCCAGCGCGTCGGCCAGTTCGGTGACGTCACCGCCGGTGACGTGGCAGACCTGGGCCATCGCGTTGATGAACGAGATCTTGGTGGCCAGGAACGCGTTCGCCGAACCCTTGACCAGTTCGGCGGTGGGGTAGTTGGTGATCACGACCGGGCAGCCGTTGTCGATGATCGGCGCGAACACCTCGCGCAGCGTCTGCTCGGCGCGGCCGCCGGTCACGCCGAAGACCAGGCGGTCCGGCCGCAGGGTGTCCTCGACCGCGAGTCCCTCGCGGGTGAACTCCGGGCTCCACGCCAGCTCGGCCTCCGCACCCACCGGCGCGAGCTCCCGCAGCCGACCGGCCAGCCGCTGGGCCGTACCCACAGGCACCGTCGACTTGCCGACCACCAGCGCCGGACGGGTCAGCAGCGGCGCCAGTGACTCGACGGCTTTGTCGACGTACGTCAGGTCCGCGGCGTACTCACCGTCACGCTGCGGAGTGCCGACGCAGATGAAGTGGACGTCGCCGAAGTCGGCGGCCTCTTGGTAGAAGGTGGTGAAACGCAGCCGGCCGGACTCGACGTGCTTGCGCAGCAGCGGCTCGAGCTCCGGCTCGAAGAACGGCACCTGTGCTTCGGTCAGCGCGGCTACCTTGGCAGGATCGACATCGACGCCGAGGACCTCGTAACCGAGCTCGGCCATGCCGGCGGCATGGGTCGCGCCGAGGTAACCGGTTCCGATCACAGTGATGCGGTACGTCACGGGCAGAAGCCTTCCGTACAGGGTTGGGCCCAGGACTCGGCAGGCTACCTCAACGTAGGATCTGCCTGGGTGAATGGCGCAGTGAACACCGCGCGAGGGTCAGGTGAATGGAGGGTGAGCGGGTGAGCGAGTTTCCCTTGTACGCGCCGACCGAGGAACACGAGGCGGTGCGCGAAGCGTGCCGCGCGGTGTGCCGCGACAAGCTGGCGCCGGGAGCGGCGGAGGCCGACCAGACGTCGACGTTCCCGCAGGCTTCGTACGACGCCTTGCGAGCGTCGGATTTTCACGCTCCGCACATCCCGGAAGAGTACGGCGGGGTGGGCGCGGACGCGCTGGCGACGGCGATCGTGATCGAGGAGGTCGCGGCGGCCTGTGCGTCGTCGTCGCTGATCCCGGCGGTGAACAAGCTCGGGACGATGCCGTTGCTGCTTGCGGGGTCTGATGATCTGAAGCGGCGGTTCTTGACGCCGGTCGCCGAGGGGTCGGCGATGTTCTCGTACTGCCTCTCCGAGCCCGACGCCGGCTCCGACGCAGCGGCGATGAAGACGCGGGCGGTGCGTACCGGGGACGAGTGGGTGCTGAACGGCGCGAAGCGGTGGATCACGAACGCCGGGGTCAGCGAGTACTACACGGTCTTCGCGGTGACCGACCCTGCCGCGGGTGCGCGCGGCATCTCGGCGTTCGTCGTGGCGAAGTCCGATTCCGGGGTGAGCTTCGGCGCGCTGGAGAAGAAGCTGGGGATCAAGGGCTCCCCGACCCGCGAGGTCTACTTCGACGACGTACGGCTGCCGCCTGATCGCCTGATCGGTGTCGAAGGCGAGGGCTTCAAGCTGGCGCTGCGCACGCTCGACCACACCCGCGTGACGATCGCGGCGCAGGCGGTGGGGATCGCGCAGGGGGCGCTGGACTACGCGAAGGGCTACGTGCGGGAGCGCAAGCAGTTCGGCCAGGCGATCGCGGAGTTCCAGGGCATCCAGTTCATGCTTGCCGACATGGCGATGAAGCTCGAGGCGGCACGGCAGCTGACCTACGTGGCGGCGGCCCGCAGCGAACGCGGCGACTCCGACCTCACCTTCTTCGGCGCGGCGGCCAAGTGCTACGCGTCGGACATCGCGATGGAGGTCACGACGGATGCGGTTCAGCTGCTGGGTGGCTACGGCTATGTGTCGGACTACCCCGTCGAACGCATGATGCGCGACGCGAAGATCACGCAGATCTACGAGGGCACGAACCAGGTGCAGCGCATGGTGATGGCCCGCAAGCTGCTCGCGGACTGAGCTTCTGCTCGGCCGCAGATCCGAAGCGTGAAGGTCGGCGTGACCGATGCGCGAAACGGTACTCGGTCCCAACTGGTACTCGGTTCCAACTGGTACTCGATTCCAACTGGTACTCGGTTCCAACTGGTACTCGGTTCCAAACGGCACTCGGTACCGGCTGGAACTGCGTACCAAATGGGACTCAGTACCAAGTGGAACCCGGTACCAGACAAGGGCTCGCCGAGGCCGCGCTCGCTCAGATCGCTCAGCTGTTGTCGCGGTTGGCTTCGCGGACCAGCTCAGGGATGCCGAGCGTGCGCAGGTGCTGGCCGCACTTCGGGCACCACACGGTCTTCGGTACGAGGGTGTGGCTGTGGCAGCGGCCGCACAGGAGGCGGATGCCCTGGCCGACGGCGAAGTCCTCCTCCGGAATGCGGATCTGGTCGCCGCAGCCCTGGCATTCGATGAGTACGTCGAGGGCGGGCCCACCCGGGTTCGGCCGCGAGACGTAGTAGCCGCACCCGACGCATGGTGCGTCGGCCGGGTCGGCGGGTCCGGTGGTCGCGTACCGGGAGTACAGCAGGTCGTTGACCTCCTCCAGCGGCCGGACGCAGACCGCGCACACCATGCTCGGCTCGACGACGATCGTGATCCGTTCGCACGCGTCACACGCCCGAGCCTGGGTTCCCAACCGCACCACCATCGCCGCGATCGCGCGGGCGGCGAGTCCGGAGTCCGCTTCGCAGCCCGGACAGCGCAGCACCGGATCGGCGCCGGAGCCGGGCAGCCGGCCGCATCCCGCGCAGGCCAGCGGGTCCGCCGCATCGTCCGAGGGCGATCGCATCGACGAAGTCATCGAAGCCCATCGTGCCGCACCCACCACGTAAGGAACCTGACAGCTTGGGCATCCGGCCAAGATCGAGGGGAAGATGGTTCGCGTGAGCAATCCTTGGGACGACCCAGCGACCATCGAGCGGATCCTTCGCGACTGCCAGACCTGGGCGGTCGTCGGCCTGTCGAACAATCAGGCGCGCGCCGCGTACGGCGTGGCCCGGTTCCTCCAGCAGCACGGCAAGCGCGTCGTGCCTGTGCACCCGAAAGCCGAGACCGTCCACGGCGAGCCCGGCTACTCCGACCTCGCCGACATTCCGTTCGCCGTCGACTGCGTGGACGTGTTCGTCAACTCCGACCTCGCCGGCCCGGTCGCCGCGGCGGCACGAGAGATCGGCGCCAAAGCGGTGTGGTTCCAACTCGACGTGATCGATCGGGCCGCGTACGAAACAACGACAGCCGCGGGTCTGTTGATGGTCATGAACCATTGCCCGGTCATCGAGTGGCCGCGGCACGGACCACGCTGAAGGAGCCCGTTCATCGTGACTCTGATCGACCAGTCCACCGAGTTCGGCAAGCGCGCCACCGCACGCCTCGACAGCGAGGCCGTCGGCTGGCTTACGACCGCGGGGAAGAGCGGCACCCCCGCGCCCAACCCCGTCTGGTTCCTCTGGCACGACGACACCTTGCTGGTGTTCAGCCAGCCTGACACGCCAAAACTTCGCAATATCGCTCGCAACCCGAGAGTGTCGTTCAACCTCAACGGCGACAGTACGGGCGGGGCGATCGTCATCCTGTCCGGAACGGCCACGGTCGACGCCGGCGGGCAGAGCGACGCCGAGATCGCCGCCTACGTTGCGAAGTACGCCGAGCACATCAAACACCTCGGCATGACCAACGAGCAGTTCTTCGCCGACTACTCCGTACTCGTGAGGATCGCGCCGGACCGCATCAGAGGCTTCTGACGACGTTACCGACCTCCTGAGCGGACCGGAAATCCTCGCTAGGCTCTGATCATGTCCGAGCCCTTCACGTATCACGTTGATGTCAGCAACTACGACGCGAAGTGGCGGACGTTAATCATCGACCAAACCCGTTCCACCCTGAACGAGCGAGATCCAAGGGACGTCGCCCGCGCGATCCTGGAGGACTGGATCGTCGACCACCCCGGCGACGTCGGCGGCGCCGAACGCGTCGAGGTGCACGGCGACAACGTCGAGAACTACCCTGACGACCTGATCTCGCACGTTCGGGTGTGGATCTTCCGGGGCCCCGTCAACGCACACGAGGCCTACCCCGCGGCCGCGGCCTACCTGGTCGACCGGCCCGAGGAATAAGCGAGGAACACCGTGGCCGAGCCATACACGTACCGTCTCGACGTCGCCGAGCAACGCGGCACCTGGGAGTGCCTGACGCTCGCCCAGCCGCGCACGTCCCTCGACTCTCGCCGGCCGAAGGACGTCGCCCGGGCCGTACTCGAGCGCTGGATCCTCGACAACCCCGGCCAGGTCCAGGGCGCCGACCGCCTGAAGGTCTTCGGCGACGACTTCGGCGACTATCCGCCGGACGCCGTGGCGCACGTGCGGGTCTGGGTGTTCCGCGGTACGCCGGAAGAACATGAGGAGAAGCCGGCGGCCGCCGCGTACCTCGTCGACGATCCCGACGAGTAGCCCCAGCTACGCCGGACAGCGACCCACCGGCCGGCTTGACCGGGACCGATTGGTCCGGCTATTCCGAGGCGGCTGCGCGCTTGGCCTGCAGCGCTTCGCCCTTTGCCCGGGCTACCGCTTCGAGGTCGCGCTGGAACTGTTCCATCGCGGCCAGGAGCTTCGGGTCACCAGCTGCCAGGATGCGGACGGCCATCAGCCCCGCGTTGCGCGCTCCGCCCACCGCCATCGTCGCCACGGGGACGCCGGCCGGCATCTGGACGATCGAGAGCAGCGAGTCCATCCCGTCGAAGTACTTCAGCGCCACCGGCACCCCGATCACCGGCAGCGGAGTGACGCTCGCCAGCATGCCCGGCAGGTGCGCCGCTCCCCCCGCCCCCGCGATCAGCACCGCCAGCCCGCGTCCCGCCGCCGACTCGCCGTACGACAGCATCTCCCGCGGCATCCGGTGCGCCGACACCACGCCCACTTCGTACGGCACGCCGAACTCGTCCAGCGTCGACGCCGCCGGCTCCATCGTGGGCCAGTCGGAGTCCGACCCCATCACGATCCCGACCTTCGGCGCCGCCGCGGCCTGGGAACCAGCCTCACTCATCGATCTCTCCGGTCAGGTACGCCGCCGCGTGGCGGGCCCGTTCGCGTACCGACGCCAGGTCGGTGCCGTACGCCGTGACGTGCCCGACCTTACGGCCCGGCTTGACCTCCTTGCCGTACAGGTGGATCCGCAGCCCGGGGTCGCGCGCCATGCAGTGCAGGAAGGCCCGGTGCATGTCCGGGTACTCGCCGCCGAGCACGTTGACCATCACGGTCCACGGTGCGCGGGTACGCGGCGTGCCCAGCGGCAGGTCCAGCACCGCTCGCAGGTGGTTCTCGAACTGGCTGGTCACCGACCCGTCGATCGTCCAGTGCCCGGAGTTGTGCGGCCGCATCGCCAGCTCGTTGACCAGGATCCGGCCGTCGCGTGTCTCGAAGAGCTCGACTGCCAGTACGCCGGTCACGTCCAGCTCGGAGGCGATCCGGAGCGCGATCCGCTGCGCCTCGACCGACCGCTCCTCCGGCAGGTTGGGTGCCGGTGCGGTCACCTCGAAGCAGATCCCGTCCCGCTGCACCGACTCGACGACGGGGTACGCCACCGCCTGTCCGGACGGCGACCTGGCCACGACAGCCGACAGCTCGCGCGCGAAGTCGACCTTCTCCTCGGCCAGCACGGGAACGCCGGCCAGGAACGGCTCCGCCAGCGCCGGATCGGACGGCCCGTCGATCACCCACACGCCCTTGCCGTCGTACCCGCCGCGCGTCGTCTTGAGTACCAACGGCCAGCCGCCGAGCTCGTCGGCCGAGAGCGAGCCGGGCTCCTCGACCACCTGATGCCGCGGGCACGGAATACCCAGCGCCGTCAGCCGGGCCCGCATCGCGCCCTTGTCCTGCGCGTAGACCAGCGCGTCCGGCCCCGGCTGGCAGGCCACGCCGTCGGCGACGAGCTTGTGCAGGTGCTCGGTGGGCACGTGCTCGTGGTCGAACGTCACGACGTCGCAGCCCTCGACGAAGCGTCGTAGCGTGTCGAGATCGCGGTAGTCGCCGACGGTCACGTCGCGGACCACCTGGGCCGCCGAGACGTCCGGTCCCTCGGCCAGCAGCCGGAAGTCGACGCCGAGCGGAATGCCCGCCTGATGGGTCATCCGGGCCAGCTGCCCGCCGCCGATCATTCCGACAGTTGGTACACCTGCAAGCTTCGCCACGATTTCGGAGACTAACGGACCCGTGCCAGCCCGCCGGGCGGGCTTCGGCAAACCTCGATAGAGTCGGCGGACTTGTCCCGGAAGGTCTGAGCTGTTGAAAGCTGTCATCGCGCTGTACCGCAAGGCGGAGCACATGGTGCACGAGGTCGCCAAGTTCGGCCTCGTGGGCGCTGTCGGCATGATCGTGGACATCGGCGTCTTCAACCTGCTGCGCTACGACTTCGGTGGCGCCGGGCTGCTGCACCACAAGCCGCTGACGGCTCGGGCGATCTCGATCGCGCTGGCCACGGTCGTGACGTACCTCGGCAACCGCTACTGGACGTGGCGGCATCGTGAGCGCCGGGCCATGCACCACGAGTACGGGCTGTTCTTCCTGCTCAACTTCGCCGGGCTCGTGATCAACCTGGCCGTTCTCGGCCTCGTGCTCTACGTCCTGCAGCTGTCCGGCCCGGTCACCGACAACATCGCCAACTTCATCGGCATCGGCCTCGGCACTCTCTTCAGATTCTGGTCCTACCGCCGCTTCGTCTTCCGCGACGCGCCACCGGACCCGCTTGACGACGACGCCCGCGAGCCGGCCGGGGCTTCTTCCGGCCGCTGAGCCACATCCCCGGCGGGCGCACCACCCCGCGCCGAGCGCCGCAGACGACAGGTTCCACGCGGGAGAGCACCGCGAACAAGCCGCGAGCCCGCTGCGACACCAGGGCCAGCCGCCATCCGCCCGCGACCGGCGAGGTCTCGTGCCAGCTTCTGGCGCTACCGCCGCTTCGTCTTCCGCGACGCGCCACCCGATCCGTTGGACGAGGCTCGCGAGCTGGCTTGGGCATCCTTCGAGCGCACGCCGGCATCCCCCGCGGGCGCGCCCTGCCGGGACGGATCATCGGCGGCGGCCGCCGGCGGGTTTCCGCGCGGTAGGAAGACCGCGAACACCGCCGGCCGCCGTGAGACCAGCTCCAGCCGGCCCCCACCGGCCTCGGCGAGGTCGCGGGCCAGGGCCAGGCCCAGCCCGGTGCCGCTCCGTCCGCTCACTGCCCGCTCGAAGATCCGCTGCCCCAGCTCCTCCGGCACCCCCGCCCCACCGTCGGACACTTCGATCACGACTGAGCCGCCCGGACGTACGCCGGTCGTCCGGCGGCGGACGGACACGGTGCCGCCGCCGTGGTGCAGGGCGTTCTCCAGCAGCGTCGCCAGGATGTGGCCGAGCGTCCCCGGCGTCGCCGCGACCGAGAGGCCGGCCAACCCCGTGACCTCGATCCGCCGGCGCGCCCGCTGGAACGCCGGCCGCCACTCCTCGACCTGCTGGCGTACGACCGTGTCGACGTCGACCAGCGTCGCGCGGGCCGCGTGGGAGTCACGACTTTGCGTGAGCAGTCGCTCGACGACCTGTGACAGCCGCTCGACCTGCCCGAGCGCGATCGCCGCCTCCTCGCGTACGACCGCGGAGTCGTCGGCGGCCAGGATCTCCTCCAGCCGCATCGACAGCGCCGTGAGCGGCGAACGCAACTGGTGCGAGGCGTCCTGCGACAGCTGCCGCTCGGCGGCCAGCGTCTCGGCGATCCGGCGCGCGCTCACGTCGAGCATCTCGGCCACCCGGTCGAGCTCGGGTACGCCGTAACGCCGCAGGTGCGGCCGCGGGTCGCCGGAGCCCAGACGCTCGGCCGCCGCGGCCAGCTCGCCCAGCTGGGCCGACAGCCGCCGGGCCTGCCAGAACCCGAACACCACCGCCACGGCCACCGCTGCCAGGCCGAAGCCGAGGATCGCGAAGAACTCCTGCCAGCCGCGGCCGAAGTAGCGCTGCCCGAACAGCCCGATCGGTACGCCGAACATGGTCGCGGTCACCATCGCGACCACCGTGGTGGTGACGACCAGCCGCCGGCGCATCGCTCCCCGGCCCTACGACGTCGCCGACGGAGTGGACGGTGTGGACGAAGCCGAAGGGTTCGACGGATCGGTTTCGAAGCGGAACCCCACGCCGCGCACCGTCGCGATGTAGCGCGGTTTGGAGGCGTCGTCGCCGAGCTTGCGGCGCAGCCACGAGATGTGCATGTCGAGCGTCTTCGTCGACGACCACCAGGTCGTCTCCCACACCTCGTTCATCAGCTGCTCACGCGTGACGACCTTGCCGGCGTCGCGATGCAGCACCCGCAGCAGGTCGAACTCCTTCGCCGTCAGGTGCAGCTCGTCGCCGTTGAGCCAGGCCCGCCTGGACTGCGGGTCGATGCGTACACCGTGCCGGTCGACGACGGCGTCCGGCGCACCACTGCTCTCGGCGACGGCGGCCGCCGGCTCGGGCGGGTTGCGCCGCAGCAGCGCGCGTACGCGGGCCAGCAGCTCGGCCAGCCGGAACGGCTTGGTGACGTAGTCGTCGGCGCCGGCGTCCAGCCCGACGACCGTGTCGACCTCGTCCGCGCGGGCGGTCAGTACGAGAACGGGCACCCGGCTGCCGTCCTTGCGCAGCTGCCGGCAGACCTCCAGCCCGTCGATGTCGGGCAGCCCGAGATCGAGGACGAGCAGGTCGATCTCGCCGCTGGCGGTTCGGTCGATCGCGATCTCACCGGTCGGTGTCAACTCGACGGTGTAGCCCTCACGGCGCAGTGCCCGGGCAAGCGGATCAGCGATGGCCACGTCGTCCTCTGCGACCATCACTCGCAAGGCGCGCTGCGGGTTCGCCCCGTTGGGCGAGTCCGCACGGCCAACCGACTCCCCGTCGCGCATCATGACTCGATGGTACGGCCGACACGCTGCGTGGTCATCTGTCGCGACCGGAAACGCTGCCGAACGAACCTGACAACCTTCGTAGGCATCCAAGTGGTTGTCGGGGTTGGGAGGGACGCGATGACGACGGGTACCGGAGACGTCCACCAGATCGAGGACGCCGCCGACGCGCAGGAGATCACGTTCGCCGAGTTCGTGGCGGGCCGCTCCCAGGCCTTGCTGCGCTCGGCGTACCTCCTGACCGGCGACGCGGCCCAGGCCGAAGATCTGCTGCAGACGGCGCTCGCCAAGACCTGGCGGCACTGGCGCCGGGTCAGCCGCGACGGCGCCGGCGAGGCGTACGTGCGACGGGTCCTCTACACGACGTACGCCACCTGGTGGCGGCGGCGCTGGCGTGCCGAGCTGCCCACCGAGGAGCCGCCGGAGCCGGCGGATCGTTCCGGCGCCGACGAGTACGCCGGTGTGGACCAGCGGACCACGCTGCTGCGGGCGCTGGCCAAGCTGCCGCGCGGGCAGCGGGCGGTCGTGGTGCTGCGGTACTTCGAGGACCGGACCGAGGCCGAGACCGCCACGATCCTTGCCTGCACGGTCGGCACGGTCAAGAGCCAGACAGCCCGTGCGCTGGCCCGCCTGCGTTCCTCCCCGCTCGTGACCGCACTCGTCGAGGAGGAGCGATGACCGACGACTTCGAGAGCCGCCTGCGGGGTGCGCTGAGCAGCGCCACCGACGGGCTGCCGGGCAATCCGAGCCGGTACGACCAGACCGAGACCAGGATCCGCCGCCGGCGGCGCCGGGTCGGGATCGCCGTGGTCGCGGCGGCGGTCGTCCTGGTCGTGGCCGGTGTGGCGGCACCTCCCGTACTCAGCCGCCTGATCGGTGGCTCAGTCGACGACGGCCTGGTGACTGGCACTCGCGACGTCGGCGACCTGGGCTGCCCGGAACCGTCGGCGCCCGGCGGGTCTCGGTGGACCGGCTCCGGACCGCTGGTGCCGGACGGCGCGGTGTCCGCCCGCTTCTGCCCGGGCCGGATGGGCGCCGGCGAGGCGATGCCCGGCGATCCGGAGCTGATGAAGGCCACCCTCACCCGTGGCGTCGGCGAGCTGACGGCGGCGTTGAACCGGCTTCCGTCCGGCAGCTTCAACCCGACGTGCACGTCGGAACTCGGGCCGACGTACAACCTGGTGCTCGGCTACCCGGACGGGCGGCGGGCGGTGATCGCCTTCGAGTCGTTCGGGTGTGGGGTGACGAAGTACGGCAACGAGTACCGCCTCGGCGGCGACCAGCTGGTCGACATCGGCAAGCGGCTGGTGCGTGGGCAGCCCGACGCCGCGCTGAAGTGCCCCGCTCACGACGCGGCGATGGGCGTGCCCGTCCCGGGGGCGGCCGGACCGCTCGTGCCTGATGGCGCGGACAGCGCTCGGCTCTGCGCCCGCGACAACCCGGCCGGTGCCGGCGGCGGGGACAGCGCGCTCTCCCAGGTCGTCTTCGACCCGGCCAACGCGGCGAAACTGGCCGGCGAGCTGAACGCGCTGCCGGCGGTCGACCCGAACGCCGTCTGCACGATGGAGCTGGGCACCACGTACGACCTGGTGCTCGGCTACCCGGACGGGCGGAGGGTCGTGACCACGTTCCAGGCGTACGGCTGCGGGTACGCGCAGTCCGGCCAGGCGTTCCGGATGGGCGCCAGTCGCATCGTGGGGTCCGCCGAGTCGCTCGCCGAGCAGCAGCGGCTGGAGATCAGCCCGCCGTCGACGCCGCCGATCGTGCCGCAGTGCCCGGTTCGGCTCGAGCCCGGAGAGAAGGGGCGGCAAAAGCAGCTCTACGAGTCCTACACGCGTGACCCGGACAGCGCCGTTCCGCAGCCGGCTGCTGGTGGACGGTTGTGCCGCTACAGCGGCTCCGACGACCTGGGTGAGCTGAGGAAGCAGCAGGAGCTGCCGCCGGAGCAGGCGGAGAGCCTGCGCGGGCTGGCCAACCAGTCGGCCAAGCAGCGAACGATCACCTGCGAATGGGACACCTACACCGGCCCGATCGACATCCTCCTGCTGACCGACCGCGTGGGCGGCCGATACGAGATCCGCGTCCTGCGCGGCAGCTGCCCCGCCCTCTTCGACGTGAACGGCGTGGCCAAGGCGAGCCAGGAGCTCCTGACCCAGGTGGACCAGATACTCGGCCCGCGCTGATCCGCGTCGGCGCGACTGGTGAGCGCCGCAGCTCAGCGGCGCAAGGCGGGCAGCCGCCGCCCAGATGACGGCAGACGGCTCGGCCGCCGGCGGGTCACGCCCGCACGGCCGGCGCAGGTGCCAGCACAGCACACCCGGCTCGGCCGCTCGACAGAAAGCTTGCAGGCGACGCGCGCCGGCGCCGGGGGGCGAACACCGCAGCCAGCGGCGCAGGGCAGGCGCAGTTGGCGGCGGCCAGCACAGCAGCCCTGCTCGACCGCTCTGCGTGATGCGTGGACGTGGCTCGTCGGCCTGGGCGGGATAGTCGCCAGCAGTGGAGCGGGCCGCCTGGGGCGAGCGGTCCCGCGGGCCACAAGCGCGGCTCGGCTCAGGTGAGGAGGCGCTTCAAGCTCTGTTCCAACTCACTGGTGTCGAGAGGTTGGGCCGTGGCGATGGCCTCGAGCACTGTGCCGTCGATGAGGGCGGCGGCTGCGCGGGCCGCGCGTTCGCCGGCCACCGGCGTAAGGGAGTCGCGGATGTTGGTGAGCCAGAGCTTGGCCAGCGGCCGCAGCCGCGCGTCGCGGGCGGCGGAGAGGTAGAGCTCGTACTCCAGCAGGGCTCTGGCGCGGTCAGCCACATAGTGTTCGATCAGCAACGCCACGGTGCGCGGCACGTTCGCGCTCGTCCGGATCTGCATCGTCCAGGAGCGCAGCTCTTCCCGCGCGGCTTCCGTCGCCGCTTGGAGGCCGGCGGCGATCATGTCGTTCAGCGTCGGGAAGTAGTAGGTCGTCGCGCCGAGCGGGAGGCCGGCGCGGGCCGCCACCGCGCGGTGGGTCGTACGGCCCGCGCCAACCTCGGCGATCGTCTCCAGCACGGCAGCCGTCAGCGCCTGGCGCCGGCCTTCCGGATCCCGGCGGCGCCCAGCAGAACGCCCAGCCCCGCTCACCAAAGCTTCATCACCACCAGTACAAACGTACATGTACGATCGTACTATAACTTCTCCCCAATCCGGGGCAACCTTCCGATCTGGACCGCGTCCTCACATGGCATAGACGAACGGAGGGGTTCGCGGTGGCGGAGGCATTTGACGAGGCCTTCAGTGAGTACGTGGCCGCACGACAACGGGCGCTGCTACGTACCGCCTATGTCCTCACCGGCAATCACCATGCCGCGGAGGACCTCGTGCAGACAGCGCTGGCACGCGTCTACCTGTCCTGGAACCGCATCCGGGACAAGCAGGCGCTCGACGCGTACGTGCGGCGGGCGATGGTCAACGAGCACACCAGCTGGTGGCGCCGCGCCTGGCGGCGCCTGGAGCACACCACGGACGACCTGCCGAATCGCCCAGCGGCGGAGCCTGACCTCGGCGCCGAAGACCGCGACGAGCTGAAGGAGTACGTCCACAGCCTGCCGCCCAGGCAGCGCGTGGCGATCGTCCTCCGCTACCTCGAAGGACTCAGCGAGGCCGAGACCGCCGAGATCATGGACTGCTCGGTCGGAACGGTCAAGAGCTCCACCAGTCGCGCACTGGCCGCCCTGCGCGACAAGTACGCCAGTACGACGACCGCCGACGCGGCGAAGGGATTGCGATGACCAAGCAGCTTGAGAACGAGCTCGCTGCCTGGATGCGAAGGCAGGCCGACCAGAGCTGGGACGGCACCGACATCGCTCCGGGCGCGTTCCGGAAGTCCCGCAGGATCCGCCGCCAGCGCAGGATCGCGACCGTGGTCGTTGCTGCCGCAGCACTCGCCGCCGTCGTCACGGCTGGTACGCAGGTGATCAACCTCGCCACGCCCGGGGACCAGGTGGTGAACACCCCGACGCCGAGCACGAAACCCACGCCCAGCCGGACCCAGGCGCCCAAGCCGCTGCCGGCTGACTCCAAGCCGATCAGCATCGACTTCGACAAGCTGCGCCACGGCACCACGAGCGTGGCCTGGTGGGACGCGAAGAACGGTGTCCTCCGCTGGGGCAAGCAGAGCCTGCCGCTTGGACAGAACGCGAGACCCGAGCTCTTCGCCCGGCTCAGCTTCGAAGGCGCCACTCGCTACGCCATGTTCCAGACCACCAGCGAGGTCGGCGCCCGGCTCGACCTGGTGGGCGGCGAGAGCGCCGGGAAGCAGCTGACCGACCAGGCCGAATCGTTCGCCGTCTCGGCCGACGCCAAGCAGATCGCGTACACGACCGGTGAGGATCACGGCGTCAACGTGGCCTCGAGCTCCGGAGAGGTCCTGCACCGCAAGAGGTTCGACTTCCTCTCCGAGGTCACCGGGTTTGCTGGCGACAGCGTGATCCTCTCGTCTCGGTACGACGACAAGGACCTTGTCCAGACCCATGTCTGGGACCTGCGCTCCGGTCAGGTGAGGACCGTCAAGGACGCACTGTCCGCCGCGGCCACTGTCCCGGCCAAAGAGCTGGTGGCCGTACAGACGGGGAACCCCGCCGAAGAGCTGTGCAACGCCGTGATCGACGTGAACGACGGCGACCGGCAGCTGTGGCGCGGGGGCTGCGGGATGGAGGTGGTCAGCCTCTCCCCGGACGGCCGGTACGCCGTGCTGTCGCCGCCCACCGAAGGCGACGTCACGGACGTGACGTACACCTTCGTGGACCTGCGTAACGGACGCGACGTGCTGAAGCTGCGGGCCACCTCCTGGGATGGCGTTGCCTGGGAGGCCGACAGCGCCCACGTTGTTCTCAACGCGTACTCACAGGACGACAACGCCCTGGTCCGCTGCGACCTGTTCGGCACGTGCGAGCTGGTCGGCGACCCGCTTCCGTGGGTGAACTCGAACCTCTACGCGCTACCGACCAACTAGCCGGAATATCGACAAACCAAGCAAAAACGGGATGGAGTTCAGCATGTCGACCTACCAGCAACCGCACCGCGGACGCGGCCGGATCACCGGCGTCGCGGCCGCCGCCGTCGCGCTCACTCTGGCGGTGCCGCTTACCGCCTGCGGGACCACCTCACCTTCCGCGTCGGCCAAGACCGGCCCCACGGAGACCACAACGACATCGGCCGAGCCGACGGTCAGCCAGACCTCGGACCAGACCGAGGACCCGTCCGCGCGGAAGCAAGGGGCCGAGGTCAAGCTCGACTTCGACCAGCTCCAGCGCGGAACGTCCGACGCGATCTGGTGGGACGCGAAGCAGAAGACGATCTTCGACGGCAACGAGAAGATCAAGGAGAAGTCGGTACCGACGTTGCTGGGGCGAGTCACCCTCGATGACGGCGGTCCCGGCTATCTCGTCTTCCATGACGCCGACGCGGGCACGTCGCGCGCGCTCGACGTGGTTACCGCGGAGGACCGCCAGACGATCGCGGAGGGCTCGATGGACGTGGGAACGGATCCGAGTGTTCCCGTCGTCTCGGCGGACCGGACCCAGTTCGCCTGGTCCCAGCTGAAGACAGGTTCCGAGCAGAAGGTGACGTTCATCGCCGATGCCAACGGCAAGATGATCTCCGACGTGGTGCCTTCCAAGGAGTACGACGTCATGGGCTTCACTGGAGACCGCGTAGCCCTCATGACCCCGGCCAGTGACGACCGGCCGGACGTCGCTCTCTGGGATCCCGCGAGTAAGCAGGTGACCCCCATCAAGGAACCGAACAACCTGACGGCAACCGATCCGGGCACCGGACTGCTCGCCGGCTACCAGATCGGGACCAAGCCCTGCGCGGGCGTGTACGACACCAGGGCCGGCGGCGAGCCCAAGCGGCTTTGGAGGCACTGTGACCTGGAGGTGGTCAGCTTCTCTCCGGACGGCAAGTACGCCGCGGCGTGGCAGTTCGAGGCGCCCGGCGCCGGGCCCGCGTGGGTGGTCGTCGTCGACGCCCGTACGGGCAAGCAGCTGCTGAAGGTCGACGCAGGGCTGGTCGACCAGGTGAGCTGGGACCGCTTCCGATCCGAGGACCAGGCCCGCCTGGTGCTAAGCGCCTGGGACAACGGCCCAGACGCCGAGGGCAAGGTCACGCCGGATGACAAGACCGCACTGGTCGCCTGCTCCCTCACCGCGAAGTGCGAGCTGCTGACCGACCCGGTGCACTACGACCCGTCGGCTGACAACCCGGCGCCGTACGTACTCGGCACGCTGTAGAACGAACGTCCCGGCCGGCTGCTGGATCAGCCGGCCGGGGTCAGCCTGGTGCGCGGCCCTGCCCGCAGCACCTGCGAGGGCAGCTCGTGCCCGACCAGGCGCTCGGCCAGGGCCGCTGCCGCGAGCAGGGCGTCGAGGTCGACTCCGGTCTCGACGCCCATGTCGTGCAGCATGTGGACGAGCTCCTCGGTGGCGATGTTGCCGCTCGCGCCGGGAGCGTACGGACAGCCGCCGAGCCCGCCGACACTCGCGTCGAAGTGGGTGACGCCGAGCTGCAGGGCCGTGAGGACGTTGGCCAGGCCCGTGCCGCGGGTGTTGTGGAAGTGCAGCGTGAGCCGCCGGTCGCCGAGGATTTCACTGGTGTGGTTGACCAGCTCGATCACGCGCGTGGGGGTCGCCATGCCAGTGGTGTCGCCGTAGGCCAGCGCGTCGGCGCCGAGGTCGAGTGCCCGGCGCGCCACCGAGACCACCTGATCGACCGGGAGGTCGCCTTCGTACGGGCAGCCCCAGGCGGTCGAAACCACTACCTCGCAAGGGATTCCGCGGTCGTGGGCGAGCGCGACGATGCGTTCGATGTCGGCGAGTGACTCCTCGACCGTACGGTTGACGTTGGCGCGGTTGTGCGTCTGCGAGGCCGACACGACGACCTCGAACTCCTCGAAGCCCGCGTCAAGCGCCCGTTGCGCACCCTTGAGGTTGGGTACGAGGGCGGAGTAGCGCACGCCGGGCTGCCTGGCCGCCTTCGCCCACACCTCGTCGGCGTCGCCCATCTGCGGGATCGCCTTCGGGGAAACGAAGCTCACCGCCTCGATCCGCCGCAGGCCCGTGCGGGACAGGGCGTCGAGGAGCTCGATCTTGCCCGCGGTGTCGACCGGCGGCTCGTTCTGCAGGCCGTCGCGCGGGCCGACCTCCCGGATCGAGACCGAGCCGGGCAGGTCGAGGTGCGTCAGTGCTGCCACAACGTCATTCATAACACGGCAACCAAACCCCTTCCCCGGACGTCATCCCGTACACAGCGGGGGACGGGGAGGCCTTCCGCTTTGTCCAGGGGAGGGGACCGTGCGTCCACGCATCGCATTGCTACCTGTTTTGATCTCTTTGACCGCAATCGCCGGATGCGCCGGCGACCTGCCGCTCACCGACTCCACGCCGCCGCCAACGGCCAGCGTGCGACCGGCGACGGCTACTCCAACGCCCACACCGACGCCCACGCCCACGCCCACGATCATCGGCAACGGCATCACCCAGCTGGCGCCGGCCGAGATCCTCGTGCGCACCAAGGACGCCACCACGAAGCTCACGTCGGTGCGCATGCGTGGCAAGTTCTCCGACAAGGGCGACCGCATCACCATGGACGTTCGAGCCCAGGGCTCGAACGTCGCAGGCCACCTCACGCTGAACGGTGACCGCATCGACCTGATCGTCATCGGGTCGACGGTGTACATCAAGGGTGACAAGGGATTCCTCACCGAGTACGCCGGCCGGGAGGGCGCGCGGCTGCTCGCCGGTAAGTGGCTCAAGACCAAGAGCGACAAGGATTTCGCCGAGTTCGTCTCGATCACGTCCATGTCGACGTTGCTGGCCGATCTGCCCGAGCCGGGCGAGGCCGTCTACGTCAGGAAGGGCAAGACAGGGACGGTGAACGGCGTGCCCGCGCTGGAGCTCACCGACGTCGAAGGCGGCCTGTTCTGGGTCGCGACCGAGGGCAAGCCGTACCTCCTGCGAATCGTCCCGGGCACGGGCGACGACTACATCGACCTGCTGGAGCCCGGCAAGCCGGTGACGGTCAGGAAGCCGCCGAGCCGGCTCGTGCTCGACGTGGACAAGCTCAGCTGAGTCGTTCGAGGGGAGATGCGAGATCACACCTGGCCGGCCCGCAGCGCGCTGCTGGTACTGGCGTTCACCGGGCCGGCCGCACTCGCCGGATGCGCGGGCGAGGAGCCGACCGCCGATCCGACGGCCTATCTGAGCCTGTCGATGACATCCGGCCCGACAGCGGCGTCGAATCCGGCCGTGACGCCGACGGTCAGCGGCAACGGGGTCGCGGAGCTGGAGCCGTCGGAGATCGTCGAACGTGCCACGCGGGCCACGCTGTCCGCGCCCTCGGTACGCGTCCGGGTAGGTGAGGACGACAAGGTCACCGTCGAGGCCCGCTTCGAAGGGCGGCGAGCGGCCGTCCGCGTGAGCCCCGGCGGCTCCGCGATCGACATGTTCGTCGACGGCGAGGAGTTCTATCTCAAGTCCGACCGGGCGTACTGGCTCAAGGCCGGAGACGAACAGGCGGCCCACCTGCTGGATGGCACGTACCTCCGGACGACCGTCCGCGACCCGGACTACGCTCCGTTCGTCCTGTTCTGCTCACTGCCGAGCACGCTGAACGTGCACCTCGGCGACCTCAACTTCTCCGGCGGGAAGGTGGGCGCACCCACGACACTTCACGGAGTGCCCGCCGTGCCCGTCGAGTCTCAGGGGGCCACCCTCTACGTCGCGGCTGAAGGGCCGCCGTACATCCTCGAGGTCGAGCTGATGCTCAGCTACGTCGAGTTCGTCGACTACGGAAAGCCGTTCAGCCTCCAGCCGCCTGCTCAGACCGTGGACGTGAGTGAGCTCAGGGCCATTCGGGGCGGCGCTTCTCGTTGAACGCCGCGATTCCCTCGCGGCGGTCCGGGGAGAAGGCCGTCGCCCGCCAGGCGGAGTCCTCGATGTCCAACCCGGCCGCCAGGTCGACGTCCAGGCCGCGACGCAACGCGCGCTTGGCGTTTCGTACGCCGACCGGTGAGTTGGCGGCGATCGCCGCGGCCAGCTCGAGCGCCGCCGTACGTGCCTCGCCGGCCGGGACCACGCGGTCGGCGAAGCCCAGGTTCGCGGCCTCCGAAGCCGGGACCCGGCGGCCGGTGAAGATCAGGTCGGCTGCCCGGGACGAGCCGATCCGCCGGGCGAGCAGCTGCGTGCCGCCACCGCCGGGCACCAGCCCCACGGTCACCTCGGGCAACCCGAACACCGCGGTCTCGTCGGCCACGATGAGGTCGCAGGACAGCGCCAGCTCGAAGCCGCCGCCCAGGGCGTAGCCGTGGACGGCCGCGATCACGGGCATCGGCAGCCCGAGTACGCCGTTGAACATCGCCTGGATCACCGGGCGCTGCGCCAGCAGCTCGGCGTCGCTGAAGTTGTTGCGTTCCTTCAGGTCGGCGCCCACGCAGAACGCCTTCTCACCCGCACTGGACAGGACCACAGCGCGGATGCTGCCCCGCGCCGCCAGCTCCACGCACCCGGTGGCGATCGCGCGGGCCTGGTCGGTGGACACGGCGTTCAGCGCTTCGGGCCGGTCCATCACCAGTTCGGCAACCAGGCCGTCGTGGTGCGCCCGGAGGGCTACGCCGTCGTAGCTGTGCACGCCGTCCGGCCCTACCCGCGCTGCTGAGCCGGCGGGTCGTCGTCGTTGACGCCGTCCTTGCTGAACAGCAGCTCGGAGATCGTCCGCTGCACTTCCTCGACCCTGGGCACGTCGTGCAGCTCGACCCGGCCCTGCTCACCGGCCGACCAGATGACGAGCGTGCCGCAGCCGAGGATCCGGTCGGACAGCTGCCGCTCGTGGGAGACGTCGTTGATCCGGCCGAGCGGGATGTCGCGGCCGGTACGGGTCAGCACGCCCCGACGCGTGATCAGCCGCTGGTTGGTGACGACGTACGTCGCCGAGAACCAGTTGAGCCACGGCCACACCACCCAGATGAACAGCACGATCACCGCGAGGGCGACGACGCCGAGCTGGAGGTACTGCTGGTACTCGCCCGTGGGCATGAACGTCACACCGGCCGCGGCGATCGCGACCACCAGCACGAGCACGACGGCCGGCCAGAACAGAGCCTTCCAGTGCGTACGCAGCTCGAGGATGACCTCTTCGTCCTGACCAAGCGCCTTGGCGGAGATGCCCATCGCCAGATCCTTCTCTCGTGTCCCGCTCTTCCCCGACAGGAGGATCATGCCAGTCCGTCAGCGAACGTGCACTACATCACCCGCACCAAACGCGCGTTCGCCGCCGTCCGGCGTACGGACGACCAGCCGCCCGTCGTCGTCGATCCCTGTCGCCTGACCCTCTACCCACTCCTGCGGACCGAGCTCGACGCGGACCCGGCGGCCCACAGTGGCGCAGAGCGAGCTGTAGAGCTCCAGCAGCGCGCCGGGCTCGCCCACGCCCGCCTGCCAGGCGTCGTACAGCCGGTGCAACGAGACGAGGATCGCCTGGAGCAACGCCGCCCGATCCGGGCCGGCCGCACCCTCCAGCGCGAGCGAGGTGGCCGTGGGCGCTGGCAGCTCATCGGCCTGGGTGGAGACGTTCAGGCCGATGCCGATGACGGCGGCCACGCCGGCCGGCGTGGCCGCCGCCTCCAGCAGGATGCCGCAGAGCTTGAGGTCCTGGTCCCCCGCCAGGACGTCGTTCGGCCACTTCAGCTTCGCCTGGACTCCGGTCGCCTCCGCGATGCCCTCGACGACCGCGCAGCCGGCGAGCATCGGCAGCCAGGTCCAGCGCCGGGTGGGCACGTCGGCGCCGGGCCGCAGCAGTACGGAGAACGTCAGCCCGGCACGCGGCGGCGAGGTCCACACCCGGTCCAGCCGCCCGCGGCCGGTCACCTGGTGCTCGGCGGCCACGACGGTCCACTCGGGGGCACCCGCGGCGGCCAGCTCGCGTACGTCGGCGTTGGTCGAGCCGGTCTCGTCGCGTACGTCCAGGTCGGCGATCAGAACGCCGAGCCGGGTCCGCAACTCGCCGGCGGAGAGGGGTGGCCGGTCGATGCTCACCCGGCCACCTTAGGCCGTGTCGCACAAGTAGCGGTGGTTAAGCTCGCGGCGCATCCGCGCCGCGCTGCCGCTCTCGCGGGCCGAAGCTCGTGTCGGGCATACTCGCAAGGTTCGCGAGGGCGGCAGCGTGGATGCGGGGCGTCGCGAGCCAGGCGATATTTGCGCGGCGCGGCCTAGGCCGTGCGCCTCAGCGCAGGAAGATCTCCACGACCGGCACCTCGACGTCCGGCTTCTGTACCGGCAGCTCGAGCGTGACCGTGCCCACCGGGATGTCCCTTACGCCGACGTTGCTGTCGGTCTCCTGGCCGGCGTACTCGCGGAACCGGACCTCCGAGGCGTCGTGCAGCAGCTGCGCGTACTTCACCCGGCCCGCCAGCCCGGGCAGGTGCAGGTGCCGGAACGGCCAGGAGAAGACGTGGGCGTAGAGCCGGTCGCCGTTCTGTGTGTAGCGCACGTCGGCCGGCGCCTCGAACTCCGAACGGCCGGCGCCGTAGATCGAGCGCCCGTTGCGGCGCGTCCAGCGGCCGATCTGCTTCAGCGTCGACAGCGCGCGGTCGTCGAACTCGCCGCGGCCGGTCGGGCCGACGTTCAGCAGCAGGTTGCCGTCCTTGGACACCGAGTCGACCAGCATCTTGATCAGCAGCTCGGGCGACTTCCAGTCGAGGTTGTCCCGGTCGTAGCCCCAGCTGCCGTTCAGCGTCTGGCAGGCCTCCCATGGCACCTCACGGCCGTCGACGATCGGGTTCGTGCGCGGCTGCACCTGCTCCGGCGTCACGAAGTCGGCCTCTTGCGGGTAGTCGAGGCGGTTGTTGATCAGGATCTGCGGCTGCAGGCGCCGAACGAGCGCCGCGAGCTGCTCCGAACCCCAGTCTTCGTGCCCCTTGCCGGGGAAGCCGTACGCCTCCCGGCCGGGGAACGAGAAGTCGAACCACATCACGTCGATGTCGCCGTAGTTGGTGAGCAGCTCCTCGACCTGGCCGTGGAGGTAGTCGCGGTACTTCGAGATGTCGCGGCCGGCGTTCTGCTTGCGCCAGTCCTCGTCGTCGATCTGCGGGTGGATCGTGTCCGGCGTGTAGTCGGGGTGGTGCCAGTCGATCACCGAGTGGTAGAAGCCGACACCCAGCCCTTCGGCCTTGAACGCATCGACGAACGGACGCACCAGGTCCTTGCCGTACGGCGTGTTGGTGGCCTTGTAGTCGGTGAGCTTGCTGTCGAACAGGCAGAAACCCTCGTGGTGCTTGGTCGTCAGCACGGTGTACTTCATGCCGGCGTCGGCGGCCGCCTGCGCCCAGACCGACGGGTCGTACAGGTCGGGATCGAAGTGATCGAAGTACTTCTGGTAGTCGGCGTCGGTGATCTGCTCGCGTTTCTTCACCCACTCGTGGCGGGCAGGAAGGGCGTAGAGGCCCCAGTGCACGAACAGCCCGAAGCGACGGGCGCGGAGCTTGTCGATCGACTCTTGCGGTGCTGGCATGCCGGCCAGTCCCTCCCTTGGATGGGTCGTTTCAGCGGTCCTAGCTACGTTTCCTATCAGATATAGGATCCGTCGCGGCCGCCAAGCCTGACCGAAAACGGCGTCCAGGCGGCTCCGCCGCGTGGCTAAATGACCGAGCACCCGTGGTCATTGCCGCACCCACGCTCGGGGCACGTGGCGGGGTCAGCCGGTGTTCTGCAGACCCGCGGCCACCCCGTTGACCGTGAGCAACACCAGGCGGCGCAGGCGATCGGCCTCGCCTTCGGAGACACCCTCGGTACGCAACGTCCGGAACGCCCGCAGCTGGAGGTAGGACAGCGCGTCGACGTACGGGTTGCGCAGCTCGACCGCCCGGCCCAGCACCCGCCGGTTCTCCAGCAGCCGATCGTGCCCCGCGATCCGCAGCACCCACTGCGTCGTCCGCGCGTGCTCGGCCAGCACCTGCTCGGTCAGCTCCGGCCGCCCGCCCAGCTCGAGATAGCGCCGTGCGATCCGGGCGTCGGTCTTGGCGAGCGACATCTCCACGTTGTCGAGCATGACGTTGAACAGCGGCCACTCGCGGTAGGCCCGCTGCAGCTCGGCCAGGTCGCCGACGGCCTCCAGCCCGGATCCGACGCCGTACCAGCCGGTCAGGTTGACCCGCGCCTGTGTCCACGCGAACACCCACGGAATCGCCCGCAGGTCCTCCAGCGAGGAGGCCGCCAGCCCGCGCCGGGCCGGGCGAGACCCGATCGGCAGCTGGCCCAGCTCCTCGACCGGCGTCACCTGGCTGAACCAGTCGGCGAAGCCGTCCGACCGCACCAGACCGTGGTAGGCGCTCCGCGCCGCGTCGTCCATCGTCGTCGCGATCGAGGCGAACGTCGAGGCGGCGCGGCCCGTCCGTTCCTCCGCCGCCGGTGTGGACGCGAGCAGCGTCGCCGCGGAGACCTGCTCGATGTGGCGTTGGGCGATCACCGAGTCGCCGTAGCGGGCGAAGATCACCTCGCCCTGCTCGGTCAGCTTGAACCGCCCGCTCACCGAACCCGGCGCCTGCGCCAGCACGGCTCGGTTGGCCGGCCCGCCGCCGCGTCCCAGCGCGCCACCGCGCCCGTGGAACAGCGTCAGCCGGATCCCGTTGTCCCGCGCCCAGTTCGCGATCGCGCCTTGCGCGGCGAACAGCGCCAGCGTCGCCGACAGCGGCCCGGCGTCCTTGGCGGAGTCGGAGTATCCGAGCATGACCTCGAAGCGGCGGCCGGTCTCCGCCAACCGGGCCTGTACGGCAGCCTGGTCCAGCGCCTCCTCGAGTACCGAAACCGAACGCCGCAAGTCGTCCTCGGTCTCGAACAGCGGCACCGCGTCCAGCGCGATCTTCCGGTCGCCGAGCGCGAACCGCGCCAGCTCGTAGACCGCGGCGATGTCGCCCGACGACTGCGTGAACGACACGACGTAACGCCGGCACGCGTCAGGCCCGAACCGCTGCTGGATCTGCGCCATCACGCGAAAGACCGACAGCACTTCCTCGGTCTGCGCCGACAGCTCGCCGCCGGCCCGCAGCTCCTCCAGCGCCTGCCTGTGCACCTGCGAGTGCTGGCGAATCTCCAGCTCCGCAAGGTGAAACCCGAACGTCTCGGTCTGCCAGATGAGGTTCTGCAGCTCGCCATAGGCCTGCCGCGGAGCACCGGCACCGGCCAGCGACGCCTGCACGGCCCGCAGCTGCCCGACGAACTCCTCCGGCCCCGCGAACGCGAAGTCGGCGTCCCGCGAGCGGGTCGCGGCCAGCCGGCGCGCGGCGACCAGCAACACCTGCCGGTGCGGCTCACCCGGCGAACGCATCGCGATGTCCTCGGCCAGCTCCGGCTGGCCGGCGCGGATCTCGTCGAGCGTGCGGCGCACGGCCGGCGACGGCGGCGTGGTCGCGGCGTCGGCGGTCAGCGAACGGCCGATCCGCTCGCAGGCCCGCTCCAGCGCGCGCAGGACGTGGTCGGCCTGGATCTCCATCGCCTTCCGCGTCACGGCGGCGGTGACGTTGGGGTTGCCGTCGCGGTCGGCGCCGATCCAGGAACCGAGCCGCACGAACGCGGGCACCTTCGCCGGTTGCCTGCCCGCGCTCTCGCCGGCCAGCTGGTCGTCGAGGCGGCGGTAGACCGCCGGCAGTGCGCGGAACAGCGTGTCGTCGAACACCGTCATGGCCGTGCGTACCTCGTCGAGCACACCCGGCTTGGTGACCCGGATCTGGGACGTACGCCAGAGCAGGTCGACCTCCTCGAGCAGCTGCCGCCGGTTCTCGGCCAGCTCGGAAGCACCCAGCCGCTTGTCGTCGCGCTCGGCGAGCAGCGTGGAGATCCGCCGGATCGTGGACGCGACGGCCCGGCGGCGCGCCTCGGTCGGGTGCGCGGTGAGCACCGGCCGGAACTCCAGGCCCTGGAGCAGCTCGAGCGCGCGCTCCTCGCCGTAGTCGGCGCGGATCTTCAGCGTCGCGTCGGCGACGGAGTCGCGGACGGGCTGCTCGGCGGTGTCGTACTCCCGCAGCGTGCGGACGCGGTGGTACTCCTCGGCGAGGTTGGTGAGGTGGAAGTAACAGGTGAACGCGCGGGCGACGTCCTCGGCACGTTCGAGGGTCCAGCCGGCGACGAGGTCCTCCACCTGGACGGCGGCCTTCTCGGCCGCTTCGGGGTCGTCGTAGGAGCGGGGTGGGCCCGTGCGGCCGGAGGCCGCGGGGGCCGGATAAGCACAGTGCGCCCCGATCGTGAGCTCACGGAGCCGTTCCACATCGTCAAGCAGCGGTTGCCCACCGTATTCTCGAACGACGGAGCCCAGGAGCTCTCCGAGCAGGCGGACGTCCGCGCGAAGCGGCGCCGGCACCTCGAATCGAGCATGCAGTCGCGACGGTGCTGTGGTCGGCATACTGCCAGCGTAGCCCCGGTTCGAGACTGCCATCTCGGCACCCGAGATACTGCTGTGAACAGCCCCCCGACGTTCAACTGTTGTTCTCCGAACCACCTCCGCCCGCAACATCTGTCGGCTACCGGCAACCGACTCTCCGGATGCGAGGTACGCTCGCTGCCCGATGGACGACGACATCCACACCACCAAGGGCAAGCTCGCTGACCTGGAGCGACGGCTCGACGAGGCGGTGCACGCCGGCTCGGAGCGAGCTGTCGAGGCACAGCACGCCAAGGGCAAGCTGACCGCGCGCGAGCGGATCGCGCTGCTGCTCGACGAGAGTTCGTTCGTCGAGCTGGACGAGTTCGCCCGCCACCGTTCGACGAATTTCGGACTGGAGCGCAACCGTCCGTACGGCGATGGCGTCGTGACCGGTTTCGGCACGATCGGCGGCCGGCAGGTCTGCGTGTTCAGCCAGGACGTCACGGTGTTCGGCGGCAGCCTCGGCGAGGTCTACGGCGAGAAGATCACCAAGGTGATGGACCTCGCGCTTTCGACCGGCTGCCCGATCATCGGCATCAACGAGGGCAGCGGCGCGCGGATCCAGGAGGGTGTGGTCTCGCTCGGCCTGTACGGCGAGATCTTCCGGCGCAACGTACACGCGTCCGGCGTGATCCCGCAGATCTCACTGATCATGGGCACCTGCGCGGGCGGGCACGTCTACTCCCCCGCGTTGACCGACATCACCGTGATGGTCGACCAGACGTCGCACATGTTCATCACCGGCCCGGCTGTCATCAAGACGGTCACGGGCGAGGACGTGTCGTTCGAGGAGCTCGGCGGCGGGCTGGCGCACAACTCCAAGAGCGGCAACGCCCACTACCTCGCGACCGACGAGCAGGACGCGATCGACTGGGTGAAGACGCTCGTCTCGTACCTGCCGCAGAACAACCTCGAAGAGCCGCCGGCCTACGCCGCCGAGACCGCGCTGGAGATCACCGAGCTCGACCGCGAGCTCGACGTGCTCATCCCCGACTCGCCGAACCAGCCGTACGACATGCACACGGTCGTCGAGCACGTGCTGGACGACGGCGAGTTCCTCGAGGTGCATCCGCTGTTCGCGCCCAACGTCGTCTGCGGGTTCGGGCGCGTCGACGGGCAGTCGGTCGGAGTCGTGGGCAACCAGCCGCTGCAGTTCGCCGGCTGCCTCGACATCGACGCGTCGGAGAAGGCCGCGCGGTTCGTGCGTACCTGCGACTCGTTCAACATCCCGATCCTGACGTTCGTCGACGTTCCGGGCTTCCTGCCGGGCACCGACCAGGAGTGGAACGGCATCATCCGGCACGGCGCGAAGCTGATCTACGCCTACGCCGAGGCGACCGTCCCGCTGGTCACGGTGATCACGCGCAAGGCGTACGGCGGCGCGTACGACGTGATGGGATCCAAGCACCTCGGCGCCGACGTCAACCTGGCCTGGCCCACCGCGCAGATCGCGGTGATGGGGGCGCAGGGCGCGGTCAACATCGTGCACCGGCGGCGGCTTGCGGAGGCTTCGGACCCGGACGCACTGCGGACCGAGCTGATCCAGGAGTACGAGGACACGCTCGCCAACCCCTACATCGCGGCCGAGCGCGGCTACGTCGACGCGGTCATCCACCCGCACGAGACGCGGGTGGAGGTCGTGCGCGCGCTGCGGTTGCTGCGGACCAAGCGGGAGACGCTGCCACCGCGCAAGCACGGAAACATTCCTCTGTGACCATGCCTTCCTTTAATGTGACGTCATGAACAGTCCATCGCGGGGACGAGTGGTCGCAAGCTGGATCTGGTCGTTCGTCCCTCTTGCGACCCTCGGACTCGGAACGGCGCCCGCGATGATCTGGGCGGCCATCCACAAGCGCCATCTCGGACAGGCCCTGATCGCAGCGCTCTACTCGTTGCTGACCGTTGTCTACGTCGCCTGGCCGACCAGTCCCGATGCGATGGTCGGAATATATGTGGTGCTTGCCTGGATGGCAGGCACCGTCCACGCGCTGATCATCCGCAGGTGGGCGTTCGACCTGCCCAAGCCCGCCACGCCTCCAGCGATCCAGCAGGTCACACCGAGGCCCATGCCGCCGCCACGACCTGGCGCCTGGATGTCTCCGTTGCAGGCCCAGCAGCAGGCCGTCCTCGCCGCTGCGATGAACGAGCGGCAGGCTCGGGACTTCGCCCGTAACCTCGCTGCCAACGATCCACAGCTGGCCCACCAGTTGCGGATCGGTCGAGTCGACATCCCGCACCGCGAGTTCCCCGACGGCGGGCTGATCGACGTCAACAACGTGCCCGGCGAGGCGCTGGCCGCGGCCACCGGACTTCCCAGTCACATCGCATCGCAGATGGCGGCAGCCGCACAGCAGGCCGACGGGTTCGGATCGCTTCCCGAGCTGTGCGCACTCACCCAGCTGCCGCCACAGACGTTCGACCACCTCGCCGACCGGTTGTACTTCCCGCAGCGACTGCCGTCCTGATGCGAGCGTAAGCGACCGATAACATACGGAGCATGGGGAACCGCCCGTGAGCAACGCGAAGGACAACCGCGGCAACGCCGACGAGCCGTCGTCGGCCAGGGTCTTCGCCAGCTGGCTGTGGGCGTTCGCGCCCGGACTGACGTTCGGGGTGGCGACCGCGCCGGCGATGATCTGGGCGACGATCTACAAACGCAGCTGGGCGCAGGGCTTCGTCACCGCGCTCTACGTCATCGCCACGATCGTCGCGGTGCTCGGGATGGGTGCGACGCCGCTGATCACCGCCGACGGGCAGATCTGGGCGGTGGTATTCCTGATGTTCGGCGGAATGATCAACGGCCTGGCCGTACGCCGGTGGGTGTTCGGCCTGCCACCTCCGCTCCCGCTTCCCTACCCCCAGCCGGACCGGCCGAAGACGCTGCTCGAACGCCAGCAGGACGCGATCGAGGCCTCCAAGGAGCAGGCGCGGGCGCGCGAGTTCGCGCGCAAGCTGGTCGAGGACGATCCGTACGAAGCGTTGCGCCTGCAGATCGGCCGGGTCGACATCGAGCACCGGGCCTTCCCCGACGGCGGGCTGATCGACGTCAACAACGTGCCGCCGACCGCGTTCGCCGAGGCGACCGAGCTGTCGCTGCAGGTCGCGCACCGGATCGCGGTCGTACGCGAGAAGGTCGGCGGCTTCGGTTCGGTCAACGAGCTGTGCACACTGTCCGAGCTGCCGCCGCAGACGTTCGACCACCTCGAGGGCCTGCTGGTCTTCCCGCCCAAGGTCGCCCGCGGCGGTTAGTGGCGTAGGGCGCCGGTGCGACAATGGGGCCGTGGACGAACCGCTGCTCAAAGTCGTGAAGGGCGATCCGACGCCTGCCGAGCTGGCCGCCGTCGTGTCCGCGGTGACCGTCAAGCTGGCCGCCGCGCGGTCCACGTCCGCGCCCCACTCGCGAGGTAAGGGCAGGGCGTCCGGCTGGGCGGCGTACTGGCGCAACGTCCGGCAGCCGTTGCGGCCCGGGCCTGGTGCCTGGCGGCGTTCCGCCCTCCCGCGCTAAATCTCGTTCCGCTTTCCCCGAAACGCGCATAGGGTGGCAGGCCATGGGCGCGACTGACGACATCGCTGATCGATACGTTGACGACTACGCCGCCGCCGATCCGGTGGGCGCCACATTCGCGGGTATCGCAGGCCACGAGCACGAACTGACCGACTACTCCCCCGACGGCTTCGCGGCCCGGGCCGAGCTCGAGCGCCGCACCGTCGCCGCCCTGGAAGCCGTCGAGGCGGCAACGGCCTCGGAGCAGGTCGCCAAGGCCGCGATGATCGAACGCCTGGGCCTGAGCGTCGAGCTCTACGACGCGGGGCTCTTGACCAGCGACCTCAACGTCACCGCGAGCCCGTTGCAGGACATGCGTGGCGCGTTCGACCTGATGTCGACCGACGGCGAGGAGTCGTGGCAGGCGATCTCCGACCGGCTGGCCGCGATCCCCGGCGCGCTCGCGGCCTACCGTCGTTCCCTGCTGTCGGAGGCCGAGCAGGGCCGGGTCTCCGCGCGCCGCCAGGTGCTGGCGTGCGCCGACCAGTGCCGGGCCTGGCAGCCCGACGAGGACAACGTCTTCGGCGGCCTGGTCGAGACCTACGACGGCTCCGGCCCGCTGCGTTCGGCACTGGACCGCGGGGCGAGCGCCGCCGGCCAGGCGCTCGGGGAGTTCGAGCGGTTCCTGCGCCAGGAGCTCGCGCCGAAGGCCGGCGAGAAGGACGCGGTGGGCCGCGATCGTTACGCCCTGGCCTCGCGCTACTTCCTCGGCGCGGTCGTCGACCTGGACGAAACCTACACCTGGGGCTGGGAGGAACTGGCCCGGATCGAATCCGAAATGGCCGCGGTCTCCGACCGGATCGTTCCCGGCGGCTCGGTCGACGACGCCGTGGCGGCGCTCGACGCCGACCCCGCGCTGCAGCTGCCCGACAAGGAGAGCTTCCGCGCCTGGCTGCAGGACCTGACCGATCGTACGATCGACGAGCTCGCCAGCACGCACTTCGACATCCCCGAACCCGTCCGGCGGATGGAGTGCTGCCTCGCGCCGACGTCCGAGGGCGGCATCTACTACACCGGCCCCAGCGAGGACTTCAGCCGGCCGGGCCGGATGTGGTGGTCGGTGCCGAAGGGCGTCACGTCGTTCACGACCTGGCGCGAGGTCACCACCTCTTTCCACGAAGGCGTTCCGGGGCACCATCTCCAGATCGGGCAGACCGCGTTCCGCAAGGACCGGTTGAACCGCTGGCAGCGCTTGCTGTGCTGGGTCTCCGGCCACGGCGAGGGCTGGGCGCTCTACGCCGAGCAGCTGATGGACGAGCTCGGCTACCTCGACGATCCTGGCGCGAAGCTCGGAATGCTCGACGCACAAGGCTTCCGGGCCGCTCGCGTGATCGTCGACATCGGCATGCACCTCGAGCTGCCAATCCCCGCGAACGCCTACGGCTGGCGGGTCGGCGAGCGCTGGACGCCGGAGCTCGGCCTGGAGTTCCTGCTGGCGCACTCGCGGATCGAGGAGGAGTTCCTCCGGTTCGAGCTGAACCGCTACCTCGGCTGGCCCGGCCAGGCGCCCTCGTACAAGGTCGGCGAGCGGATCTGGCTGCAGGCCCGCAAGGACGCCGAGACGCGCAAGGGGGCGGCGTTCGACCTGAAGGAGTTCCACCGCGCGGCGCTCGACCTCGGCGGACTCGGCCTCGACCCGTTGCAGGCGGCACTTCGCGAGCTTTAGCTCCGGTCGCGTTCCACTGAACGAAAACGTCGTCGGTCAAGACTTGTCAAAGGCGTCGGGCAGTACGACCATCTGGGTCATAACGGAGCGGTCATCGCCTGTCCGAGGAGGCCGTCATGGCCGAGGCTACGCAACCTGCCACGCAGCGCCAGCCCCTGGGAGTCAGCCGGCCTGATCTGAACGTTCAGGATCTGCCCACGCCCGAAGAAGTCTTCAAGGTCAGGCGGATCGGCGCCCGGCAGGTGGTGCAGTTCGTGCTCGGGCCCAGCCTGATCGCGCTCGGCATCTCGATCGGCAGCGGCGAGTGGCTGCTCGGCCCGCTCAACGTCGGCCAGTACGGCTTCGTCGGTGTCGGCTGGGTGATCCTCGTCTCCGCGCTGCTGCAGACGTTCTACAACGTCGAGTGCGCGCGCTACGTCATGGCGACCGGCGAGGTTCCCGTCGTCGGCTGGGGACGCGTGCCGCCGGGGTGGGTGTTGTGGGTTCCGCTGTCGGTCGTCATCGTCATCTTCGCGTTCATCGCGGGTGGCTGGGCCGCCTCGGCCGGGCAGGGGGTCTACGCGCTCGTCCACGGCGAGATCGCGCCGTCCGGCGCCGAGGAGCCGCGCCTGTGGGCGATCGCGTTGCTCGTGCTCGTCGTGCTGATCACCGCGACCGCCCGCCGGATCAGCCGCGCGCTCGAGCTCGCCAACTGGGTGATGGTCGGCTTCATCCTCGTCGTGTTGTTGCTGCTGGACCTCTTCCTCGTACCGGCGAGCATCTGGTGGGACGGCATCCGGGGCTTCTTCACACCGGCCGCGCCGCCCGCCGGCATCACCGCGACCCAGCTCGGTGCGCTCGCCGGATTCACCGCGCTCGCGTCCGGGCTGAACTGGTACGTGATGGGCCACTACCGCGACAAGGGCTACGGCATGGGTTTCCGTGCCGGGTTCCTGTCCGGCATGCGCGGCGGCAAGACCGAGGTGCTGGCAAGTGGGGTCACTTTCCCCGACGACGAGAAGAACCGCGCGCTGTGGAAGCGGTGGTATCGCTTCCTGCTCACCGACATGTGGGGCGTCTTCTTCGTGGGCGCGATGCTCGGCATGCTGCTGCCGACGATCCTGATGACCCAAGCTGTGCAGGTCTCCGGCCGGCAACCCACGTCCGAGAACGTTCCGACGTTCGTCGCCGAAGTGATGCGCGGGGAGTACGGCTCGTTCGTGTTCTACATCGCGCTGATCATGGGCGTGTTCATCCTGTTCAGCACCCAGCTCGGCATCTTCGAGGCGATGGTCCGCGTCACGACCGACGCCTCCCACGCGACGAGCTCCCGCCTGCGCGGCTGGATCGAGGGCGACCCGCGGAAGTTCTACTACCCGTTCATGCTCGTGCTGCTGATCGTGATCTCGGTGGTCATCCACGTAGCGCTGCCCGCCGACCTGGTGCAGTGGTCGGCGAACATGTCGAACCTGGGCGCGCTGATCTACCCGTTCCTGCTGATCTACCTCAACAGCAAGCTGCCCAGGCCGGCCCGGCCTCGGCCATGGCACTACGTCATCCTGGTGCTGAACTTCCTGTTCTTCGGCTTCTTCTTCGTCAACTTCATCTCCGACTTCATCGGAGACCCGCTGGTGACCTTCTAAAACAGACCGCAGCCCCGGCCGATGAAAGCCGACCGTGGCGGAGGCCGCGACGCAGGCCAAGTGGCCGGTGGATTGGTGGCGGCGGCGGGAGACGGTGGTCAGGCGCAGCCTGACCACCCCAGAGCGAAGCGATTGAGGCGGCAGAGGCTCCAAAGTCAAGATGCTGTCTCAC
>NZ_BAAGYY010000023.1:154846-160967 GCF_054779015.1 Flindersiella endophytica
GCAAACCGAAAAACGATGCGCCCGCCGCCGTGAGACAGCGTCTTGACTTTGGAGGGGCCGCCGAAACAAACTCCGCCGCCGCCACCAATCCACCGGCCACGCCCGACAAAAGCAAACCGCAACCCCTGGGACAGGCCCAAGAAGAAACCAGACCTCACCACTCGGCGAGCGATCCGTCGTCCCTGCGGAACATCGGCGTGCGCCACCGGTGCCCGACCTTCGCCGCCTCCTCGACGGCCTTCGCGTCAATCTCGATCCCAAGGCCCGGCCCCGTCGGCCGCTCGACGTAGCCGTCCCTGAACGCGAACACCGACTTGTCGACCAGATAGTCGAGCAGATCCGACTCCTGGTTGTAGTGAATGCCGAGGCTCTGCTCCTGAATCAACGCGTTCGGCGACGCCACGTCCACCTGCAGGGAAGCCGCCAGCGCGATCGGCCCCAGCGGGCAGTGCGGCGCCAGCGCCACGTCGTACGCCTCGGCCAGCGAAGCGATCCGCCGCACCTCCGAGATCCCCCCGGCGTGCGAAAGGTCCGGTTGCACAATGGCGACCCCGGATCCCAGGATCTGCTTGAAGTCCCACCGCGAGAACAGCCGCTCTCCGGTGGCGATCGGCACCGAGGTCGACGAGCAGATCGAATCGAGATGCGGCGACATCTCCGGCACCAGTGGCTCCTCGACGAAGAACGGCAGGTGCGGCTCCAGCAGCGGCAGCACCCTCCGCGCCATCGCCACCGTCAACCGCCCGTGGAAGTCGATCGCGATGTCGAACTCAGGCCCGCAAGCCTCGCGTACGGCACCCACCCGATCCGCGATCGCCTGGCAGGCGCCGGCAGTGTCGATCCGCCGCAGCTCGCCTCCGGCGTTCATCTTGATCGCGGTGAAACCGCTCTCCTTCATCTTCAGCGCCGCATCAGCGACCTCGTCGGGCCGGTCGCCACCGATCCAGCCGTACATCCGGACGCGATCCCGAACGTGCCCGCCGAGCAGTTGGTAGACCGGAACGCCGTAAGCCTTGCCCGCGATGTCCCACAAAGCCTGGTCGATGCCCGCGACCGCGCTCGAGAGCACCGGCCCGCCGCGGTAGAAGTTGCCCTTGCTGAGCACCTGCCAGTGCTCCTCGATCCGCAAGGGATCCTGCCCGACGAGGTAGTCGGCCATCTCGTCGACACACGTGGCCACGGTGTGTGCTCTGCCCTCGACGATCGGCTCACCCCAGCCGACGATTCCCTCGTCTGTGTCGATGCGCAGAAAGCACCAGCGTGGCGTGACGAGGTAGGTCGTCAGGCGAGTGATCTTCAACGTCGGCTCCTTTGGTCAGCCTCGGCGTACGCAGGCACATCCGTCCGCAACGCTACCTGCGCGATAGAGTCGACGTTGCGACTGGTTCACCTCCTTGACGAGGTGAGGCAAGAGGGAACCCGGTGCGACTCCGGGACTGCCCCGCAGCGGTAAGTGAGAACGAACGCCGTGACGACGCACTGAGCATGGCCCGCCTTTGGGTTCGGTTTGGGAAGCGACGGTTATTAGGAAGGTGGCTCCGCCGGAGCCGCAGCGCTCACGAGTCCGAAGACCTGCCAGCGCCCGCAGACCGCCCGGTCTGCGGCCACGCACCGAGTTCTCGAGGGAAGGACTCCGCATGACGACCACGTCCGTTCTGGGCTACCCACGCATCGGCGAGCGCCGTGAACTCAAGCGCGCCACCGAGGCTTACTGGGCCGGCAAGACCGACCAGACAGCGCTGCTCCAGGTCGCGGCCGAGCTTCGGCTTCGGGCCTGGACCACGCTGCGCGATGCCGGTATCGGCCAGATTCCATCCAATACGTTCTCGTTCTACGACCACATGCTCGACACCGCCTGCCTGGTCGGTGCCGTGCCGGAACGTTTCCAGGGCATCGGCGACGAACTCGACCGCTACTTCGCGATGGCGCGAGGTAACGGCGACACCCCGCCGCTGGAGATGACCAAGTGGTTCGACACCAACTACCACTACCTCGTGCCCGAGATCGGGCCGGCGACGCCGCTGCGACTGGCCGGCACCAAGCCGGTCGACGAGTACCGCGAGGCGGCGGCGCTCGGCATCGACACGCGGCCGGTGCTGGTCGGGCCGCTGAGTTTCCTGTTGCTGGCAAAGGCGTCCGACGACGCGCCGTCCGGTTTCCAGCCGCTGGATCGGCTGGACGAGCTGGTGGAGGTCTACGCCGCGCTGCTCGAGCAGCTGGCCGATGCCGGCACCGGCTGGGTGCAGCTCGACGAACCCGTGCTCGCAGCGGATCGTTCCGAGGCCGAGCTGGCGGCGCTGGTCCGGGTGTACGAACGCCTGGGCGCGCTGTCCCGGCGGCCGCGGCTGGTGGTCGCGTCGTACTTCGGCGCGATCGGTGAAGCCCTGCCCAGATTGGCGAAAACACCGGTCGAGGGGATCGGGCTCGACCTGGTCTCCGGACGGGCGGACCTGCCGGCGATCGCCGGTGCCGGTCTGGCCGGCAAGGTCCTGTACGCCGGGCTGGTCGACGGCCGGAACGTCTGGCGGACCGACCTGCCGGCCGCGATGGCAACGGCGGCCTCGCTGCTCGGGTCGGTGCGCGAGCTGGTGGTGAGCACGTCGTGCTCGCTGCTGCACGTACCCTTCGACCTCGACCTGGAGACCGGGCTGCCCCTCGCGCTGCGGGGCCGGTTGGCGTTCGCACGGCAGAAGGTCGCCGAGGTCGCCCTGATCGGGCGGTCGCTGACCGAGGGCCGTGAGTCCGTGCAAGGTGAGGTTGGCGCGGCCGAGGCGGCCCGGCTCGGTGGACAGGAGCTCGTCACCGACGCCCGCGTCGGGGCGCGGCTGGCAGCACTGGGCGACGGCTCGCGGCGCGGAGAGTTCGCGCACCGGGCCAAGGAACAGGCCGACCGCCTCGGCCTGCCACCGTTGCCCACGACGACGATCGGGTCGTTCCCGCAGACGCCGGAGATTCGTACGGCGCGGGCCGACCTGCGAGCCGGGCGGATCACCGCCGAGGAGTACGGCTCCAAGATGCGTACCGAGATCGATCGCGTGATCGCGCTGCAGGAGGAGCTCGGACTCGATGTCCTCGTGCACGGCGAGCCCGAGCGCAACGACATGGTGCAGTACTTCGCCGAGCAGTTGAACGGTTTCGCCAGCACCGACCGCGGCTGGGTGCAGTCGTACGGCACCCGTTACGTCCGGCCGCCGATCCTGTTCGGCGACGTGTCGCGGCCCACGCCGATGACCGTCGAGTGGACGACGTACGCCCAGTCCCGGACGGACAAGCCCGTGAAGGGGATGCTGACCGGTCCGGTGACGATGCTCGCCTGGTCGTTCGTCCGCGACGACCAGCCGCTCGGCGACACCGCGCGGCAAGTCGCGCTTGCGCTGCGGGACGAGATCCACGACCTCGAGGCAGCGGGGATCCGGTTCATCCAGGTCGACGAGCCGGCGTTGCGCGAGCTGCTGCCGCTGCGCGCGGTCGAGCAGCCGGAGTACATCGCGTGGGCGGTCGCGGCGTTCCGCCTCGCGACGTCGGGCGTGTCGGACAGCACGCAGATCCATTCGCACATGTGCTATTCGGAGTTCGGCGAGATCGTCGACACCATCGGCGAGCTGGATGCCGATGTGACCAGCGTGGAGGCCGCCCGGTCGCGGATGGAGCTCGTCGCCGACCTACGCCAGGCCGGCTACGTACGCGGGATCGGGCCGGGTGTCTACGACATCCACTCGCCACGCGTCCCGAGCGTCGAGGAGATGGCCGAAGGGCTGCGCCGGGCCTTGACGGCGGTGGAACCCGACCGCCTGTGGGTCAACCCGGACTGCGGCCTGAAGACGCGGGGCTACCCCGAAGTGACACCCGCCCTGCGCAACCTCGTCGAGGCGGCGCGGCTCGTCCGGGCGGAGCTGTAGTCCTGCGAACACCGGCGCGAATGACCACGTTAACCACGCATTTGGCGGGTTAACCACGCCCCGGGACGTGGCCAGGCGCACAGTGGCGTGGCGAGGCACCCAGTGGCGTGGCGAGGCACCCAGTGGCGTGGCGAGGCACCCAGTGGCGTGGCGAGGCACCCAGTGGCGTGGCGAGGCACCCAGTGGCGTGGCGAGGCGCTAATGACCACGTTAACCAGCCAAAGCCGTGGTTAACGTGGTCATTAGCGCTCAGGCGTAGGTGCGGGCCAGCGCGAAGGCCTGGTCGGCGGCGTCGCTGATGCTGAGGCTCGACAGGCCGGACAGTCCCGTTCGGATCCGGTCGGCGAGTGGGGTGGTCCAGTGTGGCGGGATGCCGGCTCGCCCGGCGAAGGCGCCCGCCACCGAGCCGACCGTGGCGGCGTTGGAGGCGGTCGCCATTCCCAGCTCGCGTACCCGGTCGATCGCCGTGGTGAAGTCGTCGCCGGAGTGGAGCAGCGCCAGCGCGCAGCCCGCCGCGTTCCGGATCGCGTGCTGGCAGTGGTAGCGGTCCAGGCGTTCGTGCATGCGGCTGACCGCGATGTCCCAGCCCGGCTTGCTGTCCCAGACGGTGACGACCCAGCGCAAGGCTTCGGCCAGTCGTGAGCGCTGAGGAACGTGGGCGATCGAGGTCAGCACCGCCTCCCGATGCGAGCCCGCGGTGAACGCGGACGCGACCAGCGCCGCCGACCACATCTCGGCGTAGATGCCGTTGGCCGTGTGGGACAGCGAGGCGTCCTGGTAGGCCAGCAACGCTGCCCGCCGCGGCTGCCCCGGCCGGACGTACCCGAAGACGTCGCCGCGGATCTGGGCGCCGATCCATTCCCTGTAAGGGTTGTCGACAGTCGCGGCCCGCAGCGGACCGACGCCGTTGACGAGGTTGCGGTAGGCCGCCTGCTCGCCCGCCGTCAAGGCGGCGTACGGGAGCAGCCGCAGCCAGTCGTCGGCGATGTCGGACGCGCGGTAGTCCATGCCCGTGCGCTGCAGCATCCGCAGGTTGAGCACCGTGAAGTCGAGGTCTGCCGACGGCAGCTCGCCGGCGCCCGCGCAGCGTCCCAGCCAGCCGGCGTTGATGCGGTCGCGGAGCTCAGCGGTTCCGAGCGCCGGTTTCACAGTGTCGTCCGGCGGCAGCTCGTCCAGGATGCCTTCGTACGTCGCCGGCTCGGTGTACGGCCAGGTCGGCGACCGCGCCAGGCCGGCCAGCTCGTCCAGCGCCTTGCGGACATCGCACGCCGGCGACGTGCCCGGCCGGGCGCGCAGCCGCTCGGCCACCGCCGACACGTCGTAGCCGGACTCGCGCCGCTGCGCCAGCTCGAGAAGGAGTGGGGTGGGCCAGGGGCGGGCGCCACGCGGCGGAGCCGCATATGAGGGAGCCGCCGGGGGTGGATAAGCACTGGGCAGCAGCGTCGCCGGATCTGTGAAGTCGTCCATCGCGGTTAGGATGCCCCGATGGAGGAACACCCGACACCTCGCTTCGTCCTCGGCTCGGCTTCACCCGCCCGGCTGGCCACCCTGCGTGCCGCCGGCATCGAGCCGGACGTGCTCGTCTCGGGAGTCGACGAAGACGACGTCGAGGCCGGCACACCAGCCGGATTCGCGCTCGAGCTCGCCCGCCGCAAGGCCGGCGCCGTCGCCGAGAAGCTCAACGGAGACAGGGCTCTCGTGCTCGGCTGCGACTCCGTCCTCGAGCTCGGCGGCGAGATCCTCGGCAAGCCGGGCACCGCCGAGACCGCCAAGCGACGCTGGCAGGCCATGCGCGGCCGCCACGGCACCCTGCACACCGGCCACTGTCTGATCGACCTCGCGCAGGGCGGCCGAACGGCGGAGGCCACCGCCTCGACCGTCGTCCACTTCGCCGACGTCACCGACGCCGAGATCGACGCCTACGTCGCGACCGGCGAGCCGCTCGTCGTCGCGGGCGCCTTCACCGTCGACGGCCTCGGCGGCCCGTTCGTCGAACGGATCGAAGGCGACCACCACAACGTCGTCGGCCTCTCGCTGCCGCTGCTACGCCGCCTGCTCGCCGACCTCGGCGTGTTCTGGCCCGACCTCTGGAACAGGTAGCCGCGAGCCGCCGGCGGTTAGGGGGTGTCCTGTAAGTGTCGGCGGATAGCGAGGACGGTCATGGCGCCGGGCTGGCAAGGCGGGCGGAGTCGTTCGTATCGGTCATACGGGCGATCTTCGTC
>NZ_BAAGYY010000023.1:161076-758326 GCF_054779015.1 Flindersiella endophytica
GCCGTCTCGTCGTCGAGTACGAGGTGGATCAGCGTGCTGTCGAAGTCACCGCGCAGCTCCGTCTGGATGCCGGCGCTCTGCAGCAGCGCACCGCTCGACACCTCGCCGGTCTCGACGTTGCGATAACGAGACACCGGATCCAAGCCACGCAAGCGAATCGGCGGCTTCGGCAGACCGTACTGCTGCGCGTGCAGCCACGCGATCACCACCACCTCCGAGCCGTCCCGCTGGATGTACTGCACCGCCGACAGGTCGCCTGCCACCGGCTCTCGCAGCCGATACAGCAACCCGTGCTGGACCACCGGCCGGATCTTCTTGTACTGCGCGACCAGCTCGCGCGCCTCCGCCAGCTCCGGCTCCGACCACTTGGTCAGGTCGCCGCCCAACCCCAGCAGCCCGGCCATCGCGACGTGGAAGCGCCAGCGCACCGAATACGTACGCCGGTTGAGGAAGTTCGGGCTGTCGGTCACCCACGCCGACATCACGCGCGGCGCGTAGACCTGCGTGAAGCCGTTCTGGATCGTCAGGCGGTCGTAGGCGTCGGTGTTGTCGCTCGTCCACACCATGTCGGTGCGCTGCAGGATCCCGAAGTCGACCCGCCCGCCGCCTCCGGAGCAGCTCTCGAACGCCACGGTCGGATGCGCCTGCCGCAAGCGGTCCAGCAGGCCGTAGAGGTTGCGTACGTGGTCGATCCACAGCCGGGTGGGGTTGTCCTGCTCGTCGGCCCAGCCCGGCTCGGAGAACGGGCGGTTCATGTCCCACTTGACGTAGTCGATCGCGTTGTCGGCGAGCAGCGAGTCGAGCCAGCCGTACGCCCACTCGACGACGCCATCGCGCGCGAAGTTCAGCACGAGCTGGTTGCGCCGCTCGTTCCGCCGCCGCGTCGGGTAGTGGTAGACCCAATCCGGATGGGCGCGGTACAGATCGCTGTCGGGGTTGACCATCTCGGGCTCGACCCAGATCCCGAACTGCATCCCGAGCGAGTGCACGTGGTCGGCCAGCGGCCTCAGGCCGTTGGGAAACCGCTCCGGGTTGGGCGTCCAGTCGCCGAGCCCGGCGCGGTCGTTGACCCGCTTGCCGAACCACCCGTCGTCCATCACGAACAGCTCGACGCCGAGGTCGGCCGCGAGCTTCGCCAGCTCCTTCTGGTTCGACTCGTTGATGTCGAACCAGGTCGCTTCCCAGGAGTTGTAGAGCACCGGCCGCAGCTCGCCGGCCTTCGGAACGATGTGCCGCAGCTGGTACGTGTGCCACTCGCGGCTCGACCCGCCGAACCCGCCGGCGGAGTAGAGCCCTGCGAAGACAGGCGTCTCGAAGAACTCGCCCGGTGTCAGCCGCCAGGTGGAGAACCCGTCGTGCCCGAACCCGCCCGACACCTGCGCGCGGCCGTTGGCGTACCGGTGTGCGACGAACTGCCACACGCCACTCCACGCCAGCGCACCGCTCCAGACCTCGCCGTGCTCCTCGCCGGCCGTACCGTCGTCGATCGCGAACCACGGGTTGGCCTCGTGGCTGGTGGTTCCGGTCCGGCTGCCGAGCACCACCGACGACTCCGTCGACAGGGGTACGCGGTCGAGCTGTGTCTCCGCGGCCCAGCGCCCGTGCAGGTGGCTGAGGCGGTAGTCGTCGCGGTGCGGGATCGACCAGGCCGCCGAGTGCGCGATCCGTACGTCGATCGGCCCCTGCATCGGATCGTCAGCGGAGTCTGTGGAGGCCGCGAAGTCGGCCGACCCGGTGTGGCGCAGCTCGACCCACCGCTCGATCACGTCGGACTTCTCGTACGCGCGGTACGAAAGCGTGATCCGCAACGGATACGTACGATCCCGGAAGTGCAGGTCGAGCTCGCTGCGGTTGCCCTCGGTCAGCGTCTCGGCCTGGTCGAACTCCCACTCGATCTCGCGTACGCCGTCGCCGAACTCCACCGACAACGTGGGCTTGCCGAACCGCAGCCCGGCCTCGACGGGGTACTCCGCCGCGCCGTCGGCGCCACGTTCGGCCCAGCGCAGCCGGCTCGGCTGCTGCGTGACCAGGTGGACGGCATCGGCCAGGTGGATCACCGGTCCCCAGTGCAGGTTGACCAGTTCGCCTTCCGGCGTGAGATGAACGGCGTAGGACGTCGCCGGCGTGGTGATCAGCCAGACCTGGTTGCCTGGGTCGTGCTCGATGGTCGCCATGCGGCTACTCCTATGCCGTTCCTGTCCGAGCTGCTGCGACTCAAGAGCGCGGGCGCAGCCTCAGGTTCTGCATACCCCCGTCGACCGCGACTTCAGTCCCGGTCGCCGAAGCGGTGAGCGGCGAGGCGAGGTAGACGATCGCCTGCGCGACCTCGTCCGGGCTCACCAGCCGGCCGGTCGGCTGGCGGGCCTCCAGCGCGCTGCGCTCGGCCGTGGGGTCGGCTGCCATGGACAGCAGGCGTCCGACCCAGGGTGTGTCGACCGTGCCGGGGTTGACGCAGTTGACCCGGATGCCCTCGGCCACGTGGTCGGCGGCCATCGCGAACGTCAGCGAACGTACGGCGCCCTTCGACGCGCTGTAGACCGCGCGCTGCGGGATGCCGGCGGTCGCCGCGATCGAGCAGGTGTTGACGATCGAGGCGGCCGGCGACTCGCGCAGGTGCGGCAGCGCGGCCCGGGAGATCCGGACCATGCCCATCACGTTGACGTCGAACACCTTCTGCCACTCGGCGTCGTCGTTGGCCTCGACCGTGCCCTGGGCACCGATGCCGGCGTTGTTGATCACGATGTCGAGGCGGCCGAAGTGCACGACGACGCCATCGATCGCGGACCGAACGCTCACGTCGTCGGTGACGTCGCAGGGAATGCCGACCAGCGGCGCCTCCACCTTGTCGGCGGAAAGGTCGAGGCAGGCGACCTGCGCCCCACGCGCGCTGAGCAGCCTGGCCGTCGACAGTCCGATGCCGGAGGCGCCTCCGGTGACCGCGGCGACCAGGCCTTCGAACTCACTCATGCGCCGACCAGCTGCTGCCGCTGCTTGCCGAGGCCCTCGATGTCGAGCTCCATGACGTCGCCCGCCCCGAGGTAGGGGTACTTGCCCGACATCGCGACGCCCTGGGGCGTTCCGGTGTTGAGCAGGTCGCCCGCGTCGAGCACCATGTACTGCGACAGGTGCCAGACCAGGAACGCCACGTTGAAGATCATGTCGCCGGTCGTGGAGTCCTGCCGGGGCTCGCCGTTGACGAACGAGCGCAGGTTGAGCTTGCCGGGATCGATGCCGGCGGCCGGCACCAGCCACGGGCCGAGCGGGTTGAACGTCTCGGCGCACTTGCCCTTCGACCACTGGCCGCCGGACTGCTCGATCTGGAACGCGCGCTCGCTCACGTCGTTGGAGACGACGTAACCGGCGACGTACGAAAGCGCCTGCTCGGGCGACTCGAGGTAGCGCGCCTGCTTGCCGATGACGACGCCGAGCTCGACCTCCCAGTCGGTCTTCTGCGAGCCGCGCGGGATGCGCACCTCGTCGTAGGGGCCGACGACCGTGTTGGGGTGCTTGAAGAACACGATCGGCGTCTCCGGCGGCGGCGAGCCGGACTCCGCGGCGTGGGCGGCGTAGTTCTGCCCGATGCAGACGACCGCGCCCGGCTTCGCGATCGGCGCGCCGAGGCGCAGGCCGGAGCCGTCGCCGGGGTCGTCGAGCCGCGGGAGCGAGCCGCCGGCAAGCGCCTGCTCGGCGCGGCCGATGCCGCCGCCGGCCAGGAACGCGCCGTCGATGTCCGCCGTGAGCGGGGTCAGGTCGTGGACCGTGCCGTCGTCGGCGATGACGGCAGGCTGCTCCTCGCCGGGAGCGCCCAAACGAATGAAGCGCACAGGTGTCGCCTTCCTAGGAGGTCGAGCCTTGACGTCGAGGCTTGAGGTCGAGGGCGGGTCTACCAGTTGGCTTCGCCCTGGGCGACCAGCCACTCGCCGCCGGCCTTGGCGACGTCGAACGGGTCGCCGGCGCACTCGTCCAGCTCGATGATCGCGTGCGAGACGCGCGGGCCGGCGTGCATCGCGGCCACGTTGTCGACGCTGCCCTGGCCGACCTGGACCTGCAGCTCACCGCGTACGGCCGGGCCGTCCTTGATGTGCAGCAGCTGGACGCGCTCCTTGTACTTCTCGATCACCTCGGCGGGGTTCTGCAGGCCGGTGGCCGCCCAGTAGACGTCGACCTCCAGGAACACCCGCGGGTCGAGGTTGGCGACCAGCAGGTCGTAGGGGTAGCTGCCGTCGGGGAGCTTCGCCCACTCGAACTCGTGGTTGTGGTAGCCGACCTGGATGCCGGTGCCCTCGGCAGCGGCGGCGGCCTCGTTCAGCGCGCCGGCGAACGCCTTCACGCCGTCGGCGCTCTTCATCGCGTCGCCGTGGCCCTCGATGCAGCCGGGCGCGGGGGCGATCACGCGGTTGGTGCCGATCGTCTTGACCTCGTCCAGGACGGACGCGAAGGCGGCCGGGCTCCAGACGGCGTGCGTGGCGACGACGCTGAGGCCGTTCTGGTCGTAGAGCGCGCGCAGCGCCTTGGCGTTCGCCAGCCGGTCGGCGGCATCATCCGGGCTGAACCCGCCGATCCCGAACGGCTCGACGGCACGGAAGCCCTGCTCGGCCGTCCGGGCCAGCGCTGCCGCGCGGTCCGCGCCGATGGCGTTGCGGAAGGTGTAAAGCTGGACGGCAAGAGGAAGTGCCACCGAGTCACGCTCCAACTGTTGAACTCAAGAGGTCTGGTACGGATTGGTCCATCGTGCATCCTGCCCCACGCGTACAAACACGGGCACCCGGTCTTGACTCTTGAGACGTAACGTCCGGCACAGGCCGTTACCGGGCGAGGTGGTCCTGGTCACGACTCGTGAGCGTGCCCGGCGAGCTTGGCACGGACCAGGTCGACGTCGGAATGGCCGAGGTCATCGAGGATCTCCTCGGCCTGCGACCACGCCGCCCGGGCAGCCATCAGCTCGCCCGCCGCGAGCTCGTTGTCTCCGATGTGGGTCAGCACCGTGGCCTCGAAGTACCGGTCGTCCAGTCCACGGAAGAGGTCGAGCGCCCGGCGGAAGCACGCCCGAGCCTCGGCGTGGCCGCCGAGATGCTGCTGGGCGTAGCCGAGCGAGTCCCAGGCGTCGGCTTCGCCATCACGGTCGCCGAGCTGCTGGTGCAGCGTTACGGCCTGCCTGCAGGACACGAGTGCTTGCCGATGGTTGCCGAGCAGGGCACTGTACCAACCGACGTCGTTGTGCGCCCTGGCCTGCCCGACCAGGTGGTTCGAATGCTCGAACAACGCGAGCGCCTGCCGGGCGTGGTCGAGCGCCTCGGAGTAGTGGCATTGCTGCTCGGCGACCTGGGCGATCAAGCTGTGCACGTGGGCCGGACCGGCGTGGTCTTCCAGACCGCCGTACAGGTCGAGCGCGCTCATCAGCTCCGCGCGAGCCGAGACCAGCTCGCCGACCTCGGTATAGGCGCGGCCAAGCAGGCGATGCGCCCACGCCTGGGCTGGGCGATCGCCCAGCCGGCGGGTCGCGGCCAAGGCAGCCTGCCCCACTTGTACCCGGTCGTGCCAGTGCCCTCGCCGTTTGAGGAACGTGTCGAGCGACCAGGCCAGCTGCCATCCATGCCGGTCGAACCCGGATGCCACGGCCAGCTCCAGCACCGCCAGCAGAATGAGGTGCTCGACCGCGAACCATTCCATCACCTGGCCGGCATCGGCCGGGCGTTCCGGGCTGGCGTCCGGTTGCGGAGACGTGAGCTCGATCGGGTCGCGGGTGGGCCGGAGCAGGCGCTCGGCGAAGTACGCGGAATGCAGGTAGTGGTCGAACATGCGGTTCGTCGCCGCCTGCCGGTCGGCGTAGGAGTCGGTTGTGTTGGCGAGCTCGAGCGCGTAGGCGCGGAGCAGGTCGTGGCAGCCGTACCGGCCTGGCTTGTACTCCGTGATCAGGCGGGCGCGGCTGAGCTCTGCGAGCGGTGACCGGACCGCCTCGGCCGCGAGCCCCGCAAGGCTCGCGGCCGCGACGACCGAGACGTCCGGGCCGGGGTGGAGGCCGAGCAGCCGGAACAACCTCGCGGCTCGCGCACTCAGCCGGACGTACGACCAGGACAGCACCGCGCGCAGGTCGGGGTTCTCGCCCGCGAGCGCGTCCAGGCGGGCCCGGCTGTCACGGAGATCCTCCGCCAGCGCTGCGAGGGAGAAGTGTGGGTGGGCCGCCGCTCGGGAGGCGACCATCGCCAGCGCAAGTGGCAGCCGCGCGCAGGCCGAGACGATGAACTGGACGGCCTCGGGTTCACGGCTGATCCGGACCTCGCCGAGCCGGTAGGTCAGCAACTCACGCGACTCGATGTCGCTCAGGAGATCGAGCGTGAGCGGGGTCGCGCCCTCTCGCGACACGAGTTCGGCAAGGCTGTCCCGGCTGGTGACGATCACGAGGCATCCTGGCGTACCCGGCAGCAGCGGACGGACGTGCTCGGAGTCCCTGGCGTTGTCGAGCACGACGAGAACGCGTTTGCCCGCGAGCATCGAGCGATACATGGCGGCCTGGGCGTCGAGGTCGACCGGAACGCGTTCTGGCGGGACGTGCATCGCGCCCAGGAAGGCGCGGACCGCGACCTCTGCTGCCATCGCGGCCTGCGACGGCGCGAATCCACGGAGGTTGACGTAGAGCTGACCGTCGGGGAAGTGGTGCCGGACCCTGTGAGCATGGTGTACGGCGAGCGCGCTCTTGCCAACGCCTGCCGTACCGGAGATCGTGGCGATGACAACGGCGGCCGGCTGCCTGCGAGGCGAGCCGAGCAGGGCGTCGAGCCGGTCGACTTCGAGCTGCCTGCCGGCGAAACCGGCTATGTCCATGGGCAATTGCGCCGGAGGCTGACCGAAGACCGCGGCGGACCGTGGCTGGGGAACTGGTAATCGATCTCTTGACTGAGGCCCGGCGGCTGGTGTGAGGCCGAGCAGTTCGTACCGGATCGAGAGAACGTCGGCCAGGGTTCGCAGCACGTCGATATCGGAGAGGCGTTGCCGACCAGTCTCCAGGCGGGAGATGACAGAACCGCTGCAACTGCAGCGCTTACCTAGGTCGGCTTGAGTCAGGCCCATCGCCTGACGTGCCCTGCGGATGATTTCCCCCCGGCCGTCGGACCGCGGCGGTAGGGCTGGGTTGATCACGGAGCCACCCCCTCGCTTCTGAGCTCCGCGCGCGACACCAAGCATATCCCTGCCCTGACCTGCGCGCACGCGATCAGATGACCGCACGCCCGCAATGCCGAATCGGGATCTCAAAGGGAATAGCCGGAAACCCGATAAGAATTCATCGACCCGATTCTCGAGCCGTTTGATTCCGAATTTGGATGGAGCTTTTGTCGCGAACTCGAAATCGCCGCCATTCCTCGGCGACAATCAGCAAATTGCCATCGAGAGTCGACGGCAAACAAGAAGGAATCCTGCCCGTCGGCGCTCGCGACCACGGGGGGCGATCAGGTACTCACAAGTAGCGCGAGTGTCAGATGATCTTGCGTCAGGCTGGCTTTGCGGCCGCGCAAAAATTTGCCCAGAACCATTGCATAGAAGGCCTTCTCCGGCAGTAGACTCCGACAGCCGCTGATGACCAGCTGAGTAGACGGCTGGTGGGTGGGGAGTCGCCGGCAGCCCGAAAGACAAACCTGCCCAGAAAGAGGTTGAGGTTGAAGCTCAAGGCGGCACTCATCGCACTCGTTGCTTTCGCCATCATCGCGATCGGTAACCAGTCGACTTCAAGTCACCATGAGAGCCCCGGATCCGGACGCGGGTCCACCTTAACTCTCGAAGCGTAACGACTAGCTTCGAAAACGTGACTGGCCATCCCATCCGTCGAGACCCCAGACGGGCGGGATGGCCAGGCTTCTGGGAGCTCGGGAGAAGCAGCCCAACGACCAGTCAGTCGAGGCAGAACTCGTTGCCCTCGGGGTCGGCCATGATGATGTGGCCGCCGTCCAGCGGGAGCGCCGGCTCCTTCCGCAGCACCTTGGTCGCGCCGCGGGCGATGAGCCGTTCGGCCTCCTGCGCCAGCGCTGCCATCCGCGCCTCGCCCTCGAGTCCTGGTGCCGCTCGCACGTCCAGGTGCACGCGGTTCTTGACCTGCTTGCCCTCCGGCACGCGCTGGAAGAACAGCCGCGGCCCCTTGCCCTCCGGGTCGACCGCCGCAGAGGCGCTGTTGCGCTGCTCCGGCGGCACGCCCCAGGCCTCGAGCGCCTGCTCCCACGTGTCGAAGCCGGGCGGCGGGTCCTGCACCTGGTAGCCGAGGGCGTCCGCCCAGAACTCCGACAGCGCGGCCGGGTCTGCACAGTCGAATGTGACCTGAACGTCAAGCGCCATGGTCAGCTCGCCTCCTGCTGGATGTAACCGTTGGTGTGAACGTAGAGGTCGCGGAGTACGCAGACCTCGGACAGGTGGTGGATCAGCTCACGATTGATGTGCAGGACGAGCCTGGCCAGCGGGTCGTCGGCGTACTCCCCCTCGGCTTCCCCGCACGGCTTCGCCAGGCCGGCTTCGCCGAGCGACTCGACGCCGGCCTGCCAGGTGGCGTACTCCGCGTCGAGCTGGGCCAGCGCGCCGGCGGCTGTCTCGGCGTACTCGAACGTGAAGTAGTCGGTCGGCGCACGTCCGAAGTGCGCCGCGTTCCTCGCGGCCAGCACGCCGACGATCACGTGCCCGAGCCGCCAGGCGATCGTCGTGAACGGCGGCGGGTCGGGTTCTGGCATCGCGAAGTCGATGGTCAGCGCGCCGGCGCCGGCCTGCACGGGTGCGGTTCCGGTGCCGCGCGGGCGCACGTTCCAGCAGCCGGGCACCGGCTCCCAGAAGTACTCGTCGTCGGTGAGCCCGTCGAGCCGTGCACGCAGCTGCTGGGTCCAGTGCCACGCGATCTGGTCTCGGACGAGGAAGTTCCAGCTCTGGTCGGTCATGGGTCCCAGCGTTCCCGCAATAGCGGACAGTATCGGTCCGTGATTGGTGGTTGAATCGACTACGTGACCGTGGAGACGACGACCGAGCGCGTGCTGCGACTGCTGATGCTGCTGCAGCGCAGGTCGTCGTGGACTGCCACCGAGCTCGCCGCCGAGCTGGGCGTCACCGACCGCTCCGTACGCCGCGACGTGGAACGGCTGCGCGCGCTCGGCTACCCCGTACACGCGACCGCCGGCGTCGGCGGCGGCTACCAGCTCGGTGCGGGCACCCGGCTACCACCGTTGCTCCTCGACGACGAGGAAGCCATCGCGACGGCGGTCTCGCTGCGGCTCGGCTCGGGCGGCACAGTCGCCGGCGCGGGCGAGGCGGCGCTGCGGGCGCTCGCGAAGCTCGACCAGGTGATGCCGCCGCGGCTGCGCGCCGAGGTGAGGGCGGTGCACGGCGCCACCGACACGCTGGTCGACCCAGGCGTCTCGATCGACCCGGAGCTGCTGATGACGCTCGCCCGCGCCAGCCGCGACGCCGTACGCGTGCGGTTCCGGTACGCCGGCCATGGGGGTGACGAGACCGAGCGTAGGGTCGAGCCGGTACGCATGGTCGCCACCGGCCGCCGCTGGTACCTCCTGGCCTGGGACCTCGACCGCGACGACTGGCGCACGTTCCGGCTCGACCGAATGCGCGCCGTGGAAGCGACGACGTGGCGCTTCCGGCCGCGGGAACATCCCGATCCGAGCAGCTTTGTGCAGCGTGCCGTGACGGCGGCGCCGTACCGTTATCTGGCGAAGGTGCGGCTGCACGCCGAGCCCGAGCAGGTACGCCAGCTGGTACCACCCCAGGTCGCCCAGATAGAGACCGACCCGGAAGCAGGCTGGTGCCTCCTCACTTCCGGCGGCGACGACCTTGGCTGGATCGCCATGCACGTTGTCCGCCTGGGCTTCGAGGCTGAGGTGGTGGAGCCACCGGAACTCCGCGAGGTGGCCGGCCGGCTCGCCACCCGCCTCGCCGCGATGGCCGGCACCGAGAACACCTGATGGGCCAGCTGCAGCAAAGCCCACCCAGCTTTCCTCAGCCGCGCTACCACGTGCGATACGGCGTATATGCGATCCACCAGCTCGAGCGACCTTGCCGACGCCGCAGCGGAGCAGTGGGCCCTCGTGACGACTGCACAGGCACGATCTCTTGGCGTGTCACCGCAGGCCGTAGCGCGCCTCACCAGGCAAGGGGCACTTGAACGCATGACGCACGGCGTCTACCGAGTGGCTGGGGCTCAGCCGTCACCGCTTGACGATCTCCGGGCAGCGTGGCTTGCCCTCGATCCCGCACGTCGAGCCAACGAGCGCTTTCGCGACGACATGCCCGCTGTCATCTCCCACCGATCCGCAGCTGCGATCCACGAGCTTGGGGACCTCGATGCAGACGAATTCGAGTTCACCAGCGCCGAACGCAAGCAGACCCGCAGACCGGGTATCCGCCTCCACCGCGCCAAAGTCGGCTCCCTGGAGTGGGCCGTGGTGGATGGCCTTCCGGTCACCACGGTCGTCCGTACCATCGCAGACCTCGCGAGTGGGCACATCGACGGCGGGCACCTCGCCGGCGTTGTGCGGGATGCGCTCACCAGAAGGCAGGTTGACGATCAGCAGCTCGCTGCAGCTCTTCGGCGCCACGCCCACCAATACGGCGTACCAATGGGTGACGGAGAGGCGCTCCTCGTGCGATTCCTCCAAGAGTCCGGGATCCCCGAGCCGCTCGGCCGTGCAGTCGAACTCGCTGGTGCACATTCGCTCAGCCCTGCCGTACTCGAGCAGTTCAGAAAAACAGGAGGCCTCAAGCGGCTCCAAGAGCAACTCGCATCCATCCAGCGTGTGATCGCGCCCATCGCGTGGTTCAGCGAGCAGGTCGCGAACTCACCGGCCTTCAAGGCTGCGACTGCTGCAGGAGAGATCGTCCAATGGACGAAGCCGCCGCAGGTGCTCCACGAGTTCACGAAGCAACAGGCCGCACTCTCCAACTCTCCGGCAATGAAGGCCATGGCCGAGCTCGCCCACCGAACCAGCTCTCCGGCGATACAGCAGCTGGCAAAGCAATACACAGAGGTGGCTGAGGTATCGCGACTTGTCAGGGCGGTCAGCGAGGCCATCGCAACGCCAGAACGCCAGCTCGTCAAGGAGCAAGGCGACAGCGAATGAACATGGTCAATGGCTCGCCACAGTATGCGACCCCGAACGCCTTCCGCAGGGCGCTTGACGACCGGCTCAAGAGCGAAGCCAGATCCCGGGGCCGCGCTTTGGAGGAGCTACGGCGAGAGTTCCTGTTCCAGCGATTCCTCGCGCTGATCTTCTCCGTCCCTGACGGACAGTGGGTACTCAAGGGCGGGGTAAGCCTGCTGATGCGGCTCGCGGAGGCACGGTTACGGGGCATACGCGCGTAGGACCAAGCTCGCCAAGGCGCTACATAGCATCGAGACCGCACTCGAGCACGTGGGACAGTGCATCGACCCGCTCCTCGAGGGGTCTCGCGACCAGGGCCGCTGGCGGCCGGGACGCGGCTGGTCGGACTGACACGAGCTCACTCACCACAGTCGGCTGATCCACGTTTACCCGCTGGCACCGAGGACAACTAGACCGGCGGCACACCGTGGCGTTTGGCGGGCACCGAACGGTCCTTCGTCGACGCGGCTGCAAGCCTCGCTACCAGCTCGCCCCGCAGCTCGCCTGGCTCGACGATCGCGTCGATGACGAGGTCGGAGGCGAGGCGGAGGATGTCGATGGTGTCTTCGTAGTCCTCGCGCAGTGCGGCCACGTAAGCCTCGCGTTCGGCTGGGTCTTCGATCGAGGCGATCTTGTTGAAGTAGACCGCGTTGATGGCGGCTTCTGGGCCCATCACCGCGATCTTCGCGCTCGGCAACGCCAGGCACGCGTCCGGGCCGAAGCCCGGCCCGCACATGGCGTAGAGCCCAGCCCCGTAAGCCTTTCGCACGATGACGGAGACCGTCGGCACCGAGGCTTCGGCCACCGCCGTGATCATTTTGGCGCCGGAACGGATGATCCCCTGCCGCTCGACCTCGCTGCCGATCATGAAGCCGGGTACGTCGGCGAGGTAGACCAGCGGGATGTTGAACGCGTCGCACAGCCAGATGAACCGGGCGGCCTTGTCGGCGCTGTCGACGAACAGCACGCCGCCCTTGACCGCGGGGTTGTTGGCCACCACGCCGACGACCTGACCCTCCAGGCAGCCGAACCCGACGATGAGCTCCGGCGCGTACAGCGGCTTGATCTCGAAGAACGACTCGGCGTCCAGCAACGCGTCGAGGACAACGTGCATGGGGTATCCCACGCTCCCATCCTCGGGCACCAGCCCGGCGGTGAACTCGAGCGCGGGAGACCGCCCTTCGTACATCGGCGGCAGCGACCGCCACGACCCCGGAACGTAGGAGAAGTAGGCCTTCGCGAGCTCGACCGCCTCGGTGTCGTCCGAAGCCAGCAGGTCGCCGCAGCCCGACACCGACGCGTGCATGCGCGCGCCGCCCATCTCCTCCAGCGTGACCTTCTCACCGACGACCATCTCCGCCATCCGCGGCGAGCCGAGGTACATCGACGCGTTGCCCTCGACCATGATCACGAGGTCGCAGAACGACGGGATGTACGCACCGCCCGCCGCCGACGGCCCGAACAGGCAGCAGATCTGCGGCACCTTGCCGGAGAGCGCGATCTGGTTCGCGAAGATCCGTCCCGCACCGCGCCGTCCGGGGAACAGCTCGATCTGGTCGGTGATCCGCGCGCCCGCGGAGTCGATGAACCAGAAGATCGGCAGCTCGTCCCGCAACGCGGCCTCGGTGATCCGGATGATCTTCTCGACCGTACGCGCGCCCCACGAGCCGGCCTTCACCGTCGGGTCGTTCGCGACGACCAGCGCCGGCCGGCCGTCGACCAGGGCGCGCCCGGTCACGACACCATCGGCCGGCAGGTCGGCGGCCATCGCGTTGGCCAGCTGCCCGTCCTCGACGAACGTGCCGTCGTCGACCAGCAGCGCGATCCGGTCGCGTACGTAGAGCTTGCCCTGCGACGAGAGCTTCGCCGCGCCGCGCTCGGACGGTCGTAGCGTCGCCTCGCGCGCGGCCGCGACCGCCTTGGCGTGGTCCTTGGGCTCCACAGTCGTCGACCCTATTCCTCTCTTACTCCACGGGAAGGCCGAGCCCTCGGGCCAGCACGAGCCGCTGGATCTCGCTGGTGCCCTCCCCGACCTCGAGGATCTTCGCGTCGCGGTAGAAGCGCGCGACGGGGTACTCCTCCATGAAGCCGTAGCCGCCGAAAACCTGCGTCGCCACCCGGGTGGCGGCCATCGCGGCCTCCGAGGAGAACAGCTTGGCCATCGCGGCGGCCTGCTTGACCTCCGTACGCGGCCGGCCGGCGTCGGTGAGCGCGGCGGCCTTGTACGTAAGGAGCCTGGCCGCTTCGACCGCGACCCGCAGGTCGGCGATCTGGAACGCGACCGCCTGCTTCGACCCGATCGGCACGCCGAACGCCTTGCGCGTCTTGGCGTACGCGAGCGATTCGTCGAGGCAGGCCTGCACCAGCCCGACCGCGAGCGCCGAGATCGCGATCCGGCCCTCGTCGAGCGTTGCAAGGAACTGCCGGAAGCCCGCGCCGCGTTCGCCCAGCAGGTGGTCCTCGGGCACCCGGCAGTCCTCGAACGTCAGCGGATGCGTGTCGGACGCGTGCCAGCCCAGCTTGCGATAGCTCGGCTCGACGATGAAGCCCGGCGTGTCGGACGGGACGATGAACGCCGAGATCTCCGGCTCGCCGTGCCTGCCGGGGAACGTCCGCGCGGTGACGGTCACGAGCGACGTGATCGGCGTGCCGGAGTTGGTGATGAACTGCTTCGAGCCGTCGATCACCCACTCGCCGTCCTCGAGTACCGCGCGGGTCTTGGTGGCGCCCGCGTCGGAGCCGGACTCGGCCTCGGTCAGTCCGAACCCCGCGAGCGTACGGCCGGCAGCCAGGTCGGGCAGCCAGCGCCGCTTCTGCTCCTCGGTCCCCCAGCCCAGGATGGGCTTGATGCCGAGCCCGACGCCGGCCTCGATCGTGATGCCGAGCGACTGGTCGGCCCGCCCGACCTCCTCGATCGCGATGCAGAGGCTGGTGAAGTCGCCGCCGGAGCCGCCGTACTCCTCGGGCACGGTCAGCCCGAACACGCCGAGCTTGCCCAGCGCCTGCACGGTCTCGACGGGGAAATGGTGCCGCTCGTCCCAGTCCGCGGCGTAAGGCGCGACCTCTGCGAGCGCGAACTCGCGCATCACCGCGCGGAACTCCTCGTGCTCGGGTGACAGCTCGAAGGTCATCCTCGACCTCCCCTCGGAAGATAGGTACTTACGCTTACGTAAACGTAAGCCTAGGCTGGCACCATGGGCAAGGCTGAAACGTGGTCGATCACGGAACTGGCCGAAGAACACGGCGTGACACTGCGGACGATCCGGTTCTACGAGGACCGCGGGCTGATCACGCCGGAGCGGCGCGGGCAGCAGCGCATCTTCCATGCCCGCGACCGGGTACGCCTCGGGCTCATCCTGCGCGGCCGCCGGCTGGGGTTCTCCCTACGGGAGATCGCGACGATCGTCGACATGTACGACGCCGAGCCCGGTGAGACCGGGCAGCTGCGCTACCTGCTGGAACAGATCGAGCACCGGCGCAAAGCGCTGGAGCAGCGTCGCCGCGACATCGACGAGACACTTCGCGAGCTCGACGAGGTGGAGGCACGCTGCCGAGTGGATTTGAAGAAACTCGAGCATTAGGGAATACCCTCAGGGGGTATGCTGCTGGCATGGGCATGAACACCTCCCCCGACACGCACACCCACGTAGACCACGGCGGGCACGACGCCCATGCCGGGCACGAGGCTCACGGAGCTCACGGTGGGCACGACAAGCACGCCGGGCACGACCCGGAGATGTTCCGCCGCAAGTTCTGGCTGAGCCTGATCCTCACGATCCCGATCGTGCTGACCAGCGAAATGATCATGGAGTGGTTCGGCTACTCGCTGAGCTTTCCGGGCAGCTCGTGGGTCGGCCCCGTTCTCGGCTCGGTCGTCTTCTTCTACGGCGGCTGGCCTTTCCTCGCCGGCGGCGTGTCCGAAGTACGTGACCGCGCGCCCGGCATGATGCTGCTGATCTCGATGGCGATCACGGTCGCGTACGTCGCGTCCGCGCTCACCAGCGTCGGAGCGTTCGACCTGGACTTCTGGTGGGAGCTGGCCGCGCTGGTCACGATCATGCTGCTCGGCCACTGGCAGGAGATGAAGGCGATCGGCCAGGCACAGGGCGCGCTGGCGGCGCTCGCCGCGCTGCTGCCCGACGAGGCCGAGCGGGTGCGTCCCGACGGTGAGGTCGAGACGGTCAGCGCGGCCGACCTGGCAGTCGGCGACGTGGTGCTGGTCCGTTCCGGCGCCCGCGTACCCGCCGACGGCAAGATCGTCGAGGGCTCCGCCGAGCTGGACGAGTCGATGATCACCGGCGAGTCCAAGCCGGTCGAGCGAGGGCAGGGTGACCGCGTCGTCGCCGGTACGGTCGCGACCGACTCCGCGATCCGGGTCGAGGTCGACGCGGTCGGCGAGGACACCGCGCTGGCGGGCATCCAGCGGCTGGTCGCCGCCGCCCAGGCCTCCCGCGGTCGGGCGCAGGTGCTGGCCGACCGGTTCGCCGCGCTGCTGTTCTACGTCGCGACCGCTGCCGGGCTGGTCACGTTCCTGGCCTGGTGGGCGCTCGGCAGCCTCGACGAGGCGGTCGTACGTACCGTCACGGTGCTGGTGATCGCGTGCCCGCACGCCCTCGGCCTGGCGATCCCGCTGGTGATCTCGCTGTCGACGGCGGTGGCCGCGAAGGCCGGGATCCTGGTGAAGGACCGGCTGGCGCTGGAGCGGATGCGTACGGTCGACGCGGTGCTGTTCGACAAGACCGGCACGCTGACCAAGGGCGAGCACGTGCTGAGCGGCGTCGCCGCGGCTTCCGGCTCGAGCGAGGACGAGGTGCTGCGGCTGGCCGCGGGTGTCGAGTCCGACAGTGAGCACCCGCTGGCCCGCGCGATCGTCGCGGCGGCCCGGTCCGGCGGCTCCGAGCCCGCGCGGGCGGCGAACTTCCGCTCGCTCACCGGGCGCGGCGTCCAGGCCGAGATCGACGGCGCGACATACGCCGTCGGCGGTCCGGCGCTGCTCCGCGAGCTCGGCGCGACCGTGCCCGGCTCGCTGGTCGAGCAGACCACCGAGTGGGCCGAGCGCGGCGCGGCCGTGCTGCACCTGCTGAAGCTGGACGGCTCGGATGCCACCGGAGATGTCTCGGTGCTGGGTGCGTTCGGCCTGGAGGACGAGGTACGGCCGGAGGCCCGCGAGGCGATCGCCCGGCTGCGTTCACAGGGGATCCGCAAGATCGCGATGATCACCGGTGACGCCAAGCAGGTCGCCGAGGCGGTCGGCAACGACCTCGGGATCGACGAGGTGTTCGCGGAGGTGCTGCCCGCCGACAAGGACAACGCGGTCGCCGACCTGCAGAGCCGTGGCCACACCGTCGCCATGGTCGGCGACGGCGTGAACGACGCGCCGGCGCTGGCCCGGGCCGACGTGGGCCTGGCGATCGGTGCCGGCACCGACGTCGCGATCGAGTCGGCGGGCGTGGTGCTCGCCTCGTCCGACCCGCGTGGTGTGACCGGCGTGATCGAGCTGTCGAAGGCGTCGTACCGCAAGATGATCCAGAACCTGGCCTGGGCCGCGGGCTACAACGTGCTCGCGATCCCGCTGGCCGCCGGCGTGTTCGCGTTCGCCGGACTGACGCTCAGCCCCGCCATCGGCGCGGTGCTCATGTCAGCCTCGACGATCATCGTCGCGCTGAACGCCCAGCTGCTGCGCCGCGTCAAGCTGACCCGCTGAGCTGGCTGCGAATGACCACGTTAACCACGCTTTTAGCTGGTTAACGTGGTCATTCGCGCTCCGCCACGCGTTTCGCGGTTCGCCACGCCAGTAGGTGCTTCGCCACGCCCCGGGGCGTGGTTAACCCGCCAATTACGTGGTTAACGTGGTCATTCGCGGCCGAGCTGCTGGGCCTGGATCGCGGTGATGGCCACTGTGTTGACGATGTCCTGCACCGTCGCGCCGCGGGAGAGATCGTTGATCGGCTTGCGCAGACCCTGCAGCACCGGGCCCACCGCGACCGCTCCCGCCGACCGTTGCACCGCCTTGTAGGTGTTGTTGCCGGTGTTGAGGTCCGGGAACACCAGCACCGTCGCCCGGCCGGCGACCGGGCTGTCCGGCAGCTTGGTCCGGGCGACGCTCGGCTCCACCGCCGCGTCGTACTGGATCGGGCCGTCCACCGCCAGCTCCGGCCGCCGTTCGCGGACCAGGCGGGTCGCCTCGCGTACCTTGTCGACGTCCTGGCCGAAGCCCGATTCCCCTGTGGAATAAGACAACATCGCGACCCGCGGCTCGACGCCGAACTGCCCGGCCGTGAGCGCCGACGACAGCGCGATGTCGGCCAGCTGCTCGGCCGTCGGGTCGGGGTTGACGGCGCAGTCGCCGTAGGCCAGCACGCGATCGGCCAGGCACATGAAGAAGACGCTGGACACGATCGAGACGCCCGGCGCGGTCTTGATCACCTCGAACGCCGGCCGGATCGTGTGCGCGGTCGTGTGGATCGAGCCCGACACCATGCCGTCGGCCATGCCGAGATGGACGAGCATCGTGCCGAAGTACGACACGTCGGTCACGACGTCGCGGGCCAGCTCGAACGTCATGCCCTTGTGCGCCCGCGCGGCGGCGTACGCCTCGGCGAACCGGTCGCGCAGGCCGGGGTCGTGCGGCGACAGGACGTCGGCCTCCTCGAGGCTGAGCCGCAGCTCGGCCGCGCGCGCCCGGATCTCGTGCTCGTCGCCGAGCAGCGTGAGGTCGGCGACACCGCGCCGCAGCAGGATGTCGGCAGCCCGCAGGATGCGTTCCTCGCCGCCCTCGGGCAGCACGATGTGCTGGCGGCTCTGCCTGGCGCGCTCGACCAGTTCGTACTCGAACATCAGTGGCGTCACGACCTCGGACTTCGCCAGCTCGAGCCGTTCGAGCAGCCCGCCGCCGTCGACGTACTCCTCGAACGCGCCGAGCGCGCTCGCCGCCTTGGCCTCGGCGCCGGGCGTGATGCGACCGCGGACGGCGGCGAGCTGGGTGGCCGTGGCGTACGTGTCGCCGGCGGTGACGAACACCGGCAGGCGGCTGTCGAGCCCGGCCAGCAGGCGCTGGATCGGCTCGGGCGGCTCGAGGCCGCCGGACAGCACGATCGCCGCCAGTGCCGGGAAACCTTCGGCCCGGTGGGCGAGCAGCAGGCCGAGCAGGACGTCGGCCCGGTCGCCGGCGGTGATCACGACGGCTCCGTCGGCCAGGTGGTCGAGGAGGTTCGGCAGCGTCATCGCGGCGACCAGCAGGTCGGGCGCCTCGCGTCCGATCAGAGACTCGTCGCCGGACACCAGCCGGCCACCGCAGGCCGCGGCGAGGTCTTCGACGGTGGGCGCGGCCAGCCGCGCGATCTCGGGGATGGCGTACGCCGGCAGGTCGAGCCCGTCGACTGCCTGTCGCATCGCTTGCAGGCCGAGCTCGTCGACCCGGTTGACGACCACCGCGAGGACGCCGGCGTGCTCGGCGGCGAGCTCGGCGCGCGCGACCTGGATCGCCGACCCGACCTCATCGGGCCGCCGGCCCGCACCCGACAGCACCAGTACGACGGGAGTGCCGAGGTTGGCGGCCAGCCGGCCGTTGAACTCCAGCTCCGTAGCCGCGCCGACGCCGGTGTAGTCGGTGCCGACCACCAGTACGGCGTCACAGGTGCGGGCCAGCGACCGGTAGCGCTCGACGATCGTTCCTGTCGCGCGCTCGGGATCGGCGTGCAGCTCGTCGTAGCTCACGCCGATCGCGAGCTGTGCGGGATCGAGCTGGTAGCGGGAGCGCAGCAGCTCGACGATGTTGTCGGACGCACCGTCACGTACGACGGGACGGAACACACCGATCCGGGCGACCCGGCGGTAGAGCCGATCCATCAACCCGAGCGCGACCAGGGATTTGCCCGTGGCCGCTTCCGTGGCAGCGATGTACAAGCCTGTCGTCACAGCGGTCCACGCTAGCGGCTCCCGGCTAACGGCCCGCCTTGTGAAAGCGCCAGGTCGCCAGCGGAACGAAGATCACGAGCAGCGCCAGCGACCAGCCGAGCGTCACGAGGATGGGGTGCTGGAGCGGCAGGCTGGCGTGCGCCTGGGCGGCGCCGGGGTTGCCGAACAGCTCACGGCACGCCGCGACCAGCGCCGAGATCGGATTCCAGTCGGCGATCGCCCGCAGCCACGGGGTCATCCCCTCGGTCGGCACGAACGCGTTCGACAGCATCAGCACCGGGAAGATCAGCGGCACCATGTCCTCGGCGGCCCGCGCACTGACCGACAGTCCGAGCACGACGCCGGCCCAGCTCAAGGCGTACCGCAGCAGCACGATCAGCCCGAACGCCGCCGCCGTCTCCGCCCAGCTTCCGTGGGCGCGCCAGCCGACCAGCAGGCCGATCAGCACCATGATCACCATGCCCGGGATCGCGGCGAACAGATCCCCCGTCGTCCGGCCGAACGGCACCGCGAGCCGCGCCATCGGCATCGAACGGAACCGGTCCATCACACCGGCATCCACATCGTGCGCGATCTGAGTGGTGCTCACGAGCACCCCGGACGCCGCGACCATCGCGAACAGGCCGGGCAGGAGGTATTCGCGGTAGTTCCCGCCGCCCGGCACCCCGATCGCGCTGCCGAAGACATAGCCGAACAGCAGCACCATCAGCCCGGGAACGACCACCGCGGTGAGCAGCTCGCCGGGCTTGCGCCGCAGGTGACCGAACTCCCGACAGGTGAGCGTCCAGCCGTCGCGCAACGTCCACCCCAGCCGCCCGATCCAGGTCCCCGAAGCAGCGGGGATCCGCACGCTCGCCATCACGCCGCCACCTCCCTGGCGCATGCGGCGTGGGCAACTGTCGGGCTCGCGCCGGACGTCGCGAGCTGCAGCCCGCTGACGCGGCCGCCCGGCAGCTCCGCCGCGCACACGCCACCACCGCCGACCGACTGACGCCGGCTGGGCCGCCCGCCGGTCCGCCACCGCGATCCGCCGCCCGGCAGCTCCGCCGCCGCGCGCATGCCGCCATCTGCCCGCCTGTGCCACCCGCGCTGCGCGGTGACGTGGCTGGGCCGCCGCAACAACTTGGCACCCAGCCATCGCCGTTGCAACGGCACACCGATTCGCACCAAGGTCACCCTCATCCCCATCGCCTCCATCACGCCACCTGCCCATCGCTGTCGACTGAGGCTCCCGCCGATCCGCCGCCGAGATCCGGTGCCTGCCACCTGCGCCGCCGCGCTCACGCCGCCACCCGCCCATCGCCGCCCGCCGGTCCGCCACCCAGATCCGACGCCAGCCAGCTGCGCCGCCGCGCTCACGCCACCTGCCCATCTCCGCCGGCTGAGGCGCCCGCCAGTCCACCGCCGAGATCCGATGCCTGCCAGCCGCGTCGTCGCCATCACGCCGCCACCTGTCCATCGCTGCCGGCGGTGGCTGCGGCGGACGTCGCGAGCTCGGGCTCGCTGGCGTGGCCGGTCAGGCGCAGGAACACGTCGTCCAGGGTTGGGCGGCGCAGGCCGATGTCGTCGGTGGTGATGCCCGCGGCGTCCAGGGCGCGGACCGCCGCGACCAGGGCGTCCGATCCCCTACCGACCGGCACGCTGATCCGTCCGGCCGCTGCCGCCACCTGTGGCTCTGCGCCGGCGGTCTGCGCGATCGCCGTCGCCGCGGCGTGGACGGAGGCGAGGTCGCGGACGACCACCTCCAGGCGGTCGCCGCCGATTCGGGCTTTCAGGTCGGCCGGCGTGCCGGCGGCGATCACCAGCCCTGCGTCGAGTACGACGATCTGGTCGGCCAGCTGGTCCGCCTCGTCGAGGTACTGCGTGGTCAGCAGCACCGTCGTACCTTCCGCGACCAAGGCCCGGATCGCGTCCCACACCTCGTTGCGGCTGCGCGGGTCGAGCCCGGTCGTCGGCTCGTCCAGGAAGAGGACGGTCGGCGCGATGATCAGGCTGGCGGCCAGGTCGAGCCGCCGCCGCATGCCGCCGGAGTACGTGCTGACCAGCCGGTTCGCCGCCTCCGTCAGCCCGAAGCGGGCCAGCAGCTCGTCGGCTCGCCGCCGGGCGACGCGCTCGGGCAGGTGGTAGAGCCGGCCGAACATCCGCAGGTTGTCGCGCCCGGCGAGCTTCTCGTCGACGGCGGCGTTCTGGCCGGCCAGCCCGATCCGGTAACGCACCTGGTCAGCGGAGCGCACCACGTCGTGGCCGGCGACCCGCGCGCTCCCCGCGGACGGCCGGTCCAGCGTGGCCAGGATCCGGATCGCCGTGGTCTTCCCGGCACCGTTCGGGCCGAGCAGCCCGCACACCGTGCCCGCCGGAACCGCCAGATCGACGCCACGCAGCGCCTCGGTCTCGCCGAACCGCCTGCGCAGGCCCTCGGCGACGACAGCCTCGTCGGTCAAGACGTCCACCTCCTCCTTTGAGTACATCGTACGCTGATAAGCGTACACCGTACCCAGTGCGTACGATGTGCGCAAGATGCCGAGCAACGACAGCCCGCTGATCTGGGAGCGCCTCGACCGCGTACCGCGCGGCCCGCGCCCCTCGATGAGCCACGACCAGATCGTGAAAGCCGCCGTCGAGCTCGCCGACACGGAAGGCCTGGACGCGGTCTCGATGCGCCGGCTGGCCAAGCAGCTCGACGCCGGCACCATGTCGCTCTACCGCTACGTCGCCAACAAGGACGACCTGATCGAGCTGATGACCGACTACATCGCCGGCGAGGAGGCACCGACCGGCCCGCCGTCCGGCGACTGGCGGCACGAGCTGGCCGAGGCGGCCCGGCGAACGCGGCGGCTGGCGTTGCGGCACCCGTGGTCGACCGACCTGATGCTCGGCCTTCCGGTGCTCGGGCCGAACTCCCTACGCCAGATGGAGCGCGGCCTGGCCGCCGTCGACGGACTCGGCCTGTCGATTGATCAGATGATGGACCTGACCAGCACGGTGACCGCGTTCGTCATCGGCTTCGCGCAGGCGGAGCTCGCACAGGTGCGCGCCCGGCAGCGCACCGGCCTCACGGAGGAGCAGTACCGCGACCGGATGGCGCCCTACCTCGGCAAGCAGCTCGAGACCGGGCGGTTCCCGTACACCCAGCGCCTGATCGTCGAGGCCGAGGACTTCCCAGACGTGGACACGGTCTTCGAGCGCCGGCTCGGCTACGTCCTCGACGGCCTGGCGGCGTCACTGCCCACGCTGCCCACGCCACCGTCCAAGCCGGACGGACGGTGAGTAAGCAGAAGTGGGGTCGGCCCAAAAATCCGCGCGCGGAAGATCCGGTAGAAATAGAGCCGTGATCGGCTCAAATACCGTGGCCGCGGCGCCACCATGCTGACCGCCTGGTTACTTCTCGGCGCCGCCGTGGCACTGATCGCGGCGAGCGGACTCTTCGTCGCGGCCGAGTTCTCCTTCGTGACCGTGAGCCGGCCCGCCGTCGAACGTGCGGCGGCCGAGCACGTCCCCGGCGCCGCGGGTGTTCAGACCGCACTGCGCTCGCTGTCGACGCAGCTGTCCGGCGCCCAGGTCGGCATCACCATCACCAACCTGCTGATCGGCTGGCTCGCCGAGCCGTCGATCGCGCAGCTGGTGCACGGGCCGCTGCTGTCGATGGACCTGCCGGAGAGTGCGGTGCCCGGCGTCGCGATCACGATCGCGCTCGTCCTGTCGACCATCGCCACCATGATCTTCGGCGAGCTGGTGCCGCAGAACCTCGCGCTCGCCCATCCGTTCGGCGTCGCCCGCGCGGTACAGCGGCCGGCGCGCGCGTTCACCACGGTCAGCCGGCCGCTGGTGAAGGTGCTCAACGGAACCGCGAACTGGGCCGTGCAGCGCCTGGGCGTCGAGCCGCAGGAGGAGCTGGTCTCGGCACGGACGCCGGAGGAGCTCGTCTCGGTCGTACGTTCGTCCGCGGAGTCGGGCACGCTGCCCGGCGCGACCGCCGACCTGGTGGAGGCCAGCCTGCGGTTCGACGACAAGCAGGCCAAGGACGTGCTGACGCCACGGACGCGACTGTTCTGGGTCTCGCGGAACGACCCGATCCGCAAGGTGATCGAGCTCGCCGCCGAGCACGGCCTGTCCCGTTTCCCCGTCATCGGCCAGGACCTGGACGACATCGTGGGCGTGATCGAGCTCGGACAGGCCGCCGGTGTGCCGCCGAACCGGCGCTCGCGCACGCTGGTCGGCCCGCTGGCGCGCGACCCGCTGTACGTACCGCACACGCAGCCGCTCGACGAGGTGCTCTGGACGATGCGCGACGCGAACACCGAACTCGCGATCGTGCTCGACGAGTACGGCGGCACGGCCGGCATCGTCACGTTCGAGGATCTGGTCGAGGAGCTCGTCGGCCCGGTCACCGACGAGCACGACCCGGCTGCCGAGTCGGTCGAACGCGACGACGACGGCTGGCTGGTCTCCGGCCTGCTCCGCCCCGACGAGCTGCGCCGGCTGACCGGCATCCAGCTGCCCGTCGACCCGCGCCGGTACGAGACGATCGCCGGGGTCGTCCTGCACCAGCTCGGCCGGTTGCCCCACTCGGGCGAGACGCTTTCGGTGAACGGCGTGACGATCCGGGTGACCCGGATGGACGGACGCCGGATCGACCTCGTACATCTCGACGCGGCCGCGCAGGAGGCCGAACGTCCATGAGCACCGCGGTCCCCCTACTTGTCACGTTGCTGCTCCTGATCGGCAACGCGTTCTTCGTCGCGGCCTCGTTCGCGCTGGTGTCGGTGCGCCGCAGCCAGATCGAACCGCTGGCCGAGGCCGGCTCGCGGGCGGCCCGCTCGACGCTGCGGGCGTTGCGCCGGGTGTCGCTGATGATGGCCGGCGCGCAGCTCGGCATCACCATCTGCTCGCTGGGGCTCGGCGCGATCGCCGAGCCGGCGCTGGCGCACCTGTTCGAGCCGGTGTTCCACGCAGTCGGGCTGCCGGAGGCGATGCTGCACCCGCTGTCGTTCACGCTGGCGCTGCTGATCGTGGTCGCGCTGCACGTCGTGGTCGGCGAGATGATCCCGAAGAACCTCACGCTGGCCGCACCCGACCAGGCTGCGCTCATCCTCGGGCCGGTGCTGGGCGCGATGGTCCGCGCGGCCAAGCCGATCGTCCTTGCCGTGAACGCGATCGCGGCGGCGGTGCTGCGGATGTTCCGCGTTCAGCCGAAGGACGAGGTGGCCGACGCGGTGACGCACGAGGAGGTCGGCCACCTGCTCGCGGAGTCGCGCCGGGAAGGTCTGATCGACTCGGAGGAACACTCGCGAACGGCGCACGCGCTCGACTTCACCGAACGAACGGCCGCCGACGCCGTCACGCCGTTGTCGGAACTGGTGACGATCGGGCCCCGCTCGACGCCGGCCGACGTGGAGCGGCTGGGGGCACGGTCGGGACATTCGCGCTTCCCGCGTACGGATGCGGCGGGCAAGCTGTCGGGCTACGTCCACCTGAAGGACGCGCTGCAGATCCCGGCGGCGCTGCGGCACCGGCCCCTGCCGGCGACCTGGATCCGGCCGCTGCCGGTGGTCCGGATGGACACGCCGCTGGTGGAGGTGCTCAGCGTCCTGCGCCGCGGCAGCGGCTACGCCGCCCGCGTCGACGACGCCGGCGGTGTGACGGTGGGTGTGGTCACGCTGGACGGCATCCTCGTCCGTCTGGTGCCGGCCGCGCGAACCTGAGGTTTGTCGCGGTGGCGAGTGGAGGTCAGGGAGACCCAGCCGGTGACGGCCGAAATCAGCTCAGCCTGAGGTGGACGAACGGGATCGTGTCGCCTGGGAGGACGTACCGTTCGGACTCGGCGAAGCCGTGCCGGCTCGCGAACCGCAGGCCGTCGGTGTTGGACTCGAGGACGATGGTCTCGATCCGCCGGGCACCGAGCTCGCGCGCTTTCGCCAAGCAGCGTTGGAAGATCTGATCGCCGAAGCCACGCTCGCGGTACTCCGGCAGGACCCGCGCGATCACCGTTGCCAGTGCCGGATCGTCCGACGGTGGACGGACGGTCGAGTTGCCCACCGGCACACCGTCGAGATACGCGACCTCGAGGTGGTTACGCGAAGCCCGCTCGCGTACCTCGTCGATCGAGAGCGCGGCGGTGGGGATGATCAGGTTGTGGATCTCCCGCCAGTCGTGCAGGACGGCATCGCCACCCGACGGCTCGACCACCTCGAACACCAACGCCATCAGGAGACCTTCCACACATAGGCCCGGCCGTCCTTACGGCAGACCAGGATCTCGCCGGCCGAGGTACGGGCCTGCGAGCCCACCTCGGTGAAGTCGCACGCACCACCGGCGGTCGCGGTCGGGTCGAGGGGAGCCGAGGTCGCACTCGAGTTCGGTGCGGGGTTGTGCTCGCCGCCGGGATCGTCGGCGCCGAAGAAAGAGTCGGCCCACCAGATCGAGCTGCCCAGCGCCAGCCCGGCGACGACCAGCAGGATCGAGGCTACGGCGAGCGGCCAGCGCCGCCTGCGCTTCGGCGGATCCGGCTGGTCGGCCTGAGCGGACTGTGGCTGAGCGGACTGTGATTGCCCGGGCGCCAGGTTTCTGCGCTGGATCGGAGTCGCGCTTCGCTGCTGGGCCGTCTGTGGCGTCGCGCTGCGTGTCGGGGCGTGCGGCGGATGGCCCGCCGGCGCGCCGCCGGGAGGCCGCTGACCGCCGGCCGGCATCGGTGTACGAGGTTGCCCCGACCCGTTCGAGGGCCCGGATCCGCCCAGCTGCCCCGGCCCGGCCGGCTGCATCGAACCAGGCGACTGCCCTGCCCCACTCGACCGCACCGGCCCGGCAGCGGACGCCGAACGGCCCGACGGCACCTGCCCGGGCACCGGAACCGCACCAGCCGGCCGCGGCCCACCGAGCCCGCCGAGCACACCCGCCGGATGCTGTGGCGGCGGCCCGGGCAACGGCCCGTCCGGCCCCCATCCCGACGGCAGCGGCCCGACCACGTCGAACACCTGCACCCGCCCGGTCGGGTCCTCGGGCGGCACGCCTTCCGGCGGCAGGATCTCCAACTCCGCAAGGAGGTGCCGGGCTTGGAGGCACGACTCCGGCCGCTCCTCCACCGGCCACGCGCCCAGCTTTCGTACGTACTCCCACATCGCCACCGGCACGTTCTCCGGCGCTGTCGCCGAGATCCCGGAGTCGGGATCGGGCCGCCGGCCGCTGAGCATCTCGGCGGCGAGTACGCCCATGGAGTAGACGTCGTGCCTCGGCTCCGGATCCGCGCCCGCGAACACCTCCGGCGCCAGATAACCCGGCGTTCCCAGCATCTGCGACGCCCGGGTCAGGCGCGGCTCGTTCACGGGTACGGCGACGCCGAAGTCCATCAGCTTCGCGACCGGCCGCGCCCGCCCGGTCGGCTGCAGCATGATGTTGCCCGGCTTGATGTCCCGGTGCACCAGACCGGCTTCGTGTACGGCCGACAGCGCCGCGAGGACCTGGTCGGTCAGCACCGCCACCCACTGCGGGGACAGCCGGCCATACCGCTGGAGCAGCAGCGACAGCGTGCCGCCTCTGATCAGCTCCATCGTGAACAGCACGCGCTCGTCTTCGCCGGCCCAGTTGCGCGGCGTCACGACGTTGGGGTGGTGGATCCGGAACGACTGCTCGCGAACGAACCGCAGCAGCGCCGACGCGTCGCCCTGCCGCAGCACCTTCGCGGCGACGTACGCCCGCGCGCGGTGGTCCCAGGCACGCCACACCGAACCCATGCCGCCCGCGCCGAGCGGGTCGACCAGTTCGTACCGACCGGCGAACACCTCACCCACGGCAACCGAGGATAGGGGCAGAATGGCCCGGACCGCTCGCCTGGGAGGGCCAGACCGCATGAACTGGGGCCGAGGACTAGCGCCGCGCCGGCTGACGGCGTGCTGCGCCGCGCTGATACTTGGCCTGCTCGCGATCGGCTCGCCTTCCCAGGCCGACGACTCGAAGGTCCGCGACTTCATCCCGCGCGGCACCGCGGTCCACGGGATCGGCACGCCGTCCAACGCCCCCACGATCGTCCCCGGTCTCTATCACGACACGATCGGCCCGGTCGGCGACCCGTCCGGTGTGAAGTACTACCTGGTCGAGCACACCCCGAAGGCCGTCATGTACTTCTCCGCGACGGCCCGGCCGCCGAAATACGACGACAAGGACGGCGACGACGGCCTCACTGTCAGCGTCCGTACCCAGAACTGGGACGAGTGCGCCAGCTGGGCGCACCTGCGCGACGCCAACTACGGCCTGCGCGGCCTGTCGGTCAGCGACGTGTCGATCGGCCTCCCGGACGACGGCGAGGTCGACCCGTGCGCCGGCCAGGGCCAGGTCGTCCTCGAGGTACGCCGCGGCGACTCGAGCACAGAAACGCCGGACGCGACCAAGCCGCTCGACTTCGAACTACAGATCGTGGAGGAGCCGCAGGCCGCGCACACCGAGTCGCTGCCGCCGCCGGACGAGACCTCGATCGTCAACGACGAAGGCGTCGCACCGCGGCCCACCAAGCCGGTGACCGGCGGCCCCGGTTTCGCCGACGCCGCGACGCTGGAGCCCGGCACCGCGCGCGACAGCATCCGGCCCGGCGAGGTGCACTTCTACCGCATCCGGGTCGGCTGGGGTCAGCAGCTGTCCACATCGGTACGCCTGCAACCCGACAGCGCGCTGCAGGACGAGATCGACGAGGACGACGGCCTGGAGACCACACTGCGGTCGTACAACCCGGTCCGTGCGGAGATCGAGGACTCCGATCCGCAGACCTACGTCCCGGACGAGCCGCGGCCGTTCCACTCCAAGCTGCCCGAGGTGCGCTTCCGCAACCGCGAGAGCGAGAACAACTGGCCGGTGTCGATGGCCGGCTACTACTACCTCTCGCTCGAGCTCGCGAGGGACGACGGCGACTTCGCCGTACCCGTCGAGGTCTCGGTGGCGGTGACCGGCAAGCAGTCCGGGCGGCCGGACTACGTTGGGCTCGCAACACCAAGCCCACCCCAGTCATCCGATGAATCCGGCACCAAGCTCGCGGGCCTGGATCGACCGATTTCGATCGGGATCGCGTCTGTGGGTGGTGTACTCGTGTTGATCGGAGTCGTACTCGGAGCGCTCTTCCTGCGAAGGACCGCATGATCCGGACTGTGCCCTTGACTGTTTCGGTACTGCTGACGGCTGGTCTCGTGCTGCCGGCTGCCGCGGCTGCCTCCACGGCGTCGGCTGAGCAGGTACGCGCGCCCGCGGAGTTCGCCGTGCAGGGCAAGCGAGTCCGGGGCGCAGCCGCGCCGGACGGCGCACCCCGGCTGGAGCCGGGGCAGTACGCCGACCAGTTCGGACGTGACGGCGCCGACCTCTACTACACCGTCGCGCGCTCCCACACCGACTCGACGCTGTACGTCGGCCTCAGCGGGCGCCCGAAGTCGGCGTCGAGCGATCGCGAGTCCGTTGTGCTGCGGCTGCTCACGACCGACGGTCTCGACTGCGGCTACGGCGAGACGTTCGACAACGACTTCCAGGTCAAGCGCCGCAACTCCGTCGAGAGCGCGACCGCGGTGAGCTGGTCGCCCGCCGCGGAGATTCGTAAGCGGTGCCTGAGAGACAGCGAGCTGATCCTGCGGGTCTCTCCGGACCCCGACGCCGCCAGGCTGACCGGATCGCCGTTCGAGCTGACCGTGACCGAAGAGCCGCCGGCCGCCACCGCGGAGCTTCCGCCGGCCGCCGGCGAGCCCGACGACTGGACCGGTATGCCGCCGGTCTCGCGGGCGACCAACGTCACGGGCGGCACATCCTTCAACCAGGCAAGGGATCTGCGTACCGGCTCCTACCAGAGCGAGATCCAGCCCGGCGAGGCGCGGCTGTTCAAGGTGCCGGTCGGCTGGGGCCAGACCCTGCAGGCGACCGCGCGGGTCCAGAAGCCGTCGGCGGCGTTCCAGCGCGAGCTCGACCCGCTCGAGCAGACCATCACGCTGCGCCTGTACGGGCCGACCCGCGGCTTCGCCAGCGCCGACTCGACCACCGCGCCCGGGCAGGTCGGTGACGTCATCTCGTTCACGCAGGACACTCTGCTGTCGGCGATGACGTTGCCGGTCCGCTACAACAACCGGAGCGGTGAGGACCCGGAACAACAAGCCGCCTCCCTGGCCGGCGACTACTACGTGATGGTCACGCTGTCGGAGGACAAGCAGCGCCAGGCCTACCGGCTGCCGTACGAGCTGACCATCAAGGTCGCCGGCCGGCCCGACGCCGCTCCGGCCTACCCCGCCGGCCAGAAAGTCGTCGGCCCGGGTGCTTCGCAGCTGGCGATGACCGACCTGCCATCAGCCACCGAGCAGACCGACGACGACGCGGGCGCGGGCACGATCGGCCTGCTGGCGATCGCCGGCGCCGTACTCCTGCTGTCGGGCCTGGCCACCCTGATCATCACCAGGGCCAGAAGCCGCCGCCGCCCGGAGTACGAGGACAGCGTGGTCAGCGAAAGCAGCTGAACACCGGCGACAAGCAGACCACCACCAGCCACTCGACCGACAACGACGCGGACGCGGGCGCGATCGATCCGCCACCAGCCACCGGCTCGGCCGACCACGCCGGCGCGGGCACCATCAGCCAGCCGGCGGTCAGCCGACGCAGCTGAACACCGACGACGATCGACCCGCCACCAGCCACCGGCCCGGCCAACCAGGCCGGCGCGGGCACCATCAGCCAGCCGGCGGTCAGCGGAAGTAGATGAGCGCCACGGCGGCGAGCAGCAACATCGCGCCCACCACGGTCGCGAACACGGCGACGGCGCGGACCACTCGCCCGCCGCGGCGGCGGGGTGGTTGCGCCGGCTGCGCGGCGGCCGGGCGATCGCTCGCCCACACCGGTCCGCTCTGCTGGACGGGCTCGCGGGCTCGTTCGCGCTCCCGCCTGGGTGCGTCGACGGGTGGCCGCGCCGGACGGGGCTGCGGGCCCTGCCGGGTCGGGCGCCTGGGCGGGCGGCGCTCGGGCGGCGGAGTCGCGAACCGGCTGGGTACCGGCGGGCGCTCCTCGGGGCGCCCCTCGGGGCGCTCCCGTTCGCCGGACGGCTCGCGGGCGGGCGGCTCGGCCGCCCACTCGGGCTCGGTCGCCCAGGGGCCGCGGGCGGGCTGCTCGCGCTGGGCCTGCCGCCGGGGTTCGGGCCGGACCGGTGGCTGCGGCTCCGGGCGGGCCAGCTGCTCGTCGGACAGCAGGTCCTCGACCGGTGTCTCGGACCGGAAGCTGGGTTCCAGCTCGGGCTCCGGCTCGGGTTCCAGCTCCGGCTCCGGCTCGCGGGCGCGTACGGGCTCGGGTGCCGGCTGAAGCTCGGCCTCGTGCGCCGGCTCGTAGTCCTCCTCCGGCTCGGCTTCCGCCGGCGCCAGGTCGGCTGCCGCGGACGGCTGGAGCGTGGGCAGCTCGGCCTCGGTCTCCAGCGGCTCCAGCTCCGGCTCCGGCTCTGGTTCCAGCTCTGGCTCTGGCTCTGGTTCCAGCTCCGCTTCGAACTCGGGCTCGGCCGCGGCCGCCACGGGCTCGGGTTCCGGCTCGGGCCGGGGCTCGGGTGCGAGCGGCTCGGGCGCCTCCACGACCTCGGGCAGCTCCTGCAGCTCGGCGACCTCGGCAGCGGGTTCCGGCCGTGCCTCCGCGACCTCAGCCTCTGCCGCCTCGGCCGGCTCCGGCTCCGCCTCCGGCTCGTCGTACCTGCGATGGAAGACCGCCGCCGGTATGCCGGTGCCTTCGCGTACGAGCATCCGCGGCTCGCCCAGCGGCCCTTCCGGTCCCCAGTCGGCGGGGAACGGCGGCGTGTGGTCGGTGACCTGGATCCCCGCTCCACCCGCCGCCGGCCAGTTCGACGGCAGCGAGCCCGAGTCGGCCAGCTCCTGCCGGGCCTGCGCCGCATCGGCCGGTCGTTCGTCGGGATCGCGCGCGGCGAGCCGCCGGAGTACGCCCCACAGCGGTGCCGGCACGCCCAGCGGCGCCTCGGTCTCCAGTGCCGCCGGCACCCCGTCAGGCGTCGCGGGTGAACGGCCGCGCAGCAGCTCGGCCGCCACGGCACCGCACGCGAACAGGTCCTGCCGTGGATCGGGTCCCGCACCCTGCGCCTGCTCCGGCGCCATGTACCCAGGCGTGCCCACGAAGCTGGACGCCCGGGTCAGCCGGGGCTGGCCGAGCTGGGTCGCGATGCCGAAGTCGGACACACACAGCTGTGGCTCGCCGGTGCCGGTGGGCTCGAGCAGGAGGTTCGCGGGCTTCAGGTCGCGGTGCACGATGCCCAGCGCGTGCAGGGCGACCAGCGCGGACAGCAGCTGGTCGAGCAGCACGGCCACCCACTCCGGCGGCAGCGTGCCGTAGGCGTCGAGCAGCGTCTCGGTCGAGCCGCCGCACACCATCCGCATCGTGAACAGGACCCGGTCGCCCTCGCCGGCCCAGCCCGCCGGGATCACGACGTGTGGATGGTCGACGAGGTACGACTGCTCGCGGACGAACCGCAGTAAGGCAGCGGCATCCGCGTGCTGGAGCACCTTGGCGGCGATGTATTCCTGCCGCTTGTGGTCCCAGGCACGCCACACCGATCCCAGACCGCCACCCTGGCCCAGGGGATCTACTAGTTCGTACCGCCCGGCGAACAGCTCACCCACGTACCGCTCCTAACCCTCCTCGCACATGTGATCCTAGGCACTGACCCATGGCCCCTAGCCATTCGGTCACAAGACTGGCAAACTCCCTCACGAGTTGTCAGCAGTGCCCCAGACACCTAGTTGGCAGGACTTGCGCACGAACATGCAGAGACGATCGGTCCGTCGCGCCGTGGTCGCACTCCTTCTCTTCTCCGCGGCCTTCGTCCCGTTGGCCGCCAATGCCGCGGTGCCTGCTTCCCAACCAGCTGGTGTGCCCGCGTCCGGGCAGGACTCCGGGCAGGACTCCGGGCAGGACAAGGACAACAAGCTCGTTCTGCTCTTCGACTCCTCCGGGTCGATGGCGGATCCCGACGCGAGCGGTCAGACCAAGATGGACGCGGCCAAGCACGCGTTCCACGAGCTGATCCCGAAGCTGCCCGAGGGCGCGCAGGTCGGTCTCCGCGTCTATGGCGCGAAGGTCTTCTCCAAGAAAGATCCAGGTGCGTGCGACGACACGCAGAGCGTCGTACCGGTCGGGCCGGTCGACAGGAAAGGGCTGGCCGGCGCGGTCGACGGCTTCCGGCCGTACGGTGAGACCCCGATCGCCAACAGCCTGCGGGCCGCGGCCAAGGACCTCGGCACGTCCGGCAAGCGCACGATCCTGCTGGTGTCCGACGGCGAGGAGACCTGCGACCCGAACCCCTGCGCGACCGCCAAGGCGATCAGCGGGCTCGGAATTGATCTGAAGATCGACGTGGTGGGCTTCAAGGTCGACGAGAAGGCAAGCAAGCAGCTGCGCTGCATCACCGACGCCGGCAACGGGACCTACTACAACACCGACGACGCCGAGGACCTCGTCGACAGCCTGGAACGCCTGGCGGTACGAGCGTTCCGGCCGTTCCGCGTCGACGGGCGTGAGATCCGGGGCTCGCGGGACAAGAAGCCGTCCGGCCCGGTGCTGACCGCCGGCAAGTACGTCGACACCGCGCCGGCGCTGCAGGAGGCGAAGTACTACCGGCTGCGCCGGACGATTCCGGGCTCGACGCTGCACGTCGGCGCGACCGCGCGGCCCGCTCCCGGCGAGCAGATGAACACGCTGAAGCTCGAGACCACCGCGCTCGACGGCCGAAGTTGCGGCTACGGCACGGGCAGCGAGGTCAGTTACGCCAACACCAACCCGCTCGTCACCGCGGCGGTGTCGAGCTGGGACGAGCTCACCGCCGACAACCCCGGCTGCTCCTCGGGTGACCTGATCCTGATGCTGCGGCAGGACGGCTCCAAGAACGGCGCCCAGGGCGACAACCTCGAGGGCGTACCCGTCGAGATGGTCGTCGTGGAAGAGCCGCCGATCAAGGACCAGTCGCTGCTGGAGGAGAAGGCGCCGTCGAACCCGCGCTGGCAGGACATACCGGCAGGAGCCGGCCAGCCGATCACGCCCGGCTCGTCGTTCTCCGACTCGCCGAAGGTTGGTCCCGGGCAGTACCTCACGTCGCTGTTCCCCGGAGAGGTGCAGTTCATCAAGGTCCGGCTGAACTGGGGCCAGCGCATGCAGGTCGAGGCCAAGGCCGCCAAGCCCGACTCCAAGCTGGCCGCGCTGACCGACTATCCCCAGCCGCTCGACCTGCGGATGATCGCGCCGACCCGCGGCGCCGCGCAGGCGTACTCCTCCGGCATCATCGCGCGTGACACGACCATGCTCGAGGACGACAAGTCCGTGCGCGCGGTGACCAGCACGCTCGCCGTGACGTACGGCAACCGGGCCGCGATCGACCGGGAGCACAAGAACTCCTCGGTCGCGGGCGACTACTACATCGCGATCTCGCTGGGGCGCGACAAGGACAGGCAGTCCTACGTCGTGCCTGTCGACCTCGGGATCTCGGTCACTGGCGCGACGGGCGGTTTCGGCACGCCGATCTACTCCGGCACGCAGGCGCTGCTCGGCCCGGGCGTCGACGGCATCTCGGGCGTGGTGAAGCGCACCGCACCACCGTCGCCGGCTCCGACCGAACGCGCGGAGCAGTCCCGGCCGGAGACGACGGCCACGACGGCGGCCACACCGGCGGAACAGAAGTCGCTCACGCCGGGCAAGCTCATCCTGGTGATCGTGCTGTCGGCGATCGTGGTCGCGCTCGTGATAGCGATGGTCGTCCGGGAGATCGTGCGGCGGCGGTCGGCCAGGCAGGCCGCGTTCTTCGACTCGCCGTACTGACGGACTGACGTACTGACCTCGCAGGCCCGGCGAACGGCTAACTAGACTCCCGGAGTCAGGAGGGAGCCGTCCGTGGCTATTCGCAAGGTGCTCGTCGCCAATCGTGGCGAGATCGCGGTCCGGATCATCCGTGCGTGTGAGGACGCCGGCCTCGGCAGCGTCGCGGTCTACGCCGACGCCGACCGGGATGCGCTGCATGTCCGGCTCGCCGACGAGGCGTACTCCCTCGGCGGCGCCACGCCTGCGGAGACGTACCTGCGGATCGACGCGCTGCTCGAGGTCGCGGCACGTGCGGGCGCGGACGCGGTGCACCCCGGCTACGGCTTCCTCGCCGAGAACGCGGAGTTCGCCCGCGCGGTCGGCGCTGCCGGCCTGACCTGGATCGGGCCGCCGCCGGCCGCGATCGACGCGCTCGGCGACAAGGTGCGCGCCCGGCACATCGCGAACCAGGTCGGCGCTCCTCTGGTCGCCGGCACGCAGGACCCCGTGTCCGGTGCCGAAGAGGTGGTCGAGTTCGCCCGGGAGCACGGGCTGCCGGTCGCGATCAAGGCGGCGTTCGGCGGTGGTGGGCGCGGCCTGAAAGTCGCGCGGACGCTGGAGGAGATCCCCGAGCTGTACGACTCGGCGGTCCGCGAGGCGGTCGCGGCGTTCGGCCGTGGCGAGTGCTTCGTCGAGCGCTACCTCGACCGCCCGCGGCACGTCGAGACGCAGTGCCTGGCCGACTCCCACGGCACCGTCGTCGTGGTCTCGACGCGCGACTGCTCGCTGCAGCGGCGGCACCAGAAGCTGGTCGAGGAGGCGCCGGCGCCGTACCTCTCGCAGGCGCAGATCGACACGCTCTACCAAGCCAGCAAGGCGATCCTGACCGAGGCGGGGTACGTCGGAGCGGGCACCTGCGAGTTCCTGGTCGGCCAGGACGGCACCATCAGCTTCCTCGAGGTCAACACGCGGCTGCAGGTCGAGCACCCCGTCTCGGAGGAGGTCACCGGGCTCGATCTCGTCCGCGAGCAGTTCCGGATCGCATCCGGCGAGGCGCTCGGCTATGGCGACCCGGTCGTAGACGGGCACTCGATCGAGTTCCGGATCAACGCCGAGGACGCGGGCCGCGGCTTCCTGCCCGCGCCCGGCACGCTGCTGCGCTGGCACCCGCCGTCGGGTCCGGGCGTCCGGCTGGACGGCGGCTACGACCAGGGCGAGACGGTGCCCGGCGCGTTCGACTCGCTGGTGGCCAAGCTCGTCGTCACCGGCCGGGACCGTACCCAGGCGCTGGAGCGGGCCCGGCGCGCGCTGGCCGAGTTCGTCGTCGAGGGCATGCCGACCGTGATCCCGTTCCATCGCGCGGTGCTCGGCGACCCGGCGTTCACGGCGCCCGACGGAACGTTCGGCGTACACACGCGGTGGATCGAGACCGAGTTCGACAACCAGATCCCGCCGTACGACGGCCCGACCGCCGAGACCGCGGCCGCGGGTCCCGCGGAACGCGAGCGCGTCACCGTCGAGGTCGACGGCAAGCGGCTGGAGGTCGTGCTGCCCGCCGGCCTCGGCACGTCGTCCGCGAACGGCGGCGGTGGCGGTACGGGCGACCGGCGGCCGCCGCGACGTGGTGGCTCGAAGCAGGCGACGGCCGTCGCCTCGGGCGACGCGCTGACCTCGCCGATGCAGGGCACGCTGGTGAAGGTCGCGGTCGAGGAAGGCCAGCGGGTCGAGCCGGGCGAGCTGGTCGTGGTGCTCGAGGCGATGAAGATGGAGCAGCCGGTCAACGCCCACAAGGCCGGGGTCGTCACCGGGCTGTCCGCCGCCGTCGGCACCACCGTCACGGCAGGCGCCGTGATCTGCGAGCTGAAGGACTGAGCAACCCGCCGGCTCAGTCGGCGGCGGACCCAGGCGGCGGCTCGGCAGCCGACTCCATCCGCGACTCGCCCCGCCGGTCCAGCCGGGCGGCACTACGCGCGCGCTCCGACAGGATCAGCGTCATCACCAACGTGAACACCACCGCTCCCGCCAGCACCCACAACGTCGTCGTACGCAACGAACCGGCCAGCGCGTCGTACAACTCCGTCGCGATCGCCCGCGACGGCTGCTCGGTGCCGAACGACCGCTGCGCCCTGTCCCGTAACAACTCCGGCGCCGCCAGCAACCCCACCATCGCGAGGCTCACGCCGATCCCGGCCAGCTGCAGCAACCGCCTGCGCCGCCGCGACACCAGGAACGCCAGCACCAGCAACCCGCCCGCCACCACCGGCAGCACCATGGCCAGCGACGCCAGCTGCTCGTAGCGCACCCGCGCCTGCTCCAGCGACTCACCTCGCACCAGTACGAGCTTCGGGTTGCCGACCTTGACCTGCCGGGCCACCGTCAGGCCCTCCGCCACCAGCTGCCGTCGCACCTGCTCGACCAACGGCGTCAGGTCGACGACCACCTCGGTCCGGTCACCCCGCACGATCGCATCCCGCGCCGAACGGTTGGCGTCCAGCCACACCTGCTCGGCCGCGGGGGTGTCCAGGGCGGTCCGGATCTCCTTCTCCGCCAGCGCGGTCACCGCCGCGTCGGCCGGCTGCAGTACGCCACGCAGATCGTCGAGCACCGACCGCGGGATGCCCGCCAGCTGCGCCGCCGCCAGCCCGCGGTCGACCATGCCCTGGATGTTGAGCGCCGTACGCAGCTCGGTCGTGACCCGGACCGCGACCGCGTCCTGGACGGCGGGCTCCTTGACCAGCGGTCGCACGGTCGTGAGGTATCGGCCGCTGGTGAGTTGCTGCTTCGCCCACATCGCCGGAACGGCACCCGCGGCGGCCAGGCAGCCCAGGACGAGCAGGATGCCAGCAACCGCCGTGCGCCACGAGGACCCTGCCGTCGTCATGCCCCTCAGCGTAGGCCGTAGGCCTTCGTCACGGTCTGAACCAGCCGATTTCCTTCGACATCGGTGGCGTCGACCCGCAGCGAGACCGCCTTGCCTGCCTGGGACTTGGCATGCTTGACCAGCGCGAGGTACTTCCCCTCGCCGACCCGGACCACGGTGACCGGCTGCCAGCTCGCGCCGTCGTACGACTGCGCGAACGCGACCGACTTCAACTTCGGCGCGGCCGCCCCCGCCTGGTGCCGGATCGCGAGCTCGACCGGCACCACCTCGCCGGCCCCGACCTGGCCGGAAGGATCGGCCGTCGGCAGGTCGTAGTTCACGAGCAGCAGCGGCAGCCGCTTCTCCTCGGCTCCGCCCTCGGAGTGGAACGTCCACGCCGACGAGAGCTTCGTGGAGTGCTTCCACCAGTCGAACGACCGTTCGCTGGAAAGCTCCAGCTTGTACGTCGCCGCTCCTTCCGGGACCTCGGTCCAGATCCCGTTGTACGGTTCGTCGGCCAGCAGCTCACCGTCGCGGTAGAGCCGGAGCCGGTGCTGGGCGTCGTCGGATTCGCTCGTCCGGTCGGCCTGGTCGGTGAACGCGGAAACGTACGCGGAGAACTGCGTCCCGGTCCGCGTGACCTCGAACCAGCTGGTCGTGTTGTCCGGCAACGAGTGCGTGGCGACCGGGTGGAACCAGCGGACCTGCTCCCGCTGGCCGGCCCGATAGGTTCGCGGCTCCTCGGTCATGCTCACATAGCAGTCCGGACAGCTGTTGTTCGGCAGCACGACCTGCGACCACCGCACCGGACCGCCCTGGACGTAGTCGATCCGCTTCGACGGCGACGGGAACATAGGCAGCAACCAGGGACCGTGATCGAATCCCATCGGGGTGAGACCGGCCCTCGCCTCCGACGTCCGTGCCTGCGGAGCCGGCCCGCCGAACGTCGTGTCCAGCTTGGCGAACTGCTTCGGATCGACGGCGAACGAAGGGTCGTCAGGCACCCGCCCGTCGACCGGAACCGCCAGGTCGTAGACATAGGTCGCCGGGAAGACGGCCTTGGTGTCGATCTGTACCGGCCCCTTGGCCAGCAGCCCTTTCAGCTGCGCGGCCGCCGCCCGGCTGGTCACCGCGATGGGGAGGTTCGGCGTCGGCTCCACCTCGCCGCCCCAGAAGTACCATTCGGCCAGCCGGCCGGGTGAGTCCTCGGTGTACATCAGCGCGAGCTTCGCTCCGGCCTTCGCGGCCTCGCTCGCCTGCTCGGCCGGTGAGATGCCGGCTTCCCTGCGGATCAGGGCGATCGCGCCGTCGGCGGAGTCACCCGGCTGGAAGTCGACCACCGGCATCCGGGACGTCCCGTTGAGCCTCCGACTCGCGAACGGCATGTAGCGCGGATCCAGCTTCACCTCGGGGGCTCCCACCACGTCCAGGCTGATCGGTGGCAGCTCCTGTCGCGCGCCGACGCTGAACTCGAAGTCGGACGTCTCGGCCGGCTTGGTCGGCGTGGCGTAGAACAGGCTGTTGGTCTCGTCAGCCTCCAGCCCGACCAGGCCATAGCCTCCGAAGCCCGTGGGCTGCCTGGCCGCGGACACGTAGCCGAAGCTCACCGACCGGTTCGACAGCCGCGGAGTGCCCTGGACGGACAGCTTCACCGGCTTGGCCTTCCGCGCGTCCAGGACGAGGTTGGTGTCGCCCTTCACCTCGACCTCGGGCTCAACAGCCAGGGTGTACTGCCACGGAGTGGCGTCGGTCGGATCGTCGAACATCAGGCTGCCGAAGCTGTACCTGCCCGGCGGGATCCGCAGCTTGGCGACACCGTTGTCGAACGGGACGAACGGGTCTTCGGCGTACCACTCGCCATCGTCGATGTCGGTGACGGCGAGAGTGGAGCCGCCCGGCACACCTGCGCGGTCGAAGCCGTGCACGGTCACCTCGTAGAGCTCGGGCTCGAGGTACCAGCCGACCGGCGTACGCAGGGTTTCGCCCACGGCTTTCGCGGTGAGGACGCCACCGTAGTGCGCGGGCGCCAGACCGTCGAGATTCAGCGTCACCCCGACGCTCGCCTTTCCGTGAGCGGGGACGGTCAGCGTCTGCGCGGAGAGCGTCCACGCGGTCGCCGGCACGTCGGTCGCCGCGACCGACAGGTCCAGGGTGACGGCGGTGTCCGAGTCGTTGGAGTAGGCGAGCTCGCGGGTGGCCGGTGCTGGGTTCTCGTGCGGCCAGCGGACGTAGCCGAACTCCAGCTTGCCGCTCGACGCGTGCACCGCGGTGTCGACCGCGTGGGCGACGTCGACCCGGCCGGCGCCCTGCTCGTAAACGGTGTTGGCGTCGTTCGGCTTGGCCGTGCTCATCAGGCCGGCCTTCAGCTCCGCGGCCTTCCAGTCCGGGTGCTGCTGTGCGAGGATCGCGGCCGCACCGGCGACGTGGGGCGTCGCCATCGACGTACCGCTCAGCGTGACGTAGTTGTCGCCGACCGGCTCGCCGAGCTCGGTGCCCGCGGCCTTCGCGGCGACGATTCCCACGCCGGGCGCGGTGATCTCGGGCTTGATGGCGCCGTCGGTCTTGCGCGGGCCGGTGCCTGAGAACAACGCGAGCGACTCGTCGCGATCGACCGCGCCGACCGACAGCGCCGCGTCGGCGGTCGACGGGCTGGAGACCGTTTTCGGCCCATCGTTGCCGGCCGCGATCACGAACAGCGCTCCGGACTGTTCGGTCAGCTCGTTGACAGCGACGTCGGCCGGGCTGGTTCCGTCGGTCGGACCGGTGCCGAGGCTCAGGTTGACCACCTTCGCGCCCTGTCCGACGGCCCATTCCATACCCTCGATGACGTCGGACTCGTAGCCGTAGCCGTCGTCGTCGAGGACCTTGGCCGAGACCAGTTTCGCCTGCGGGGCAACGCCTTTGTACTTGCCGTTCACCGCGGCGCCCGTACCCGCCGCGATCGAGGCGACGTGCGTGCCGTGCCCGAAGTGGTCGACCGCGTCGGCGGCTCCGGAGAAGTTCGCGCTGGCCACGATCTTGCCGGCCAGGTCGGGGTGTGTCGGGTCCACTCCGGTGTCGACGACACCGATCGTCACGCCCTCGCCGTCGAAGCCCTTGGCCCATGCCTGCGGAGCACCGATCTGCGGGACGCTGCGATCCAGCGAAGCCTTGACCTTGCGGTCCAGCCAGACGCGCTCGACGCCCTTGCTGCCCTGGAGTTCCCGCCAGAACGTCGCGGTCGTGCGCTTGTCTGCGCGCAGCGCGGTCGCTTCGATCGACTCCAGGCTCGCGTCGCGTTTCGCACCCTTGAGGCTGGTCGTGGGCGGCCTGCCGGCGTACCGGACGATCAGTGGGAGCGTCTTGAGGTGCTGGTCGTCGTACTTCTGTGCCACCAGCGTCGTGACGTCGAACAACGTGGGATCGAGCTTACGCAACTGGGGTCGCGCCGCGCTGGGGATGACGTAGGTCTTGCCGTTCTGCCGCACGATCTGGATCGCGTCGGACGGGTTGGTACGGCCGGGTACGAACGTGACTCGCTCGCGCCCCGCCCTCCCCGCGCCGATGATCACCTTGTCACCGGTGATCAGCGTGACCGTGTGGGTGCCTGTTCGGCCTGCCTGGCTCGGACTCCGGGCCGGCTGCCTGGCGGCCGCGGGCAGGCCCGGTGCTCCGGCGAGCAGGCCTGCCGCGACTGCTACCAGCGCGGCCGCCGCCGTGAAGCGGCTTCTGGTCGACATGTCTGGTTGTCCCTCCCGTAGCCGGCCGGCTGCCGGCCTCTGTGCGAAGTCGGAATGAGCTGACGAACGGTTGTTCGCGACTTTTGGTCCGCGAGTTCGCGCTCATGCGGGAAAAGGGACGTCCCGGGTGTGGAGCATCGCCGGGCACGAGGAGACGAATGGTGAACGGTCCCGCGATCGAGAACCGGACGGCCGTCCACCCGTTCTGCCTGTAGGAAAAGCTCTGGCCAGGCCCGTCAGTTTCGAACGGGCCTGGCCAGTGTGCGGCTGTCAGCGATCTCGGGTTGGGCTAGAAGTCGAAGCCACCGCCGAAGTCGCCTCCGAAGTCGCCGCCGCCTCCCATGTCGAAGTCGCCGCCACCGGCGTCACCGCCGGCATCGCCGCCGTCACCGCTGTCACCGCCGTCGCCGCCGTCACCGCCATCTCCGCCGTCGCCGCCACCCTCGTCGCCGTAGCCGCCGTCGCCGTAGCCGCCCCACATGCCGCCCATCATGGAGCCGATCAGGAACGCGGGCAGCAGGCCGGACGTGGCGAAGCCGGCGAAGTAGCCCTGCATCCAGCCGGAGTAGGCAGGTCCGCCCTGCCAGTACGGCACGCGCTCGCCGTCCTCGTTCACGACCTTGCGAATGTCGGGCTCGGCGCCCGCCTTGACCCGCTCGGCGTCGGCCGCGCAGACCGGGACGCGGCGGTACGCACCGCCGGCCGGAGCCCAGTCGACGTCCTCGGCCGACGGGCCGTGCTGCGGGTTGAAGAAGCACGGTGGGCGGCGCTGCGGCAGCGGCTCGTTGTTGATCCGCGCGCGTACGCAGGCCACGGCGTACTTGCCGTCCTCGAGGATCTCGGTGATCGGCTTGATGTCGGCCGGAGTCCTGGCCGTGTCGAGCTGCTTCTTGGCCGTGTCGTACTCGTCGAGCGCGCGCTCGTAGTCCTGCCGCGTCGCGTCGTCGAGCTGGACGCCCAGCACGTCGGTGTCGAGCCGCTGGAGTTCCTCGCCGAACTTCACGACGTCCTCGCTCGCGAACGCCTTGACCTTCTGGAACTCGGCGGCCTCGAGCTCGAGCCGCTCCCGCTTGTTGCGCTGGTTGACCACGACCGCGCCGATCACGACGACAGCGACCAGCGCGAGTAGTACCCAGATCATGTGTGCTCTCCCTCAGAGGCCGGCGCAGCTCTTTGCCGTTCCTTTAGCTTATGGGACGAGCGGGCGACCGTTCCGTGTTCCCCAGCGGAGGGTCGGCCTCGACACTGACCGCGACCGTACGCGCGGGCCGTGCACGCCGGGTAGCCAGCCAGGAGCCGAACAGAATCAGGGCGAGTCCGGCGAAGGTTCCGGCACCGATCGGCTCGCCGAGCAGCACGGCGCCGTACGTCACGGCGAACAGCGGCGCGAGATAAGCCACCAGCCCGGCGCGCTGCGGCCCGGCCTCGGCGATCAGGCGGTAGAAGAGCACGAACGCCCCCGCCGTGCAGACCAGGGCGAGCGCCAGCAGCGCACCGAGCACGGATGCCGACGGCAGGCGGCCGGGGACCTCGAACACGGCGAACGGTGCCGTGACCACGGCGGCGGTGGTCATCGTCGAGGCGGTCACGACCACCGGATCGACGCCGGTCATGAACCGCTTGGCCGCAGCCACGCCGATCGCGTAGCAGACCGCGGCCGCGACGATCATGCCCGCGCCGAGCAGGTCCGGGGCCGGGCCGTGGCCAATGCCGCCGAGCAGCAGGACGACGCCGACCAGGCCGGTCAGCGTCCCGAGCACCGCCCGCAACGCGGGACGCCCGAGCCCGAGCAGCGGCATCAGGACGACCAGCCACAGCGGCATGGTGGCGACCAGGATCCCGGCCAGCCCGGAGTCGATGCGCTGCTCGCCCGCGCTGATGAGCACGAACGGCACGGCGACCTGCGGCAGCGCCACGAGCGGCACGAGGTGCCAGCGGCCGGCCAGCGCGGCGCGCTTCCGGATCAGCACCGGTGCCAGCACGGCGGCCGCCAGCCCGACCCGCAGGAACACCAGCGCGAACGGGCCGAAGCCACGCAGGGTGAGGCTGATGAACAGGTACGACGATCCCCAGATGGCCGACAGGCCGACCAGCTCGGCCCACGCACGACGTGTCATGGGATCAACTGTCGCGGCCGGGCGCTCTGAAGAGCAACTACAACCTTGCGACCGGCTTTTAAGCTGACCTTCAAACCAGAAAGGCACAGCATGCTCGACATGAACCGCCTTCGAGTCCTGCACGAAGTGTCACGGACGGGCAGCTTCTCGGCCGCTGCCCGGTCGCTGCGCATCACGCCGTCGGCGGTGGCGCAGCAGATCGGCGCGCTCGAACGTTCGCTGGGCGTGCCGGTCGTGGCGCGCAGCCCCCGCGGCGTCCGGATGACCGACCCCGGCCGCCTCCTGGCCGAGGCGACGACCGGCGTGGTCGCCGACCTGGCGCAGGTGCAGCGCCACCTCGAGGTCTACTCCGACGGCGGCGTCGGCCGGCTCGCGGTCGCGACGTTCGCCAGCGCCGGTCAGACGTTGCTGCCACTGGCGCTGGCGCCGCTGACCTGGCGATCCGACGTCGAGCTCACCGTCCACGACGCCGAGGTCGACGAGTCGCTGCCGCTGCTGCGCGACGGCGTGGTCGACCTGGCGATCACCTGCCACTTCCACACGTCGGCGGCGCCGCGGGCGTGGCGGCGCGACCTCGACCACACCCCGTTGCTGCGCGAGGAGATGTACGCCGTGGTGAGGGCCGGGCACCCGCTGGACGGCCGCGATCACGTCTCGCTGGCCGAGCTCGCCGACGATCCGTGGATCCTCGGGCAGAGCTACTGCGGCGAGCAGGTCAACCAGTTCTGCACGGCGGCGGGGTTCGAGCCGCGGGCGGCCTGCCAGAGCTCGGACTACACCTTCGCCCAGACCCTGATCGCGGCCGGTGTTGGGGTGGCGCTGATCCCCGCGCTGGCCCTGTCCAGGCACCTGCGGGGGGTCAGCGTGCTGCCGCTACGGCCCGCGCCGTACCGCTACATCGGTGTCGTACGCCGTCGCGAGCGGTGGACGCCGCCGCTGGCGGGGGAGCTGGTGGAGTTGCTGAAGAAGGCCTCGGCAGAGCTGGCACTACCCGGCGCGGAACCCATGCTGGAGTGAGCTCGCGCCACCCAGTTCACACGCGCCGGCGACTTTCCGGCCGTTCGTCGCTCCCCTGCCGGTCAGACGAAGCTGCCGAGCGAAGGAATCCCCCAGGCCGGCCCGTTCCACAGCGGTTGCTTCAGGTGCGGGTCGGCGGCGACGTCGGGGCACTTGCGCCACAGGTGATCCGGGTCGGGTTGGCCGCGCAACAACGGAAGCGACCATGGGTCGCTCGATCCGGCAGGACTCGGGCCCACCGGCGCTTCGTACCTGATCGACACCACACATCCGACCTGCGCGGCCGTCGCGGCGCTCGCGCCCTCCGGCGTGACGGCCACCATGGCGAGTCCGGCCAGCAGCCCGCACACCGCACGTACCGACGCCCTGGCCATGTCCATCTCCTCGTCGAGCGCCCACCCGATCCGGAGATCTCCATTCCCCCATTCGGCCGTCCCGACTCCTATCGCCCCTCCGGACGACCGGAGCTGGTCAGGAGCGGCCGGGCTGGTCGCGCAAGTGCAGGCGGCGGGCGGCTTCGGCGATCGAGCCGGTCAGCGAGGGATAGACGGTGAAGGTGTGGGCGAGCTGGTCGACTGTCAGGTTCTCCTGCACGGCGATCGCGACGGGGTAGATCAGCTCGCTGGCCCGCGGTGAGACCACGACGCCGCCGACCACGATGCCGGTGCCCGGGCGGCAGAACAGCTTGACGAAGCCGTCGTTCACGCCCTGCATCTTGGCCCGTGAGTTGCCTGCCAGCGGCAGCTTGATGCCGACCGCCTGCTTCGCACCGCTGTCGATGTCGGACTGGGTCCAGCCGACGGTCGCGATCTCGGGCTCGGTGAACACGGTCGCCGACACCGACTCGAGGTTCAGTGGCTGGACGGCATCGCCCAGCGCGTGCCACATCGCGATCCGGCCCTGCATGGCCGCGACCGAGGCGAGCATCAGGACGCCCGTGCAGTCGCCCGCGGCGTAGACGCCGCGGGCCGTCGTCCGAGAGACGCGGTCGACGTGGATGAAGCCGCGGTCCAGCTGTACGCCGGCCGACTCCAGGCCGATGCCCTCGGTGTTGGCGAGCGAGCCGACGGCCAGCAGACAGTGCGTGCCGTCGACGGTACGGCCGTCGGTCAGCGTGACGCGTACGCCGTCGGACGTCCGCTCGACCGACTGGGCGCGCGAGCGGGACAGGACCTCCATGCCGCGGCGCTTGTAGACGTTCTCGATCACGGTGGCCGCGTCGGCGTCCTCGGACGGGAGTACGCGGTCGCGGCTGGAGACCAGCACGACGTCGCAGCCGAGGCCGCAGTAGGCGCCGGCGAACTCCAGGCCGGTGACGCCCGAGCCGACCACGATCAGCCGGCCCGGCACCTCGTCGAGGTCGTAGACCTGCTCCCAGGTGAGGATCCGCTCGCCGTCGGGCTGGGCGTCGGGGAGGGTACGGGGGTAGGCACCGGTCGCGAGCAGCACGACGTCGGCCGGCAGGGTCTCCGTGCCGCCGTCGGCGAGCTCCGCGATCACCTGGTCGGGGCCGGAGAGCCGGCCCACGCCGCGCAGGATGCGGATGCCCTCGCGGTCGAGCTGCCGGGCGACGTCCTCGGACTGCCCGTGCGCGAGTGCCTTGACCCGCGCGTTGACCTTCGCGATGGCGACGTCGACGGTCTTGGCGTCGGGCTCCGCACCGAGGATGCGGACGCCCAGCTCGCCCGACTCGCGTACCTCCGTGGCCTCCGTCGCCGTGGCGATCAGCGTCTTGCTCGGCACGCAGTCGGTCAGGACCGCCGACCCGCCCAGCCCGTCCCGGTCGACGACGGTCACGTCGGCTCCGAGCTGGTCGGCCACCAGAGCCGCTTCGTAACCGCCTGGTCCACCACCGATAATCACGACACGCGTCACGAGGCTCCATTCTTCCGCACGGCGGCCGGCGCACATTACTCTCACTGGTTGTGAACTTGTACGCCGCGTACGCGGCGAACCTTAGCCCGCGCGAGATGGCCGAGCGTTGCCCCCACTCGCCACTGCGCGGCACCGGCTGGCTGCTCGGCTGGCGGCTCACGTTCGGTGGCGAGGACCGCGGCTGGGAAGGCGCCCTCGCGACCGTGGTCGAAGACCCGACGTCCCAGGTCTTCGTCTCGCTGTACGACATCGCACCGGCGGATCGGAAGGCGTTGCAGGGCTGGGAGGGTGCCGATCTCGGGCTCTACCGGAAGATCAGGGTGCGCATCGAGACGCTGGACGGCGAGGTGGGAGCGTTCCTGTACGTCCTGGACGCGTTCGAGGGCGGCCTCCCGTCGGCCCGCTACCTCGGCATCCTGGCTGACGCCGCCGAAGAGGCCGGCGCGCCCGACGACTACACCTCGGAGCTGCGGCACCGCCCGTGCCGGAGTGTCGGACCGTAGCCGGGACCGGTCCCGGAGATATGACGGCACGCTGACGGTGATGAGCCACCCAAGCGTCCCCAGCTGCTCGGAGTCCACATGCGACCGGCGATCGTCCTGACCCTGCTCGCGCTCGCACTGGCCGGATGCTCACCGGAGCCGGTCGAGTCTCAGGCGGAGCCGACACCACAGGGGTCCACGACCGGGCCACCGTCCACCCTGACGCCTTCGCCTTCGCTGACGACCCCGACTCCCACGTACACGACGCCTGCTCCCACCGTTGTCCCCACGACCGTGGAACCGCCGCCGTATCCCGCCGACGGAAGGCGGGTGCGAACGTGTAACGACAGGACCTGCGAGGTCGCCGTCTCGAGAGGCGTGGCGATTCCGGTCGGCAGGAGCAATCCCACGTTTACCGTCCGCCGCATCAGGGCGAACGACGTGCTGTTCCTGGTCGACTACCCCGACGGCGGCCAGGCCACCCTGCTCCTGAAGCCGGACGACTGGGCGCCTTTCGGGGACTTCAGGATCACCCTGCTGGAGATCGACGGCGCGAAGGCAGTGGTGTCAGTCTCCACGCCGTCCCTGCCTCCCGACTACAACGGCTTCTAGCCGGCGCCCTGCTCCACCTCGACATGGAGCAGGGCGCCCTTTCAGGTGAGCCCTCGGCCGGGGGCGAGCGCGGCCGGGCCCACGTTCTCTACTCGGCCGGACTCACGTGCCAGGCGTTGGCGATGGTCTGGCGGAGCTGGTTTCCGTCCCTGTCGGTCAGCGTGACCCGCAAGGTCGCGGCCTCGGCACTGGATGGCGCCGTGGGCAGGACGAACGAGACCTCCCGGCCGTTGCCGGCGGCCGCGGCTGCCTTCGACCACGACGCGCCGCCGTCGTACGAGACCTCCACCGCCGAACGGATGCCGCCCGGCCCCGACGCTCCCGGCTGGTAGCCCGGACGCAGGATCAGCCGTGCATCCGGCGAGACCACGTTCGCCTGCGAGGTGGACAGCGCGTACGTCGTCTGCAGCAACGGCAGCACCTGGCGCCCCGAGACGTGGCCCGAGGTGAAGCGCCACACCGAGCTCGACGACGTCGACGTCGTAGCCCACGCCGCAGGCGTACGAGACACGTCGAGCTGCAGCTCGTACGTCCCCGCGGAGGTGGGCACCGCGAACGAGGCCACGGACCACGGCACCGTGCCCACCACGGTGCCGTTCCGCCGCAGCGTCAGCGACGTCCGGTCCCGCCGGTTGTCGCCCCAGCCGTAGGTGGCCAGGTCGCCGGTCATGAACTGCGGGATCGCCACCCGGATCGCGTCCTCGAAGCGCGCGACCGGCAGCCCGTCGGCCTCCGAGCCGGTGCCCACCGGCACCGCGGGCCGCACGATCGCCGGCCACCACACGGCCGTCGCCTGCTCGCCACGCCGGTACGACGCGGCCACGGCGTACTCCAGGCCCGCCCAGTTCCACAGGTCGGCGTACGCCCTGGTCACGTAGGAGATGTCCCCGGCCAGCACGTAGTCCGTCCGCGTGAACGGCGGATTCACCTCGCGCGTCGCCGGGAAGCCGGTGGAGATGCCCGGCGCGTACGCGTCGCGGTAGTCCCGGTGCGTCAGCGCCCGCGCGTCGTGCAGGTGGAACGACGTCCGCACCGAAGCCAGCGGCAGCCGTGCCGCGTCGTACCGCAACGGCTCCGACCCGGCCAGCGACGACTCGGCGAACAGCAGGTCGTAGCGGTACGTGCTGTCCGGTACGCCCACCAGGTGAGCCGTTGCCGGCAGCCGCGCCAGCAGCTGACGCCCTTCGAGCTGTTCCAGCGTGTAGACCGGAATCGTCGCTCCAGCAGGCGATTCCGACCACCAGCCGGGTGCGTCCTTCCACAGGAACACGGCTTTCGCGCCGGCCAGAGCCGCGGCCCTGACCTGCGCGGCGGCCGCCGGCCGGCTCACCCACGTCACCAACGCGACCGCACCGCGAGCGTCCAGTGCCTCGAACTCCGCCGAGGTGCCCGTGCCGGCGTTGACGACCGGCAGCCGCTCGTCGCCCACGTACGCAGGCGTGTCGTAGCCCGCCTTGTCCGGCGTCGGCAGCCGCAGGCCGGTGGCGCCCTCGACGTCGACCGTCAGTTGCGGTTGCGCGAGGTCCCACCGGTGCGTGAGCTTGAACTCCCCGTCGCGCACCCGGGAGAACGGCTGGACGTAGACCTCCTCGGTACGCCCGGAGAGGTTCCACCCGGACAGCGCCGTCCGCGAGCCCAGCTTGCGGTACCACGCGAGCACATAGCTCGACACGTCCGTGTCCTTCGGCGTGCTCACCAAGAGGCGCCGGCTGACCTGCCGCGCGTCGTACGACAGCGACATCGACTCGTCGATCCGGAAGTCCGGGTCGCCCATCACGGTCGCCGACTGGTCCCAGCCGCCACCGTCGTCTGTGAACGCGAACACCACCAGGGAGTACCGTCCGGACGGCACCTGCAGCTTGCGCTTCCCCTCCCGGTCGAACGCCCACACGATCGTGTCGCCGGTGTCGAGGCTCATCAGCTGCACGCCGCTGACGGCCTGCGCCGGCTTACCGTCCCGGTCGAGCGCCGACACCGTGAGCTCGTGCAGCGGCGCACCGACGGTGAATCCCAGCCCGGTCCGCAACGTCGTGAGCCCGCTCCGCGCGACCAGCGTTCCGGCGTACGAGCCCGGCTGCGTACGTTCCGGATCGAGCCGCACCGTGGCCGTGCCCGTCCGTCCCGGCGCGATCATCAGCCGCCGTGGCGACACCGTGAGCGCCGCCTGGTCGCTGCCCGCGCCGGCGTTGGAGACCGACGCCGACAGGTTCAGCAGCACCGGTACCCGGCTGGTGTTGGTGTAGGTCACCCGCCGCGAGACCGGCTGCCGGGCGGTGCCCGTCCAGGCCAGGTCGCCGAACGACACCGAGCCCGCACTCGCCAGCACCCGCTGCGACAGCGCCCGCGCGATGTTGATCCGCCCGGTCCCCTGCGCGGCCTCGGAAGGACCGCTGCTCTCCGCGGTACGAGCCGGCTCCGTGCTGGTCACCAGCGCCGTCTTCAGCTGCGCCGGCGTCCAGTCCGGATGCCGCTGCGCGAGAATCGCGGCCGCACCCGCGACGTGCGGCGTCGCCATCGAGGTGCCGGAAAGCGAGGTGTACCACTGGCTCACGTCGTGGCCGATCGACGTTCCCTCGGCCTTCGCCGCCACGATGTCGACGCCCGGTGCCGTGACCTCCGGCTTCAGCGCGCCATCGCCCAGGCGAGGACCGCGGCTGGAGAAGCCCGCCAGGTCGTCCTGCTTGCTCACCGCGCCGACGGTCAGCGCGGTCGTGGCCGTACCCGGGCTCAGCACCGTCTGGTTCCGTGGCCCGGCGTTGCCCGCCGCGGCGACGAACAGCGTGCCGGACTGGGCCGAGAGGCGGTCGACGGCCTGAGCCATGATGTCCTCGTCGCCCTCGTACGTCGGTGCGCCGAAGCTCATGTTGACGACCTGCGCGCCCTGCGCGGTGGCCCACTCCATGCCCTCGATCGCCCACGACAGCTCACCGCCGCCGCTGTTGTCGAGCACCTTGCCGATCAGCAGGTCGGACCTGGGCGCGACACCCTTCCGCTTGCCGCCGGAGGCCTGGCCGCTCCCGCCCACGATCGACGCGACGTGCGTACCGTGGCCGAAGCCGTCCTGCACCGTCTCACCGGGTACGAAGCTCTTGCCGGCACTGACCCGGCCCGCGAGATCGGGGTGACCGGCGTCGTATCCCGTGTCGAGCACGGCGACCTTGACGCCCTTGCCGTCGTACCCCGCTCGCCAGGCCGTCGGAGCCTCGATCTGCGGAACGCTCTGGTCCAGTGTCGCGCGGACGCGAGCGTCCAGGCGGACCTGGCCGATGCCGGAGCTCGTGGCCGTGATCGCCTGCCAGAGCTGACGTTCCCTGCCCTTCGCCGGCGTGACGGCGATGCTCGACACGCTCTCCAGCGTGTGCCGCTTGACCGCGCCGGCAGGCGTCTTCGGTGTCACGCGCTGCTTGCCTGTGCCGGCGCCTGCGCTGAGCAGGAGCGGCGCCGCGTCGTCGACGTAGCCCTGCTCGACGAGCTCCGACAGGTTGAACAGCCGGTCGTCGAGCTTGCCGCTGCTGACGTACGGCATCGCCTCGGCCGGGATCAGGTGCAGATCACCGCCGTAGTCGCCGGTGAAATAGGGCCGTCCGGGCTGCATCTGCTGCTCGAGTACGGCACTGCGCCGGCCGTCCGGCAGCAGGGTGAACCGGGCGACGTCGCCCGTGACCAGCGTGAGGCGGTAGGACGTGGCGCCTGGGGTGTTGGAGGACGGCGACCCCGCTGTCGCTGTCGTTGGTTCGGAATGAGCGGTCGCGCCACCGGCTGCGACCAGGCTCGCGCCCACCAGAACGGCGGACGCCACGACTGCACGAACTGCTCGCACGTAAGTTGATTCCCTCCCACGGACGGGTCGCCCCTTAGAGGGTCAACCCCACAGCGGGTGCAACTACCTGGGCAAGCCAAATGGTTGTCGGCTCTTCGCCATGTCAGATACTCGTCAGGTGGAATCTCTCGCAGACCCCTACGACGCCGCCGAAGCCGCCGCGTCAGAGCTCGGAAAGCTCACGGGCGCCGACCGCCACGACGTCGCGCTCGTGCTGGGCTCGGGCTGGAAACCGGCGGCCGACCTCGTGGGCGAGACCGTCGCGGACCTCGCGACGACCGACCTTCCGGGGTTCACCCCGCCTGCCGTGGCAGGGCACGCCGGCCGGATCCGGAGCGTCTCCGCCGGTGACAAGCGGCTGCTGGTCTTCCTGGGGCGTACCCATCTGTACGAAGGGCACGGGCCGGCGGCCACGGTGCACGGCGTACGGACGGCGCTCGCGGCAGGCTGCCGGACCGTGGTGCTGACCAACGGGTGCGGCGGGCTGCGCGAGCACTGGCGGCCTGGCACCCCGGTGCTGATCTCCGACCACATCAACTTGACGGCCTGCTCGCCGCTGGTCGGGGCGCGGTTCGTCGACCTGACCGACGCGTACTCACCGCGGCTGCGGGCGCTGTGCCGGCGGGTCGACCCCGCGCTGGAGGAAGGCGTCTACGCGCAGCTGCCGGGGCCGCACTACGAGACGCCGGCGGAGATCCGTTACCTGCGTACGGTCGGCGCGTCGCTGGTCGGCATGTCGACGGCGCTGGAGACGATCGCGGCGCGCGAGGCGGGTGCCGAGGTGCTGGGGCTCTCGCTGGTCACCAACCTCGCGGCGGGGATGACGGGGAGTCCGTTGTCGCACGATGAGGTCCTTTCGGCCGGCCAGGCCGCGGCCGAACGGATGGGCCGCCTGCTGGCCCGGATCGCGGCCCAGCTCTGATGCCGGACGCCGACGCGGAGCTCGACGTCCAGCCGGGGGCCGGCCCGTCCGCGGGTGAACCCAGCGGGCGGGACCGGCCGCCTGTCTCGCCGTCGCGCATCATGTTCCGCGTCCTCGCCGTACTCGCCCTGCTCGGGCTGGTGGCCGGCACGGCGGTCCGCGCGTTCGGTCTCTCTGGCGGGCTGCTCGCGGCTGTGGTGGGGCTGACGCCGTTCATCGGGCTGGCGTACCTGCTGCCGATCCTGCTCGGTGCGCTCGGCCGGTCGCGGCTGCTCGCCGCGCTCGGTGTGGCCGGCCTGCTCGTGCACCTGGTCTGGGCGGCGCCGCTGTTCGTGCCCGACCAGGCGAAGGGCGACCGCGCGCTGACCGTGCTGTCGGCCAACCTGGAGTACGGCGGCGGCGACCCGGCGACCATCGTCCGGCTGGTGCGGGAGCACGACGTCGACGTCGTGTCGCTGCAGGAGCTGACCGACGAAGCCATGCCCGGCATCCGGGCGGCCGGCCTCGACCGGTTGCTTCCGTACCGCTACGCCGTGCCCGGCCCGCCGACACCGGCCGGCAGCGGGATCTGGAGCCGGTACCCGCTGTCCGGTGGCGTCAAGCTGGAACCGACCCGGTTCCACAACCTCAGGGCGACGGTAGACATCGGGCAGCAGCGGCTCACGGTCGTGGCGGCGCACCCGTTCCCACCGGTCGGTCCGGACGGGCACCGTCTCTGGACGCGCGACTTCGGGACGCTCCAGGCCGCGCTCGCCGACGTCGACGGCCCGGCGATCGTCGCCGGCGACTTCAACGCGACGCCCGACCACCGGCCGCTGCGGAAGCTCTACGACCTCGGGTACGTCGACGCGGCCGACAGCGCCGGATCCGGTGTCGTCGCCACCTGGCCGGCGGGCAGCCGGATCCCGCCGGTCCTGGCGCTCGACCACGTGCTGGTGAAGGGCGAGATCGGCGTCGAGCACTTCGAACGCGTCCGGGTGCCGGGCACCGACCACTACGCCGTACTCGCGGAGCTGCGACTGTGAGCGAACAACCAGAGCCCAGCGAGGGACCCAGCGGCAGGCACGCCAGCTGGCTCGAGCTCTTCTTCGACCTCGTGGTGGTCGTCGCGGTGGCGCAGCTCGCCCACCGCCTGCAGGGCCACGAGGGCAGTCCCGGCTGGCAGGACGTGCTGGTCTTCGCCGTGCTCTACTTCGCGGTCTGGCTGGTGTGGTCGTCGTTCACGATGTACGCGAACGTCGCGGCCGAGAAGACCCGCCAGCGCTCGATGCTGATCGGCATGCTGGGCATCGCGGTGATGGCGGTCGCGATCCCGGAGGCGACCGGCGAACGCTCGACGTTGTTCGCCGCCGCGTTCGTCTTCACGCGGGTGGCGGGCATGCGGACGTGGGGCACCGTCCGGCAGATCCTGACGTCCTGGCCCGTGGCGCAGAACAGCGCCGGGCTGGTGCCGTGGATCATCTCGCTGTGGATGGACCAGCCCACGCAGCTGTACCTCTGGGCGTTCGGGCTGGCGATCGACCTGTGGTTCTCGTTCGGTGCCACGCGCGACCCCGACGAGCTGATCAAGCGGTTCCAGAAGCGGGAAGAGGATCAGTTCCGGCGCAACCAGCAGCGCCTGCGCCGCGGCGACGCGCCGGAGATCATGCCGCAGTACTCCGCCGCCAGCCTCGACGCGGAACACCTCGGCGAACGGCTCGGCCTGTTCGTGATCATCGTGCTCGGCGAGGCCATGCTGCAGCTCGTCACGGCCGCGTCGGAGGGCGCCTGGGACAACCGCCTGGTGGCGGTCGGGGCTGCCGGGTTCGGGCTGCTGGTGGGCGTGTGGTGGCTGACGTTCCAGTACGGCTTCGGGGAGAAGCCCGACCTGCCGCCGAGGCTGCTGATGCCCGCCCACTTCCTCCTCACGGCGGCGATCGCCGTGGTCGCGGCCGGGCTCGGCGTGCTGACGCAACACGCCCACGGCCACACCGAAGCGAGCGGCCGCTGGCTGGTCTGCGCCGGCCTGGCGATCTACCTCGCGATCTCCGCGATCCTGAGCGCGAGGGTGAAGTCGCTGTGGATCGCCCTGCTGATCGTGGGTGCCGCCGTGGCGCTGGCGCCTCTGGGCGGCTTGGTACCGCCGTGGCTGTTCGCCTGGGGACTGGCAGCGTGTGTAGGAGCGCAGGTGCTGTACCTGCGCCGCTTCGCCCGCCCCGGCTGAACCGCTGCCCCGCCGCCACATCGGCATCGGACGCCTCCGCCGGCTCACGGCTCACGGCTCAACGCCAGGTCAGCACCCAGCCAGGCCCGCCGCCCCCACCGCAGCCATCGCGGGCCCGCGCATCGCAGCAGCCGACAGACCGGCCCAACCAGCTCTACAACCGGATCGCCTCGTCGGACAGCAGGGCCAGCGCCGCCGCGCTCGGACGGCGGCCGGCCGCCGTCGCCACGGCTACCCGCCACAGTGGCGCCGGTGGCTGCAGCGGCACGAACTTCGCACGTGTCCGCTTGTGGGTGAACGAGCACGGCACCAGCGCCACGCCCAGCCCCGCGCCCACGAAGTCGAGCAGCGAGTGGACGTCGTTCACCTCGATCGCCACCCGGCGATCCACGCCCGCCGCGGTCAGGGCCTGGTCGGTCACGTCGCGGGTGATCCAGCCCGGGTGGAAGTCGACGAACGTCTCCTTCTCCAGCTCCTCCAGCTCCACCTCGGCGTTGTCGACCAGCCGGTGTGCCGGGCCGCACGCCAGCACCATCGGCTCCCGCGCCAGCTCGGTCAGGGCGACCCCCACCGGCGACGGCGACGGCGCCGACACGAACGCCACGTCCACGTCGCCGATCCGCACCTGTTCGATCAGGTCGGTCGAGCCGCCCTGCCGCAGCCGGATCTCCACCCCCGGATGCGCTGCGTGAAACCGCGTCAGCACCTCGTGTACGTGCAGGGCCCCCAGGCACTGCTGTGTACCCAGCACCAGGCGCCCCCGCAGCACCCCGCGTACCGCCGCCACGGCCTCCTTGGCCGCCGCAGCGTTGTTGAGCGTGTGCCGGGCCTCGACCAGCAGCGCGCGTCCGGCATCGGTCAGTTCGACCGTGCGCGTGTTACGGATGAACAGCTCGGCCCCGAGCTCGCGCTCGAGCGTGCGGATCGATGCCGACAGTCCCGACTGCGCGACATGCAGCTCCCGGGCGGCCCGGGTGAAGTGCCGGTGCTCTGCGACGGCGACGAAGTATTCCAGCTGGCGAAGTTCCATCGAGCAATCCGATCAGTCGGATCAGTTTCTGCTGTTGGACAGCTTAAACGCCAGCGGGAAAGCTGGTGCCATGGAATATCGGACCCTTGGCAGCACCGGCACGGTTGTGTCCAACCAGTGCCTCGGAACGATGACGTTCGGTAGCGAGACCGATGAGAAGGGCTCGTTCGAGCAGCTCGACCGGTTCGTCGAGGCCGGCGGCAACTTCATCGACACCGCGAACGTCTACTCCGGCGGCGAGTCGGAGGCGATCATCGGCCGCTGGCTCGCGGCAAGACCCGGAGTCCGCGAGAAGGTCGTGATCGCGACCAAGGCCCGTTTCTCCCGCGACGGCGACCGCAACGACCTCGGCCTGTCCCGCGTCTCCCTCGCGCGGAACCTCGACCGGAGCCTCCAGCGCCTCGGCGTCGAGACGATCGACCTCTACCAGGCGCACGCGTTCGACGCCCATACGCCGCTGGAGGAGACACTGCGCTTCTACTCCGACGCCGTGACCGCCGGCAAGATCCAGTACGTCGGGGTGTCCAACTTCGTCGGCTGGCAGCTCCAGAAGATCGTGCTGGTCGCCAAGCACCTCGGCTACCCGCCGGTCGTGACGCTGCAGCCTCAGTACAACCTCCTGCAGCGAAGCATCGAGCTCGAGGCCGCCGAGGTCTGCGTCAACGAGGGTGTCGGCATCCTGCCGTGGTCGCCGCTCGGCGGCGGCTGGCTCACCGGCAAGTACCACCGCGACTCCACCCCGACCGGCGCGACCCGCCTCGGCGAGAACCCCGAGCGCGGCATGGAGGGCTACGCCAAGCGCAACGCCGACGAACGCACCTGGGCGATCCTCGACGCCGTACGCCAGGTCGCCGACGGCCGCGGCGTCTCGATGGCCCAGGTCGCGCTGTCGTGGCTGGCCGACCGTCCCGCCGTGACGTCGGTGATCCTCGGCGCCCGGACGACTGAGCAGCTCGACGACAACCTCGGCGCCTCCGACCTCCACCTCTCGGAGGAGGAGACCCAGCTGCTGACCGACGTCAGCGCCCCGATCGTCGACGACTACCCGTACGGCGGCCCGGGCACCGGCCAGCGCTCCCGCGCCATCCAGTAGCCCGCCGCCCGATCGCGCTAATGACCACGTTAACCACGCTTTCAGCTGGTTAACGTGGTCATTAGCGCTTCGCCACGCGTTTGGCCCACGCGGCAGAGCCGCAAATCGACACAGCGCCACGCCAGTAGGTGCTTCGCCACGCCCCGGGGCGTGGTTAACCCGCTAATTACGTGGTTAACGTGGTCATTCGCGGAACAGTGGGTCAGCGCTTCCAGGACGGCAGCACGTCGACGTCGGACGCCATCACGTAGCCGACCCGGTGCCCCACCTGGATCTCGTAGTACTTCGTGGTGCCGCGCACCACCACGTGGTCCGTCCCGTCGAAGACGTCGAACGTCACCGCGCGGTAGTACTCCGCCGACGCCGGCGCCTCGCCCAGGACGTACCGCTGCCCAGGCAGCAGCTTGTACGGCAGCGGCGAGATCGCCTGCACCGGAATCGTCGTCCCGGCATACGCCTCCGCCTCCGGATACGCCCGCCCGTAGACAGGCACCTCCGTCTTGCCGGCCTTCGGCGTCACGACCAGACCCGTTGCCCACAAGGCGGTCCGCGCACCGCGCGGGTTGTGGAACCAGCCCTTCTGCCCGAGGTACCAGACCGCCACCCAGTCGCCGCGCACCTCGGCGACGGCGTACTGCTGCCCGGTCGAGACCCGGCTGCCGATGTCGGAGACCCGCATCGTGGTGTCGCTGCCGTCCTGGTGCAGGCCGATGTCCTTCAGCAACGGTGCATCAGCTCGCGGTTCGGTGTGCAGGATCACCGACGACGAGCTCCACTCGCCGCACATCGGCCGGTTCGACGGGTCCTCACCGGGCGGCCCGGGGTTGTCCTCGCAGCCGGTGAACGGCAGGAAGTTGTGGTCGTAGTCCGGCTTGATGGTGACCATGCCGGTCCGGCTCGTGCCGGTCGGGAAGAGCGGACGGTCCATCAGCGCGAAGTAGTGCGCCCAGTCCCAGTACGGTCCCGGATCCCAGTGCATGTTGGGAATGTTGGCCGTCGTCACGCCGGGGACGTTGTCGTGCCCGAGGATGTGCTGCCGGTCGATCGGGATGCCGTACTTGCCGGCGAGATAGCGGACGAGCTTGGCGGAGGTGCGATACATCACCTCGGAGTACCACGTGCCGCGTGCCGCCCAGCCTTCGTGCTCGATGCCGATCGACTTGGCGTTGATGTACCAGTTGCCGGCCTGCCACGCGACGTCCTTCGCCTTGAGGTGCTGGGCGATGTGGCCGTCGCTGTTGCGCATGGTGTACTGCCAGGACGCCGCGTAGTTCGGGTCCTGCGTCAGGTTGATGACGCCGGGATAGCTGCCCTCGGTGTCGTGGATGATGATGTAGCGGATCTTCTGGCTCTTCGGCCGGTCCGCGAGGTCGTAGTGCCCGTAGTCGCCGTCACCGAGCTCCTCGTACGCCGACGGGATCCACTCGCAGGCAACGGTTCGCGGGCACTCGGTGTCGCCGGTGGCGGAGGCTCGCAGCCCGGCCTTGGCCAGCCAGTCGTGGTTGGGTTTCACGTTCCGGGCTTGGAGTTTCACCGCCTGACCGTCGTCTGTGGTGCGGGCCGCACCTTCGGCCAGGATGGAGTACGCCTCGTCGGCGAAGCTCGCGGCCGTGGCCGCGTCCTTGGATCCGCTGTAGAGCGCGACCGCGCCGTACCAGTCGGCCAGGCTCTTCTTCCTCGCACCGCCGAGCTGCTTCTGGTACGAGGCGAGCAGCGCCGCACCGCCGCGGATGTTGGACGCCGGATCCGTACGCAGCTTGGCCGCGGAGATGCCGGTCGCCTCGGCCGCGTCGCCCACAGTGTCGAGGTTGGGCAGCTCGGCCGGCGTCGCGGTGTTCGTGGTGCGCGCCGCCGACGCGGTCAACGGCCGGGCGGTGTCGCCGCGCGCGTCCTCGCCGTCGTGGTGCTCCGCCGCGGGCGTGCTGTTTGCAGCCCGTACGTCGGTGAGGTGCATCGGGCCGTAGCCGGCCGCGCGCGACGGCTCACCGGCGTGGGTGTCCCAGCGGGTCTCGAGATAGGAGACCGCGAGCAGGATGTCGACGGGTACGCCGTAGGCCTGCGCGGCCGCGGCGTAGGTCTCCTGTCTCGCCTGTGCTGTATCCGTTTGCGGTACTGGTGCTGCCTGTCCCATCGCGGGCGAAATGAGCAAGCCGAGCGCCGCGAGTCCAACGGCCCCGAGGCTGAGCCTGCGGGCCAACGAGCGTGCCATGCAACGACCTCCAGCGAACTACGCATGCCGAGCCGAACGCTGAACAGAGTCCTCCCATCCATGCCCGAGGTCAACGGTTTCCCGCGGCACGTTGCAGCCAGCAAGTAAATTCCTCGTTCCGGACATTGGGTAGTTTCACCCTCATGACGAGGCTGCCGAACGACCACCAGCACCTGCTCGACCAAGCCGCCGCGTGGCTGGCCGAGGACCCCGACCCGGAGACCCGGGACGAGCTGCGCGCGCTGCTCGGCGAGCAGGCGGACGAGCAGGCGGACGAACAGGCGGCCGAGCTCACCGACCGGTTCAGCGGCTTCCTGGAGTTCGGTACGGCCGGACTGCGCGGTGCGCTCGGTGCCGGGCCGAACCGGATGAACCGCGTGGTCGTACTCCGGGCCGCGGCCGGGCTGGCGGCCTACCTGCGGGAGCGCGGTGGCGACTCGGTGGTCATCGGGTACGACGCGCGCAAGAACTCCCACGTGTTCGCTACCGACACCGCCGAGGTGATGACCGGCGCCGGGCTGCGTGCGTATCTCCTGCCTGGCCCGCTGCCGACACCCGTGCTGGCGTACGCCATCCGCGAGCTCGGCTGTGCCGCCGGCGTGATGGTCACCGCCTCGCACAACCCGCCGCAGGACAACGGCTACAAGGTCTACCTCGGCGACGGCTCGCAGATCGTGCCACCGGCCGACGCCGACATCTCGGCCGCGATCGCCGCCGTCGGCCCGCTGGCCGGCGTGCCGCGCGGCACCGGCTGGACGGTGCTCGGCGACGAGTTGCTCGACGCCTACCTGAACCGGATCGGCACGCTGCCGGCCGCCGACGGTCCGCGCGACCTCACGATCGTCTACACGCCGATGCACGGCGTCGGCGGCGCGGTGGTCGCCAAAGCGCTGCAACGTACGGGCTTCTCCGAGCCGTCCGTGGTCGCGGAGCAGGCCGAGCCGGACCCGGCGTTTCCGACCGTCGCGTTCCCGAATCCCGAGGAGCCGGGCGCGCTGGACCTCGCGTTCGCGCTGGCGACGAAGACCGGTGCCGACATCGTGCTGGCCAACGACCCCGACGCCGACCGGCTGGCCGTCGCGGTGCCGGAGTCCGACGGCGACTGGCGGCGGCTCACCGGCGACGAGGTCGGCGGGCTGCTGGCCACCCACCTGATCCGTTCCGGCGCCGAGGGCACGCTGGCCTGTTCGATCGTGTCGTCGTCGCTGCTGTCGGCGATCGCCGAGCGCAACGGGCGGCCGTACGAGCAGACGCTGACCGGCTTCAAGTGGATCGGCCGGATCCAGAGCCTCGCGTTCGGTTACGAGGAAGCCCTCGGCTACTGCGTGGACCGGGCCGCGGTCGCCGACAAGGACGGCATCTCCGCGCTGATCCGGATGGCCGAGCTCGCCGCGTCGCTGAAAGCCGAGGGCCGGACCCTGCTCGACCTCCTCGACGAGATCGCGCTGGACTACGGCGTGTACGCCACCGAACAGATCTCGGTCCGCCTCGACGACCTCGACCAAGCCACGACGCTCGTGAGCCGGCTGCGTTCCGACCCGCCCTCGGGCCTCGGCGGGCGAATCGTCGAGCGCTTCGACGACCTCGCGGCACCGACCGACGGCCTGCCACCGACCGACGGCGTGCGCTACTACCTCGCCGGGCAGGGCCGGGTGATCGTACGGCCGAGCGGCACCGAGCCGAAGCTGAAGTGCTATCTCGAGGTCGTCGAACCCGTCGACGCCGGCGACCTCGCCACCGCCCGGGCGAAGGCGAAAGCAGGCCTCGTCGAGCTCCGTGCCGACCTCGACGGCCTGCTCACGCCGTAACTCCGCAGGCCCGCGAGGTTTTCCGCAGCGTGGAAGGTGGAAACGCTGGGCACAGAAATGTGCTTCTCAGCGAGGTGGTGTTCGCGATGTCCTACGGTCCGCCCAACCCGGGGTACCAGCAGCCGTACCAGCCCCGGCAGCAAGCCGAAGGCGCCACGACGGCGCTCGTGCTCGGCCTGCTCGGCCTCCTGCTCTGCCAGATCCTGTCGCCGTTCGCGTGGATGCAAGGCAACAAGGCGCTGCAGCGGATCGCCGAGAGCAACGGTGGGCTCGAGGGCGAGGGCATGGCGAAGGCCGGGCAGATCCTCGGCATCATCGGGACGATCCTGCTCGGCCTCGGTGTTCTCGGCGGCCTGATCGCCGTCATAGCCGCGATCATCAGCAGCGCCACGTCCTGAGCCCGGTCGAGCGCCACCGTCGCACTCGGCCCTCGAGCCCGCCGGGGCGCGGCGTCCCTGCCCCCTAACGGGTGAGGATGTAGCCGACCAGCGCGAGCAGCACGCCGGCGCCGAACACCGCGATCTCCGGCCAGGCCCAGGTCTTGCTGACGTCGCCCTGCGACGTCTCGGCGTACTTCTTGGCCATCACGTCGATCCGGTGCACGGCGTGCATCGCGGGCGCGGTCTTCGACTGGTGCTCGGCGACCCGGGCAGCCGGCGTGGGCGGCGCGCCGGCAGCCGCCGCGTCCCGGCGCTTCGCGGCGTCCTCCTTGGACCGCCACATCGCCCGCCGGTCGGCTCGCGTGACCGCGACGGCGACCGACTTGTACGCACCCTGCTCGGTGTTGACGATCAGGATCGGCCTGATCTCGGCGCTCTGCACCCGCGCCCACGGAATCCGCACGTCGCGGACGAGGTTGCGGATGACCAGTGCTTCTTCGTACGCCACGACCGCCGGCCGGATCATCGCGATCCACACCAGCGCGCTCAGCGCGACCACGATGCCCCCCGCGGTGAGGCCGTCGAGGGTCCGCCACTGGGCGATGATGTCGATGATCACTAGCAGCGCGACCACGAGCGTGAGCCCGCCGAGAATGCGCCCTCCCAGGGGCGCGAAGCTTTCGATCACCTGACGGCGCTTGGTCATAGAGGGTGAGCTTAGCCGCCTTGACCAGGCCAGGAGCCTGCGAAGCCTGACCGGAACGGCCCAATCGGCGGCGGTCCGGCCGACTTGACCGAACCCACCTGGGGATTGGTTGCCGAACTGCCGGCCGCTGGGCGAGCGATCCCGGAACGGAGATCCTCTCCGCGGCACCGGATCTCGTCAGGGTGTCCGGGCAGTTGACGGCGTGGCGAGGTAGGTCGGCAGGTCGGCCGGCTCGCGGCCGGGCTCGGGGATCGGCTCGCCCCATTGCTGGGCGGCCGGCAGGACGCCGGTCCAGGTGTTCCAGTCGTCCTCGTCCGGGGAGGGTGGGCCGGTGCGGACCTTGGCCGAGGCCTGCTCGATCGGAACCGCGAGAACATGGGTGCGGCGCAGCTCCGAGCCGTCCGGTGGGCGTACGTCGTCCCAGCGGCCGGGGAGGGCTTGTTCCGAGATCGCCTGCAGTGCGGCCAGTTTCTCGGACTCGTCGCGGAGCCAGCGGGGGCGGCCGAAGAGCACGACCGAGCGGTAGTTCATCGAGTGCTCGAACGCCGACCGTGCCAGCACCAGCCCGTCGAACAGGGTGACGGTCACGCAGACGCGGTTGCGGGCGCGCATGGTGCCCAGCAGCCGGCTGGCCGGCAGGCCGTGCACCACCACCTCGGCGTCCGCTCCTGATCCCAGCACGCCGTACGCGGTCGGGATGACGACCGGCGTCTCGTCCTCGACCAGGCCGACGTGGCACACCTTGCCGTCGGCGAGGATCGCGCGGATGACGTCGGGGTCGTACGAGCCGCGTTCCGGCATCCGGCGTACGTGGTGGAGTTCGGTCGTCATGAGCCGAGCATCCGGGCAGACTGGCCCGGTGGCAAGAGCCAGTGAATCCGCCGAACATAGGGCCAGCGAGCTGCTCCTCGAGCTGGAGCTGAAACGCGGCCGGCTGCGGCGCTCGCTGCGGGAGACCCTCCGATCGGCGATCCAGGACGGCCGCCTGGTCGCCGGCACCCGGCTGCCGTCCTCGCGTGCGCTGGCCGGCGACCTCGGCGTCTCGCGGGGTGTCGTCTCCGACGCGTACGACCAACTGGTGGCCGAGGGCTACCTCGAGGTACGGCCGCGGTCCGCCCCGGTCGTCGCCGCGGTGGCCGGGCCGCCGCCGCCGAGCGCGGAGGCCGTGACGCCCGGCTGGCGCTACGACTTCACCGCCACCACGCCGGACACCGGGCTGTTCCCGCGCCGCGAGTGGGTCCGGGCGGTCGAGAGGGCATTGCGGAACGCGCCGGACTCCGCGCTCGACTACGGCGACCACCGGGGCCGGATCGAGCTGCGAACAGCGCTGGCCGGCTACCTCGGCCGGGTACGCGGCGTACGCGCCGACCCCGGCCGGATCGTGGTCGCGCAGGGGTTCACGCAGGTGCTCGACCTGCTCTGCCGCACGCTGGCCCGCCGTGGTGCGCAGGCGATCGCGGTCGAGTCGCCGTCCCTGCCGGACGTCTGGTCGACGATCGCGGAGTCCGGCCTGGCGATGACCGGCGTTCCGGTCGACGCTGCCGGGTTGGTCGTCGACCGGCTGGGCACAGAGCCGGCCGTCGTCGTGACACCGGCCCACCAGTTCCCGACCGGCGCGGTCATGAGCCGGGAACGCCGGCTCGCGCTGCTGGAATGGGCTGCCGGCACGCGCGGGCTGATCGTCGAGGACGACTACGACGCCGAGTTCCGCTACGACCGGACGCCGGTGGGCGCGGTACAGGGCCTGGACCCGGCGCGGGTCGTGCACGTCGGCACCGCCGCCAAAACGCTCGCGCCCGGGCTGAGGCTGGCCTGGGCGAGCCTGCCCGCCGAGCTGGTCGAGGAGGTACGGGAGCGCAAGGCGTACGCCGACTCCGGCTCGCCGGCGATCGACCAGCTGGCCCTCGCGGAGCTGATCGGCTCGGGCGCGTACGAACGGCACGTGGCGCGGGCCCGGCAGGCGTACCGGCGACGCCGGGACCGGCTGATCGAAGGCCTGGCCGGCCGGCTGCCGCGCGGGTTCGAGCTCCGCGGGGCCGCCGCCGGGCTGCACGTCCTGCTCACGCTGCCGCCCGGCGCGGACGACGTGGCGCTCGCCCGGGCGGCCGCTGCGGCGGGGATCGGCGTGCGACCGTTGTCGCCGATGGCGTTGCGCGAGCCGGCGCCGGGCCTGCTGCTGGGGTACGGACGGCTCGGTGAGGCCCGGATCGGGCCGGCCGTGGCCGCGCTGGCCGGCGTACTGGCCTCATAATTCCCGCATCCGGTGGCACTGTCGGCAGGGCCAGAAGCGGTCGAGACTGCTGCGCATGACCGCAGAGCAGAACGACAACGACGGCCGCCACGACTTCGACTTCCTGCACGGCACGTGGCAGAGCAAGCAGCGGCGACTGGACAAGTGGGGCGTCGGCTCCGACACCTGGATCGAGTTCGAGGCCGAGCTGGAGTGCCGGCCGTACCTGCTGGGCCTCGGCAACTTCGACGAGCTCGTGATGCAGACGGACTCCGGTACGCAGAGCGGCGTCACGCTGCGGCTGTTCAACCCGGAGACCAGGTTCTGGAGCATCTACTGGGCCAACAGCAGGACCGCCGAGCTGGGCACCCCGATGATCGGCTCGTTCCAGGACGGGATCGGCCGGTTCTACGCCCACGAGCTGTACGACGGCAAGTGGATCTACAGCCGGTTCATCTGGACGCCCGAGGTGCCGCGTTGGGAGCAGGCGTTCTCGACCGACGGCGGCCAGACCTGGGAGACCAACTGGGTCGCGGACTTCACCCGGGTGGGCTGACGGCAGCATTGAGGCATGACTCGGGTCGTACTCGCGCTGGGATCCAACCTCGGTGACCGGATGGCGCACCTGTCGCGGGCGGTGGAAAGCCTGCGGCAGGCCGCGCCCGCGCCGGACGCACTGGCGGTGTCGGGGGTGTACGAGACTCCGCCGTGGGGCGACGACGAGCAGCCGGCGTACCTCAACGCGGTGCTCGTCGTCACCGCGCCGGAGGTGACCGCCGCCGAGTGGCTGGAGCGGGCGCAGTCGCTGGAGCAGGCCGCCGGGCGAGTCCGCGACCCCGCGCGGCGGTTCGGCCCGCGCACGCTGGACGTCGACGTGGTGGCGGCATGGGACGACGCCGGCCGGCCGGTCCGGCAGGACGATCCGGTGCTGACCGTGCCGCATCCGCGGGCGCACGAGCGGGCGTTCGTCCTGGTGCCCTGGCTCGACGTGGATCCGGACGCGGACCTACCCGGCCACGGCCGGGTCGCCGACCTGCTGGCAGCCGAGCCGGTGGCCTCGGACGTATCGACCGTGAAACCGGCCGGCAGGCTGGAAGACGAGGCCTGATCCGCACCACCTGCCTGCGCCACCTCAGGTGCGCCCCCAACCGCACAGTCCTGCCGCGCCGGCCGAGCCCTGCCACCCGTTCAGTCACCTCGTTCAGTCGGCCGTTCAGCCGCCTGAGCTGCCCGGCCGCCGAGATCTCGGCGTGCCGCCCGCCCTCCCGGCTACGGCCGGGTAACACCGCCGTCCGTTCGACCTAGACTGGCGGGCGTGACAGCTACGGCAGATGGTGCGCTGGCCGAGGTCACCGCGTCCGAGGCCAGCATGCGCAGGTTCTTGCACGGCCTCCCCGGCGTCGACCAGGTGGGCGCCGAGGCGCGGGCGGCGACCCTCGCCACCCGGTCGATCAAGACGACCGCCAAGGCGTGGGCGCTCGACCTCGCGGTCCGGATGATCGACCTCACCACGCTCGAAGGCCAGGACACCGCCGGCAAGGTGCGCGCCTTGTGCGCCAAGGGCATCCGTCCCGACCCGGCAGACGCCACCTGCCCGTCCGTCGCGGCGATCTGTGTCTACCCCGACCTGGTCCCGGCGGCCAAGCAGGCGCTCCAGGGCAGCGACGTCAAGGTCGCCAGCGTCGCCACCGCGTTCCCGTCCGGCAGGTCGAGCCTCGACGTCAAGCTCTCCGACACAGCAGCGGCCGTCGCAGCCGGCGCCGACGAGGTCGACATGGTGATCGACCGTGGCGCGTTCCTGTCCGGCCACCTCGGCAAGGTGTTCGAGGAGATCCAGGCCGTCAAACAGGCGGCGAACACAGCACACCTCAAGGTCATCCTCGAGACCGGCGAGCTCGCGACCTACGACAACGTGCGCCGCGCCTCCTGGCTGGCGATGCTCGCGGGTGCCGACTTCATCAAGACGAGCACCGGCAAGGTCTCGCCGGCCGCCACGCTGCCGGTGACGATGGTGATGCTGGAAGCCGTCCGCGACTTCCGCGAGGCGACCGGCCGCCAGGTCGGCGTCAAGCCCGCCGGCGGCATCCGTACGTCCAAGGACGCGATCCGCTACCTCGTCGTGGTCAACGAGGTCGCCGGCGACGACTGGCTCGACCCGGACTGGTTCCGGATCGGCGCGTCCAGCCTGCTCAACGACCTGCTCATGCAGCGAGCCACAATGGTCTCCGGCCACTACTCCGGACCCGACTACTTCACGTTGGACTAGGACCCATGCCCAGCTTCGAATACGCACCGGCGCCGGAGTCGCGCGCCATCGTCGACATCAAGCCGTCGTACGGCCTGTTCATCGACGGCGAGTTCACCGACGCCACCGACGGGCATCCGTTCAAGACGGTTTCGCCTGCCAGCGAAGAGGTTCTCGCCGAGGTTACCGAGGCCGGCCCGCAGGACGTCGACCGCGCGGTGGCGGCCGCTCGCCGCGCCTACGACGAGGTGTGGGGGCCGATGTCCGGCCGTGACCGCGCCAAATACCTCTACCGCATCGCACGGATCATCCAGGAACGCGCGCGCGAGCTCGCCGTCCTCGAGTCGCTCGACAACGGCAAGCCGATCCGGGAGTCGAGGGACGTCGACCTGCCGCTGGTCGCCGCGCACTTCTTCTACTACGCCGGCTGGGCCGACAAACTCGAGTACGCAGCCCTCGGGCGTAGCCCGAAGCCGATCGGCGTCGCCGCCCAGGTGATCCCGTGGAACTTCCCGATGCTCATGCTGGCCTGGAAGATCGCTCCCGCGCTGGCGTGCGGCAACACCGTCGTACTCAAGCCCGCCGAGACGACTCCCCTTACGGCGTTGATGTTCGCCGAGATCTGCCAGCAGGCCGACCTCCCACCCGGCGTCGTCAACATCGTCACGGGCGCGGGCGACACCGGCCGTACCCTCGTCGAGCACGCCGGCGTCGACAAGGTGGCGTTCACCGGCTCCACCGAAGTAGGCAAGGCGATCGCGCGAGCAGTGGCTGGCACGCGTAAGAAGGTCACGCTCGAGCTCGGCGGCAAGGCCGCCAACATCGTGTTCGACGACGCGCCGCTCGACCAGGCCGTCGAGGGCATCGTCAACGGCATCTTCTTCAACCAGGGTCACGTCTGCTGCGCCGGATCGCGTCTGCTGGTTCAGGAAAGCGTCTACGACGAGGTGCTCGCGAAACTCAAGCGCCGCATGAGCACGCTGCGCGTCGGCGACCCGCTCGACAAGAACACCGACATCGGCGCGATCAACTCCCAAGCCCAGCTGGAGAAGATCCGTACGCTCAGCGAGATCGGCGAGACCGAAGGCGCCGAACGCTGGAGCGCGCCGTGCGACCTGCCCGACCGCGGCTACTGGTTCGCGCCGACGATCTTCACCGGCGTCACGCAGGCGCACCGGATCGCTCGCGAGGAGATCTTCGGTCCGGTGCTGTCGATCCTGACGTTCCGCACGCCCGCCGAGGCGATCGAGAAGGCCAACAACACGCCGTTCGGTCTGTCGGCCGGCGTGTGGACGGAGAAGGGCTCGCGGATCCTGTGGGCGGCCGACAAGCTGCGCGCCGGCGTCGTGTGGGCCAACACGTTCAACCGGTTCGACCCGACCTCGCCGTTCGGCGGCTACAAGGAATCCGGATACGGCCGCGAGGGTGGCCTGCACGGGCTGGAGGCGTACCTCGATGTCTGATTCTGTTCCCGGCCGGTTGCCCGTCCGCAAGACCTACAAGCTCTACATCGGTGGCGCGTTCCCGCGCAGCGAGTCCGGCCGGAGTTACGTCGTGAACGACAGCCAGGGTGCCTTCCTCGCCAACGCCTCGCTCGCCTCCCGCAAGGACGCCCGCGACGCGGTGGTCGCCGCGCGCAAGGCGTGGCCGGGCTGGTCGGGCCGCACGGCCTACAACCGCGGGCAGATCCTCTACCGCGTCGCCGAGATGCTGGAGGGCCGCCGCTCCCAGTTCGTCGACGAGGTGTCGGCGTCCGAAGGCCTCTCGCGCGAGGCCGCCGAGGCCGCCGTCGACGAGAGCATCGACCGCTGGGTCTGGTACGCCGGCTGGGCCGACAAGGTGGGCCAGGTCTTCGGCAACGCCAACCCCGTCGCTGGGCCCTACTTCGACTTCTCCGTTCCCGAGCCGGCCGGCGTCGTCGCGGTGGTGGCGCCGCAGCAGTCGTCGCTGCTCGGGCTGGTCTCCGTCCTCGCACCGGTCGTCGTCACCGGCAACACCGCTGTCGTCCTGGCCGCCGAGGACCGGCCGCTGCCGTCGATCACGCTGGCCGAGGTGCTGGCGACCTCCGACCTGCCCGGTGGCGTGATCAACCTGCTGACCGGCAAGGTCGCCGAGGTCGCGCCGTGGCTCGCCGGCCACCAGGACGTCAACGCGATCGACCTCACCGGCGTCGCCGCCGCTGACCTGGCCGCCGACCTGGAACGCGCGGCCGCGGACAACCTCAAGCGGGTCCTCCGTCCGCCGGCGACCCCTGTCGACTGGACCGCGGCGCCGGGCACCGAACGGCTGGCGGCCTACCTCGAGACCAAGACCGTGTGGCACCCGCTGGGCATCTAGCCTTCTGGACGCCCGGTCCACAGGCCGAACGACACTCCCGCCGGGTCGCGAATCACGGCGAACCACCGGTCGTCACCGCCGAGCGCCACCCGGGTGCGTTCGACCGTGCCGCCGAGGCCGACGGCCCTGTCCAGGGTCGCTTCGAGATCGTCGACCTCGACGTACACCCGCGTCCCGGCGGCCGGGGCAGGCGCCGACGACGACGCACGCTGCAGGCCGCCGATGCCCTCACCGTCCTGCTGGATGATCCAGTAGTCGGCACCAAGCTCGGTGTCCTCGAACGCGGGCGCGAACGACCATCCCGACAACGCCGCGTGGAACCGCTGGAAGCGTTCCGGCTCGGCTGTCTCGACTTCCCACCACACGATCCCTGGCATGCGGATCAGGTTAGGCCCGCTCAGCGACGTGCGTCTCTCCGGCCAACCACCCCGCCACGCCACGGCCGGAGTGGGGTAGGAATAGGGCCGTGAGCACAGAATTCGTCAACGATCCGATCGTGCCGCTCGAGCTGGGGCTCGGCGTCGGCATGAGGTACTACACGCTCTACCAGCCGGGTTGGTACGTCACCGACTCCGACACCGGCTCGTTCCTCGGCAGCGAGGGTGAGGTCTACGCCTTCGAGTCGCTCGAGGAGCTGGCCGACTACATCGAGGAGACCGGCGCCGCCGGCGGGCACGACCTGGCGCGCAGCGAGCACTTCGCCGGCGTGCTCGAGTGGTCGCAGGACGACTTCGAGGAACGGTTGTGCACCTACAACCTCCCGGAACTGCCCGAACTGGTCGACAAGCACCTCGACCAGGAGGAGCAGGGCGCGCTGGGGTCGACGCTGGCGCTCCTGCTCGACCTCCTCGACTACACCAACGTCGAAGACGAGCACGCCGACGCCCTCCGCGACGACGACGATGTCAACAAGCTCGCCGCCGGCGACGAGGTGCTGGCGGTGTTCACCGCCGAACGGCACCGACAGCACGTCGTCGAGCTGCTGCAGCGGCACTGGGCTCCCTGCGTGGCGGCAGTTGCCTCACACGTCGGCAAGCCCGAGTGATCGTCCGCGACCACCCGTGAACGGCTACGGCTAGAGGTTGCTGGCCAGGCGGCCGACCTCCGTTCCGGTCACACGGTGCCCGAAAACCAACCGGACCAGGCGTTCTGACGGTTCCGCGCCCAGTTGTTCCCGCAGCAGGTCACGGAATCGCACGTACGCGCGGATCGCCTCGACCAGGTTTCCCTCGGCCAGGTGCACGCTGATCACCGCGCGATGAGCGCTCTCCCGCAGCGGCTCGCAGCGTACGGCTTCGAGTGCGAACTCCAGCGCCGGCGCGTACCCGCCCTCCAGCATCAGCCGCAGCGCCGCGGACTCCAGAGCGTGCAACCGGATCTGCCGCAGCCGTTCGCGCTCGAAGATCACCCAGTCGTCGTACCAGCCGGGCAGGAGCTCGCTCGGATGCCTGCACAACAATCCGCGATCCGCGTGTTCGGAAAGCTCAGCCACATCGACTGCTACGAACTCTCCGATACCGATCACCGTTTTCCCGGTCGTGACCAAATGCGGGACGAGTCGGTTGGCCCGCCAGATCGTGGTGCGCAAACTCGCCAGCGCCTGCGGCTCCGGAACGTCCGGCCACAAGGTGCCTGCGGCAACCAGTCGCGGAACCGGCCCGTGCAAGGCCAGCAACGCCAGCAGGCGTTGAGTGCTCGCCAGCACGTGCACCGGCCGGCCGTCGGCTTCGAGCCGAAATCCGTCCAATAAACCCAATCGAGCCGTTTCGACACCGTGCATAGTCCCGGACCTCCCCGAAACTGTGACGGCCCCGGAACGCCACGGTTACCGAACGGCCGAATGTTCTTCTGCGGGCGCTAGAGTGACACAGCCGGGAACGCAACGTGGCCAGTTGACGCCGCAGAGATCAGGAATAATTGGTGCATGATGAGTGAGACCGAGTGGGTCCCACCGGGTGTTGATCCCACCCGCCCAAGCTCCGGCCGGCTGTACGACTACTACCTCGGCGGCACCGCCAATCTCGAAGTCGACCGCAAGGCCGCCGAGCAGATCCGGATGATGGTTCCCGAGCTCGAGGACGCGGCCTGGTCCAACCGAGGTTTCCTCCAGCGGTCCACGCAGTTCCTCGCGCTCGAGTGCGGCATCACCCAGTTCATCGACATCGGCGCCGGGCTGCCGACCCGCAACAACACCCACGAGGCCGTGCAGTTCCGCGACTTCGACGCCGAGGCCGAAGGTGTCGACTTACGCTCCCACGTCGTCTACGTCGACAAGGACCTGATGGTCGTCCTGCACGCCCAGGCGCTGCTGCAGGATGTCGCCAACACCGCCTTCATCCTGGGCGACCTGCGCGACCCGCGGAGCATCCTCAACCATCCCGACACCCGCTCGCTGATCGACTTCAGCCAGCCGGTCGGCCTGATCATGGCCGCGGTCGTCAACTTCGTGCCCGACGCCGAAGACCCGTGGAGCATCGTCGCCGAATACATGGACGCGCTCGCGCCCGGCAGCTATCTCGTGCTCTCCCACCCCACCGCCGACGGCCAGAACGAAGAAGTCATCGGCCGGGCCGTGGCGGTCTACGAGCAGGCGACCGAGCAGCTCTACGTCCGCACCAAGGACGAAGTCGGGCGGTTCTTCGACGGCCTCGAGCTCGTTCCGCCTTACGACGGGGCGAAACGGGAGCTCACCTACGTCGGGCTGTGGGGCGCCGAAGACGTCGACGCGGCCGACAGCGACGGATCCCGCTTCGTCTATTGCGGAGTCGCACGCAAACCGTAGTCTCCGAGATCTTGAGACATGCCCGTTTTCGGCCGAAGATGTGCGTATGGCCGACGAGCATTCCCCTGACCTTCGACTCGATGACGCATTCACGCAGGACCCGCATGCGTTGAACGCGCGGCTGCGGGCCGAGGGTCCGGTCCACGAAGTGATCCTGCCGTTCGGCACCCGGGTCTGGCTGGTCACCCGTTACGACGAGGCGCGGGCCGTTCTCTCCGATCCGTCGCTGTCGAAGGCCGGCCGGCGCCAGGCGGAATTCCTCGGCCGGCCTGGCGAGCAGCCACGCGACAGCGCGCTCATGGAACACCTGATCAACTCCGACCCGCCGCAGCACACGCGGCTGCGACGCCTGGTGAACAAGGCGTTCACCGTACGCCGGATCGAGGCTCTGCGGCCGCGGATCGAGGAGCTCACCGCCGAGTTGCTCGACTCGCTGGACGATTCGTCCGGACCGGTCGACCTGCTGTCGTCGTTCGCGCTTCCCCTGCCGATGACGGTGATCTGCGAACTGCTCGGCGTACCGATCGACGACCGCGACAACTTCCGCACCTGGTCGGAGGCGATCCTTTCCGACAAGGGTGATCAGGCCGGTGCGTCGAAGGCGATGGCGGGGTATCTCCTGCAGCTGATCGGCGCCAAGTCCGCCACCGGCTCCGGTGCCGCGGATTCGCCCCCCGAGCCGTCCGACGATTCGTCCGACGATCTGCTGAGCGCGTTGCTCCGCGTCCGCGACGAGGACGGCGACCGGCTGAGCGAGCCGGAGCTGCTGTCGATGGTGTTCCTGCTGCTGGTCGCGGGGCACGAGACAACGGTCAACCTGATCGGCAACGGCATCCTCGCGCTGCTCGCCGATCCCGCCCAGCTCGACACCTTGCGGGCCGATCCGTCGCTGATCCCAGGGGCGGTCGAGGAGTTCCTGCGGTACGAAGGGCCGGTCGCGCTGTCGACGATGCGCTTCACCACCACGCCGCTGCGGGTCGGCGACGTCGAGATCCCGGAGGGCGCGTTCGTCCTGGTGTCGCTGCTCGGCACCAACCGCGACCCCGCGCTGTGCTCCGAGCCCGACCGCCTGGACGTCACGCGCAAGCCGGTGCCCCACCTCGCGTTCGGCCACGGCATCCACTACTGCCTCGGCGCACCGCTGGCCCGGCTGGAAGGCGAGATCGCGTTCCGGGGCTTGCTGTCGCGCTTCCCGCGGTTGCGACTGGCCGTGCCGGCCGCGGACCTGAGGTGGCGAGGCGCCACCATGGTCCGCGGCCTGGAGTCCCTCCCCGTCCTGCTCTCCCGCGAATGACCACGTTAACCACGTAATTAGCGGGTTAACCACGCCCCGGAGCGTGGCGAAGCACCTACTGGCGTGGCGCTGTGTCGATTTGCGGCTCTGCCGCGTGGGCCAAACGCGTGGCGAAGCGCTAATGACCACGTTAACCAGCTAAAAGCGTGGTTAACGTGGTCATTCGCGGTCAGCCGCACGGGTCGGCCAGCCACTGGCGTACCCGCGCCTGGTAGGCCTGCGTGTTCATCGCCAGGTTCACCGAATGCCCGACGCCAGGCAGCAGGAACGTCCGCAGGCAAGGCGATCCGGCGTAGAAGGGCAGCTCGAGCTGTCGCATGTAGTCCGCGCTCGAGCAGTTGCCCAGCAGCGGGTTGCACATCACCACATCCGCGTCACCGTTGACCACCAGGACAGGCACGCCGATCAGCGCGGACGACGGCACGACCGCGCCCAAGCTCACCGCGTCCGCGGCTTCGGCCGCCGACAGCACGTCCTTGAAGTCCTCGTCCAACTCCACGACCTGCTCCTCGGTCGTGGCTGTCCGCAGGAAGTACTCGGTGCGGGTGCCCGGACGCGTGGTGAGGTAGGTCGGGTCGTATCCCTTGCCGCCGAGAACCGGGTCGGTCAGCACGGGATACATGCTGTTGACGAACAGCCCGGCCGCGCCCTCGACGTTGAACGTGTGCGCGTATCCCGTCAGCAGCACGCCGTCGACGTCGCGGTACGTCGCGGCCTCGACGACCGCGATCACCGAGCCGAGCGAGTGCCCGCCGAGCACGACCTTGCCGAACGGCTGACCGCCGAGCTTCCCCGAACGCAGCCGCGAGATCACCTCGTGGATCGCCCCGGCCTGAGTCGTGGTGGTCGCCAGCAGGCTCGGCAGCTTCGCGCTCTTGCCCGTGCCGAGCCGGTCCAGCGTGAACGTCGCGTAGCCCGCAGCGTTCATCGCCTGCCGGAAGTTGTAGACGTCGGCCTTCCAGGGAAAGTCCCAGTAACTGCTGTTGTAGGTGCCACCCGGCACCAGCACCATCACGGTCTTGGCACCCGCGGGTGTGCACAGCTTTCCGTGCATGGTCGTCCGAACCAGCAAAGCGATGCTGACCGGTACGTCGACCTCCTGGCAGACCGGCTCGTCGGCCTGTGCGGGCACCGGCACCAGCACGAACGCCAGCAACGCGAGAATCGAGCCGAAGGCCCCAGCCACACGTCGTCCAGCCCGTCGCATGAGCTCCGCCCCTTCGTGTCGTGGCCCTGCCGCTGACCCCAGCTGAGTGACCGATCCTTTCGCTTCCGTGAGCACGGCGCAAGCGTTTGGGACCACTTCAGCTCAGCAGCAACCAACCGGCGTAGAAGCCTCCGACGAACAACACCGCCGCGCTCACGCCGAGCGCGACCCAGCCGACCACCACGAAGCCCCGCGACCGGTCCGCCGGCTCGCGTTCGTCCGCGTCGTCTGTCTCCTGGTCGAGCGGATCGCCGTCCTCACCGAACTTCACGGCCCGCTTGGTGTCCTCGTAGGCGGCCTCGAGCGCGTCGGCGAACTCCCCGGCCGTCTGCCAGCGTTTGTTCTGGTCGTACGCGAGTGCGCGCAGCACCACGGCTTCGATCGGGCCCGGCACACCCCACGGCCGGATCTGGGACGGCGCCTGTGGTCGTTCGGCCTTGTCGCGGGTCACGACGTCGGTGGCGTCCTTCACCTCGAACGGAGGCTGGCCGGTCAGCAGGATGTAGGCGACCGCGCCGAGGCTGTAGATGTCGGCGCGGTGGTCGAAGCCGCCGGGCGCGCCGGCCTGCTCGGGCGCCATGTAGCTCGGGGTGCCCGCGACCTGGGTCAGCCCGGACGCCTCGGCCAGCGCCTTGGCCATGCCGAGGTCGGCGAGGACCAGCCGGATGCTGCCGTCGCGTTCGGTACGAAGCAGCAGGTTGCCGGGCGTCACGTCGCGGTGGACCACGCCGTCCTCGTGCAGGTCCTGCAGGGCGCGAGCCGCCTCGACGGCGTACGCGATCGCCTGCTCCAGCTCCAGCGGGCCGGCCTTGATCTTCTCGTCGAGCGACCCGCCGTCGGCGTAGTCCATCACGAAGTACGGCCGGCCGTCGTCGTGCTCGCCGATGTCGTAGACGCGGACCGCCCGGTCGTCGTCGATGCGGCGCAGCAGGCGGGCTTCGTAGAAGAAGCGCTCGCGGATGTCCTGCCGGTGCGACCAGTTGTCGGCGAGCACCTTGACGGCGACTGGCACGTCGAGCTTGTCGTCGTGGGCCAGCCACACGGTCGCGAAAGCGCCCGAACCAACTCGGCGAACGATGCGGTACCGCCCGATGTGGTCCAAGGGCCACAACCACCCTTCGTTTCGGATCTCAGCTCGTCATTACAGGTCGGCGTGTGTTACCTACTATTCTCAGCGTGGCAGGTTCCCGACGATCACGAGGGATACACGATGGAGGAGCTGGAGCCGCTCGCCGCCCGGGCGGTCAGTGGCGACAAGGGGGCGCTCGACGAGCTGCTCGCGCGGATTCGTCCGGAGGTGCTCCGCCGTTGCGCCCGGTTCCTGCCGTGCCGTGAGGATGCCGAAGAGGCCTGCCAGGACACCCTCATGACGGTGGCCACCAAGATCGGGACCTTGCGCAACGCCGAACGTTTCGGGCCGTGGCTCGGCGTCGTCACGTCCAACTGTGCACGTCAGACGTATCGCAGCCTGAAGCGGCGGTTCGCCGAGCAGGCCACCGAGCGGCCGCCGGAGGTCTCCGACCCGCGGACGACCAGCGTGATCGCGGGGTCGCGGATCGACCTGCTCGACGCGCTGGAGGACCTCGAGCGGGCCAAGCCCCAGCTCGTGCCCCCGTTCGTGCTGCGCGACCTGGGCGGGCTGTCCTACAACGAGATCGCCTCGCAGCTCGACACGCCGCTCGGCACCATCAAGGCCCGCATCCACGAGGCCCGCAACCTGTTGTCCGGCCGGCTCCGGGTCACCCTCTGAGTCGCCGCCGGCGCCAGTAGCCGTCAGTCGTCGTCGCGGCGCAGGGAGCCGATCGTCGTGGTGACGACGGGCTCGATGTCGTCCAGATCCTCTGACCAGCTGTAGACGCCGACGAGATACACCACGTCGCCCTCGTCGAAGTAGCGTTCCAGCACGTAGCGTCGGCGCTTGTCGAGCAGGAAGCTGTAGCGCAGCTGATAGCACGGCTTGTCGCGTTCCGGTGCGTCTGATGTTTGTACGCCCAGGAACTCCTGGTCGATCTGGTGGTACCCCGGAAGCCCGGTCTTGCGGTGCAGCAGCCCGTCGAGGTTGTCGGACGCGACGTTGCGCGGGCTCAGGCTGTTGCCGTCGGACGCCAGGAAGACCCGGACGCGGAGCCAGGTCTCGTTGGGCGCGATGTAGTCGCGGAACAGGCCGTCCTTGGACCCCCGCATCGTCTCCTTCCAGCCGTCGGGCACCCGGACGCGTACGACGTCACCGCCCAGCACCGCCGAGGAGTCGGCCGGGATCGGGATCGTCACCCAGTGGTAGGACTTCGGCAGGCTGGTTCCGGCCAGCTGCCGTAGTCCGGGAATCCAGCCGGGTGCGGAGCCCGCGGCGCCCACCGCGGCACCGGTTCCGAGCCCGCCGGTCAGAGCGGCGCCGAGGCAGATCAGGATGCTCCGTCGGGACGGCACGACGGCGAACCTCCTCTCCTGGCCTGCACTACTGGCATGATGGGGCGCGTGCCTGCGGTGTACGTATCGGACCCCATTGTCCCTGTAGAGCTACGACTGCTCACAGGGCGGCGCTACACGTTGTACCAGCCCGGCTGGTTCGGCGCCGACGACGACACGACTCCGTTCCTCGGAGATCGTTCTGACGTGTTCGGATTCGGCACGCTGCAGGAGTTGCAGGCGTTCGTCGGATCAGGTGCCGCGCACAGCCTGACCGGCAGCCGGCACTACTCCGCGCTGCGTTCGTGGCGGCTGCGCGACTACTCCGACAAGCTGTGCTCGTACGACCTCTGCGACCCTCCGGAGCTCGCCGACGGCAAGCTCGACAGCTCTGAGGACCGTTCGCTCGGCTCGACGCTCGCGCTGATGCTCGACCTGCTCGACCACACCGGCGTCGACGACGAGCACGCGCAGGCCCTGCGCGACGACCGCGAGATCAGCCGGCTGGCGGGCGGCGACTCCGTGGGCGGCGTGTTCCGTGCCGATCAGCGCCGCAAGCAGGTCGTCGAGCTGCTCGACCAGCACTGGGCGTGGTGTGTCGGGCAGGTCTCCAGCCGTTTCACCGAACCTGAGTCGATCCCGCCGCTGGCGGCCGAGCTGGCCGACGTGGGCGCCGACGACGCCGACCTCGCCGATGGCAGCGACCTCGACGACCTGGGCGAGGTTGGTGACGACTACGACGACGATCACCCGCCGCTGGACGAAGTGTCCGACCTCGTGACGACGTGGTGGGGCTTCGAGGACGTGGGCTTCTACAGCCTGCGCACCACGGTGCTCGACGACGGCCTGCCGTTGTACCCCGGCCGGCCCGGAAACGACAATCGCATGCTGGTGTGGCTCGACCTCGACGATCTGGTCGGCCGCGTGCGCACTGGTGCGGTCGCCGGCCTGCCCGCCGACAGCCTGCCGGGCGACACCGACTTCGACCCCCGGCCGCACGACGAGTTCATCGTCGACCTGCACGGGATCAGCGCCTCCCTCACGACAACGATGGACTCCGACCAGGCCGCGACGATGCTCGGCGCGTGGATCGAGCTGGTCCGGCTGGCCGAATGGGGCGACTGGCTCGACGTCGCCGAACTCCTCGACGTGGGCTCACCGATCGGCGCGTTCAGCGTCGGCTGCCTGACCGACCTCGCGCGTTCGGCGCCCGGATCCGACCGCGCGCTGGAAACCGCCGATCTGGAGTCGGTACGCACCGACTGGGTGGCGCTGCTCGACGTACTCCGGGCCCGCATGCAGGTCGCGCCGGTCGCGGGCTGACCGCGCTCCTACAACACCTCGGCGACCAGGCCGGACATCGTGTGCGAGAACTGCTGCCAGACCTTGGCCGACTCGACCAGCTGGGCACGTCCGCGCTCGTTCAGCCCGTAGTACTTACGATGCGGGCCCTCCTCGCTCGGCTCGACGTACGACGTCAGCAGGCCGGCGTTGTAGAGCCGGCGCAGCGTGCCGTAGACCGACGCGTCGGCCAGGCCTTCCAGGCCGGCGTGGCGCAGCCGGCGGATCACGTCGTAGCCGTAGCCGTCCTGCTCGCGAAGGGCGGCCAGCACCGCCAGGTCGAGCACGCCCTTGAGGAGTTGAGTCTGATCCATCGTGCGCCTCCCTCATTCACGATGGATAGTACTCCAGACTGGACAGTAGCTACCGCAGGCGCTCACCAGCGCAGGCCGCGCTGCGACAGCTCGATCTCCAGCTGGATCCGGTCGAGGTTCGACAGCGGGCTGCATCGCCCGCCGACGTCGACCTCGAGCGCGCGGCAGGCGAGCAGCAGCGTGTCGTCGTAGGCCCGCTCGAGGGCCCGCAGCCGGAACGCGCGAGCCCACCGCTGCTGGTCGCCGTGTACGCGGTAGGCCTCCGCGCCGAGCCGCCTCAGGTCGGCGGTGATCCGCTCGATCGGCCGGGACACAACCGTCGGCTGCGTCGGCGTCCGGCGCAGAGCGTTTCCGAGCCAGCTGAACATGCGTGCCGTGGTCACGGCACGTGACCTCCCACACGAGAGCGAAGCCCTTTCAGCATGCCTCGTTTCGCTCGCGCTGGCTAGACGATCTATTCCAAGAGGTCGCCTGACGCGCGACGCCTGGCATCCACGCCGGCTGCGTTGTCGTCGATCGCCGGAGGCCCCTCCTGGCTCCTCCTCCGCCTTCCCAGCGCGGCGCCATGCGCCGCGCGCTTGACCGGCGACCCCTTGGAATAGATCGTCTAGGTGGCGCCCGCTAGATGCCGTGCTGCATCTGGGCGAACGCGCGTTCGGCCGACAGCGCGGCGTATCCCGGCTTGATCACCTCGTTGATCACCGCCAGCCGCTGGTCGAACGGCAGGAACGAGCTCTTCATCGCGTTCACCGTGAACCACTGGAAATCGCTCAGGTCGTACCCGAAAGCCTCCGCCAGCAACGAGAACTCCCGCGCCATCGACGTGCCGCTCATCAGGCGGTTGTCGGTGTTGACCGTCACCCGGAACCGCAGTCGCGTCAGCAACCCGATCGGATGCTCCGCGATCGACGGCGCCGCACCCGTTTGGAGGTTGGACGACGGGCACATCTCCAGCGGGATCCGGGTGTCACGCACGTACGCCGCGAGCCGTCCCAGCGTGGCCGTGCCGTCGGACCCGAGCGTGATGTCGTCGACGATGCGTACGCCGTGGCCCAGCCGGTGGGCCCCACACCACTGGATCGCCTGCCAGATCGACGGCAGGCCGAATCCCTCCCCCGCGTGGATCGTGAAATGGGCGTTCTCGCGCTGGAGATACTCGAACGCGTCCAGGTGCCGCGTGGGCGGATATCCCGCCTCCGCGCCGGCGATGTCGAACCCCACCACGCCCTCGTCGCGATAACGGACGGACAGCTCCGCGATCTCGCGCGACCGGGCCGCGTGCCGCATCGCGGTCACGATCTGCCGCACGATGATCGGGTGCCCGGTGCCGGCCGCGCGCTTCTCGCCTTCGGCGAACCCGTCGCGTACGGCCTCCACGACCTGGGCCAGCGTCAGACCACCGTTCAGGTGTTGCTCCGGCGCATAGCGGACCTCGGCGTAGACCACGCCGTCGCGGGCGAGGTCTTCGGCGCATTCGGCGGCCACGCGGACCAGCGACTCGCGGTCCTGCATCACGGCGACGGTGTGGTCGAACGTCTCCAGATAGCGTTCCAGGGAACCCGAATCGGCGCTCTCCCGGAACCACCTGCCAAGCGCCGACGCGTCTCGGGTGGGCAGCTCGTGCCCGATCGACTCGGCCAGCTCGACGATCGTCGCTGGTCGCAGGCCGCCGTCGAGGTGATCGTGCAGCAACACCTTCGGCGCTCGGACGATTTCTTCGGGCGTCACACTCATGCCCCGATCATTCCTCAAGCGGTCAAACGCGATTCCGCTCGGCTGGCAGTTTGCTGCCAGAGCGGCAACCATTTGCGTCCTCTCCACTTGACCCGGCATCGGTTGGCGCCCACCTTCGGGTACTGGAGTGCCCAGCCGGGCACCCTCCTCTCGTTCGAAGAAGGGAGGCCGGAATGGCCTGCGGCTCGACCTACCTGTGGCGCGGCGAAACCACCTGGTTCTGCTGTGGCGCGGCCTGGGGACCCTGTGGCAGCGCCGGTGGTGGCGCGTGCGGCAACTGCCGGTCCGCCTCGAACCACGGCGCCTGGCCGAACGCTTCACAGGCGTGCTGGGACATCACCCGACCCGACCTGTGCGGTGAGGGTGGCATCAAGCGCCGTGGCTGCGGATCGGTCATGAACGTCAAACACCAGTGCACCGGCGCGACCGTGTGCATCACGATCACCGACTGCGGCCCGCGTACGAAGAGCTTCTGCGGTGAGGCGACCTGCTGCGGCGGTGAGTGCCGGACCAACCGGATCCTCGACCTCACGCCGGCCGCGTACTCCGCCATCGGCAGCCTGAGCTCCGGCAAGCTGCCGGTCTGGATCTACGAGTAAAGGGGCGGGACGATGACCTCTGTGGACCGGCGCCGTTTCCTTACCGGAGCGGCTCTCGGCGGCGCCACGATCGTCGGCGCCAGCGCACTCGGCGGGCTCGACGCGGACGCGGCGTTCGCGGCTCCGCAAGCACCGATCGACCAGGCGATCACCAAGACCTCGTTCGCCGAAGGCCGGATCGCGGCCATCAAGGGCAGCACGCTTTCCGTCCACGGATCGTACGGCGAGCGGCACCTCATCCAGCTCACCAACGCCACCAGCGTCTGGAAGCTGACGCACACCACGGCGTCCGCGATCGAGGTCGGCGACGGCCTGTACGCGCGCGGCGTCCCCATGCCCGACGGCACCATCGCGGCCGACGCGGTGTGGGTCAACATCGTCAACCTGTCCTGCACGATCCGCGGGCTCGGCAAGGACCGGCTCTCGCTCCAGCACGGCAACCACGCGCTGGTCGGCCGGGTCGTGCACGGGACCACGGTCGCTTCGTACGCGGACGCGGCCCCGACGACGGACCTGTCGCGGCTGAAGCTCAACCAGGCGGTGCAGGTGCTGGGCGCCTGGCGGCCGTCCGACGACAGCATCGACATCGCCCGGCTGATGTCGGCGCACTAGGTGGAAGGCGCTCCATGCGACTGATCATCGATCTGGTTCCGCTACTGCTCGGCGGGCTGCTGGCGTGGACCGGTGCGGCCAAGGCGTTCAGCCGTACGCTGCGCCGGCAGGCGGCGGACTCGGCGCTGCTGAAGCTCGTGGGCGAGCTCGAGCGGACGGTGCTTGCCTTTCGTACGTTGGGAATCGCCGAGCTCGTCCTGGCGGCGGCGCTGCTGCTCGTACCCACCTGGTGGGTGCCGGCCGCTGGTGTGACGCTGTTGGGCTCGGGCTTCGTCGGGTATCTCGCGTACGGCCGGGCCAAGGCACCGAAGTCGTCGTGCGGGTGTACGGCGGGTCCGGCTCCGATCAGCTGGCGGGCGTTCGCCCGGGCCGGGCTGGTCGTGGCCGGGGGCGCCGCTGCGTTCGCGGTGACGGGGCCGTGGTGGCAGCAGGTGGCCGGTCGGCCCTTGGGCGCGCTGGCCGTCGTCGTGGTGGCGGTGCTGGTCGTCGGCGCGCTGTCGACGGACCTGGATCGCCTGTGGCTGTTGCCGCTGCGGCAGTTGCGGATCCGGCTGTTCGGAACGCCGCTGTCGCAGGGCTCGGCCGGCAACCCTGTCGCGGCGAGCGTCGAACTGCTCGAACGCAGCCTCGCCTGGGAGTCGGCGGGCCCGATCGTCCGCTCCGGCCTGATGGAGTGGTGGGACGAGGCGGGCTGGCGGATCCTGCGCTACACCGGCCGCTACGGCGAGGACGCGGAGGCCCGCCAGGTCTCGGTGCTCTTCGCCCTGGACCCGCAGGCCTCGGTGTCCACCACCACCGCACCAGCGATCCGCGTCGTGATCGTCGACGACGCCACCCAGGAGATCCTGCCTGCCCTGCAGGCCGCGTGAGGTAGGCGTCGCTGCCCCGACCCCGGAGGGGTGGTTCGGGGCAGCGGCGCCCTCCCGCACATCGCGGCCGCCGCGACTACTCCGGGTCGCATTCCGGGGCTGCCGCAGTTTGCGGCTACCGCAAATCGCGGCCTGCTGAGATCGAGGCAGTGCACCCGCCGGCAACCACGAGCTCGGTCAGCCGCCCAGTGCGGCCAGGTCCTCGCGCATGCACCGCAGTCCGCTCTCCAGCGACACCTCGCCGGCCCCGGCCGCATGCTGCCGCAGCAGCCACGGCAGGCCCCAGCAGGCGTCGACCCACCGGAACGTCCTCAGCTCGGCGAATGCCACCTCCACCTCGACCCCCACGCCGGTGTGCCGGCGCAGCTCCCCCAGGTAGGCCGCGAGCAGCTCCCGCTGCGTACGACCGGTCGCCTCCGCCAGCGGAAACAGGATCGAACCAATGTCGGCGAACCGCGGCCGGTACGCCAGCGTCTCCAGGTCGAACACCACCAGCGCGGCCTCCCCGTCCCGCACCGCCCAGCCGACCTGATGGAAATAGAACTCGCCGTGACACAGTGCCGTCGGCATCGCGTCCACCTCGGCGGCCGACCGCCGATAGGCGTCCCACCACCGGTCCGCCTCCCCTGCGGCGACCTCCTGGATCGCCGCCCGCACGGATGCTTCGAACGAGGCCTGCGGCGTCCCACCACCTGCCGCCAGGGCGACCGCCGGCCGCGCGGCGTTGAGCACTGCCGTCACCCTCAGCAACTCCGACACCTCGCAGTCGGAGCCGAGGTCGACGCCCACCCGCGACAGGCACTCCAGAGCAATCACCTCGACCGGCGGCCGGTCCTCCACCACACGTAGCAGCCGCGGCACCGGCACCTCCGTCCCCGCCAACGCACGGTAACGCCCGGCCTCGTGCCGTCGCGGGTTCGAGTTCGCCTTGACGAACAACCGCCCCCCACTACGAAACGTGACGATCGCCGACCACGTCCGGTCGTTCAGGCTGCTCTGCTCCTCCACCGAAGCAGGTACGCCGAACCCCAGCTCGGCCCAGTCCGGCTCGACCAACAACCTCAGCTCAACCGGTCGATGATCAACGGCCTCGAGGGCCTCGACCCCAGCGGCGCCAGCTGGATCGCACCGTCCAGCGCCTCCAGAGCCCGCCGGAACCGCCCCGGCTCGTCGGCGTGCAGCGTCATCACCGGCTGCCCCGCCCGTACGAACGCTCCCGGCTTCACGTGCAGCTCCACGCCGGCCCCGGCCGAGACCGGATCCTCCTTGCGCGCCCGCCCGGCCCCGAGCCGCCAGGCCGCGATCCCCACTTGGTACGCGTCCAGCCCGACCAGCACACCTTCGGCCGGCGCGTAGACGTGCTCGGTCTCCTTCGCCACTGGCAACGGCGCCGACGGATCCCCGCCCTGCGCGGCCACCATCCGCCGCCACACGTCCATCGCCTGTCCGCGCGCGAGTACGTCCGCCGGGTCGTGGTCACCGTCGACTCCGGCGGCGGTCAGCATCTCCCGCGCCAGCGCCACCGTCAGCTCCACGACGTCGGGCGGCCCGCCACCGGCCAGCACCTCGACCGACTCGCGTACCTCCAGCGCGTTCCCCGCGGTCAGCCCAAGCGGCACCGACATATCGGTCAGCAGCGCGACCGTACGCACACCGGCCGCGCTCCCCAGCTCGACCATCGCCGACGCCAGCGCACGCGCGTCGGACGCGTTCTTCATGAACGCTCCCGACCCGACCTTCACGTCCAGGACCAGCGCCGACGTACCCTCCGCGATCTTCTTGCTCATGATCGACGAAGCGATCAACGGAATCGACTCGACCGTCCCCGTGACGTCCCGGAGCGCGTAGAGCTTCCGGTCGGCCGGCGCCAGCGTGTCGGTCGGCGCGCAGACCACCGCACCGACGTCACGCAACTGCGACACCACCTCGTCGAACGACAAGGAGGCCCGCCAGCCCGGAATCGATTCCAGCTTGTCGAGCGTCCCGCCGGTGTGCCCGAGCCCACGCCCGGACAGCTGCGGCACCGCCACCCCGCACGCCGCGACCAGCGGCGCCAGCGGCAACGTGATCTTGTCGCCCACCCCGCCGGTCGAGTGCTTGTCCGCGGTGAGCTTTCCCACCCCGGAGAAATCGAGCCGGTCGCCGCTCCGGATCATCGCGTCGGTCCAGCGGCGCAGCTCCGGCCCGGTCATGCCCCGGAACAGGATCGCCATCAACAACGCCGACATCTGCTCGTCGGCCACGATTCCACGGGTGTACGCGTCGACCACCCAGTCGATCTGCTCGTTGCCGAGCGCGCCCCCGTCACGCTTGACCCGGATGACGTCGACCGCATCGAACGGTTCAGCCACGTACCTGCCTGCTTCCCTGAATGCGCCTTGCCTGCGGCTCAATCCCACCACACGACGACCAGCAGGCAAGCGCTCAGGTCGCCCGATCCTCAGCCAGACAGGTGTTCGGGCCCGAACGGCTGCGGCAGCACCTCCACCATGCGCAACACACCTTCGGGCGTGTCCACAAGCAGGTCAGGCCCGCCGTGCTCGTACAGCAGCTGCCGGCACCGTCCACACGGCATCAGCCGCTCGCCGGCGCCGTCACAGCAGCTGAACGCCACCAGCCGTCCGCCCCCGCTCGCGTGCAGCGCCGACACCAGCCCGCACTCCGCGCACAGCGTCAAGCCGTACGACGCGTTCTCGACGTTGCACCCGACGATCAGCCGCCCGTCGTCGGCCAGGGCGGCCGCGCCGACGGGAAACTGGGAGTACGGCGCGTACGCGTGCGTCATCGCCTCCCGCGCCGCCATCCGCAGCGCGTCCCAGTCGACGTCCAACGGCGTGTCCAACCGGCTGTCCATCGGGCTCACTCCTTGACGTACGGCTCGCCGTCGGCCTTCGGCGGCCGGACCTGTCCGACGACGCCGGCCACCGCGATCACGGTGAGGAGGTACGGCGTCATCTGCAGCACCTCGGTCGGGATCGGCGTCGCCAGCACCTGGAGCTGACCCTGCAGCGCCTTGGTGAAGCCGAAGAACAACGCGGCCAGGGTCGCGCCGATGGGGTTCCAGCGGCCCATGATGACGGCCGCGAGCGCGATGAAGCCGTTGCCCGCGGTCATCTCCTTGGTGAAGCCGCCGGTCGAGCCGATCGTGAAGTACGCGCCACCGAGGCCGGCGATCATCCCGCCGAACAGCACCGCCTGGTAGCGGATCCGCTTCACCTTGATGCCAACGGTGTCGGCCGCGCGCGGGTGCTCACCGACGGCCCGCACCCGCAGGCCCCAGCGGGTCTTGTAGAGGACGAACGCGACCAGCGCGACCGCGACGTACATCGCGTAGACCAGCGCGGTCTGGGTGAAGATGGTCGGCCCGAGGATCGGGATCGACGACAGCACAGGGATCGCGATCGGCTGCAGGGTGCCGGGGTTGTTGTAGAGCTCGGAGCCGTTCGGCAGGTCGACCAGCTGGTCGAACAGGAAGCCTGTGATGCCTGTCGCGAACACCACGAGCACGACGCCGAGGACGACCTGGTTCACGAGGTAGCGGATCGAGAACACCGCGAGCAGCCAGGCGATCAGCAGCCCCGCCACCAGCGCCGCGATCGCGCCGACCAGGAAGCTGCCACTCATCGTTCCGACGAGCGCGGCCGCGAACGCACCGGCCAGCAGCTGGCCCTCGATCGCGATGTTGATGACGCCGGCGCGCTCGCACATCACGCCGGCCAGCGCACCGAGGATCAACGGCGTCGAGAGCGCGAGCGTGCCCTGGATCTGGTTGGTGAGCGGGAACGTCTTGCCCGACGCCGCCCAGCAGATGAACGTGACGACGAAAGCCACGCCGAACAAGGCGAACAGCGCCACCGCGAGTCCACCGGTGAGTCCGCGCCACAACTGCAGCACCGCGACGACCAGCGTGCACAGGGCGAGCACGATCGCGACCGGCTTGGCGGGTACGCCGAGATCCGGCAGCCCGGAGTCGTCGAACTGTGCCGCCAACTTGAAGTTGACAGCGCCGGACTTGGTGTAGAACGCGAGCAGGACAGCGAGGATCGCGAACGCCAGCAGGAGAATGCCAAGCCTCAGCCGGCGGCGGCGTTCCTCCGGAGACTCGAGAACGCGTGGCGCCGCGGTGACCTCGGGTTCGGTAGTTGCCGTAGCCATCCTCAGCCCCGCCCACTCATGGAAGCGCTTCGCGCTGCTGTGTTCATGCTCAGTTCCAGCCCTTCGCGAGTACGGCTCCCGCGCCCTCGGCGCGGATCCGGAAGATGCCACGAACCAACGCGGGTGCGGCGACGAACAGCACGATGGTCGCCTGCAGCACCGTCACCAGCGTGAGCGGCGTGTCGGTGGCCGCCTGCATCTGGCTGTCACCGGCGTTGAGCGCGCCGAACAGCAAGGCGGCGAACAGGGTGCCGACCGGCGTGCCTCGTCCCAGCAACGCGACCGTGATTGCGTCGAACCCGATGGACGCGGCGATTCCGTCGGTCAGCGGCAGGTTGGTGCCGAGCACCTGCTGCGTTCCGGCCAGGCCCGCGAGCCCGCCGGCGATCAGCATCGCCAGGAAATAAGCCTTTCCGACGCTCATCCCGGCCGTCCGCGCGGCGTCCGGGTTGGCGCCGACCGCGCGAAGCTCGAAGCCCAGCGTCGATCTGGACAGCAGCCACCACACGAACGCCACGGCCAGCAGAGCCAGGACCAGGCCGAGGTTCAGCCGGCTGTCGCCGAGTCGCAGGAACTGCGCGTTGTCGTCGACGACCGGGCTGATCGGCTCGGTCGAGCCGGGTCGCTGCAGCAACGACGTGGTGAGCAGCCAGGTCAGCGTGGCCAGCGCGACGTAGTTCAGCATGATGGTCGAGATCACTTCGTGCGCGCCCGTCCGCGCCTTCAGCAGGCCGACCACCCCACCCCACAACGCGCCACCGACGATGCCGGCGACCAGCGCGACGACCGCGTGCAGCACCGGCGGCAGGTGCAGGCCGAAGCCGACCCAGCCGGCCAGCAGCGCACCCCAGATCAGCTGTCCCTGGCCGCCGATGTTGAACAGTCCGGTACGAAACGCCAGCGTGACTGAGAGTCCCGCGCAGATCAGCGGCGTGGCCTCGACGAGCGTCTCGGAGACCTGGCTCCAACCGCCGAAAGCCCCGAGGAACAAGGCCTGGTACGCCTGGATGACGGCGTTCCAGGAGGCGGTGAGCGCGTCGGCCGGGCGGGCGAAGAAGTAGGTGAACTTCGCCGTCACCTCGGGGTTGCTCACGATGATGAGCACGGCCCCGATGACGAGCGCGAGCAGGATCGCGAGCGCGCTGACGATGAGCTGACGCAGCCAGCTAGCCCTGTTCATCGAGCTGTCCCTCACCTTCCTGCCGCGTCTGCTCGCGCTCGGCCTCGCGCTCAGCTTCGCGATCGGGCGTTCGTTCTGCTTGCTCTTGCTCCTGCACCGCTTCGGCTTCGCGGTCGACTGCCGCCAACGCGGTCGGATGCTCCTCGGCCTCGTGCGCGGCCTGCTCGACCGAGGCGCCGGCCATCATCAGGCCGAGCTGGTCGCGCGGCGCGTCCGGCCCGACGGTGCCGACGATCCGGCCGCCGAACATCACGATGATCCGGTCGGACAGCGCGCTGATCTCGTCCAGCTCGGTCGAGACGATCAGCACAGCTGTGCCCTGGTCTCGTTCGCGGACGATCCGGCTGTGCACGAACTCGATCGAGCCGACGTCGAGTCCTCGCGTCGGCTGCCCGGCGATCAGCAGCTCGAGCGGGCGGGACATCTCCCTTGCCAGCACGACCTTCTGCTGGTTGCCGCCCGACAGGGCACTCACGGGCTCGCCGGTCGACTGCGTGCGTACGTCGAACTCCTCGACCCGGTGGTCGGCGTTCTTCTGTACGGCCGACAGCGACAGCACACCGCCACGCGAGAACTCCGGCCGGCGGATCAGGTCGAGGATGAGGTTCTCGGCGACGCTGAACGAGCCGACGTAACCGTCGAGCGAACGGTCCTCCGGTACGTAGCCGATGCCCGCGTCGAGATGCTCGCGCGGCGAACGTCCGACCAGCTCGGTGCCGCTCAGCTGGATCGAGCCCTTGACCGGAGTCTCCAACCCCACCAGGGCCCTGACGAGCTCGGACTGCCCGTTGCCCTGCACGCCCGCGATGCCGACGATCTCGCCGGCCTTGACGTCGAACGACACGTCGTCGACGACGATGTGCCCTGCCGCGTCGACGATCGTGAGCCCGTCGACGACCAGCTTGGGATCCTGCGGATCGGCCGGATCCTTGTCGACAACGAGGTCGACGGCCCGGCCGACCATCAGCTCGGCCAGGTCGGCCTCCGACGTCGACGGCGCAACGGTGTCGATCACCTTGCCGCGCCGTATCACCGTGATCCGGTCGGCGATCGCCTTGACCTCTTTGAGCTTGTGCGTGATGAAGATGATCGAGGTGCCGTTCTCGGCGATCGCGCGCATCACGCCGATCAGCTCGTCGATCTCCTGCGGCGTGAGCACCGCGGTCGGTTCGTCGAGGATCAGCACCCTGGCGTCGTTGGCGAGCGCCTTGAGGATCTCGACCCGCTGCTGGATGCCGACCGGAAGGTCCTCCACCAGCTTGTCCGGGTCGACCGCGAGGTTGTAGCGCTCGGACAGCTCGCGTACCAGCTTGCGGGCGCCGCTCTGGTCGAGCAGGCCGAGCGCCTTGGTGCGCTCGCGTCCGAGCATGATGTTCTCGGCGACAGAGAAGACCGGCACCAGCATGAAGTGCTGGTGCACCATGCCGATGCCGGCCCGGATCGCGTCGCCTGGCGACTGGACGGCGAGCGGTTCGTCGTCGAGCAGGATCTCGCCCTCATCCGGCTGCAACAGGCCGTAGAGGAGGTTCATCAGCGTGCTCTTGCCCGCACCGTTCTCGCCAAGCAGGCAATGGATTTCGCCAGGCTCGACGACGAGATCGATGTGGTCGTTGGCGACCAGCGAGCCGAAGCGTTTGGTGAGCCCGCGGAGTTCGAGCTTCATACGCACCCCTTAGATACGCCGGGGAGGACAGGCGGGCAGCACCTGTCCTCCGCAGCGTAACGGCTTACTTCGAAACCGGCTGGACCTTCGACTTGATCGGGACCTCACCGCTCGCCAGCTTGGTCTTGAGCGCGTCGATCTCGGCCTTCAGCTCGGCGGGGACCTTCGAGTCGAACTGGTTGTACGGAGCCAGCGCGACGCCACCGTTGTCGAGCGTTCCGACGTAGGTCTTGTTGCTGAACTGGTCCTTGAGCGCGTCGGAGATCGACTTGGTGACCGCGACGTCCATGCCCTTCTCCACGCTGGAGATCAGCGAGCCGCAGTATTCGGCGGCGCTGACGCAGCCGTCGGTGTCGACCCAGATCGCGTTGACCTTGCCGCCGGAGGAGTTGGCCGCCTCCAGCGCGCCGAGACCGGCCGGTCCCGCGACGGGCAGGATGATGTCGGCGCCCTGCCCGATCAGGTCGTTGGCCTTGGTCCGGCCGAGGTTCTTGTCCTCGAAGTCGTTGGTGAACACGCCCTTCTGGGTCGCTTCGTCCCAACCCAGCACCTGGACGTTCTTGCCCTTTTGCTGGTTGTAGTAGGCGACGCCCTCGGCGAAGCCGTCCATGAAGATCGACACCGTGGGGATGTTGATGCCGCCGAACGTGCCGACCTTGCCGGACTTCGTCATCCCGGCGGCGAGATAGCCGGCCATGAACGACGGCTGGGCGGTGTTGAACACCAGGCCCTGCAGGTTGGGCAGCGGCGGGTTCTTCTTGGCGTCGGAGTACTCGAAGTCGACGATCGCGAAGTCGATGTCGGGGTTGTCCTTGGCCGCGGCGTAGGTCGCGTCACCGAGCTTGAACCCGACCGTCACGATGATGTTGCACTTCTGCTGCACCAGCGTGTTGATGTTCGTGGGGTACTCGTTGTCGGACTTCGACTCGAGCTTCGACTCCGAGACCCCGAGCTGCTTCACCGCGTCGGTCAGGCCCTTGTACGACGTCTGGTTGAACGACTTGTCGTCGAACCCGCCGGAGTCGGAGACCATGCAGGCCTTGAAGTCCTTGGCCTTGGGGTCGGTCGAAGCCTTCGCGGTGGACGTTTCCGTCGACTCGGTGTCGGGGGGCGGGCTACCGCACGCCGCCAGTCCCAGCCCCAAGACGCCCACGACCGCGAGAGCTCGCAGGTACTTACTCAAGTGGATGCCTCCTCTTAATTTCCTGGCTACCCATGGCGATCGTTCTCAGGTGCCCCAGCGCTCGCGCGATGTCGACAGAGCTACAACAGCCGTGGAGCGATCCGCATGGGTGACTATAAGCCCAGCCAGGACCCGGGTCGGCCACACCGTGTCAGTTGCTGCCACGAAGAGACCGACCCGTAACAAAAGGAAACGAGCCGGTTAACCGAGCGAGGCTGCGTCGTAACCATCGGCGAGCGACTCGTCACCGGCGAGGAGCGCACACGCGACGAGCAGGCGCACGCCGGTCGTGATGGCATCCTCGTCGACGTCGAACGTGCCCTGGTGGATGTCATAGCTCTGCGTCGTACCCGCGGGGCGGACGCCGAGCCGCGCCATCGCGCCGCGTACGTGCTGGAGGTACCACGCGAAGTCCTCGCCGCCGAGGCTCTGGTCGGTCGGGCGTACGGCGGCCCGGCCAAGCGTCGTCTCCGCGGCCTGCTGCATGAGCGCGCTCGCCGCCGGCTCGTTGACGACGGGCGGGACCATCCGGCGTACCTCGGTGTCGACCTTGACGCCATAGGGCGCGACGATCTCCTGGGCCAGCACGGGCACCAGGTCGCCGCAGGTGCGCCAAGCGTCGACGTCGAGGCAGCGCAGGGTGCCTTCGGCCTCGCCCTCCATCGGGATCACGTTGGCGGCAGCGCCGGCGTGCACCCGTCCCCAGACCATCGAGACGCCCGCACGCGGATCGACTCTGCGGCTCAGGGCCGTGGGGAGCTGGGTGACGAGCGTGGAAAGCGCGTGTACGAGGTCGCCCGTGAGGTGCGGCCGGGCGGTGTGGCCGCCGGCTCCGCTGAGCTTGATGTGCACCAGGTCGGCTGCCGAGGTGATCGCACCCGTACGCAGGCCGACCTGCCCGACGACCAGCCGCGGATCGCAGTGGACGCCGTAGATCTGCTCGATGCCGACCAGGCCTCCGGCCTCGATGACGTCGAGCGCGCCGCCGGGGAAGACCTCCTCGGACGGCTGGAAGAACAGGCGTACACCATGCGCCAGCAGTCCGGCCTCCGCCAGGTCGGTGAGCACCAACCCCGCACCAAGGACGATCGCGGTGTGTACGTCGTGGCCGCAGGCGTGGCATACGCCGGGCCGGGTGGAGCGGTAGGGAACATCCTTCTCGTCGGCGAGGCGCAGGGCATCGATATCTGCCCGTAGTGCCACTGTAGGCCGTTGTCCTGGGCCTACGTCGCTGAGAAGCCCGGTCCCCACGGGCAGCCCGGTGGTGCTGAGGCCCGCCTTGGCAAGCCGATCGGCAATCGCCCGGGTAGTCCTGAATTCCTCGCGACTCGGCTCAGGATGAGCATGGAGGTCGCGACGGAACATGACGAGCTCGTCCGCATAAGTCTTGGCGAGCCTGTCCACCTCGTCGGCAATATCTGATTCGAGGGGCATTGTCTGATTGTGCCCCTCGGAATGTATGTGACGCACGCCACCCCACCTTTACGGTGTGTTGTCATAACCCTTCCGCACTGCTGATGGCGGTCGCCCGGCCCGCTTATTCCAGCGGGAATCCTCCCACAACTTCCATCATTGTGCACCTCGACCCTGGTTACACAGTGTCAAGACGCGGAGAATCGGGTTTCGTTACACGTGCCTACCCGCCTCCCGCTCCCCGGAACGCGCAGGCCGCACACAGCTCATTCGTCAGACGAGCCCCGCCGGATCAGGCGCGCGCTGCCTTGCCGGCGTTGCGGCCCGCACCGCCCCTGAGAAACCGGTTCCCCGCCGAGGCCAGGCCCGCGCCTTCCGAGAAACCGGTTCCCGACGCGAGCCTCCCCAGAAACCGGTTCCCCGCCGAGGCCAAGCCCGGCGTCGCTCCCAGAACCCGGTTCCCTACTCGACTCCAAGCCTGCTGCGCTCCCAGAAACCGGTTCCCGCGCGGCAGCCTCCCCAGAAGCCGGTTCCAACCCAAACTGCGGGCGCCAACCTCTCCCCGCGCCCATATCCCGCCGGCCCGTTCCACCGACCTATCGCAGCCGCCGAGCGCGACGGCCGAGCGCGGACGCCGCAGCCGGCCCGGCGGCAGCTCCAGCCCGCCAGCCGGCGCAGCCCAGCCGATCCGCGGCCGGGAACCGGTTTCTCAGGAACCGGTTTCCGAGAAACCGGTCTCTCAGATGCCGAGCACCCTTGCGCCCGCAGCTCCTGGTACCCGCAGCTCCTGGCAACCCGCCAGAAACCGGTTCCCGAGGTCAGCCAGGCCGAAAACGTGTTCCTGAGCCATCCGCCGCCAGAGACCGGTTTCTCCGGTCATCGCCGCAGCGCAGCCTCAGCGCGCCATGTCCACCCTGGACGACTCGACGGTCCGAGAAACCGGTTTCTCGCCCGGCCAGCTCAGAACTGCGCCGGCGGCTGGTAAGTCCCCCAGGCGTCCCGGAGGGTGTCGCAGACTTCGCCGACGGTCGCGCGAGAGCGCAGGGCTTCCCGCATCGGCGGCAGTACGTTCTCGCTGCCTTCGGCGGCCTTGCGCAGCTCCGCCAGCCGGCGCTCCACGTCCCCCACATCACGGCGGCGGCGCAGTTGCTCCAGCGCCTCCCGCTGGTCGGCCTCGATCCTAGGGTCGACCCGCAGCGGCTGGTACGGATCCTCCTCCGCCATCGCGTACTTGTTCATGCCCACCACCACCCGCTCGCCCGAGTCGATCTCGCGCGCGGTCTGGTAGGCCGATCGTTCTATCTCGTCCCGCTGGAAGCCCTGCTCGATCGCCGCCGCCGCGCCGCCGCGGTCCTCGACGGCCGCCATGAGCTCCAAAACCGCCGCCTCGACCGCATCGGTCATCGACTCCACGACGTACGAGCCCGCGAACGGGTCGACGGTCTTCGTCAGGTCGGTCTCGTTCGCCAGCACCTGTTGGGTACGCAACGCCAGCCGCGCCGCCTTCTCGGTCGGCAACGCGATCGCCTCGTCGTAGGCGTTCGTGTGCAGCGACTGCGTCCCTCCGAGCACCGCCGCCATCCCCTGGATCGCGACCCGCACCAGGTTGATCTCGGGCTGCTGCGCCGTCAGCTGCACCCCGGCCGTCTGCGTGTGGAACCGCAACATCTGGCTACGCGGATCGGCCGCCCCGAACTCCTCCCGCATCACCCGGGACCAGATCCGCCGCGCCGCCCGGAACTTCGCGACTTCCTCCAGCAGCGTCGTACGTGCGACGAAGAAGAACGACAGCCGCGGCGCGAACTCGTCCACCGACAACCCGACCGACAGCGCCGCGCGAACGTACTCGATCGCGTTCGACAGTGTGAACGCGATCTCCTGAACGGGTGTCGCCCCGGCTTCGGCCATGTGATAGCCGGAAATCGAAATGGTGTTGAACCGCGGCAACTCCGTCTTGCAGTAGCGGAATATGTCGGCTGTCAACCGAAGCGAGGCACGCGGCGGATAAATGTACGTACCTCGCGCTATGTATTCCTTCAGTACGTCATTCTGAATCGTCCCGGAAAGCGCGGAAGCCGCTATCCCCTGTTCCTCGCCGGCAAGTTGGTACATCAGCAACAGCAACGCCGCCGGCGCGTTGATCGTCATCGACGTCGAAACCTGGTCCAACGGAATTCGGTCGAACAACAGTGCCATGTCGTCCACCGAGTCGATCGCGACGCCGACCTTTCCGACCTCGCCCGCCGCCGTCGGCGCGTCGGAGTCGTACCCCATCTGCGTCGGCAGGTCGAACGCGACCGAAAGCCCATGCGTGCCGGCCTCGATCAGCTGGTGATACCGCTGGTTGGACGTGCGGGCCGTCCCGAAGCCGGCGTACTGCCGCATCGTCCACGGCCGCCCGGTGTACATCGTCGGATAGATCCCGCGCGTGTACGGATAGGCGCCAGGCTCGCCCAGGCGCTCTGCTGGATCCCAGCCGGCCAGGTCTTGTGGACCGTAGACCGGCTCGATCGGAAGCCCGGACTCCGAGGTGGGGCGCCCGGGCCCGCCGCCGGAACGATCCGGTCGGCCGGACTCACTGCGTGTCACGCTCCCAGCGTACGGTGAGGGCTCGTGAGGATCACCAAGAAGCTCGCCGTGTTCCTGCTCGCGATCGCCGCGTGGAACGTCCTGACGTACGCCATGTTCATCCGCAACCTCGCCTCGACCGAGGGCCGTCCGACCGGCTACTACGTTGCACACACCGTCCTGATCGTGGTCAACCTGGCCATTGCCGCAGCTCTGACGGCGATTGGCTACAAAGCGCTTCGAACCGGTGATAATGGGTAAATGATCACCCAAATGCAGGTATTCCACTACTGATAGTTGATCTTGAATGGTGGAGCGGCAAAGGTTTCCACAAAGGCCCTCGGGGAGGATGCGAAGCCTCCACCGCGCGTACTACTGTTTCCGCACCATGTCCTGCTTCCCACGCACGAGCGTTGGCTCGTTCTCGCGTGCGCTCGCGGCTGTCTCGGTAGTCCTTCTCGCCGCTCTAAGCGCCATGTCCATACCCGCATATGCCGATGGCAAATCCGCGAATCCGTTCGACGGCCCGGTAGGCGGGAAGCAGCTTGGGAACAAGGGCGTTGCCATAGATCGGGAATCGCCGATTCCCGCGCCCCCGGATGTCGCGATGGGTTCCTATGTCATCGCAGATCTCGACACCGGTGAGATTCTGGCGGCCAAGAACGCACACCAGCGGCTTCGCCCCGCCAGTACGTTGAAGACGCTCACCGCGGTCACCTTGCTGCCCCGCTTGGACAAACGTGCGCGTTACACCGCCGTCCGGCAGGACGCGGACATGATCGGCAGCCGGGTCGGGGTCGAAGCAGGCAGCGTTTACACCATCGATCAGCTTTTCTACGGCCTTTTCCTGCCTTCCGGAAATGACGCGGCGATGGCGCTCGCCAACGCGAGCGGCGGCCTGAAGGCGACTGTGAGCCTGATGAACGCGGAGGCCAAGCGGCTCGGCGCGTTCGACACCCACGCGGTGACGCCAGAGGGACTTGACGAGGACGGTCAGCTGTCGTCGGCGTACGACCTGGCGCTGTTCGGGCGCGAGGGCATGCAGAACGCCGACTTCCGCAAGTACTGCTCGACGACCGCCTACAGCTTCCCCGGCCGCAAGGGCAAGACGTACCAGATCCAGAACACCAACAAGCTGCTGACCAGCCACTACTACAAAGGCACCATCGGCATCAAGAACGGCTACACCACGCTTGCGAAGAACACGCTGGTCGCGGCCGTCGAGCGCAACGGACACCGCTTGCTGATCACCGCGATGCGGATCGAGCAGCCGTCGTACGACAAGGTTGAGCAGCTGTTCGACTGGGGCTTCACGGCCGTGGGCCAGGTCGAGCCGGTCGGCACGCTGGTCAAGCCTTCCGACGTCGCGGCGGCGGTCGAGGCGAAGAACCCGAAGCGTACGCAGACCGCCCAGACCGAGAAGCCCGAGACGTCGGAACTTGCCGGCAAGCAGCCGAACCCCACGACGTCCAACACTCCGGTCGCCGCACCGGAAGGCGGCTTCAACCTGGCGACGACGCGCTTCGCCGGATTGCCGCTCTGGCTGTGGGCGGCGGCGGTGCTGTTCTTCGTGATGGCAGGCGCACGGGTGATCACCCACGTACGCGCCAAGCAAGAGCAGGAGTGAGTACGGGTGAGCTCCGCAGCCGGGTGAGCTCCGCAGCCGGGTGAGCTCCGCAGCCGGGTGAGCCCGAGCGACTCCGATGCCCGGACCTTGGCACGCGCAACGGCAATGGCCAGGACGACTAGTCGGAGCGGCTCCTGTGCCGCGGACTTTGGTCACGACGATGGCGGCCAAGCACACTGCCGATCCGGCGACCGAGCGCATGCCCGATCCGGCGGCCGCGATGAGGGGACTGGGCCTGGTCGGCCTCCTGCCCTGACCCCCTCGGCCGCGGAATCCGTCCGTGCCCAGCCTCAGCTGCGTCCGCCTTAGCCGCGTCCGCTCCAGCCGTGCTCGCCTCGTCCGTGCTCGCCTCAGCTGCGTCCCGGTCCGCTCCAGCCGCTCGGGTTCCAGCCCCAGTCGCGTCCCGGTCGGATTCCTGGTCGTTCGCCTTGTCCTCGGGCTTGTCATCGGCGTCGCCGGCTTCGTCGGCGCCTTCCGCCGCGGCCCGCGCCGAGGCCGTCGCGGCCCAGCTTGCGCCCAACACGGCCAGCTGCGACGTGTAGTTGATCCACACCAGCAGCGCGACCATCACCGCGAACGCGCCGTACAGTGCGTTGCTCGTCACCTGGCCCAGCACCAGCCCCGCGATCTGCTTCAGTACCTCGAACCCGATCGCCGCGAGCAGGGCGCCCGCCAGCAGGTCGCGGCTGCGGCCGGCGTTCTTCGGCAGCAGCCGGTAGGTGATGAAGAACGCCAGCGTGCTCGTCCCGATCCCCACCGCCGAGGCCAGCAGCCACAGGACCAGCCCGCTCCCAGGCACGTCCGACAGCCCCAGCCATCCCACGAGCTGCCCGGTCATCGCCGTCACCACACTGCCGACCGACACCGAGACCACCGCGACCAGGCCGACGACGAGGAGTACGACCAGATCCATCGCCTTGCCGACGACGAAGTTGCGCTGCTCCTCCTTGACACCGGGGTTGAAGACCCCGTGCAGCGCGGTTCGGAGCGCCGAGATCGCCCCGATGCCGGAGTACAGCAGACCGACCAGACCGATGATCCCCGCGCCCGCCTTCGCCGACGCGATCTGCTCGACGTTGATCTGCCCCCTGCCGTCGCCGACCAGGCCAGGCAGGAACTCTGACAGCGCATTGGTCAGCGCGTCACCGGCCCCCGGCACGTAAGCCACGACGTACCCGACCACCGCGAAGCCCAGCGCGATCAGCGGGAAGAAAGACAGGAAGCCGAAGTACGTGACACCCGCGGCGAGCTGCGATCCGAGTACCTCTCCGTAATGCGCACCTGCTCGCGCTAAGTGATCGAACAACGACCAGCGGTCGCGAGCACGCTGGGTGAGATCGCGTACTCGGTCGCTGATCTTCGTTACGGTCTGTTTACCCGCGCTGACGACACTCACGGTTACCGCCTACCCCGAGCGAGGCCACTCAGACCTGGAGAGACTCCGGTTCTGGTACCGGCCCCGGCAACGGACCACCCAGCGCGAAGTCGCGCTGCGGCCGCCACACCCCGTCCGCGCCGTGCTCGAACAGGCTGAACGCCTGCACGTTGAACGCGCACTCGTAGTTCTCCAGCGCCTCGTACGCCTTGTCGAGCGCCGAGTCGGACAGGTCGTGCGCGATCGTGACGTGCGGGTGGTACGGGAACGCCAGCTCGCGGTCGAGCGGCCCGGAACGTACGCGTTCAGCCAGCCGCTCACACGACGAAATGCCCTCGGCCAGCTGGATGAACACCACCGGTGACACCGGGCGGAACGTGGCCGTTCCTCGTAACCGCATCACAAACGTCTGCGACGACTCGGCTACGGCGAGCAGGTGCAGCTCGATGCCAGGCATCGCGTCGTCGTCGACCTTGGTCGGCGGCAGCAGGGTCACGTGGGTCGGGATCTTCTCAGCTGACGGGTCACCGAGCGCTGAGCGCCAGCGCATCAGCTCGCCGCCGTAGGGTTCGGGGATCGCGACCGCGACACCAATCGTGCGCACCGCGGTTAACGCTTCGCCCGTACGAAGCCCACGCGGTCGTAAACCGCCTCGAGAGTCCTGGACGCGACCGCCCGGGCACGATCGGCCCCGCGGGCGAGCACCTGGTCCAGGCTCTCCCGGTCTTCCAACAGCGCCAGCGTCTTGGCCCTGAACGGCGCAGCGAACTCCACTACGGCCTCCGCAACATCGCGCTTCAAATCGCCGTACCCCTTCCCAATGTAGGCGGATTCGAGCTCTGCGACGGGCTGTCCGGAAAGCGCGGCCAAAATGGTCAACAAGTTGGATACTCCGGGCTTCTCGTCCTGGTTGAACTGAATCTCCCGGCCGGAGTCCGTAACGGCGCTCCTGATCCGCTTGGCGGATACGGAAGGCTCGTCCAACAGCTCGATGATTCCCGCCGGCGAAGAGGCCGACTTGCTCATCTTGGCCGTGGGGTCGACCAGATCCTGGATCTTCGCCGTCTCGCGGACAATGTACGGCGAGGGTACGGCGAATGTCTTCCCAAAGCGCGAATTGAATCGCTGAGCGAGATCACGGGTGAGCTCGAGATGCTGCCGCTGATCCTCACCGACCGGCACCTGGTCAGACTGGTACAGCAGAATGTCGGCGGCCATCAACACCGGGTAAGTGAACAGCCCGACAGTGGCGGTCTCGGTGCCCTGCTTCAGGGTCTTGTCCTTGAACTGCGTCATTCGGCTGGCCTCACCGAATCCGGTCAGGCAGCCCAGCACCCAAGCCAGCTCGGCATGCTCCGATACGTGACTCTGCACGAACAGCGTGCAACGCTCCGGATCCAAGCCGGCGGCCAGCAGCTGAGCGACGGAACGCAGCGTCCGCTCACGCAACAGCTTTGGATCATGCTGCACGGTGATCGCATGCAGATCGACGACGCAGTAGAAGGCGTCGCACTCGTCTTGCATCGCCACCCACTGCCGGACCGCACCGAGGTAGTTACCCAAGTGGAAGGAATCTGCGGTGGGCTGAATGCCCGACAGGACACGGGGTCGCGACATGACGGAAATTCTGCCAGCAGCCCCCACCAACACCCACACGACGCCGCCTCGACTGCCTTCCGCCGCAGGTAGAGGCCAGATCGAGCAGCCCGCCGAGCTGGCAAGGGCCGGAGCATCGAGCACCGCGCCCTACGAGCGGCACCGGCTGATCAGGCGTTCCCGGGAGTCACCGGCAGGCGGGTGCTGGGCCGCCCACCGGGCCCGTTACTCCTGCTTGGCGGGTTCCTGCTCGCGTGCCCGGTCCTTCCCGTTGCGGCCGCGGGTACGGCTGCGGGCTGGTCGGCGTCGCGGGTCGGTGGTGGGAGGCTCGGGGTCGGCCGGCTCGTCCTGGTCGCCGTCGCGGGCTTGTTCGAGCACCGCCGTACCGGCGTCCTGATGGGCCGGGCTTGCCATCGCTTCCGGGTCGACCGGCTGAGGCTCCTCGACCTCGGCCACCGCCTCGGGTTGGTCGTCTCCGCCGCCGGCGGGGGTGAAGCGGACCTTCGACACGCGCCGGCCGTCCAGTTCGGTGATGGCGAAGCGGTTGCCGTCGAGCTCGACCGTCTCGCCGACTACGGGCAGGTGGCCGAGCTGGGCGATCACGAAGCCGGCCACCGTCTCGTACGGCCCGTCCGGCAGGTCGAACCCCGCCTCGTCGGAGAAGTCGCCGAGGTTGATCCGGCCGTCGACCTCGACCTCGCCGGAGATCAGCCGCCGCGCCGCCGCGGAGTCGTCGGCGTCGTACTCGTCGCGGATGTCGCCGACCAGTTCCTCGACCAGGTCCTCCAGCGTCACGATCCCGGCCGTGCCGCCGTACTCGTCCAGCACGATCGCCAGGTGGTGGCCCGCCGACCGCATCTCCGACAGCGCGGCGAGCACCCGCTTGGTGCCCGGCAGGTAGAGCACGTCGCGCACCAGGTCGCCGACCCGGGCTCCGCGGCTCGCGATCTCGGGGTTCAGCAGGTCGCGTACGTGCACGTAGCCGACCACATCGTCCGCCGACCCGCGCGCGACGGGGTACCGCGAGTGCGGCCGCTCCGTGACCAGCTTCACCGTGCGATGGATCGGCGTGTTGGTGTCCAGGAAGTCGACGTCGGTCCGCGGCAGCATCACCTCGCGCAGGTGCCGCTCACCCGCCTCGAAAACGTCCTCGACGATCGCGCGTTCGGTCTCGCCGAGCGTTTCGTGCCCGGTGACCAGCTCGCGCAGCTCTTCCTCGCTCATCTGCTCGCGATCGGCCCGCGGGTCACCGCCGAGCAGGCGTACGACGACGTTGGTCGACTTCGCCAGGAACCAGATCACCGGCCGGGACACCTTCGCCACCCGATCGACCAGCGGACCGAGCCCCAGCGCGAACGCCTCGGCGTTCTGCAGGGCCAACCGCTTGGCCGCGAGCTCGCCGAGCACGATCGAGACGTACGAGACCACGATCGTGATCAGGATGAGCGCGACGGTGTTGGGCGCGGGTACCCCCGCCTTCGCCAGCACCGGCCCGAGGTCCCCGGCGAGGGTCGCGCCCGCGAACGCCGAGGCCAGGAAGCCGGACAGGGTTACGCCGATCTGCACGGCCGAGAGGAAGAGGTTGGGGTTGCCCGCGAGCTGCGCGACCCGCTCCCCGCGCTTGCTCTTCTGCGCCAGCGACTTCACCTGGCCCTCACGCAGCGAGACCAGGGCCATCTCCGCGGCGGCGAACACGCCGCCGATGATCACGAACAGCAGGGCGAGCCCGATGTTGGCCAGCACGTCCGTCATGCTCGGTTCACCACCGGGAGCGGGGTGAACCGCAGGCTAAGCAGGGGTCTTCGGACATGCTGCAAGGGTAGCGGCACCAGCGCGAAGGGTTGATGTGATGCGTCCATAAGGTTCGATATGACGTATGCGCACCGTGGTGTGGTTGCATACCCGGCGTACGTCTTGCTCCAAGGTCGTTGACAGAAACCAGCAGAAAGATAACTGGATGCAGAAGACGTCGACCCGGCTGGCCGACGGTCGCGAGCTCATCTACTTCGACGAGCACGCCGGCACCGTACGCAACACCACTGATCTCCGTGAGCTTCCCGAACGCGCCTCCGGCTCGCAGCTGCGCTACGACGCGATCCTCGACGAGTGGGTCGCGGTCGCCTCGCATCGGCAGACGCGCACGTTCCTGCCGCCGGCGGACCAGTGCCCGCTGTGCCCGTCGCAGGCGGGGCGGCTGTCGGAGATTCCAGCGAGTGACTACGACGTCGTGGTCTTCGAAAACCGCTTTCCATCGTTCGCCATGAACACGCCCGCCCTGGACGCGCCTCCTCCGGGCTCCCTGGTCGGGCCCGACGGAACCGGCGAGGGCGACCTGTTCGCCACCCGGCCGGGCATCGGGCGCTGCGAGGTCGTCTGCTTCACCTCCGACCACAACACGTCGTTCGCGATGCTGCCGCCCGAACGCGTTCGTACGGTGATGGCGGCCTGGGTCGATCGCACCGCGGCGCTTTCGGAACTGTCCGGCGTCGAGCACGTCTTCTGCTTCGAGAACCGCGGCGAGGAGATCGGCGTCACGCTGCATCACCCGCATGGTCAGATCTACGCCTACCCCTTCGTGCCGCCGCGAACGCAGAAGATGATCGACTCCGCGTGCGAGTACTCCGCGCGTACCGGGCGCAACCTGTTCGACGACGTGCTCGCGGGTGAGCGGACGGCCGGCGAGCGCGTGGTGGCCGAGACCGAGCACTGGACGGCGTTCGTCCCGTTCGCGGCGCGCTGGCCGGTCGAGGTGCACCTGTACCCGAAGCGACGGGTACCCGACCTGATCGGGCTCACCGAGGCCGAGCGAGACGACTTCGGCCCGCTCTACCTGCGGGTACTCCGGGCGCTCGACGCCAACTTCGGCGTCCCGGTGCCGTACATCTCCGCCTGGTACCAAGCCCCTGTCCACGACGGGCGGGAGCTGTTCGCCGCGCACCTCGAGGTGATGTCGAGCCGGCGGGCGCCGGGCAAGCTGAAGTACCTCGCCGGGTCGGAGTCGGCGCAAGGGGTATGGATCAACGACGTGCCCCAGGAGAACACCGCCGCACGGCTGCGCGAGCTCGTCGCGAAGGAGCACGTCTGATGCGCTTGCTGGTCACGGGTGGCGCGGGGTACATCGGCGGGATCGTCGGCGCGCTGCTGGTGGCGGCCGGACACGAGGTCACGGTCCTCGACGACCTGTCGACCGGGCACCGCGACCTCGTACCGGAGGGCGCGCGGTTCGTGCAGGCCGGGATTGACGAGGCTTCGTCCGTACTCGACCCGACGTTCGACGGCGTACTCCACTTCGCGGCCAAGTCGCTGGTCGGTGAGTCGGTCGCCAAGCCGGACAAGTACTGGCGCAACAACGTGTGCGGCACGCTCGCACTGCTCGACGCGGTGCGGGAGCACAAGGTGCCGCGGTTCGTCTTCTCGTCGACCGCCGCGACGTACGGCGAGCCGGCGACGACGCCGATCACCGAGGAGACGCCGGCGCTGCCGACGAACCCGTACGGCGCTTCGAAGCTTTCGGTCGACCGGATGCTCGAGGGGGAGGCGCGCGCGTACGGGCTGGCCGCGGTGAGCTTGCGCTACTTCAACGTCGCGGGCGCGTACGCCCGGCATGGTGAGCGGCACGATCCGGAGACACACCTGATCCCGAACCTGCTGGCGGTGGCGGCCGGCGAACGGGAGCACGCGCAGCTGTTCGGCACCGACTACCCGACGCGCGACGGCACAGCGGTGCGGGACTACCTGCACGTCGTCGACCTCGCCGACGCGCACCTGCGCGCGCTCTCGGCGGCGACGGCCGGAGACCACCGGATCTTCAACCTGGGAACGGGTTCCGGGTTCTCCGTACGCGAGGTCCTGGACGCTGTTCGGTCGGTGACGGGGCACCCGCTTCCGGTCGTCGAGAGCCCGAGGCGGGAAGGCGATCCACCCTCGTTGGTAGCGTCGAACGAGCGGGCGCGGCAGGAGCTCGGGTGGTCGCCGCAGCGGGATCTGGAAAGCATGGTGGCCGACGCCTGGGCCTACCGTACGAAGGGACATACGTGAGCCTGGAAGAGGACTTCACAGCGGAGCTCGGCCGTTCCCCGGAAGGGGTCTGGGCCGCCCCCGGGCGGGTGAACCTGATCGGAGAGCACACCGACTACAACGACGGATTCGTTCTGCCGTTGGCGATTCCGCAGGGCGTGCTGGCAGCGGCCGCCCGTAGGGACGACGGAGTGATCCGCCTCGTGTCGCGGCAGCAGGACGGCCGGGTCGAGGTGCCGGTCGACAAGCTCACGCCGGGGTCACCGGGTGGCTGGTCCGGCTACGTCCTCGGCGTGGCATGGGCGCTCCGCGAAGCCGGCCACGACATCGGCGGCGTCGACCTCCTGGTCCACGGCGACGTACCGCTGGGCGCCGGCCTGTCCTCCTCCGCCGCACTCGAGTGCGCGGCGGCGATCGCGCTGGTCGACCTGTACAGCCTCGACATACCGCGTCCTGCGCTGGCGAAGCTCGCCCAGAAGGCCGAGAACGACTACGTCGGCATGCCGTGCGGCGTACTCGACCAGTCGGCCTCGCTGCTGTGCACCGAGGACAACGCGCTGTTCATGGACACCCGCACGCTCGAGGCCGAGCAGGTGCCGCTCGACCTCGCGGGCGCCGGGCTGACCCTGCTGGTGATCGACACCAAGGCCCCACACCGCCACGTCGACGGCGAGTACGCCCAGCGCCGTGCGTCCTGCGAGGAGGCGGCCCGCCTGTTGGGCGTACCGGCCCTGCGGGACATCTCGCTGGACGACCTCGACACCGCGCTCGCCCGCCTGGACGATGCGATGCTGCGGCGCCGGGTACGCCACGTCGTGACCGAGAACGAGCGCGTCCTCGACACCGTGCAGCGCCTCCGTGCCGGCTCACCCCGCGACATCGGCGGACTGCTCACCCAATCCCACGAATCCCTCCGCGACGACTACGAAGTCACGGTCGACGAACTGGACACCGCGGTCGAAGCCGCCCTGGCGGCGGGTGCCCTCGGCGCCCGCATGACCGGAGGCGGGTTCGGCGGCTGCATCATCGCACTGGTCGACACGGAACTCGCGGACTCGGTGGAGGCCCGCGTACAGGACGCCTTCGCGCTGAAGGGCTTCAGCCGACCCGTCGGCTTCGTGGTCCAGCCCGCTCCCGGCGCCCGCCGCCTCACCTGACGGCTAAGGCCGGCCGCAGACATCCGCCCGGCTGACCACGCGTGCGGCCTACACGGTCGACAGGTCTGGTCGCGAACGTAGCTGCGCGAGCCTGCCTGTCGTCGCAGCACAGCCGACCGTCGTACGGGCTGCGCGCGCTTGCCGTTGTCGGGGTGCCACGGGTGCGTCCGTGCAGCTGAGCTGTGAGCCGGCGTGGCCGACTCCCGCACCGGGTACGGCTGCCTGGATCGGTCGCACCTGTGTGCGGCTACGCCCGCGTGCCTGTCGTCGTCGTAGCGGCGCCACAGGGTGGCCCTGCAGCTGTGGTCGGGCTACGCCTGCGCTTGTCGCACTACGGGTGCGGCCGTGCGGCTGAACTGAGCGGCGGTCTGGCCCGCCCGCTACCCGAAACGTGGCAGCCCAGCCCACGGAAGCCAGCGGGCTGCTACACCTGCGCTTGTCGTCGCCGGACAGGCGAGCACCACGGGTGCGGCCATCCGGCTGAACTGAGCGGCGCGGTGTGACCGGCTACCGCACGGGCGCGACAGCCCGGCCAGGCCGGACGACGTGTGCGGGCTACGCCTGCGCGCTGGTCGTCGCCGCTGTGGCGCGCCACAGGTGTGGCAGAGCGGCTGAACCGAGAGGCGGTGTGGCCGACCACGGCTCGAACGCGCGACCCGGCCCGGGTCGTCCGTCGTACGGCTGCGCCTGTGTGCTTCTCGTCGTTGCTGCGGCACTGTCGCCCACTACGGGTGCGGCCGTGCGGCTGAGCCGTCAGCCGGCAAGGCTTACTCACGCACGGGCACGGATGCGCGGCCGTCAGGCGCTGGTGTGAGGTCGCTTCGGGGTCGCGTGGTTGGCGGTCCGTTGCCGCGTAGGCCGGCCCGGCCGGACGTATGGCGTCTGCATCACATGAGGGTTAATGGCATCTCGTAGTGAAGCTCCTTTCTACGCGTGGCGGTTCTTGCCAGAGGTTGAGAGTGGCTCAGTTCGACTCAGGTAAAGGCGGCGATCGCGCTGAAGACCGCTTCTCACGCCACGACAGCCGCACGGAGCGGCGAACCGCACACGCGGATCCTGACCGCCCGCCGGCGGGCGCACGGCACCTCGTCGACCGGAGGAGGCGCCCGCCGGCGGCAGCGGCCAACGGCCGTGGCGTGAACACCGACTCGAGCTCCGCCACCAGACCGCCGTCCGACAGGCCGAGCAGGAGCACGCGCTCCAGCCACCCGGCCGCCACCCGCGCCCGCCGCATCATGCTGTGAAGAAACTGTTCGCTCATGCGTTCGACAATACTCTCCGCACAGCGACAACGCCAGAGCGTGCACAAGATCTTTTCGCCCGATCCGCTAACCTAGAGCCCGATGTCAGCGTGCTGTGGACCGTCCTCGGATCGCCAAGTGACCCTTGACGTCGACCTCCCGTTCACCCCGCCCCACCGCGACCCCAAAGAAGTCGCCCGCGGGATGATCCGGATCGACGCGGGCGCGTTCCTCATGGGCGGCGACGACCCCGACGCGTTCCCCGACGACGGCGAGGGCCCCGTCCGCGAGGTCACCCTCTCTCCCTATCTCATCGACGCCACCGCCGTGACCAACCGCCAGTTCGCCACGTTCGTCAAAGCCACCGGCTACGTCACCGAGGCCGAGCAGTTCGGCTGGTCCTACGTCTTCCATCTCTTCGTGGAGCCACAGATCCGCCGGCACGTCATGGATGCCACCGTCCCCGGCGCGCCCTGGTGGCTGGCTGTCGAGGGTGCCACGTGGCGCTCCCCCGAAGGCCCCGGCTCCGACGTCAACCAGCGTCCACAACACCCCGTCACCCAGGTCTCCTGGCGCGACGCCTACGCCTATGCGACGTGGGCCGGCAAACGCCTCCCCACCGAAGCCGAATGGGAGAACGCCGCCCGCGGCGGCCTGGAGCAGTCGAAGTTCGCCTGGGGCGACGAGCTCACCCCCAAAGGCCGCTGGCGCTGCAATATCTGGCAAGGCCAATTCCCACGCCGAAACGACGCCGAAGACGGTTTCGCCGGAACGGCTCCGGTGAAGTCTTTCGCACCTAACGCATTCGGCTTGTACGAAGTCGCCGGGAACGTCTGGGAATGGTGCGCGGACTGGTGGAGTACCGAATGGCATATCCAAAACAGTATGGCCACTCGAAATGATCCAAAAGGCCCTGCCACCGGCGAGTCGAAAGTGATGCGCGGCGGCAGCTACCTTTGCCACGAGTCCTACTGCAACCGCTATCGCGTGGCCGCACGCACCAGCAACACTCCCGACAGTTCCACGGGGAACCTCGGTTTCCGCTGCGCCGCCGATATCTGATCAAGAAAACGTTCTCCGGCGTTAACTCCGGCATTACGCCATAAAGGCCTGCAATCCCCTTGGTAATGGCGTTTTGGCGCCAGCCTATTGACGGGCGACCAGCTGTCGGACTTACATGTAACAGCTCAATCGGTAGTTCGCTTCTCTGTGTAACCGATTTCCTCTGTTTTCCGGGCCTGCCCTGCGCTGCGTAATCACTGTGGGCGGAGGGCTCATGGGAAGGGAGCAACAAATGAGGCGCATCACCCTTGCGGCGTCTCTCGGTCTGGCACTGGTGGTCGCAACCATCTCGATCCCCATCGCCCAGGCCAACGACAAGGCACCAACACCTGCGGCGTCTGAGTCGGCAAAGCCCGCGGCTCGAGCCGCAGCCATCGCCGATCGCGCGGCCGCCAGCGGATTCGACAATCTCGCAAAGGGTCCCGAAGAGACCCTGCGGCGTCAGAGTGTCGTTCCAGGCGGACGACCTGGACGAACGCTCTACAACGTCGTATACCAACGTACGTACGACGGCCTGCCGGTTGTCGGCGCTGACGCGATCGTCATCACCGACGCCAACGGAACCATCCTGCAGACCGTCGGCGACGGGCCGATGACCGCACTACCGACGACCACGCCGGCCATCTCCGCCGGCCGCGCGACCACCATCGCGAAGACCCGCGTCGGCACCGTCGAAACAGCGTCGAAACCGCGCCTGATCGCCTTCGCGCAGGGCAAGAAGTCCACTCTGGCCTGGGAAACGACCGTACGCGGCACCACCAGGGACCTCCCGAGCGTGCTGCAAGTCTTCGTTGACGCGGGGAGCGGCAAGGTCGTGGATACCTGGGAGAACGTCCGCATGGGAACGGGCTCCGGCTTCTACAACGGCCAGGTCAGCATCACGACAAGCGGCTCGGGCACCTCGTTCTCCATGACCGACAACAGCCGGCCCGGCCTGCGCTGTGGTGGGCAGAACGGCGCGGCGTTCACCGGCACCGACGACGCTTGGGGCAACGGCTCCGGCACCAACCTCGAAACCGGCTGCGTCGACGCTCTTTACGCCGCGCAGAAGGAATGGGACATGCTCGCCGGCTGGATGAACTACAACGGGTTCAACGGCAACGGCGGCGCTTTTCCTGCCAGGGTTGGCCTGAACGACGTCAACGCGTTCTGGAACGGCAGCTACACCAACTTCGGCCACAGCCAGGACAACCAGCGCCAGGCGACGCCCATCGACGTTGTGACGCATGAGTACGGGCACGCGATCTTCCAGTTCGCCGGAACGGACGGAGCCGGCAGCGGCGCCGAACGCGGTGGGATGAACGAGGCGAACGGCGACATCTTCGGCGCGATCTCCGAAGCGTACGCGAACAACCCGAACGACCCGCCTGACTTCTACGTCGGTGAGGAAGTCAACCTGGTTGGCGACGGCCCTATCCGCGACATGTACAACCCTGCGTCGCTCGGCGACCCGAGCTGCTATCCGCAGCTCACCTCCGGCACCGAGGTACACGCGGGCGCCGGCCCGCTGAACCACTGGTTCACCTTGCTGGCAAGGGGATCCGGCGGCTCGCCGAACGTACCGGTCTGCGCCGGCGGGGCCGTCACCGGCATCGGCATCCAGAAGGCCGGGCAGATTTACATGGCCGCTCTGCAGACGAAGAACCCGTCGACGTGGAGCCACGTCAACGCGCGCGCGGCGACGTTGAACGCGGCGAAGAACCTGTTCCCCGGCAGCTGCGCCGAGTGGACTGCCGTACGCAACGCCTGGAACGCGATCCAGGTTCCAGCAGGCTCGAACGAGACCTGCACGCCGGCCACGGGCAACGACTGGTCGATGTCGCTGAACCCCGCCTCGCGTCAGGTCAACCCAGGTTCGTCGACCACCTCAGCGATCTCGACGTCGACGATCGTTGGCACCCCGCAGTCGATCACGTTCTCCGCAACGGGCCTGCCGTCGGGCGCCACGGCGAGCTTCTCACCGGCAACGCTCACCTCCGGCGCCTCCTCGACGCTGACGGTTACGACGTCGAGCTCAACGCCGGTTGGCATCTACCAGGTGGCGATCAACGGCAACGGCACCGAGGACGACCACTCGGCGACGTTCCAGCTGACCGTCGGCAACCCGTCCACGTGTTCGGCACTGCCGGAGACGCACACCGGCACGTTCACGGCAACCAACCAGAACCAGTACTGGCCGGGCACCACCGGCTGGGCGGCGAACGCCGGCACGTTCAACGGCTGCCTCGACGGTCCGAACGGCGTGGACTTCGACCTGTATCTCCAGCGCCTGAACACATCTGGCACCTGGTCGACGGTCGCGCAGGGCATCACGTCGGCGCCCGATGAAAGCGTGAGCTTCAACGGTACGGCGGGTACGTACCGTTGGCGCGTCCACGCCTTCAGCGGCACCGGCAGCTACACGATGGGCATGAACCGCCCATAACCATCGCTCCGCAAGATCGACGCGAGCGGCTGGGTCCGTCCCGGCCGCTCGCGGCTTTCCGCGTACGGCTGACAAAGCTGTCGCGCGTGAGGTGCTCGTCCGAGCCGGCTGGCTGCCGGCCTGAGGCCGATCCGATGGCCAGCACCAGCCAGGTACGTGCGATTCCGGCCGCGGCCGGGCAACGTTGACACCATGGGCTCGAGACCGAAAATCGTCAGCATCGAAACGTTCCTGGCCAGCCAGCAGATCGCGATCGTACGCGTCCGTACCGATGACGGCGCCGAGGGCATCGGCCAGACCTCACCGTTCCGCGCCGACCTGACCGTCCAGATCCTGCACGAGATGGTCGCGCCGTTCTTCCTCGGCAAGGATCCGTGGGACCTCGAGGCACTGGTCGACCGCTGCATCCGCGACCAGTACAAGTTCCCCTCGACGTTCCTCCTCCGCGGCGTCTGCGGCGTCGACACCGCGCTCTGGGACCTGCTCGGCAAGGTCACCGGCCAGCCGGTCTACAAGCTGCTCGGCGGGAAGGTACGTGATGTCGTGCCGATGTACGCCTCCAGCATGAGCCGCGCCATCTCACCTGAGGATGAGGCCGAACGCCTGCTCCAGCTCAGGGAAACCAACGGCTTCAAGGCCGCCAAGATTCGCCTCGGCTCCGCGATGGGCCGCGACAAGGACGCCTCGCCCGGCCGCACCGAGCGAATCATCACCCATATCAGGGAAGCGATGGGCGACGACTTCGACATCAACGCCGACGGCAACGGCGGGTTCACGGTGTCGAGGGCGATCCAGGTCGGCCGGATGCTCGAGGACAACGGCTACTTCCACTTCGAAGAGCCCTGTCCGTACGAGGAGATCGAGAACACCGCCCAGGTGACCAGGGCCCTCGACATCCAGGTCGCCGGCGGCGAGCAGGACAACTCACTCATACACTTCCGCCGGATCATCGACCTGCAGGCCGTCGACATCGTGCAGCCCGACATCGGCTACCTTGGCGGCGTCGCCCGTGCGAGGCGGGTCGCGAGGATGGCCGAGGACGCCGGAATCCCTTGCACACCACATTGTTCGAACAACTCACTGCTGCAGGTCTTCACGCTGCACCTCGCCGCGGCCATGCCCGCCTGCCACCAGTATCACGAGTGGGGCATCGAGGACAACCAATGGACGAAGGGCCTCTACGAGCCCGAGCTGAAGGTCGTCGATGGTGGGGTCGCGGTCGAGGACACGCCAGGCTGGGGCATCGAGATCACCGATCACCTCTACAACAACGCCGAACGCCAGGTGTCAACCCTGAGCTAACGCCGCCAGCTCGTCGTCGGTGAGGCGGAATATGGTCCATTCGTCCATCGGCTTCGCGCCGAGCGAGGTGTAGAAGCCGATCGCCGGCTCGTTCCAGTCGAGCACCGACCACTCCAGCCGCGCGTAGCCCTGGCGTACGCACTCGGCCGCCAGCTCACGCAGCAACGCCCGGCCCAGCCCGCTTCCGCGCTGGGTCGGGCGTACGTAGAGATCCTCCAGGTAGATACCGTGTACGCCGCGCCAGGTGGAGTAGTTGAGGAACCACAGGGCGAATCCCACGACCTCGCCGGCCACCTCTGCCACGTGCCCGAAGACCTTCGGCGACGGGCCGAACAACGCCTTGTGCAGGTGCGCTTCGGTCAGCTCGCACTCGTGCAGCGAACGCTCGTAGTCGGCCAGCTCGCGGACGAGTCCGACGACGGCTGGGACGTCGGACTCGCGAACGCGGCGTACAACAGTTTCACTCATGTGGACAAGGATCTCATGGCTGCCGGGTCGGCATCGCGACGATGTTCGCCAGGTTGACGTTGCGCGGCAGGCCGGTCGCGTACGCCACTACCGAGGCGATGTCGCCTGCCTCCAGCGGTGCCAGCGTTTCGACCCACTGGTCGAGCATCGCGTTGGTCTCGTCGTGCTGGACGTGGCCCTGCAACTCGGTCACTGTGACGCCAGGCTCGATGTTCGTCACCCGGACGTCCTGCGGCCCGAGCTCGGTACGCAGGTTGCGGGCCAGGTGGCTCGCGGCCGCCTTGGTCGCGCAGTAGACGGCGAAGTTCGGGAACTTGTCCGTCGCCGCGATCGACGAGATCGTCACGAGGTCGGCCTTCCCGCCCCGGCCGGCGGCGGCAAGCAGCGCGGGCACGAACGCATTCACCGTGGTCAGCAGCCCCGACAGGTTGATGTCGATCATCTGCTGCCACTCGTTCGTACGCCCCTCCGAGAACGGTGCGGCGAGCATCACACCGGCGTTGGCGACCACGAGGTCGACCTCGCCGACCGCCTTCGTCACCCTGGCCGCCAGCTCGTCCGCGGGCCGCGCGAGGTCGGCCGGCACCGCGACGGCCGTGCCGCCCGCTGCCGTGATCTCCTTGGCCAGTTGCTCCAGGCGGTCCTGCCGCCGGGCGACCAGTGCCACCCGGGCGCCGTTCTTCGCGAGCAGTCGCGCCGTCGCCTCGCCGATTCCGCTCGAAGCGCCCGTCACCACAGCGATCCGGCCGTTCAACTCAGACATCTGGAACCTTCCACAGGTTGGGTTTCTCGGTTACGTCCTCAACTCTGCGCCGCCGCGACGGACCGGCCCAGGCCCGGCGTTACCGGGGTCTGCGCCTTCCCTGGGTCTGACAGGACCACCCTCGGCTGGCACACCTGAGAGACACTGGAAGCCATGAACAACCGCTCCGAACTCGGCGAGTTCCTCCGCGCGCGACGTGCGCAGGTCAGCCCGGCCGACGTGGGCCTGGTCTCGCACGGCAGGCGTCGCGTCCCCGGCCTGCGCCGCGAGGAGCTCGCCCAGCTTGCCGGCGTCAGCGTCGACTACTACGTGCGCGTCGAGCAGGGCCGTGTACAAGGAGTTTCGGAGTCGGTACTCGACGCACTCGCCTCGGCACTTCGGCTCAACGACGTGGAACGTGCGCACCTGCACAACCTCGCCAGACCGGCCAAGCCGGTCAGGCGTCCAGCCGGCCAGGCCGGAGTCGAGCGAGTCCGGCCGGGCGTCCAGCAGTTACTCGACTCCCTCGACACCGTGCCCGCGTACGTCATCGGCCGGTTCGGCGACACCGTGGCCTGGAACCGCCTTGCGTGCTTGGCGTTCATCGACTTCGAGCAGCTGACGCCGAAGGAACGGCACTGGGGCCGGATGATGTTCCTCGACGGCATACCGAGGGAGCGGTTCGCCGACTGGAACGCCAAGGCCCGCGAAACCGTCGGCTACCTTCGGCTGATAGCCGGCCGCTACCCGGACGCGCCGGAGCTCACGTCGGTGATCGGTGAGCTTTCTGTGAAGAGCGAGGAGTTCCGGCGGCTGTGGGCCGATCACACCGTCCGGGAGAAGACCCATGGCCGCAAGGTCCTCCGGAACCCCCTCGTGGGTGAGTTGACGCTCGACTACGAGTCACTGGCTCTGCCGGACGACCAGGTGATCATCACCTACACCGCCGAGCCCGGGTCGCCGACGGCGGAGGCGCTTCAGTTTCTGGCCAGTTGGTCGGCCACCGAGGTCGAGACGCAAAGGCAGGATTGACGCTACCGTTGACGGTCATGAGCGATGACCGGCCGAACGTTGTTCTGGTGTGCGTCGACCAATGGCGCGGCGACTGCCTTTCGATCGAGGACCATCCGGTCGTCCACACGCCACATCTCGACGAGCTGGCGTTGCGCGGGGCGCGGTTCTCGCGGGCCTACTCCGCGACGCCGACCTGCGTACCGGCCAGGATGGCCTTGCTGACCGGGCTTTCGCAGCGGACGCATCGTAGAGTCGGCTACCAGGACGGTGTGGCGTTCGACATCGAGACCACGTTGCCTGGGGAGTTTCGCAGGCACGGCTATCAGACGCAGGCGATCGGGAAGATGCATTACTCCCCGACCCGGGCGCGGCTGGGCTTCGACGACGTTCTGCTGCACGACGGTTACCTCCACTACGGTCGCCGCCGGCAGCAGGCGGTCGAGACCTACGACGACTACCTGCCGTGGTTGCGTTCTCAGGCGGGGCAGACCGCGGTCGCCGACTACTTCGACAACGGCGTCAACTGCAACTCCTACGTCGCACGCCCATGGGACAAGGCCGAGTCGCTGCATCCGACGACGTGGGCGGTGACGCAGGCGCTGTCGTGGCTGAACCGCCGCGACCCGACGGCGCCGTTCTTCATGTACCTCTCGTTCCACCGGCCGCACCCGCCGTTCGATCCGCCGGGCTGGGCGTTCGAGCAGTACCTCAACGCGCCGCAGTACGAGCCGCCGGTTGGCTCCTGGGCCGACGTCTACTCGTCGCATCGGCAGGACAACTCGCACCAGCCGTTCGCGGCGCGGATGCGCCCGGACCTGCTGCAGCGAGCGCGAGCCGGCTATTACGGTCACATGGCGCACATCGACCTGCAGCTCAACCGGTTCGTGGAGACCTTGCACGAGTGGGGCCTGAAGGACAACACCTACATCTGCTTCGTGTCCGACCACGGCGAGATGCTCGGCGACCATCATCTGTTCCGCAAGGGATTTCCGTACGAAGGGTCGGCTCGGATCCCGTTCCTGCTGGCCGGTCCTGGCACCGGGCGGGGCGTGCGGCGGGACGAGGTGGTCGAGCTGCGGGACGTGATGCCGACGCTGCTCGACTGTGCCGGGCTGCCGGTTCCAGAGTCGGTCGAGGGTCGCAGCCTGCTGCCTATGGCCCGTGGCGAGGCCGCCGGCGGCTGGCGATCGCACGTGCACGGCGAGCACGCACTGCTCGGACAGTCGTTGCAGTGGATCACCGACGCGCGGTACAAGTACGTCTGGCTGTCGGGTGGCGGACAGGAGCAGCTGTTCGATCTGGTGGAGGATCGCAGTGAGACCAGGGATCTGGCAGGCGAGCGTGTGGATGAGTGCGCTCGGCTCCGGCAGTTGTTGGTCGGCGAGCTGCGCGGCAGGCCGGAAGGTTACGTCTCCGGCGATCAGCTGGTGCCAGGCCGGCAGCCGCTCACGCTGCTGCCGGCCTGACCCCTACGCAACAACCGCAGGGCAGCACCGCGTTACTGAAGGATGTCCACCGTTCCATGCTCGCCGTCGACGCGGATCCGGTCTCCGGTGTGGATGCGTGCGGTCGCGTTGCCACACCCGACGACGGCCGGAATGCCCAGCTCCCTCGCGACGATCGCCGCGTGCGACAGCGGCGCGCCGACGTCCGTCACGACCGCGGCCGCACGGGGGAACAGCGGAGTCCAGCCGATGTTGGTCACTGTCGTCACCAGGATCTCGCCGGGCTCGAGCTCCTCGCCGCGGGCCACGGAGTCGATGACGCGGGCCGTACCCTCGACGACACCGACCGCACCGGCGAAGCCTGTCACCGTATCGCTGACCGGCGTCTCGGCGCCGTGCTCGTCGTAGAAATCGCTGCGCCGGTTGGGATCCGCGGCCCATCTGAACGGGTCGAACCGGCCGAGGATCACCGCTGGATAGGGCGGCAGGGCCTGGTAGCGGTCGTACGTCGCGCGCCTGGCCGGCACGGTCTCCAGCACCATCGTTTCGCCGTCGAGCACCGCGAGGATTTCCTCGACCGGCAGGAAGAACAGGTCGCCGCCGTGCTCGGTGAGCTCGCCCGCACGCAGGACGAACGCGCGGACGACCCAGAACGCGCGGATCACCTCCGACCTTGCGTGCTCTCGCCCCTGCGCGGCTTTCACCCAGCGTTCGACCTGCGCGCGTAGCTTCGTGACCTGCTTCGGGTGGCGCTGCGCGAAGCGCTGCCAGGCTGCCTCGCTGGCTGCTTCCTGCCGGGCGAGCAGTGCTGCCGGCGGCTCCGCGGCGGTGCGCAGACCGTCCAGCTGCTTGTCGATCCACGCCGGATCCTCGGCCGGGCGTGGAGTCGAGATCTCGAACTCCGAGGCGCCGCGGTGCCCGTACTTGCGACCGTAGGTCTCGCGGTCGATCTCGCCGTTCTCGAGCTGCGCCAGTCCGAGCAGCGGGCCCAGGCTTTCCAGGCCTTTCGTACTCGCGAGGCCGGACGTCATCTTGTTCATGTCCGACTCGCCGACCAGCTTCGCCAGCTTCTCCCGGACGGTGACGAGCGCGCCGGAGTCCTGCCTGCCGGCGGCTTCGAGCATCTGGCACGTTTCGTGGAAGTACGGCTCGATTTCCTTACGCCACAGGGATGCGAGCGCTGTCGTGGTGGTTGTCGCGGCGATCCGCGCTCGTAGGTCGTCGCTCCGTGCGGCCGAGGTCGCGAGAAACTCCGGCAGCCTGGCCGTGTTCTGCTTGACCCGCTTCAGTACTTGGCGTACGACCGGGAGCAGCGCGCGGATGACCTGCCAGCGCGAGAGCGGCGCCGGCGGGATCTCCATGCCTGCGGGCAGCCGGCCGAAGACCTGTGTGATGGCGCCGGTGAAGCGGCCCTTCATGCCGAACGCGGCGGCCAGGGAGTAGGCCATGCTGAGGTTCATGTAGAACCGGCCGCCGATGTTGCCGTAACCGGGGTACTCCGGCAGCGAGCTCGTGGCCATCGCGTCGCCCATGAACAGCTTCACGGCCGACCAGGTGGCGGGCGTCATGACGTCGGGGATCGCCTCGCCGAGGTTGCCGTTCGTCCAGAGGTACTCTCCGCGCAGGCTGTCGTTCCACTCCTCATACGTCGCGAGGACGGTGATGGGCCGGGCTTGCAGGATGAAGACGCTGTTGGCGTGGAGGGCCCACTCGACGTCCATCGGACGTTCGTAGAGTTGCTCGATTCGCTTGCCCAGCTGGAAGAGCTCGCCGATGTGCACGGTGTCGAGGATCTGCTCACCGCGGCGCTCGATGACCCGGCCCGAGGCTTTCTCGATGACGATCGCGTCGGGGTCGGCCTCGCCGCTGACCAATGCCTCGCCGAGACCACTTGCGGCGTTGACGACAACGCGGTCGTTCGCTCCGCTCACAGGGTCGGCGGTGAACAGGACGCCGGCGGCGTCGGCCGGGACGAGCTCTTGTACGACGACGGCAAGGCTCACGTCGTCGTTGCCGATCCCTTGCAGGGAACGGTATTCGATGGCGCGGGCGGTCCAGAGCGAGGCCCAGCAGCGTTTGACGGCGTCGAGTACTGCTGCCTCGCCGCGGATGTCGAGGTAGGTGTCCTGCTGACCGGCGAACGAGGCGTCCGGCAGGTCCTCGGCGGTGGCGGAGGAACGTACGGCGACGGGGACGTCGTGCATGGCGGCGTAGGCCTTGCGGATCGCCTCGGCGATGTCGTCGGGCATCTCGTGGCTGTCGAACAGCCGGGCGATCTGGTCCGCGGCCTGTTGCGGGGCGCCGGCGAGGGCCTCGAGAATCCGCTGCTGCAACTGGTTCCGCGCGACGAAGCGCAGGTAGGCCTCGGTAGTGACGTGGAAGCCGGGCGGCACGGGGAGCCCGCCGTTGGCGAGCCGGGCCAGGCTCGCACCCTTGCCGCCGGCGACGGCGAGCTCGGCGGAAGGGTCGTCGAGTGCCAGAACCAACGGTGCCATCAGGCGTTTTCCTCTCTGGCGGCGCGGTCTGCGCTGTTGGACTTGTTAGCGCTATCAGTGGTGTTGGTGCTGTCGGGGTTGTCGGCGTTGTCGTCGCTCAAGCCGATCGCCGCGTCGAACTGGTGCCGCGCGATCGCCAACGCGTTGTCGACATACCCGATGGTGGCGCTGATCAGTGCGGCTTCCTCGCGGTTGCCAGATGCCTGCTCCGTGCCGAGCGTCCGGTAAATGGTCTCGGCGATCAGGTCTGCCCGTTCGTCGTCTGTGATCTCGTATTCGGCGGGCATCATCGGGCTGGCGAACAGATTGCCCAGGAACGTCGCGCTGACGACGTTGACGTGCGCCCGAGTTGGCAAATCTGGGCGGACCGCGCCATGCTTCTCGAGGATCGCCACATAGTCGGCGTACCCCAACCTCTGCGCGGCGTCGCCGCCCTGGCGCGGTCGCTGGCCGGCCAACCGCCCGAGGATCGCCTGATCCCCGAGGAATACGGCTTTCAGTAACGGGCGCTGGAGCATGGCGGCGGCGAAATGCCGGAACAACGTACGTACGATCGGCGCCTTGCAGTCAGTGGTGAGGCGCTGCCGTACGTCGGTCAGCAGCACGAGCCTTTCCTGCCGCAACAACGCGAGGAACAAGGCGTCCCGCGTCGGCCAGTGCAGATAGATCGTGCCCTTGGCAACCCCAGCCGCCCGCGCGATGTCGTCGACGGTGGTCTTGTCGAATCCCCAGCGCTCGATCAACCCGCCGGCAGCCACCAAGATCCCCTCGGCCCGCTCCCGCCGCCCAGCGATGTCGTCTTTCCGCAGCCGACCGCGCACGCTGTCCTCACATCTACCGTCTAGTTGACCAGATAACGTCTTTTGGTCAACTGTACGCTTCTAGTGCGGTCGAGTGGTCACCGAACGAGGTGATGCCCACCACAGCCGCGCGGAGGCAACGGCAGCGGTCCCACGCACCCGCCGACGATCACGGCCACGGCAAATTGCGGTAGCCGCAAACTCAGGCAGCCGCGACCAGCGGCCTAGACGCACTGCGCTGGTCGCGAAGACGCGGGGCCGCACCTCGTACACGCAGAAGGCGCCCCACCCCGCGATCTGCGGGACGGGGCGCCTCCTGTCGTAACGCCTACAGCGCGAAACCTCAGGCGGACAGCTTCGCCGCCAGGTTGTCGGCCAGCGAGCCGAGGAACTCGTCCGTCGTCTGCCAGGTGGCGTCGCCGCCGACGAGCAGTGCCAGGTCCTTGGTCATCGCACCCGACTCGACCGTCGAGACGCAGACCTGCTCGAGCGTGTGCGCGAACTCCGACAGCTCCGGCGTTCCGTCGAGCTTGCCGCGGTGCGCCAGCCCGCGCGTCCACGCGAAGATCGACGCGATCGGGTTCGTCGAGGTCTTCTCGCCCTTCTGCCACTGCCGGAAGTGCCGCGTCACCGTGCCGTGCGCCGCCTCCGCCTCGACCGTACGGCCGTCCGGCGTCATCAGTACCGACGTCATCAGGCCCAGCGACCCGAAGCCCTGCGCCACCACGTCCGACTGCACGTCACCGTCGTAGTTCTTGCAGGCCCACACGAAGCCGCCGTCCCACTTCAGCGCCTGCGCGACCATGTCGTCGATCAGCCGGTGCTCGTACGTGATCCCCGCGGCCTCGAAGTCGCCCTTGAACTCAGCTTCGTAGACCTCGGCGAACAGGTCCTTGAACCGCCCGTCGTACGCCTTGAGGATCGTGTTCTTCGTCGAGAGGTACAGCGGGAAGCCCCGGTCGAGCGCGTACCGCATCGTCGCGCGCGCGAAGTCGCGGATCGACGAGTCGAAGTTGTACATGCCCATCGCGATACCGCCGTCGGTGAACTTCGCGACCTCGAACTCGATCGGCTGCGAGCCGTCCTCCGGCGTGTACGTGATCGTCACCGTGCCAGGGCCGGGCACCACGAAGTCGGACGCGCGGTACTGGTCGCCGTGCGCGTGGCGCCCGATCACGATCGGCTTGGTCCAGCCCGGCACCAGCCGCGGAACCGTCGAGATCACGATCGGCTCACGGAACACCACGCCACCGAGGATGTTACGGATCGTGCCGTTCGGCGACCGCCACATCTTCTTCAGGCCAAACTCCTCGACCCGCGCCTCGTCCGGCGTGATCGTCGCGCACTTGACGCCGACACCATGCTGCTTGATCGCGTTCGCGGAGTCGATCGTCACCTGGTCGTCGGTGGCGTCCCGGTTCTCGATCGACAGGTCGTAGTACTCCAGTGGCACATCAAGGTACGGCAGGATCAGCCGGTCCTTGATGTCCTTCCAGATGACCCGCGTCATCTCGTCGCCGTCGAGCTCGACGACCGGGTTGGCTACCTTGATCTTCGCCATCGTTCCGTTCTCTCCTCAAACGCTTGTCAGTCGGCGCTTTACAGCTCTCAAAGGTTCTGTACGTCGGCCTGCTTGGCGCGGACCGCCTCGGCGGCCTCCTTCAGCGCGGCGAGCTCGGGCTCTGTGAGCTCGGTCTCGACCACGCGGCGCACGCCGTCGCGGCCCAGCTCGGCCTCGACGCCGAGGTACACGCCGGAGATGCCGTGCTCGCCCTCGACCCACGCACAGACCGGCATGACCGCGCCGGAGTCGTCGATCACCGCGCGCGCCATCCTGGCGGCGGCCGCACTGGGTGCGTAGTACGCGGAACCGGTCTTGAGCAGCGCGACCACTTCCGCACCGCCGTTGCGCGTACGCGTGACCAGCTCGTCGATCTTGCTCGCCGGCAGCAGGTCGGCCAGCGGCTTGCCGTCGACCGTGCACCGCGACGGCACCGGCACCATCGTGTCACCGTGCGAGCCGAGCGTGAGCGTACGTACGTCCGCGATGGGTACGCCGAGCTCCTCGGCCACGAAGTGGGTGAAGCGTGCGGTGTCGAGCATGCCGGCCTGGCCGAGTACGCGATGCTTGGGGAAACCGGTTGCGAGCTGGGCCAGCGCGGTCATCTCGTCGAGCGGGTTGGAGACCACGATCACCACGGCGTTCGGCGCCTGCTTGGCGACGTTCTCCGAAACCTGACGGACGATCTTGGCGTTGGTCTCGATCAGGTCCATCCGGCTCATGCCGGGCTTGCGTGGCAGGCCGGCGGTGATCACCACGATGTCGGAGCCGGCGATCGCCTCGTAGCCCTCGCCGTCGCGGCCGGTGGTCTGGCCGATCACCTTGGTCTCGAAGCCCTCGATGGAGCGGGACTGGTTCATGTCGAGTGCGAGCCCTTCCGGCTTGCCTTCGACGATGTCGGTGAGGACGACCGTCTCGAACCGGTCGTACTCCGCGAGCCGCTGCGCTGTCGTCGAGCCGTAGAAGCCCGCACCGACCACGGTCACCTTGCCCTGTCGCGCCATGCTCCGCCTTCCCGCGTATATCTTGGCGTCAAGATACCTGTGCCGAGCCTATCTGATGTTGTTCGGAACGATGACCGCGAGGACCGCGATCGCGACCCCCATCACCGTCATCACGGTGACGTCGAGGGCGCGGCTGCGTAGCACCAGCAGGCCGGCGCGCCTCGTGGGGAGCAGCAACCGGAAACCGGCGCCGAGCAGGACAAAACCCGCGAACAGCAACGTGCCGACCAAGTAGTTCTCGACGACCACGATTCCGAGGGAACAGACCAATCCGGCCAGGACGAGCCCGAGCGGCCACTGCCTGGCGAGCAGGCTCCGGCGAATCGGTCGAGGAACGGGGCCGCGTACCGGCGCCTGCGTCATCGCACTCTCCTCCAGCTTGTTCGACGGCAGGCTATCGCTCCAGCCCGTCCGCTCTGCTGTCGACGGCCAGCAACCGGTTTCTGAGCCCAGGCCGGCGGCCCGAGGCTGGGCACGCTCCATCGACTTCCGGCAACCGAGCCGAGCCGAGCATCGCCGGCGCCCGAGCACCTCGCGCCAGCTAACTCGGCCACGTCTGCATCGTCGCGCCCGGACAATCGAAACCGTCCGAAACCGGTTTCTCACCGGCCGACACGTACGGCCGCCGAACCGACGATCAGAAACCGGTTTCTCGCCAGCCGACACGTACGGCCGCCGAACCGACGATCAGAAACCGGTTTCTCGCCAGCCGACGCGCACGGCCGCCGAACCGTGGTCCAGAAACCGGTTTCTCGATCTAACGCACGCGCATGGCACTAGCTAGCGAAGCGCTGGCGGGGCAGGTCCCTGCGGCACGCCAATGCGACGCCTGCAAACTGTCAGTGAAACCGGTTTCTCGACTGCGATCCGCGGTACCGCCAGCCCCGACCATCGTGCGTGAAACCGGTTCCCGGCTTCGCGGTGATCCGTCATGGACGTGCGCGGATCGCTCAATCCACCAGGCACAGGCCGCGCTCGGCGACGCGTACCGACACGCGTTGGCCGAACGACAGCGCCAACCGGTCCGACTCGATGCCGTCGCCGAAGACGACGAGGCGATCGCACTCCACGGTGAGGGCGAGCTCCCCATCCGCCGTCACCAAGCCCTCGGTCAGCTTCGTGCCGGTCACCGGCGACGGCCACGCCTCCCGTACGAACCAGGCGAGAAACCGGTCTCCCGGACTCGGCAACGCGAACGGGCTGTGCCGCTCCTGCCATACCGAGCGACACCAGCCCGTCGCTCCCGTACCCGTGCCGACCAGCACCCCCGATGACGACTGCTGCTCGGCCTCCCCCGCCGGCACGTCCAGCCGGTAGCGCGCCGACTGGTGGGTCTGATGTCCGACGTAGATCTCGTTCAGCGCGACCAGCCGCTGCCCGTCGTCAGCCGCGGCCGCGACCATGGTTCGTTCGGTGATCGCCGCCGACCGGTCCGCCGCCCGTACCAACAGCCCACGCGCCGCCGACGCCGGATGCGTGACCAGCACGCCGGCGTTGCGTCCCGGCGCCGGATCCACTCCGATCACCGGCTGCGCATCGGCGTACTTCGCGACGTTCGCGACCAGTCCGTCCTGCCCGACCACCACGATCACGTCGTCCGGCGCGAACAGGAAGCGATCGAGGTCCGACCGTTCAACCTGCCCCCGCCGCCAATCCGACGGAACCGCCGCAGCGACCGCATCCAACGCGGCGTTGAGCTGGTCGTGCCGCTCACGCACCGTCGCCAGATCGGAGCCGCGCTCCCGCAGGAAGAAACCGGCGGCGGCAGGCGTGCCGTGCCGCGCGACCAGCTCCTCGTACTCGCTCCGCCGCCACACGACCACCGCCCTCGGTGCGAGGCTCATTACGAGGCCTCGCCTCGGCCGTTCAGCGACCGAGTCACCGTTCCGAGCAGGTCGGTCACGGTGTCGGGGGTGATCGTCAACGACCCGATCTCCGGTAGCTGACCTGCCAGCTCGCGTACCGCCAGCAGCGTGATCACGGCCCGGTCCAGGCTCTGGTACGCAGCCAGCTTGTCGCGCTCCACCTCGGCCTCGGCCAGCCCGACCTCGCGAGTCGACTCGGCGCGGGCGGCCGCCAACGCGCGGTCCCGCTCGGCCTGTACGGCGGTCGCCAGTCGTTCGCGCCCGGCGCTCGCCTCGGCGTCGATCCGGGCGGATGCTGCCTTCTCCTCCGCTTTCCGACGGAAGTTTGCGCCCTCCTGCGCGACCAGTTGCTCCTGGCGCTTGGCCAGCTCGATCTTGTTCTGCAGCTCGTTCTCTGCGATGGCGCGCTCGCGCTCGACAGCCCGGGCGCGACGCTCGTACGTCGCCCGGTCCGCTTCCTGTTGCACCAGCTCGCGGGTCGGCGTCTGCAGCGCGCGTTCCAGCTCCGGCTCCGGGCGGATCGCGACCACCCGTACGCCGACGACCGTGATCCCGGTCGCGGCCAGCCGGCCGTCCTCGGCGAGGGCGCCGGCGATCCGGTCTCGGACTGTGGGCACGCCTTCGGCGAGCGCGGCCTGCAGGTCGAGCCCGACGAGTGTGTCCAGCGCGGGCTGCTGGGCGAGCTCGGACAGGAGGCTCGCGAGCTGCTCCAGCGGAGCAGACCGCCACCGGCCGGTACTCGGGTCGATGGAGAAGTCCATCCGTTCGGACGCGACGGCCGGATCGGTGATGCGGAACGTCACCGCGGCTTGCACGGTTATGTCCTGGAAGTCGCGCGTACGAGCGTGGAAGAGCAGGGGCAGCTCACGGTCGTCGACCGGGATCTCCGACAGCACCGCCGACAGCGAGCGGAACCAGAACGCCAGCCCGACGCCGTCGTGCACCAGCCGGCCGCGCCGGTGGTGGCGGACGTGCTGGGTCGGCGATCCCCGCAGGTGACGCAGGAACAGCAGACGCGTGATGTCGGCCATGGACCCTCCCGAACTTGATATCGTCAGTCCGACGATAAACCCATCGCCCATTTCTCGTCAAGGTGACATGAATAGCAGCTCGTACCCACCCTTCGCCGTGACCGTCGACCTCGTGGTGCTCACGATCCGGGCACAGGCACTGCACGTACTCGCCATCGCGCGCGGCGAGGAGCCGTACGCCGGCCGGCTCGCGCTGCCTGGCGGTTTCGTCCGGATCGACGAGGACCTGCCGCGGGCGGCCGCGCGCGAGTTGGCCGAAGAAACCGGTCTCTCACTGGACGCGGTGCATCTGGAGCAGCTCGCGACCTACGGCACCCCCGACCGCGATCCGCGGATGCGGGTGGTGACCGTGGCACATCTCGCACTGGTGCCGGACCCGCCGGAGCTGACGGCCGGCACCGACGCGGCCGCTGCCTACTGGGAACCGGTTTCTCACCTGGCGGGCGACCAGTTGGCGTTCGACCACGGCCGCATCCTGGCTGACGGGCTGGAACGGGCGCGGGCGAAGCTGGAGTACTCCAGCCTGGCGACGGCGTTCTGCCCGCCGGAGTTCACGATCGCGGAACTGCGGCAGGTGTACGAGATCGTGTGGGGTACCAGGCTGGATCCGCGGAACTTCCACCGCAAGGTCACTGGCACGCCCGGATTCCTCGAACCCGCCGGCCAAGCCGTCCTCCGCCACGAGCGCGGCCGGCCGGCTCAGCTCTACCGCAAAGGCGCCGCCGACATCCTGTATCCGCCGATGCTTCGCCAGCCCCAGAGCTAGCGCCGCGCACGCCTCGCCGAAAGCGCACGACGCGGGCCGAGAAACCGGTTCCTGGAACCGGTTTCTCGATGCGTTTCCGACGGGATTGCTGCGCTCATCAGGAGGCTCAGCCACCGAAACCGGTTTCTCCTCGAATACCGGCAGACGGACCGCTAGGAGCCCGAACGGCGAACCCCCAACGCAGAAACCGGTTCCCCATCGGCACCTCGAACCACACGGCCCACTGGAGGGTCGGGCGGCGGGCTCAGCCGAGAGAAACCGGTTTCTGGGTTGAGGTCCCGATCACGTGTCGGGCAGCGAAAGCCGGTCGAAGAAACCGGTTTCTCCACGACTAACGAACAGTCAGCGGCCAACGGCGGAGCGCGCGCCACCGGGTGAGGCTCATCGGAGAAACCGGTTCTCCCTCACTGCGGCCCACCCCACGAGCCCGGCAGCAGGCTCATACGCAGAAACCGGTTACCCGGCCCCGCCAACGGCCGATTGGGCTCCCGCGGCGGAAGAAACCGGTTCCTGGCAAGCCCAGGACGAAGGGCGGGCTCGTGGCGAGGAACCGGTTTCTCGCCACGCCGGCGGTCGAGGCAGCTGAGCTTGTGCCGGCGCTCGGTTCTAGGGGGTGTCCTGTAAGTGTCGGTGGATAGCGAGGACGGTCATGGCGCCGGGCTGGCAAGGCGGGCGGAGTCGTTCGTATCGGTCATACGGGCGATCTTCGTCCAACGCAGCCAGCGTGGGGCCAGGGCCGCCGCAGCCCGGCGACACTTGCAGGACACCCCCTAGAAGAGCCAGTCGAGGCGGGCGTAGTAGTCCAAGCGTGGGTCGCTGGGATTGGCGCCGTACTCGGTGAGGAAGCGGGCGACATGGGACTGCCCGTACTGCGGGTTCATGGTCTCCGAGCCGATGCTCCTACACATCAACGCCAGGTCGGCGTACCGGTCGGCACGACCCAGGCGGCCGAGGTCGACGAGGCCGGTCGGGGTGAGGGTTTCGGGGTCGATCATGACGTTGGGCAGGCAGTAGTCGCCGTGGCAGACTGCCAGGTCCTCCATCGGCGGGCGGGTGCGCTCCAACTCGGCAAGCAGCCCACGCCGGTCGAGGTCGCGTTCCCACTGGTCCATCTCCTCCACCCCGCGCTCGAAGAGGCCTTCGTCGAGGGCGCGCCGGACGTTGCCGAGTGCGACGTCGAGCGTTCGGTCGAACGGACAATCGCTTACAGGCAAGGCGTGCAGCGCCCGCAGGATCTCAGCCACCGAGTCGATCACCCGCATCCGCTGGTCCACCGGCCACGGATCGGACGCCGGACGGCCGGGCACGGCGGTCATGACCAGCCAACGTACGGCTCCGGACGCACCGGCGTCGACCACCTTTGCGGCCGGAAAGCCCTTCGCCGTAAGCCATTCCAGCCGCCGCGCCTCCGCGAGTACGTCCGCCCGCGGATCCGGATGCGCGGAAACCCTTGCCAGCTTGACGAACAGCTCCGACAGCCCGGCCAGCCGATAGGTCAGCGCACCCGACATCCCATGCGTGACGGGAATCCACTCGTGCGACGGATACGCCGAGCGCAGCCTCGCCTCAACCGCTTCGAACACCCGGGCATTGTCTAGTGGAAGAAGTGCCTCGTGCCACTGAAATACAGCGCGACGCCCGCCGCCTTCGCAGCCGCGATCACTTCCTCGTCGCGTACCGAGCCGCCCGGCTCCACGACCGCCTTCACACCGGCGTCGAGCAGGACCTGCAGGCCGTCGGCGAACGGGAAGAACGCGTCGGACGCCGCCACCGAACCCGCCGCCCGGTCACCGGCGCGCGCCACCGCGAGCTTGGCCGAGTCGACCCGGTTGACCTGGCCCATGCCGACCCCGACCGTCGCGCCGGCGGACGCGAGGAGAATCGCGTTGGACTTGACGGCGCGAATCGCGCGCCAGGCAAAGGAAAGGTCGGCCAGATCGGCGTCAGAAACCGGTTCCCCGGCAACCAGCTGCCAGGTCGCCGGGTCGTCGCCAGGGGCGTTGATCGCGTCGGAGTGCTGCATCAGCAGGCCCCCGGACACCGCCCGCGTCTCGACCCCGCCAGGCGTGGCCGCCGCGCTACGCAGCAACCGGATGTTCTTCTTACGGCTGAGGATTTCCAGCGCGCCAGGCTCGAAGTCCGGCGCCACGACGACCTCGGTGAAGATCTCCGCGACCTGCTCGGCCATCGCCACACTGACCGGCTGGTTGGTCGCGATCACACCGCCGAACGCCGACACCGGGTCACACGCGTGCGCCTTGCGGTGCGCTTCAGCCACGTCGGCACCGACCGCGATCCCGCACGGGTTGGCGTGCTTGATGATCGCCACGCACGGCCGCGTGAAGTCGTAGGCCGCCCGCCGCGCCGCGTCGGAGTCGACGTAGTTGTTGTACGACATCTCCTTGCCGTGCAGCTGTTCCGCCTGGGCGAGACCGGGCTGCGTGACGTACCCCGACGTGTACAGCGCGGCCGGTTGGTGCGGGTTCTCGCCGTACCGCAGCACCGCCTTGCGGTCCCACGTCGCGCCGATCCAGGCGGGGAAACCGGTTCCTTCATCGGTTGGCGCGACGACGTTGCCGATCCACGAGGCGATGTGCACGTCGTAGTTCGCGACGTGCACGAACGCCTCGACCGCCAGTCGCTGCCGCTGCTCCAGCGTGAAACCGCCGGACGTGACGGCCGCCAGTACGTCGGCGTACCGCTCGGGCGACACCACGACAGCGACCGACGCGTGGTTCTTCGCAGCCGAACGCACCATCGCCGGCCCGCCGATGTCGATCATCTCGACGATCTCGTCCTGGCTCGCGCCGGAGGCGACCGTCGCGGTGAACGGGTAGAGGTTGGAGATCAGAAGGTCGAACGGTGCGATGCCGAGCTCGTCCAGCTGCCGCTCGTGGTCGGAGTTGCGCAGGTCGGCGAGCAGACCGGCGTGAATGCCGGGGTGCAGCGTCTTCACCCGCCCGTCCAGGCACTCGGGGAAACCGGTTACTTGCTCCACCCGCGTGACTGGTACGCCCGCCGCCTCCATCGTCGCGGCGGTCGAGCCGGTCGACACCAGCTCGACGCCCGCCTGCGCGAGGCCCTGCGCGAACTCGGTCAAACCGGTCTTGTCGTAGACGCTGAGCAGTGCGCGCCGAACCGGCCGCTGTGTGTCGCTCACGGTGCTCACGGGATGGTGACCTTTCTTCCCGAAACCGTCCAGCCCTCGCGGACCATCCGGCCGATGTACTCCACGAGCTGTGCTCGCTCGACTTCCTTGATCCGGTCGGCGAGGGTGTCCTCGGTGTCGTCGTCCTCGACGGGTACCGCGACCTGCGCGATGATCGGACCGGTGTCGACACCATCGTCGACCAGGAACAAGGTGGCTCCGGTGAGCTTCACGCCGTACGCGAGGGCGTCGCGGGGGCCGTGGATGCCTGGGAACGCCGGCAGCAGGGCGTTGTGGGTGTTGAGGTACTTGCCGCCGAACGCGGTGAGGAACTGCTTGCCGACGAGCTTCAGGAAGCCGGCGGAGATCACCAGGTCCGGCTCGTATGCTGCGACTGCCTTGGTCAGCGCGGCGTCCCAGTCGTCGCGGGTCGGGTGGTCAGGCACCCGTTCGACAAACGTCGGGATGCCGGCGCGTTCGGCGCGCGCCGTGCCCTCGATGCCATGCCGATCCGCACCAACCGCGACGACCTGCGCGCCGTACGACGGGTCTTGCGTAGCGTCGAGCAACGCTTGCAGATTGGTGCCGGAGCCTGACACTAGGACGACGAGTCGGGCGGGCAGGGCGGCCTCCTTGAACCTTGGGCTGAGTAGTTCGACACGATATCGGGAGGAGCGGGTTCGTCCGGTGGCGGGCAGAGCCCGCTGGGTCGGAGCCGACGTGGCAGACGCGGACCGACGCGTGGAAAGACTTGGACAGAGACCGCACCGGTAGCGCAGATGACCGGACGACAGGAGGAGCCTGGTGAGCAGTCCCGAAGAGCCGCCGACGAAACCAACGGCGACGAACGGTGACGCCGCGGACGAACGCGGCACACCGCAGCCGGCGGGCGGCCAGGGCGCGGCCAAGGCCAAGCCAGACGCGGACCGGCCGGGTGGTGGACAGCCTGGCCAGCCGGCCGGAGCGGCACAGCCGGGTACGTCAGCGCAGCCGAGCGACCAGCGGAGCACAGGCCAGTCCGCCGCGGACCCGCAGCGCGACGCGGGCAGCGACCAGCCCAGCGCGAGTGACGACCAGCAGGAGCAGCCGGCCGGAACAGCACAGCCGGCTACATCCCCGCAGCCGAACGACCAGCAGGGCACAGGCCAGTCCGGCGCGGGTAGCGAGCAACAGAGCGCGGGTCAGACCGAGGCGGACGCCGGGCAGTCGGGTGCGGGAGGAGCTGACGGCGAGTCGGCCATTCCGCAGCTTTCGCCGATTCCGCCCGGAGGGACATCCGCGCCTGTCGATTCCGACCGGGTGTTCGGGCGGACGGGGCAGCCGTTCGCCGGGGCGCCGACTCCGGCTGAGCCAGGGTCGGGGTGGCAGCGATCCCCGTCCAGCCAGGCGGAGCCTGTCGCGCAGCCGACCGAGGCCGACCTGAAGAAGATCCGGAGCTTTGGGCGTTGGGCGCTCGCGTTCGGGATCATCGGGTTGCTCACGCTGCTGGTCCCCCCGTTCGGGCTGATTCTCGGCATCGCCGCGATCGTGGTCGGGGTCATGGGGCGGAGACTCGCGCGGCGGAAGTCGGTGTTCAGCCCTGGCGCGGTACCAGGCATCGTGCTCGGGATCGTTTCGACGATGATCTCGGCCGTGATCGCGGTGTCGCTTGCGGTGTTCTGGACGGAAACCCGTACCTACATGACGTGCCTCGAAGGCGCCAACACGCACAGTGCCCAGACCAAGTGCGTGGACGAGTTCAAGGAGAGCCTGGAGAAGCGCGGACTGGTCACCGAACCTCAGTAGCGCCCTCGCCGCCGGCATCGTCCTCGGCCGGGCCGTACTCGGAGTCGGCCGGGTCGGTGGGCGCGTTGCGCCAGTACACGCGTACGTGATCGACGGTTGCCGCCACGGCGCCGGCGATCACGAACGTCAGTACGGCCACCAGCCCGCAGACCAGCGGGTCCGGGCCGAACCGCGCCATCCGTCCCGGGCCGGCCGCGCCGTCGGCCAGCAGGATGCAGAGACAGTAGCCAGCTCCGGCTACCGCACCCGCCAGGGCGCCGCGTAACGCGACCACCTCGAGCCGCGGCACCGGCACGATGCCGTCACCGGATTTTGCGGTAGCCGCAAAACGCGCTGACCGCCGAGCGGCGACCACGCCGCCGTAGGCACCCGCGGCAAGCGGCAGCACGAAGACGCTCATCAGCCACGCGGGCGGCGGCTCACCGGTCGGTACGGCCGCCAGCAGCGGGAACGTCGGCAGCGCGCCAAGCACCACGCCTGTCGGCGCGACCACAGTGCCGGTGCCGAGCGCGAAGCCGGGACCGAGCGTGTACGCGGCGGCGTAGATGGCGGCGTTCGGCAGGTACGCCACGCAGGCCAGCACCACCAGCACCCCGCCGATCGGGCCGGCGCGCAGTCCGCCCAGCAGGTCCAGCGCCCGCCCGCCGTGTGCCAGCAGCCCGATCAGCACGAGCACACCGCCGGCCAGCAGCAGCGCGCCCAGCCCTACGAGTCCCCCGGCCAGCGCCGAGCGAACCTCGACCGGCAGCCGGCGCACCAGCTTGCGTACCCGCCGCGACAACCGCGCCGACCGCGCCATCCCGGCGCCACCGCAGCACATGGCGAACAGTCCGGCGGTGAAGAACGCGCGTACCGGCTGCGGTCCGGTCTCGCCGGAACGAGCCAGCGCCGCCGCAGCGGCCGCGAACGCACCGTACGAGAGCGCCAGGACGCCGGCACCGACCGCGACGTCCCGTGCCCCGCGTAAGACAGAAGTCTCGGCCGCCCAGCGCCCGGCCCGCAGGAGTACGAGCGCGGCGATCATGGTCAGTCCGAGCGGCGTCAGGCCGAAGTCGCCACGCTCTGCGAGCTCGACGGGAACGAGGTGAGCCAGTAGCCACCCTCCGACACCGACCTGTACGGCCTGCCCGGCTGTGCCACCGTCCGTAGCGAACCATCCGATCACAGCGAGTGCCGAGCAGACCAGCATGCCGGCTACCGCGGCCCAGCCGGCGGCGAGTACACCGGCGACCGACGCCGGACGCAGGGTCGGACCAGTGGGCGCGGTGGCAGCTCCGGATGACGCGGCCGGACCATCTCCGTCGTCGGGCGGAGTGTTCTCAAGCCGGCCAGGCATCAACTCGGTCATCATCGTCATGGTCGCAGCCGGTCCCGGAGAATCCCGGCCGAGACACGCCGTCCGGATACCGGATGAGCCCTCGACACAGGCAGCAGCTGCCACCGCCAGATGCCCGTCAGCAGGACGGAAGCACTCTGAGCATCTGCATGCACCCGACCTGTACTCAGCCTGACCGGCCCACTTGACGGACGCGAACCCGCTGGTGAATGGTCACAGGTAGGTTCCAGGCACCGGATCGCCCCTCGCCATCGGCACCCGAACAAAGATAAGTTCGTCCCTGCGCGAGGCGATGCAGCGCAGAAAGCCCGGATCCCGGACTCCGATCTGGTGGCGATCTTGCCGAAACCCAGTGCAACCTCGTGGGCAGGTCCCGTGTCATCTGAAGGTGAGAGTCGGCTAGGTGGAGGGCTAATGGAGAGCGCCGACGACTTCGACGCCTTCTACCACGCCACGCGGGGGCGCTTGCTCCATCAGATGTACGCGATGACAGGGAACATCGCCGACGCCCAGGACTGCGTTCAGGAGGCGTACGCAAGGGCTTGGCAGCATTGGACGAAGGTTTCGGAGCACGTCAATCCGGAGGCATGGCTTCGTACGGTGGCATGGCGGGTCGCCGCCAGCCGCTGGCGCAAGGTCAAGAACGGCATCGCCGCGATGGCAAGGCACGGACCGCCGGCTCACTCGCCGGAGCCGAGCCCGGACAACGTGGCGTTGGTCACAGCGCTGAAGGAGATCCCAGAGGCGCAACGGCGCGCCATCGTCCTGCATCACCTGGTCGGACTCTCGGTGGATGAGGTGGCCCGCGAAACGGGGGTCGCCAGCGGCACGGTGAAAGCACGGCTCTCACGTGGACGTACCGCTCTCGCGGAGTTGTTGCGCGAGGACGGTCCGCAGCAGGCGCCCGAACAGGAGAGACAGAATGCCCGCTGACGAAGAACGGCAGGTAGACGACGAGTTGTCGCGCCTGCGGTCCGACGTCGACCAGGTGGATTGGTCTGACGCCTCCGCCGTACGGCACCGTGGGCAGCAGCGCGGGCGGCAGCAGGCTGCCGCGGGCACGCTGGCTCTCGTACTCAGCGTTGGTGTCCTGGGGGTGGCGGCGACCGGTCGGTTTCCGGGGCAGGACGGGCAGTCTCCGCTGATCACGGCGGCGCAGAACTCGAAGACGCAGTCCGCGGGCTCCGAGGATGGCAGCGAGACGTCGAAGGACTCGCACGGCGAGGGCGGCGGCAAGGACGGCAGCAACCCGAGGACCGGCGAGTCGACGCACAAGAACAACGATCCGTCGTCCGACGATCCGAAGGCTCCGACCGCGACGGCTACGGCGACCACGCCGGCCGGCTCGGTCACTCCGACACCGACGAAACCCGGCTCCGAGACACCCGGGCCGACCGACCCGACTCCTACGAGCTCGACGACCGTACCGACGCCGCCCGAACTGACGGCTGCGGCGCTGCTGACCAGCGACCTGATGCCGACGGTCAACGACACGACCGAGACCTGGTCGGCGACCGGCGACACCGACGGTGAGGGCGCGATGAACGCCTCGGTGTGCGCGGATGGGAGCTTGGCGGGGCTGGGTGCCCGGAGCGTCATACGCCGCGACTACTCCTGGGGACCGGCCGGCTCCACCGTCGTCGGCGACAACGTGGTCGGGGTGTTCGAGACCAGCGAGGCCGCCGGGACGGCGTTCGACTCGTACTCCGGGTGGATCGGCTCGTGCGCCTGGGCCAACCAGCCGCAGTCGGCGGCGACCGAGGTCACGGTTGACGGCGGGACGGCGCGGTGGTGGGTGGCGAAGAAGACCACCTCGGACACGACCGGCGAGATCGAGGTCGTTGGCCTGGTACGTCGCGGCATGGCGCTGTCGGTGATCGTGTGGCACCAAGAGGGCCAGGACCTCAACTACCAAACCGACCCGATGGCGGCGAGCCTGAAGAGCTCGGCCTCGCGCCTCGAGTCGTTCGGCGGCTGAACCCCTCGGTCCGAGGTTTTGGGGACTCCTCAGGTATCCGCAAGTTTCGCCGCGCCGAATCCTGCTGTCGTGTGTGGATGCCGGGTTGGCATTTTGCGGTAGCCGCAAAATGCGGTCGTCGCATGAGGTGGTCAGCGCGAGTCGCGGCACCGCTCCGGTCGCAGTCAGCTCGGACAAGCGGGCAAGCGTGGCACGTGACGCCGGATCGGCATTGCGAATAACCAGCGCGCGGTGGCTAGGTGGTGGCGGGCGAGCAAGTGCCCCGCCGGGCCCGTGCCGGCGAGGCGGGCGCTGGGTGGGCTAGCCGGCGACCAGGCAGCGGCGTGACGACAGCACGACCAATGCCATCGGGACCAGGAGGAAGCCGGTCAGGCAGAGCGGGCCGATCGCGGTTGGGAGGTTGGGGTCGCGGCTGATGAGGGTCGAGACCAGGCCGAGGCCGCTGAAGATCGCCGCCACGATGAAGCCGAAGACTCCCACCGCCCTGCCCAGGCGCGCCGGCACGTTCGGCCCGCGCGGGCCGCAGAGGGCGGCGACTACCAGCGCGAGGACGATCGACGTGGAGCCGAGGTAGTTCGTCGCGAGGTCGATGAACGGGAGGCGCTGGTCGTTGCCGCGGACGATCAGGGCGTCCCAGACGTAGGTCCAGAGGATCGGCTGGATGATCAGCGTCAGCGCCACCAGCAGTGCCGTGCGCCGCCCCTGTGCCAGCCCGATCTCACGCTGGTACAGCGGCGCGAGCTCCGCCACCGTCCCGAACTCCGCCACCGCCTGTTCCTCGGCCTCCGAGCGGGAAAGCCCGTGCAGGTAGTACGCGTCGGCCACGTCGGTCAGCCCGTCGCGGGCTTCGGTGAGGAGGTCGGCCTTGGTACGCCGGGACCCGCGAAGCGCGGCTTCCAGCCCGGCGATGTAGTCGTCGATCACCGTCACCACACCAGTATCGGCCCCGGGCGGGCGATTGTCGTCAGGGACGTTCCCCGCCCAGCCCTGATCCGCCGGGAGATGCCGAGAAAGCCAAGCCGCCGAGAGCCGGAATACCGGACCAATCGAAGCGGCACCGGCTACAATTGTCCATTACAAGTCGCACCGACTGGATCGCCGAGTGTCATAAGCAGCGCTCAGAGCCGCATACGTGCGCCTGCCAGGCGTTTGACGGTTACACTCGGAGACTGCTACCAGGTGATCCGGCCTGGTTACCGAATGACTCAGACAGAGCGAGATGCGCTCGAGGCAGGCTCGAGCAGCGCTCTACCGTCCCTGGGGGTGACCCCGGGCCCCCATGTTAGGCGAAGCACTCTGACCACTTTCAAAGAACTAGGCGCGCTGCCGGAGATCGTAGAAGCCCTCGAAAAGGTGGGGATCGCCGAGCCGTTTCCGATTCAGGAGATGGCGATCCCGATCGCACTGACGGGCACCGATCTGATCGCACAGGCGCGCACCGGCACCGGCAAGACGTTCGCGTTCGGGCTGCCGCTTCTACAGCGGATCGTCGCCCCGGACGACCGCGACTACGCCGACCTCGACGCACCTGGCAAGCCGCAGGCCCTGGTCGTGGCTCCGACCCGGGAGCTCGCCGTCCAGGTCGCCGCCGACCTCACTCTGGCCACGTCCGTACGCAAAGCGCGCGTGCTGACCGTCTATGGCGGCGTCGCGTACGAGCCCCAGCTCGACGCCCTGAAGTCCGGCGTCGACGTGGTCGTCGGCACTCCCGGCCGGCTGCTCGACCTGGCCGACCGCGGAACCCTCAACCTCGCGCACGTCAAGATCCTCGTACTCGACGAGGCCGACCGCATGCTCGACCTCGGCTTCCTGCCGGACGTCGAGCGTCTGATCAAGCTGACCCACGAGATGCGTCAGACCATGCTGTTCTCCGCGACCATGCCGGGCGACATCGTCCAGCTGGCCAGGCGGCACATGCGGCATCCGGTCAACGTACGCGCCGAGTCGGTGGGCGAGAGCCAGGTCGTTCCCGCGACCGCGCAGTTCGTCTACCGTGCGCACGATCTCGACAAGGCCGAGGTCATCGCACGGATCCTGCAGGCCGAGAACCGCAGCCGCGTGATGATCTTCTGCACCACCAAGCGGGCGGCGCAGAAGGTCGCCGACGACCTGGCCGACCGTGGCTTCGCCGCGACGGCGATCCACGGCGACCTCGGGCAGATCGCGCGTGAGAAGGCGCTGGAGCGGTTCCGTTCCGGCAAGATCGACGTGCTGGTGGCCACCGACGTAGCCGCTCGCGGCCTCGACGTCGAGGGCGTGACGCACGTCGTCAACTACACCTGCCCCGACGACGAGAAGACCTATCTCCACCGGATCGGACGTACCGGCCGTGCCGGCGCGTCGGGTGTGGCCGTGACGTTCGTCGACTGGCCGGACCTCACCCGCTGGAAGGTCATCAACAACGCGCTCGGCCTGCCGTTCGACGAGCCGACCGAGACCTACTCCACCTCCGACCACCTGTTCCACGACCTCGGGATCCCCAAGGCGGCGACCGGGCGAGTCGGCGAGCCGCGCCCGTCCAGCGGCGGTTCGTCGCGTACGCGGGAGCGCGGTGACCGTGGCGACCGCGGTGATCGTGGTGGCCGCGGCGGGCGCGACCGTGACCGGCGGCCGGGCCGTCGGCGCGGAGGTGCGGCCGAGAGCGGTGGCACCGGCGAGCAGGCTGCCGAGGACACGACGCCGCGGCGCTCGCGTCAGCGGCGTCGGCTGCGCGCCGGCGTGCCCGTGGACGGCGCCGAGCAGGCCGCTCCCGAAGGCGGCGCGGTGGAGCCCGGGGAGAGCAGCGGTGGCGAGTCCGCTGCCGCTGAACGCCCGCGGCGCAGCCGTAACCGGCGTCGCGTACGCAAGAGCGCGGACTCGGCCGAGGCGACCACGCCGGCGAGCGAGTAAGCGTCTCCGCAAGGGGCCGAACTAGCCAGATCGTGCCTGTCGCGCAGGGTGGGTTTCCCACCTGCTCGCGGCAGGCACGATGCGTCTCCGGCGGGACGATGACAGCGCTCTGCGGATGCCGCAGCACAGCCACCGTGCGTGCGCATGTGCGCCGGCGACGCAAAAGGGCTGAGGCAGCCAACCGTGGTTACGACAGGACAATCATGCGCTGTGGAGCCCGCCGGCACAGCCGCAGCCGTCGTCGCGTGCACAACAGCCCAGCTTCGGCCGAGGCGACCACGCAGGCCAGCACTAAGGCAGCTCCGCAACGGCCTAAGCGGGCAGATCGTCAGCAACGCCCGAAGCACGGCGTTGCGTACAGGAAGAGTGCCGATTCGGAAGATGCGGAGGGCTGAGGCAGGCGGACCGTGGCTACGGCACGACGATGACGGGAGTGCCGACCTGGGAGAACTGCCACAGGAAGGCCGCGTCTTCCTGTTTCTGGCGTACGCAGCCGTCAGACAAGGACTGCCCGAGCTGTGCGGGCGTCTGCACCGGCTTGTCGTCGGCGATGCGGACGGGGATGTTGTGGAAGCCGATGGCGGCGTTCTGCCCTTCGGTGAACGTCACCATGAACTCCATGCGCTCCGTGCCGTGGTAGCTCGTGGTGTAGCGCTTCTTGCGCAGGACGTCGTAGTTTCCGGGCTTCACCTGGCCGAAGCGGGTGCCGGAGACGAGGTAGCTGCGGACCACCTGGTTTTCGGCGTCGACGAGCCAGACGTGGTTGCCGGCCAGTGTGTAGACGACGCGCTTTCCGCTGCCGGACCCGGCGGGTAACGGCTGGGCGGGGTCCGCCTTGGAGTCGGTCGGATCCGGCGTCTGGTTGTCGGTCGGCGATCCCTGGCCGGCGACGTCGGTGGGCTCGGGCTCGGGCGTCTCGAGCTTGGCCGCCCGGTCGACGACGGCGCGGTTCTGGCTCTGGCCGGACCCGTCGTCGGCGGCTGCGTTGAGGGTCGTGGGCTTGAAGTCGAGTACGCCGACAGCGGCCATCACCGCCACTGCGATGGTGAGCACAGAAGCCACTGCTGCCGCTACGCGCCCACGGCGGACGCGGTACCGCGAAGCGGCGTGCCTCATCGCTCTCCCTCCGACTCGTTCGGCCGCAGACCACTCTAACGGTCCGCCGCTGCCGACGTTCACCCCGTGTTGCCTGCGGGCCTATCGTGATCGATCATGAGCACGCCTCGAAACCTGCGGTTGCCGGATGGAGTATGCCCGACCCGGCTGGTCACACCGCGTGGCGAATTCGCTGCCCTGGAAGCGACACACAGTCAATGGAACGACCTCGGCCAGGCACAGCGTTCCGCCGTCTTGTTGATACCCGGTTGGACGGGAAGTAAGGAAGACTTCCTGGCGATTCTGGCCGGGATCGCCGATGCCGGTCACCGAGCCGTCGCGATCGACCAGCGTGGGCAGTACGAGACCGCGGGGTCGGACGACGAGGCGGCCTACACGTTGACCGAACTCGGCCGCGACACGACTGCGATCGCGGCCGGGTTGGGTGCGGGCCGCGTACACCTGCTCGGGCATTCGTTCGGAGGGCTGGTGGCAAGGGCTGCCGTACTCGGCTCGCCGGACACCTTCGCCTCGCTCACGTTGCTGTCGTCGGGACCCGGCGCTTTCACGGCCGAGGAGCAGACGACGATGCTGCGGCTGATGGCGGAGGCGATTCCCACGATGGGCTTGGAGAAGGTGTACGACGCCAAGCGCGAACTCGAGCGCGGGCGCGGGCTGGCCGAGCCGCCGCCGGAGATCGAGGCGTTCCTGCGTACGCGGTTCGTGACGAACGCGCCGGTGTCGCTGGCCGCCATCACCAGGCACCTGGTCGACGCGCCGGACCTGGTCGACGAGCTCGCGGCGATCGGGATACCGAAGCTGGTGGTGTTCGGTGAGGACGACGACGGCTGGCCGCCGGCCGTACAGATCGAGATGGCCAAGCGGTTGTCGGCTGACTTCGAGGTGATCGCCGGAGCCGGGCACTCGGCCGCGGTCGACCAGCCGGACGAGACCCGGCGTGTGCTGGCGACGTTCTTGGCCGCCGTCGACGGACGTCAGAACGCGCCGGGGAACAACGCGCCGTAGGCGACGATCCCGAACGCCCACGAGATCAGCAGGTAGAGCCAGCCGCGGCCGGTCTTGTCGGCGCGCATGCCGAGGAACGCCAGCGCCGCGACCGGTACCAGCAGCCAGATGCCTTTGGTGATCACGCCGTTGGCCATGCCGAAGGAGTAGAGCCCGGCGACCACGGCGGCGATGATCGTGGCGACGCCGAGGAAGAAACGTGGACGCTGGAACAGGTCCGACGGGTTCATGAGCGCAAGGTTATCCGTTCCAGGTTTCCCGCACCCCCACTCTGGCCGGTCCGGACTCGTCGGTGGCGAGTCCTTCCCACGAACGACGGGCGGGGAAGGCCTCGCGGCCCTGCGGGCAGTGGGCCGCGAAGTCGCACCAGCGGCACTGTGGACCCGGGCGTGCCGGGAACACGGTGTCGACCTCGTCGCCGTGGAGATCGGGGTAGGCGGCTTCGGCTTCGGCGACCTCTTCGCCGATCGCGTTGGCGCGCTCGATGTGGCGGGTGAGTGACTGGGTGGTGTGTTGCCAGCTCACGACCGTACGGGACGGGAGATGGTGCAGCTCGACGCGGCGGCACGGCTTGCGCAGGGTGCCCTGCGCGGCGGCGGCGTAGACCGCGAGCGCGAGCGACCCGCGGGCGTCGTCGGTGGTCGGAACGTGCCGGCCGGTCTTGTAGTCGACGATCACCAGCTCGACGGGTGGACGCTCGCCCGCGTCCGCCGCGGTCGCGTTGCCGCGCACTGTTCCGGTGGGACTCGGGTCGGCGGCGGTCGACGTGTCCGGCGCTGGACCGGAAGAGTTCGCGCCGGTCGCTGTCGCGGTACCCGCCACCGATCCCACGGGACTCTGCCCGGCGGTGGACGCACTGCGTGGCCAGGCGTCCGGATCGTCGTCGAGGTCGTCGCCGGGTGGTGCGGGTAGGCGCTCGTCGATCCGGTCGGCTCGGCCGGACAGTGCGAGCACCGGCGTTCGCAACGCCACTGTGCGTTCGACGCCGATCGGTTCGTCAGAGGGGTCGAGCCCGGCGGTGTAGTCCTCGACCATCTCGCGCGCCAGCTCCCGCCAGCGTTCGGACTGGTCACGGTCGCGGAAGCCGTCGGTGAGCCAGCCGTTGACCAGCAGGGCCCCAGCCGCCTCAGGAGTGCGCCGAGCCACCGGCAGGCGCCACCACTGGGCCAGTGCCGTGTGTACGGCCGCGCCCAGGCTGTTGTGCGCCCACGGCGGCCCCTTCTGCGGCGTGGGCCGCTCGAGGTAGGTGAACCGGTAACGGCGCGGACAGTCGAGCCAGCCGGTCAACCTGGTCGGTGTCGCCCGCACCAGGCGCCGCGGCATGTTGTCGAACCCGAGTTGTTCCGCCGCACTCATGGCGACCATCCAACCAGCCCCCACCGACAACCGGCCCCGCCGAGCGGCGGCGCGTCGCCATCGAACAGGGCGAGAAGCTCAGGCCGCCTTGCCGGCCAGTTGCTTGGCCAGGAACGTCAGCTGCGAAGGCGCCATCCGCCGCCAGTACCCAGCGGTGTGCGCGCCCGGCTGGAAACCCCCCGCCGGCTTGGCCGGCAGCCCCGCGATGAAGTCGCGCGTGTTATCGGCGAACGGGTCGTCGCGTCCGCAGTCGATGCGGAGCGGCACGTCGTAAAGGATCGGCCGGCCCTCGAACACCTCGTTGGCCAGGAAGTCGCTCTCGTCGTCGAACGCGCCCGGCCGCACCTCGTCCCACTCGCGCCACAGCGCCGGGCTCACCACCGCCGCCGCGACGACTTCCTCGGGCTCGCGCTCGGCGTACAGCAACGCGCCGTACCCGCCCATCGACCACCCGATCAGGCCGTACCGCCGGACCAGCAGCCCGCGCCGCGACAGCCGCGGCATCAGCTCGGCCCGGATCATCGTCACGGGGTCGTCGCCGTCGGCGCGCCGGTGCCAGAAGCTCGCCTCGCCACCGTCGACCGAGACGATGACGAACGGCGAGGCGCCGGCGGTGACCGCCTGCGTGAGATAGCGGTCCAGGCCGATGCCGGCGAACGCGAACGTATGGTCGCCGCCTCGCCCGTGGAGCGCCAGGACGAACGGCAGCTTCTCCGTGCCGTTCGAGCCCGGTGGGTACGCAGCGGTCCAGGAGACCTTCTTGCCGCCACGTGCCTCCGACACGAACGACTCGGTGACCTTCGGACCGGCTTTCGCCGACGGAACCACACCGTCCGGCCCGGTGAGTCCGAGCGCCTGGTGCAGGCGGGTACGACCGGGTAGCAGCTGTGCCTCGACCAGGCCGACACCGCCCGCGCAGGCGGCCACAGCTGCACCCGCACCGACCGCGAGGAACTTACGTCGGGACACAGGCATGCGCAGCATCGTTCCAGACCACGAGCGGACAGCGAAAGCCCGCCTTTGACTAATCGTTGACTAAATGCGGTGGTAGCGGAATCCTGGCGGCTGTCAGATCCCGATTTGGGGAAGAACAAGCGTCATGACGGGCGATCCGCTTTGTCCACGGTGTGGCCGGCTGATCGAATCGACGGTCGCGGCACCCACCGGCTGGACCTGCTATGTCCACGGCGCGGTCACGCCGCTGCAACCGTTCGCGCAGCCGAACGCCGAACTGCTCGGCCTGCTGGCCGACCACTCCCGCGTTCCGGTGTGGCTGCCGTGGCCGCTGCCCCACGGGTGGGTGGTCACCGGTGCCGGGCACGCGGGCAGCCCGGCGGAGGGGGTCCGGGCGACCGTCGTCGCGTGTGGCGGGCCCAACCCGCTCGGTGGCGCCGGTGAGCTGCTGATCATCGCCGAGGAGCCGGGTGTCGGGCTGGGCGCGCGGTACGCCGGGCTGCCGGGGCCTGACCCGGGCTCTACGTTCGGGCGCGGCGTCGCGCAGGGCAAGGTGCACACCGACGGGCATCCGACGCCGCTGTGGCATGCGGTGTCTCCGGCGGGGCGGGCGGCGTACGCCGGTGAGGCGGCCGGGCGCTGGCTGTGGCTGGTCTTCTGGCCCGACACGGCCGGCACGCTGCTGGTCGAGCCGCTCGAGCTCGCCGACGCCCGTACGCTCGGGCACGAGATCGACATGCTGCCCTTCGGAGCGCTGACACCGCAGCTCACCGAGCCGTTCGACAGCCCCGAATAACGCACCCGCCCGCCGGACGCCGGCTGTGGCCGGTAGGCGCCGACGAGCGCAGGTCATCGGGTGATTCGACAGCCTCGGATAACGTGTCGCTCGTGCTCATCGACCTGCACACGCACTCCAACTGCTCCGACGGCACCGATACGCCCGCCGAGCTGGTGGCCAAGGCTGACGCCGCCGGCCTGGCTGTGGTCGCGCTCACCGACCATGACACGTTCGCCGGCTGGGGGGAGGCCGCCGCCGAGGCTGAGCAGCGGCCGATCGGTCTGCTCCTCGGTGTGGAAATGTCGTGCAAGCTCCGCGGAACCGGCGTTCACCTGCTCGGATACCAGCCCGATCCGACCGAGCCGGAGCTCGCCGCAGAGCTGGAGCGGATCCGCGCGGGCCGGGCCGGGCGCGTTCCGATGATCGTCGACACCCTGCGCCGGCACGGCGTCGAGATCACCGTGGAGGACGTCTACGCCCACGTCGGCGACGCGCCGTCGCCCGGCCGTCCACACGTCGCCGACGCGCTGGTCGCCAAGGGGTACGCCGCCAACCGCGCGGAGGCGTTCGAGGTGTGGCTGTCGGAGGGCAGGCCGGGCAACCTCACGCGGTACGCCCCCGATCCGGCGCTCGCGATCCGGCTCGTGGTGGCCGCCGGCGGTGCGCCGGTGATCGCCCACCCGCACGGGCGGTCGGCGCGGCGCCTGCTGACCGACGAGGCGTTCGCGGACCTCGCCGCCGCCGGGCTGGCCGGCATCGAGGTCGACCATCTCGACCACGATCCCGCGACCCGCGCCCACCTGCGCGACGTCGCGAAGGACCTCGACCTGGTGATGACGGGCTCGAGCGACTACCACGGCAAGGGCAAGCAGCTCCATCCGCTGGGCGTCGAAACCACCGATCCGCAGCAGTTCGAGCGCTTGCTGCAGCGCATCAAGGCCAACGCCGCCGCGTCCGGTCGTACGCCGCCGGAGCCGCTGCTCTGATGCACGTACTGAACCTCTTCAACTGGCAGTTGTTCGGCGAGGTCTTCATCACGCTGACCGTGATCATGGATCCGCCCGGCACCATTCCCGTCTTCCTCTCGCTGCTGTCCGGCCGTTCGTCGGCGCAGCGCCGGAAGGCGGCGTGGCAAGCGGTGGTTGTCGCGTTCTGCGTGATCGTGGCGTTCGCGGCGTTCGGCCAGCAGATCCTCGCGTACATGCACATCAGCCTGCCCGCTCTGCAGTGCGCCGGCGGCCTGCTGTTGCTGCTGGTCGCGTTGGAACTGCTGACCGGAAAGGCCGAGGACCCCGCGAAGCCGGCCGACATCAACGTCGCGCTGGTACCGCTCGGCACACCGCTGCTCGCCGGGCCGGGTGCGATCGTCGCGACGATGGTCTTCGTGAAGGGCATCGACACCACGCCGGACCTGCTCGCGGTGGCGCTCGGGATCGTGGCGGTGCACATCGTCCTGTGGCTGTCGATGCGGTTCTCGGTGGGGATCCACCGGCTGATCAAGGACAGCGGCGTCACGCTGGTGACCCGGATCGCCGGTCTGCTGCTGTCGGCGATCGCGGTGCAACTGGTGGCCGAGGCCGTTCAGACGTTCGTCAAGAACGGCGTCTAGGACTGCTGACGAAGGTCGTCAGCGGCCGACCAGCGGCGGGTCGGTGCCCTGCCGGCTGGCCAGCGCCGTCACCCGCAGGCCGCCCACGGTGGAGGGACGGTCACAGCGGTCGGTGGCCACCGAGCAGCGCAGCAACGCGCGCCCGAACTCCTTGTCGCCCGGCTCGTCGTAGGTCACCAGCACCTGGTCCTCGGTCTCCCAGACCAGTGCGGCGGCCTCGGCTCCGGAGAGCTCTCGGGACCACTCCAGCTTTCCGGTCTCGGTGTCGCGAACCCACAGCAGCGACCCCTGTACGCCGGCGAACCTCGTCCCCTTCGGGCTCAGCCGCTTGGCCGCCAGCACCTTGTCGCAGTCGCGCCAGCGTTGCCGGCCGGGATTCTTGTACGACACGTTGGCCAGGCAGCCTTCCCGGTCGAGCGTCAGCATCGTGTCGGTACGCGGTGACACGTCGAGCAGCTTGCTGACTGTGCCCGGCTTGGCGGCGCCGACCATCGACGTGATGGCGCCGGTCTTGTAGTCCCAGGCGTACCCGGGCGCGCTGTCGGCCGGCGGAGAGTCGTAGCTCAGCGCCACCTGGTTGCCGACGAACGCCGACACGACCGGTACGCCGGCCTTCGGCTCGGTCGTCGGCTCGATGGCCACGGTGCGCAACACCTGCCCGGTGGCCAGCTCGGCCAGCTTGAGCTTCGCCGGCAGGCGGCCGCCCTTGCTGGTCTGCGTCCAGGCCACCAGCCCGCCGTCGGACGACACGGCGTAGCCGGACACGTTGCCGCGGGCGAGCTCGCGGGTGCCGCCCGGCCAGCGGTACATCAAGCGGTTCACCTGCGCCGACACCTCCGCCACCACACCGTCGCCGGCTTCCTCCAGGCTCATGACGTATGCGCCGGTCCTCCAGTGGCCGCCGTCGGGCAGCACCACAACGTCACCCTCGGGCAGGCGGCCGTCGCCGGCGGCATAGGCGACTGTGGCCGCCGCTCCAGTACTCAGCGTCGTCAGCTCGATCGGACCCCCGGACGCTTTCTGGGCGAGCGGCGATGCCGGCACGGACCCGCTGTACACCTGGGCCTTCGCGGTCGTGTCCTCCAGGCTCCGGCTCTGGCCCACCCAGACGGCTTGCGGTACGACGAAATCGACGGCCAGGCAAATTGCGGCTACCGCAATTGCCGCACCCAGCATTCCACCGGCCCTGCGCCTCCGCTGCCTGCGGCGCCCCGCGGCCAGGACGTTCAACTCCCACCCGGTGGGCGGCAGGATCATCGCGGCATGCTCGTTCAGGGTGTCTCGCAGCCCGTCCTCGAGCCGGCTCATGCCTGCTCCTGCAGTAACGCAAGCGTGGCCTGGTCGCCGAGCGTCGCGCGCATCTTGGTCAGCGCCCGGTGGGTCTGGGCCTTCACCGTGCCCACCGCACAACCGAGCACCATCGCCGTCTCGACCTCGGTCAGGTCTTCGTAGTACCTCAGCACGATGACCGCCCTCTGCCGTGCGGGTAACTGCTGGACGAGCGCCCAGATCCTGGACCGCTCGTCGATCTCCTCCGTCCTCGCCGGGATCCCCGGGTCAGGGAACCCGTCCGCCCACAACCGCTCGCTCCGCCGCGACTTGGTACGCCACCAGGTGGTGGCCGTCGTGACGAGCGTCCGCCGCACGTACGACTCGACCGCCTGCGGTTCGCGGATCCGGCCGAGCGACACGTACACCTTGGCCAGCGCCGTCTGCAGCAGGTCCTCGGCGTGCCCCCGATCGCCCGTCAGGAGATACGCGGTGCGCAGCAACGCAACAGACCGAGTCCGCACAAACTCCGTGAATTCAGCATCCCCCAGCTTCGGCATGCGTCCCCTCCTGTCTAGGAGACGCGGTTACAGCGGCCGAAGGTTTACATCCGGCCCGATTCCTACGAACTGAGCGCGGCGATCAGCTCAGGCAGGCGGCCGCGGACCCGCGCGCCACGAACGTGGTCGATGTAGTCCCGCGACTCCACGATCAGGCCGTCCCGCACGCGCAGCACGAAGACGCACGGCACCCGCGACGGCCCACCGTCGGCCATCCACTCGTACGCGAACTCCGCGACGATCACCTCGGGATCGGCGGTCTCGTGCACCACGATGTCGACCGGCCGCCGCTCGGGCCAGTTCGTGCCGGCGCCCGCACCGAAGTGCTTCCGCAGGTCGTCACGGGTACGCAGCGGCGGGCCGCCGAACGGGTCGAACGGGTGCACCACGTCGGTCTGCTCGGCGTACAGCTCGGGCAGCTCCTCCCAGCGCCCCTCGCACACGCCCTCGACCAGCGCGTGGAACACCTCGCGAGGACTCCTCGCCCCTGCTGCCATGGCCATGCCCCTTCCAGCGCCGAGCGAATTAGTTAATTTGGGTGACCCGTAAAAATTAATTCGCCGCCGCAGCCGACGACTACGATGCGGAGTGATGACTCCGAAGAAGATACGGAGTGAAGACTCCGATGTCAATCGCCGGCCGGGCAGCCGGGACGCCGCCGCCAACCGCCGGCTGATCCTGGCCGTGGCCGACGAGGTGTTCAGTACGGGCGGCGAGACGGCCTCGACCGAGGAGGTCGCCCGCCTGGCGGGCGTCGGGATCGGCACGGTGTTCCGGCACTTCCCGACCAAGACCGCACTGCTGCAGGCCGTGCTGGAACGGCGGTTCGACGGGCTACGGAAGCGGGCCGACGCGGCCGGCGCCGAACGCGGAGCGTTGCACGGCTTCTTCGCCTACGCGGTCGCCGACGCACCGGCGAAGCTCACGATCGCGGAGGCGTTCCTGGAGTCGGGCGGCGACCGGCGGAGTGGCCAGGAAGCCACGAACGCGCTGCGGTCCGCCCTCGCCCGCCTGCTGGTACGCGCCCGCGAAGCGGGCGACGTCCGCGCCGACGTCGACCCGGACCAGCTCTACGCGCTGTTGATCGCGGCCTCGAGAGCAGCCGCGCCGGCACCCCACGACGCCGAGCTACGCGACCGCATCCTCGGCATCGTCTTCCGCGGCCTGGCCACCCCGCCGGACGCCACGAGCTGAAAACAGCTAGAAGCAGCCCTCGAACTGCGGCACCCACTCCGCCGGCTTCAGCGTCGTACTCCCGAACCACTTCTTCAGCAACTTGGCCGCCGTGCCGTCCTGGTACATCTCCGTGATCGCCTTGTTCACGGCCTCACAGCCGTCCAGGTCGCCCTTCGCGATACCCACGCCGTACCGCTCGTCCGTGAACGGCGCGTTGATGATCTTCACCCGGTCGCCCTCTGCCGCCGCGAATCCGGCCAGGATCAGGTCGTCGGTCGAAACGGCGTCGACCTCGCCGGCGAGCAGCTTCTGGATGCACTCGCTGTAGGACTTCGCGTTCACCTGGTACGCCGCGATCAGCTTCTCCTCGATGACCCGCTTCCAGGAGTTGGATCCCTCGACGGCACACAGCCGCCGCGCCCGCAGATCCCTTACGTTCTTGATGTTCTGGTCGCCGGAACGCACGAGCGTGTCCTGGTGGGCGACGTAATAGGGCCCGGCGAAGTTGACCTCGGTCTTGCGTACGGGCGTGATGGAGTAGCTGGCGAAGATGAGCTGGACGGTCCCATCCTTCAAGCGGGCTTCGCGTTCGCTCGACGGCGTGGCCGTGAACGAGATCTCGTCGGAGGCGAAGCCGAGCTTGCCGGCGACGTACTTCGCGACGTCGACGTCGAAGCCCTCGAACGTCCCGTCGCCCTTCTCCACGCCGAGGCCGGGCTGGTCGGGCTTGACCCCGATCACGATGGAGTCCTTCGACAGCAGGGAGTCCGGCGACGCGTCGGCAGTGCCGCACGCCGACGCCGGCAACAGGGCCGCCAGCAAGCCGGCCACCAAGCCCGCGAGACCGCCCCACCTACGCCTGTTCGCCATCACAGCCCTCCTCACCGATACTCCGCGAGCCGTGGCGCGACACCCGCGAGCACCAGCGCCACGATGAGCAGCGCGATCACCGGCGGGACCACCGTCCAGCCGCCCAGCCGGTCGTCAGCTGTGGTGATCGCATCGTCGAACGTCTGCTGGTGCATGTGAATCAGGTCGACCATCCCCTTGTCGTAACGGTCGAACTCGTCGGCCAGCGCTCCCATCCGCAGGTCGATCGCGCCCCGCACCTGCCCGGCGACCTTCTGCTGCCGCATCTCACCATCGCGGCGCTGGAACGCGTCGTAGGCCGGCAGCACCTGCGAAAGCGGCGCGTCCTGCAGCGTCAACCCCGCCCTGCCCTCGTCGCCGAGAAAGCCGAGGAAGTCGATCGCGAGCGGGTCGTCGGCATAGGCGGCGGCGGTGTCGGAGACCCTGTTCCTGTAGTCGAACAGGTTCCCCGCGTCGACGTAGAGGATCGACTGCGCCTGCTCGAAATAGACCTGCTCGTAGGTGTCCGAACGCTGCGGGTCGAGCAGGTAACGACTCTCGTCCGCATGCATGCTGTTGCCGATCGCGCGCGCCCGCGACAGCGACAGGATCGGGTCGAAGCCCTCCTGCTTGGCCGACTTCAGGTCGTTGCCGATGCCGCCCAGCATGCCGGTGCCGGCGAGCAGGAGTACGACGGTGCCGAGCGTCGCCAGCGCCAGCGCGGGATTGATCCGTCGCCGGAAGCGGACTGCCAGGAACCACTGCATACCGGCCAGCACCGCCAGCGCCGCCAGGCCGACGAGCAGCAGCGCCCAGCGCGCGTCGAGCACAGCGGAACGCTTGTCCTCATACGTCTTGCGGACGATCGTGCCGCTTTCCAGCGTGAGGTTGTACGCCTTCGGCAGCAGCTCCAGCCGCATCAGGTCGTTGGCCTGCCGGAAGCGCTCCAGCACCGCCGCCGGCGGCGGTCCGGCCGCGTGGTCGGCCTGCTGGTCGAGCAGGATCGCCTCCGCGGCCAGCCGTTCGTAACGACCGAGCCCGTCGAGCACGTCGCGGATCGTCTCGCGTTCGGTCGGGTCCGCGCCGGACAGGTCAGCCGCGTGCAGCAGCGCGGCGTTGGCCTCGGTCCGGCGCTGCTGGTACAGCTGCAGCGCGCGGTCGCGGCCCGCGCCGAGGTTGTGCTCCCGGCCGATCAGCAGCACGTTCGCGACCTGCGCGTCCATGTCGCTGAGGGCGAAGTAGAGGTCGGCCGTCGCCATCACCTGTGGGCCGGCGTCGTGCCCGATCACGCGGACGCTCTCGCGCGCGTTCCCCACCGCCACGGTCGTGATCAGGAACAGCGCGGCGGTCAGGAGCACGGCCAGCGCCGACAGCAGCCGGATCATCGACGGGCGGGTACGCGGCCGCAACCGCCCGACCTGCCGCAGCATCCGCGAGCCCATCGGCGGCCCGGCCGGCGGCGACGAGACCGGCGCACTTCCCTGCGGGGGTTGGAGGATAACGGTCATCCCGCTCACCCCTCCTTCGTCAGCGTGATGCTGGTCCAGGCGCCGACGTGGATCTGATCACCTTGTTTCAAAGGGATCTCGGCGTTGACCTCGACCGGTTCGTCGGAGTCGTTGAGCGTCGTGCCGTTGGTCGAGCCCGGATCGACCAGCACCCAGGAGCCGTCCGGCTGGGCCAGCAGCACCGCGTGCAGGTGCGACACGCCGGGGTCCTCCGGCGGCTGGCCGAGGTCGATCTCGGGCGCCAGGCCCTGCGAGACGCTGCGCCGGCCGATTCGTACCTGGTCGCCGGTCAGGATCAGCCGGCGTTCGAGCGTGTACGGAGGGAACCGCAGCGCCACGGAGTCGGGACCACCCAGCTCGATCACCCGGTCGTAGTAGGCCCGGTCGGCCTCGATCACCGCGATCCACGTGCCTGCCGGAGTGTCGACGGCCACGTCCGGAGCCGCGCCGGCTGCCGGGCCGGCGGCCGGATCCGGCGGAGGAGGAACTGGAACCGGCGCCGGACCCGGCGTTGGACTCGGTACGGGCGCGGCCCGCCCGGTGCCGGTCACGAAGTCGTACCCGCAGTCCTCGCAGAACCGGTCGGTACGCGGCGCCCCGCACCGCGGACAGGGCTCACCGCCCGGGGCCGAAGCCTGCGCCGAAGCCGAAGTCGACCCGGCCCTGCTCGCCGGAGGCGGCAGCGACGACACCGCCGGCCCTGCCGCGCTTGCGTCACCCATGGCGATTCCGCAGACGTCGCAGTAGTCGTCTGCTCCGCTCTGGTGCCCGCTCGGACAGGTCGGCATGTCACTCGCCCGACTTCTGGCGTGTACGCACGGTCCGCGTCGATCTCGTCTCCAGCGAGATCTCGTCGGCCCGGTCGACGCGCTTTCGCAACCGCGCGGTGCCACTCTCCGGATCGCCTTCGACGACCTTGTTGAGCAACGCCACCGTCTCGTTGTGCCCGGCCTCCCGCGCGAGGACGAGCGCGCGCCCGAGCCGGGCCGTCGCGGTGTCGACATCGCCTTCCTGGTAAGCCGCCAGGCCCTCCTGGATGTCGGACGCGAGCTGCTCCTGCCCGGTGTAGTGCGCCACCCGCTGGTTGATCTGCGTCGAGAGCGCCTCGTCGCCTGTCCATTCCGCCAGGACGTTGCCGCTTGCCAGCACCTGCTCCGATCCCGGCACCACGAGCTTGACCCACGCCGCCCGCATCTCCCGGCCCATGCTGCCCGCCGGCACCTCGACGCAGATGTGGTAGTCGCGGCTCTCCTTGCCCCACGAGCCCGTCGGATAGTCGCCGGCCTGCGGGGCGTTGTCCGTTCGACGCGCGGTGAGGTCCTCGACCGTCGGCATGACCTGCTTGACGAACCGCAGCGTCGCGCCCTGCGGGGTCCAGATCCGCAACGCCAGGTCGGCGACGGTCTTGCCCATCGCCGTCCGCGTCATCTGCTCGAAGTCGAGCTCGAGGTCCTGCGGACGCGGGATGTCGAGCAGGCTGCCGAGCATCGCCGAGGCGATCCGGCGCAGCTCCGCGGGGTTCCAGTCGGTGCCGACACCCCTGCAGTCGCAGACGAACTTGCCGCCCACCGCACCGAGGATCTGGTCGAGCTGCTCTGGCGACTCGTGCTCGTTCTCGCCGTCGGTCAGCAGGATCGCGTGCTTGATCGCGTCCGAATGCTTGCGCAGCAGCTCGTCGGCCAGCCGCAGCCAGGTGCCCATCGCGGTGCCGCCGACGGCCACGCAGTCGCGGATGGCGTACTTCGCGTCGTGCCGGGTCTCCTCGCCGGCCCGTACGAGATAACGCCCGCGCGGATAGATCATGCCGGCCTCGTGCGAGCCGCTGACGACCCCGAAGTAGACACCGTCGCGAAGGGTGTCTACGGCCTTCTGCGCGGCGCGCTTGGCCGAGGAGATCTTCGTCCGCGGGACGTCCATCGAGCCGGAGGTGTCGATGATGATGACCTCGGCCGCCTCGGCGCCGCCGGATCCGCCCGGTCCGGCGGGCGCCGGCCCGCTCAGGCCGGTTGCCGTACCGTCGGCCTCGACCGTGACGACGGCGTGCACCTCGCGGCCGCCCTCGGCGAGGTACTTGTTCTGGTCCACCGTGATGGCGAAGCCGGTCATTTCGCGACCCCCTAGATGCTGCCGGATGCTGCGGACTCTGGTGCCGCCGCCTGCGACGACGGTGGGAACGGGATCACGACGACGGTGATGTTGTCGTGGCCGCCGGCGGCGTTCGCGCTCTGGACGAGCGCGCGCGCGATCGACAGCGGAGTCCCGTTGGCGGTACGGGAGACGGCCTCGAGCTCGGCGGGCTGCGGGAAGTAGTTCCACAGGCCGTCGGAGCAGACGAGGAGCAGCCCCGGCCCGCCCGGCCGGTACGTCTCGACGTGCGGCTCGAGGTCGCCGGCGTCGGCGCCGAGCCAGCTGGTGAGCAGGTGGCTGGTGAACTCCAGGCCGCCGAGCGAGTCGTCGACGGTGAGGATCGCCGAGTCGAGCACGCCGGAGCCGTTTCCGCTGACGCGCTCCGGCGAGCTGAAGAAACCCGTGGTGTCGTCTTCGGCGGCGGCCAGCCAGTACGCCCGGCTGTCACCCACCCAGCCGATCGTCACCGCTTCCGGCCCGACGACAGCCGAAACGTAGGTGCAGGCAGGCGGATTCGACGACTCGTCGTCCAGCCGGGCGACGGCCAGCGCCGCGTGCTCGATCGCGGTCCGGGTGGCGGTCTCGGGGTCAGCACCCGCCTCCAGGCACTCGGTGAGCATCGTGGCCGCGGCGTCAACCGCTGCCTGCGAGGCGTCCTCCGGATGGTTCGAGGACGAGACGCCGTCGGACACGACCGCCAGGATGCCCTTGGAGTACAGGGAAACCGCCATCGCGTCCTCGTTGCGGCTGTGCCGCAGCCCGCGGTCGCTCACCGCGCCGACGGCGCCCGCGCCGGTCTCGATCTCCTGGTGGTCGCGGCCGGTCGGCTGTCGCACGCCGCACGTCTCGCAGTAGCCGTCGGCACTGATCAGCAGCCCACCGCAAACCGTGCACGGCGGTGTCTGCCGCCTGCCGCACGCCTCGCAGAAGTCGTCGCCCGCGGACACCGGCGCTCCGCACGCCGGGCACCTCGGATCTGCCCCCAAGTCGCTCACCACCAAGTCTTCGGTCGTACGGAGTTGGCCCGATCCACCAGCAGGTGGCGCTCCGGCGGCGTCTTCGACAGCCGCGCCAGTCCGCGGTACGTACGTTCCAGCCGACGCCGGATGGCGTCCTCCTCCACCTCGACGCCGAGCAGTTCGGCGTGGTCCGGCAGCTTGGAAGCCGGCCGGCCACTGCTCAGCCAGGCCAGCGCGTTCTCCAGCAGCTCGGCCGCCAGCCGGTCCTTGCGCTCGGCGTCGATCCGGATCCGCAGCAACCGCTCGCCGGCCTCGATCATCGCGGTCAGGTCCAGGCCGGCGGGCTCGACGCCGCGAACGGTGGCCAGCACGGCCGCCGCCTGCGCGGTGACGTAGAAGCTGGAGTAGTTCGGCACCGACAACAGCGTCTCGATCGCGCCGGGCCGATCCGCCTTGGCCAGCTTGGTTCTCGCCAGCCCGAACGCGGCGTTGACGTAGGTCGTGTCGGTACGCCAGACGACTTCGTACCGCCGCGCCGCCTCGTCGAGCTTGCCCTCGGCCTCGCACGCGAACCCGCAAGCCAGCTTGGCCGCGAGCTCGCCGGGGAGCAGGGAGTAGAGCTGGTCGAACGTGGTCCGGGCGACGTCGTATCGCTTGGTCGCCAGCGCCACCCGGCCGCGCAGCCACTCGACCTGCCACTCCGGCTGGCGGCGCTTGCCGGAGTCCCATTCCTCCAGCAGGGCAACGGTTTCGCCGATACTTTCGGCCGTGAAGTAGGCGCGGGCGAGCAGCTGGCCGACCTCCGGCGACATCGCCAGCACGGCCGGCAGCGCGGCCGCGGCCTCCCGCGGGTCGAACGGCTCGAACACCGCCTCCGCTCCGGAGGAGAGGTCGAGCTCGGCGCCCACAACGTCCTGCTCCGGGCCCAGCAGCGTGGACGGAGCCGGCCGCGGCCGGCCGTCCTGCGCGGACAGCACCTCACGCAGGATGCCGGTGAGCTGTTCGGACATCTCCGCCGCGCTCTGGAACCGCTTGCGTGGGTTGGCGTGGGTCGCCCGCCGCAGGAACCGGTCGTATGACTCCTGCTCCTTCAGCAACGGCACCTTGTCGCGCGGCGGCATCGTGGTGGAGAAGATGCCCTGATAGCCGCGGAACGGGAACGACAGCACGGCCATCGAGCGCGCGACGGTGTAGAGGTCGGAGCTGATCGACGGGCCGTCCTCGGAGATCTCCGAAGCCTGGTAGCCCGGCGTGCCGTAGATCGGGCTGTCGTCGTCGGCCATCCGGCGGACGCCGCCGAGGTCGAGCAGCTTCAGCTGTTCCTCGGACTGGATCGCGTTGTCGGGCTTGAAGTCGCAGTAGAGCAGGCCGTGGTCGTGGAGGTAACCCATCGCGCGCAGCACCTCCAGCGCGTACGCGATCACCTGGCCGAGCGGCAGGCAGGCGTCCTCGCCCTCGGCTTCGCGCTTCTGCCGCAGGATCTCCTTCAGTGACTGCCCGCCGACGTACTCCATCACGATGTAGCCGGCGGCGGCGCCCGTACGGACGTCGTGTTCCTGGACGAAGTTGTAGATCTTGACGATGTTCGGGTGCTCGACCTCGGCGAGGAACGCGCGTTCGGTGGCGGCCGCCGCCATCGACTCGGCGTCGTCGCTGTCGAGCAGGCCCTTCAGCACGACCCAGCGGTCGTTGACGTTCTTGTCCCTGGCGAGGTAGACCCAGCCGAGACCGCCGTGCGCGAGACAGCCGAGCACTTCGTACTGGCCCCCGACCAGTTGCCCGGTCTTGAGCTTCGGCGTGAACGAGAAGCGCTGCCCGCACTTGCGGCAGAAGCCTTCCGCGCGGCCCGGCCGGCCGTCGCGGCTCTGGCCGACGAGCTCACCGCACGAGCTGCAGAACCGCTTGCGCTCGGGCACCTCGGGGTTTTCGAGGATGGCCGTCGCGGGGTCGCGGTAGGGCACCGGCGGCACCTCGATCAGCCCGGCTCCGAGCATGCCGCGGCGGGACGAGCCGGTGGAGGTCGCCTGCGAAGGAGTGGAGGTGGAGGTCTCCCCGGCTTCCGTTCCTGCGGTGCCGGCCACCGGAGCGGCAGGGTTGGCAGGTTCGGACTCGATCGGTTCCGCCGCGCTGTCGACGTCCGGCGCGAGCCCGCACACGTTGCAGTAGCCGTCCTCGACCACGCCCGCGCAGCCGGAGTTCGTGCACCGCTCCATACCGGCTCGCCTCCCTGCTCACTCCTGGGCTCAAACTCCTGGGGCTCAAGCTCCTCGGCTCACACCCTCAGGTGCTGACCGAACCCACCGCACGTTGGTACGTCGCGACCGCGACGGTCGCCGCACCGAGATCACATGGCGCCGACCACAGCAGTTGCCGTGCCCGCAAGTACAGGCGGTCGAGGTCGGTGTCCTCCGCATGCCCGAGCCGGGCGGCCTTTGCGCGGTAGGCCTCCAGCCGGCCGCGTAGCTCGTTGCGCCGGTCCAGCAGCCCGGCGATCGCCTGGAACACCTCCTCAGCCGTACGCAGGCCGTCGGCGGTCGCACGTTCGAGATCGTTCATTCTGCCCGCCAGCTCGCTCCAGCGGCCTCGATTCCGCAACAACGCGAGGGCATCGAGCCGGCCGGTGAGATCGGCGAGCACGTCGGGCTGCTCTGGAAGAACCGGATCGGCGATCTTGGCCAGGACGGCCTCGCGCGCCCGCACCGTGCGGTCGTAGGTCTCGCGGATCCGGTCGAGCGTGGTGGTGAGGCCGCCCAGCCGAGTCTCGCACTCGTCGCGGGCTCGCCTGGCCTCCGAGAGCTCGTTCTCGAGCGTGGCGTACGCGGCGGCGAGCTGGTCGAACCGCCGGGTGTCGAGCTGCCCTGGAGCACCGAACGACAGCGGGTCGCCCTGAACGGTCGCGCGCAGCTCCTCCAGCCGGGCCGCGAGCTGCTCCGCCTCGGGCGGGTGGACGCCGAGGTCGGCCGCCAGCTCGGTCACGCTCTTGTGGGTCTGGTCGAGCTCGGCGATCCGGGCCAGCAGCACCGACCAGGCCGCGTCGGCGGCCGCCACCATCTCGGTCGCGCGGTCGTAGGCCTCGGTCATCTCCGTGACGGCGGCGTCGAGTGTCAGGGTCGCCTGCGTCGGCCCGAGCAGTGTGCGCTGCTGCAGCGGGATCTCCTCGCCGTCGGGTACGACGACCGGGCCGGTCAGCAGCTTGGTGAGGTGTTCGAGCGCCGGCGGGTCGGGCTTCGCCTTGCGCTCGCGTAGCCGCTGCGCGTCTTCGAGCGTGCGGCCGTAGGCGTCGAACAGCCGCCACAACCGCTCGATCTGGGCGCGTGCCTCGTCCCATCGCCTTCGGGTGAGGCCCGTCAGGTCAGCGCTGTCGAGCAGCCGGTGGCCGACGTGGTTGTCGAGGTCGAGCAGAGCAGTGGAGATGCGGTCCTGGTCGGCCCGGAGGCGTTCGAGAGCGCGATCGACCGCTTCCTTGGTCATCGGCGCGCCACCGGCGATTTCCTCCACGGCCGTCCCCTCGCAGTCCCGCTGCCTGGAACAACTCTGACCGCTGGGCTCGCGTTCCCGCAAGCCTTTCCGGCGACCTGCACCAAGCCTGCAAACCCGCTCAGGTCTCGGTTCTGTAACGCGGCAGCGCGCTCGGGTGGCTAGAGAGTGCCGGTCTGCAGGGCCAGGTGGGCCAGGTGGTTGCGTGCCTCCTCGGCGTACTTCGGCTGGCAGAGCACGTCGTAGGTGCTGGCAACCACTTGTGTACGTGAGGTGAAGTCGCGGTGGCCGCCCGTGGCGCGGTAGCCGAGCCAGCCGAAGATCAGGCCGAAAACGGCACCGAACACGATGCCGGTCAGCACCAGCACGAGGCCGTTGACCGAGGCAGGCGCGAACAGCATCATCAGCACGCCGACGAACAGGCCCCACCAGGCGCCGCCCATCGCGCCCGCGGCGACGGCCCGGCCCTGGGTGAGGCGGCCGGTCACACGTTCGACGAGCTTCAGGTCACTGCCCACGATCGTCACGTGCTGGACGGGGAACTTCTGGTCGGAGAGGTAGTCGACAGCTCGCTGCGCTTCGGCGTACGTCGGGTAGGAACCCACGGGAAGACCCGAAGGGGGTTCGGGGAGTGGCAGCGACATGGCCCGCCTTCTTTCTCGGCTTTGCTCGTCACCTATGTCTACCGTGATCAACCGACTTACCCTAGGCGAGAATGCCCAACCCGCCGCGCAATCTGCGGATTTTTAAGGTACTCTAAGCGACGGCTGTGCGTCTGACGCACGCATCGTGTCCGTTAGAGCCCAAATCGGGGGGCCTGCCGAACCATCTGGTTCCGGCGAACGCTCACGATCCGTCTGCACCCCCACGGGGGTCCGGCTGCGAGGAGGTGGCTTCGGGTGAATAACGCCTATCCCCCAAGTACTACCGTCCTCCGTCGTCACCGGACCCGACTCGCGCTGATCTAGCCTGGCGCCAGCTCCTCAGGGATATCCGGCCGCGGCGGAGGGCCTCCGCCTGCATCCAAGCCGTTTCCCTGTTCGACGAGGAGGTGGTCATGATGGCCGCGCCCAGCAGCGTTCGGAACTTCCCCAACCACACCGCAGTTTTGTCCGGCCGACGGGCCCGCGCGATGATCAGCGCGATCCGCCGGCGTACCCCCCACGCCGCTCCGCCCCCGCCGGCCGAGCCGATCATCGGCGCCGACTCCGCGATCGTCGACTGGGCGTTCTACCGCGACGGTGAGCGCCAGAACGACATCGCCTCCTACGCCGAGGCGGTCCGGCAGGCCCGTCAGGGCGGCGGCTTCGTGTGGATCGGCCTGTTCGAGCCCACCGAGGACCAACTGGCCGACATCGCCGCCGAGTTCGACCTGCACCCGCTGGCCGTCGAGGACGCGGTCACCGCGCACCAGCGGCCGAAGCTGGAACGCTACGAAGACATGCTGTTCGCGGTGTTCAAGACCGTGCGCTACTGCCCGCACGAGCAGCTCACCACCAGCAGCGAGGTCGTCGAGACCGGCGAGGTCATGGTGTTCGTCGGGCCGGAGTTCGTGGTGACCGTCCGCCACGGCGACCACTCGGCACTCGGCAAGGTACGCCGGTCGCTCGAGGACAACCCCGAGCACCTCGCGAACGGGCCGTCCACCGTCCTGCACGCCATCGCGGACCGTGTCGTCGACGACTACCTCGCAGCGGTCGACGAGCTGCAGGACGACATCGACGAGATCGAGATCTCGGTGTTCAGCGCGCGGGGCGCGCGTAACGTCGAGCGGGTCTACCACCTCAAGCGCGAGGTACTGGAGCTCAAGCGCGCGGTCGCGCCACTGGCCGGGCCGTTGCGGCAGCTGTCGGAACGCCCGATCCGCCTGGTGTCACAGCCGATCCGGGAGTACTTCCGCGACGTCGAGGACCACTTGACGCGCGTACGCGACCAGGTTGCCTCGTTCGACGAGCTGCTGACCTCGATCCTGCAGGCGAGCCTGGCGCAACTCACCGTTGCCGAGAACGAGGACATGCGCAAGATCTCGGCCTGGGTCGCGATCCTCGCCGTGCCGACGATGATCGCCGGGGTCTACGGCATGAACTTCGACTTCATGCCCGGCCTCCACACGGCCTGGGGCTATCCCGTGGTGATGGCCGTGATCGTCGTGGTCTGCTTCCTGCTCCACCGCTACCTCAAGCGCAACCGCTGGCTCTGAGGCACCGCCTCAGCTTCGGACGACCGCGTTGGGCGCGCGAGTAACGCGCGGGTCAACGCGGTCGTCGGCGCCAAGCCTTGCCTGCCGGTGGCCGATTTCCGCACCTCCGGCCAAAACGCTCCATATCGCGGTACCCGCGGATTACAGTGACGCCAGCGTTATCGGCATCACCAGGGAGCGCTCATGATCAAGAAGATGCTGGCACTCACGGCCTCTGTACTCGCAATCCTCACTTTCTCCGTCGGCCCGGCCGCCGCCATCACAGACGGCGAGCTCGACGGCAACCGCCATCCGTACGTCGGGCTGATGGTCGCCCAGGACGCCAAGGGCGCACCGCTCTGGCGATGCAGCGGCACCCTCCTGTCGTCAACCCTGTTCCTGACGGCCGGGCACTGCACCGAAGCGCCCGCCGCGCACGCCGAGATCTGGTTCGCGGCCGACGTCGAGTCGGGCATTCCGGCCAACGGCTACCCGAACGACGGCGACGTCGGAGGCAAGCCCTACACCCATCCCAGCTACGACCCGAACGCCTTCTACCGCTACGACCTCGGCGTGGTCGTGCTCGACAAGCCGGTGAAGCTGAGCAAGTACGGCGCGCTCCCCAAGCAGGACGTCCTGGACTCGCTGGCCACCGCACGCGGCAGCAAGGACCTGACGTTCACCGCCGTCGGGTACGGCCTGCAGAAGAGCTTCCCCGACGCGGCGTCCTGGAAGGAACAGAGCCAGCGCGTGCGTATGCTCGCCAGTCCGCACCTGATCCAGATCAACACCGGCCTCACCGGCGACTACTCCGTCCTGCTGTCCAACAACGCCAACACCGGCGGGACCTGCTTCGGTGACTCCGGCGGACCCAACTTCATCGGCAACAGCAATGTCGTGGGTGGCGTTACGTCCTTCGGCATGAACGGCACGTGCGGAGGCACCGGCGGCGTCTACCGCGTCGACCGCGCCGACGACCTCGGCTGGCTGTACTCCACGTTCGGCAGCCGCCTCGGCTGACGCACCGCCCGGAGCTCCGGCTCCCCACTGGCGCGAATGACCACGTTAACCACGGTTTTGGCGGGTTAACCACGCCCCGGAGCGTGGCGAAGGTCCGTCTAGCGTGGTTAACGTGGTCATTCGCGCTGGGCTCAGGCGGCGGTTGCCGCTGCCTCGGCCGCTTTCGCGTAGGAGTCGACCAGGCTGTGCCAGCCACCCTCGCCGGCAACGCCGTCGCGCATCGACTCCCAGCCGTCGCCGTGGCGGTCGAAGCCGGCGTGTACGAGCGTCACTGTCGTCTGCGCCGGCCCGACCGTCTCGAACGTGACGTCGACCCGGCTCGCCTTCGCCGCGTCCGGCTCGGCCTGCCACTCCAGCGAGATCTCCCACGAGAACGCCAGGTGCTTCGGCGGCTCCCAGACCAGCACCGTCCCCCACGGGCACTTCGTACCGTCGGCCTCGCGCCCGTAACACCGGCCGCCTTCCCGAGGCTCGATCACCGCCTCCACCAGCTCTCCCGAGCCGATGTGGTGCGCCCGCGGCCACCACGTGTCGAACCCGTCGGTGAACACCTTGAACGCCGTCTCGATCGGTGCCTCGACGGTGAGCTCCACCCGCACCTCGTCGCTTTGTACGGAAGTCATCGCTCCGCTCCCTTGTCCTTCGCATGCTCGGCCTCGGCGGCCGCGCCGAAATCCGCCATCGCCCGCTGCCAGAAGACCTGGAAGTACGCACGCAGCGCCTCGATCCCCTGCGGGTTAAGCCGGTACAGCCGCCGGGTGCCGGCGGCGTGGTCCACGACGAGCCCGGCCTGCTTGAGCACCTTGAGGTGCTGGGAGACCGCGGGCCGGCTGACCGGGAGCTCACGAGCGAGCTCGCCAACCGCGCAGGGGCCCCGGCCGAGGCGTTCGAAGATCGCCCGCCTGGTCGGGTCCCCCAGCGCGTCCAACGCCGTGGTTTGGTAAGTCTCCACGAACCGTAAGTCTAGACTTACCGATCCACGATCGTCAAGACAGGGCGTCGCTCGACACGATGCGTACGGCCGTGTTCCGGAAGCCGGCCCGGGTGAACGCCTTGGCCATCGGCACGTTCCCGACGTCGGTGTCGGCACCGACCTCCTCGCCCGGCGCCAGCTCCGACAGCCGCCAGGCCATCTCGGCCAGCAGGTCGTTCACATAGCCGTGCCCGCGCTGCGCGGGAACGACGCCGATGTAGCCGATCGTCGGCATGGAGTAGTTGCGCGCCGGGATGATCAGGCCCGCCAGGTCGCCGCTCGCGGTGTACGCCAGCTGCCACCACTCCCGCGGCGACGGGAACCAGTAGAGGTTCTTCAGGTCGAGCTCCGCCGCCTTGTCGAGCCCGTGCTTGGCGACGTCGCGGCGGCTGTGCGCGTCGAGCGTTCCGCTCAGCACGTCGCGCAGCGCGGCGAGCATCTGCGCGTCGTCGGCGGGCCGGAACTCCAGGCGGTCACCGCGCTCCGGCAGGCCGTCCCGCTCCGCCGACCAGCGGTACGACAGCCGCTCGACGAACGGCTCCAGGCCGGCGTTCCGCGCCGCCTCCAGCCGGGCCTCGGCCGCGGCCTTGTAGTCCGGACGCTCGCGCCAGCCGGACGGCAGGAACAGGTGATAGTCGGGTCGCGCGCCCTCGTCGTTGCGCATCTTCTCGTGCGCGATGAGCAGCAGCTTGGTGCCGAGCTCGACCTGCCGCGGACCGGGCTCGGCCTCCAGCCAGTCCAGCGCGGCCGGGCGTTCGTCGTCCGGGCCGGCCCACCAGCACGCGCGGGCTACGACGACGTCGTCCTTGATCGCGACCCAGGTGTGCTCCGGCCGGTACTCACCGGCCTCGATCAGGGCTTCGTAGTCTCGCGCGGTCTCCCAGAGCTCGGGCAGCCGCGGACAGGGATAGGAAAGGAAGAGCTTGCTCTCGCCCGGTCGTAGCGGGCGGATCACGAGTTTGGACATCGGTCCTCCGGATTGGGGTCTCCCCCAAGGACCGCCGGTCGAACCGGGTCAGCCGGGTCTGCGGCCCGACGTGGCGGCATGGGGGCAGGAAACAGAGCAGATCACCGTTACCTACCTCCCTCCGACCAGCGGGGCTGTCCTAGACCGCTCTGAGGATAGCGCATGAAATAGTCAAGCCATGACCCGCCGAAAGGTGTCCAACCCACTTGCGCTGGCTGTGCTCGCCCTCCTGCTCGAACGGCCCATGCACCCGTACGAGATGTCCCGTACGCTCCGCGAGCGCAACAAGGAAGGCAGCATTCGGCTCAACTACGGATCGCTCTATTCCGTTGTCGAGAAGCTCACCCAGCACGGCCTGATCGAGGAACGCGAGACGATCCGGGAGGGCCGGCGACCGGAACGCACCGTCTACGCCGCGACGCCCGCGGGCCGCGCGGAGTTCGAGGACTGGCTGTCGGAGTTGCTCAGCACACCGGTCAAGGAATACACGCAGTTCGAGGCCGGGCTGTCGCTGGCCGGCGGCCTGCCGCCCGGCGAGGTGGCCAGTCTGCTGGAGCTGCGCTGTTTCACCCTCGAACGCCAGCTCGCCCGCGAGGAGGCCTCACTTCGGGACCGCCCGGCCGAGCTGCGGCGGGTCTTCGTCATCGAGTGGGAGTACGTCGTAGCGATGCTGCGCGCCGAGCTCGAGTGGACGCGCAAGCTGACGCAGGATATTCGCGACGGATCGCTCGACGGAATCGAGATCTGGCAACAACTCCATTCGGAGCGCTGAAAAACCACTCGCACGGAAACGCTTCTGACGCGTACCTTTTCGTTCCAGGAAACGTCCGCGAACGAAGGGAAACCGCCATGGCTGCAACACCGGAGCTTGCCTTCCGGTGCTGCAGTGACCCGGCGGAACCCCTGTCGTAGTTCGCGATTCCCATGCGTCCTCGGCGCCGGAGGGATTTCTTCACATCCCTCCCACCGGCGCCGAGGAGACGTATGCATGCGCCCGGCTAAGGCCAACTTCAAGAAATTCAAGCTGAACCCGAAGTATGTCCACATGCGTTCCGAGGGTTTGACCCGTCGTACCAATGGCGGAACGCGCGTGCTCATCATCGATCCGATCGACCCGGACGCCGAGCACAAGGCTAAGCGGCGGCGGCGAGCCAGCCGTTGATCGCCGCCAGATCGGCTTCCGACGCCAGGTGCCCGCCGGCCAGTTCATGGCCTTTCGCGCCGGGCACCTGGCCGAGGAGCCAGTCGGCGTGCCCGCGTGGGACCAGCACGTCGTCGGGGCCGTACCAGATGCCGACCGGCACGGTGATCTCGTCGACGCCGAAGCCCCACGGCCGGACGAACGCGATGCAGTCGTCGATCCAGCCGTCGAAGCCGCCCGACCACTGTTGCACGCCGACCTCCCGCTGGCCCGGTGTGTTCTCGGCGAGCCGGCGGCGTGCCTCGGCGAGGTCGGACTCCGGCATGGCGTACTCGTCGCCGATCGGGACCTCGCTGCGGCTGACGCGCTCGGCCGCCTCGCGCCCGATCCGTTCGACCAGCGGACGGTAGGCAGCCTCGCCCTGCTGGGCGAGCGTGAACTCCTCGACGTTGCCCGGCGACATGCCGGCGTACCAGTCGAGCCCGTGGGCGTCGTAGGGCGCCACGCTCACCATCGCGGCGCAGCGGGTCACGCGATCGGGGAGCCGGGCCGCACAGGCGAGCGTGTGCGGCCCGCCGCCGGACCCGCCGAACGTCGCGAACCGGTCCCAGCCCTCGGCGTCGACCAGCAGGCGTACGTCTTCGACCGCGTCGACGACCTGCCGGCCGGGCTGGCGGGTGGAGCCGCCGTAGCCAGGCCGGTCGTAGACCATGGCCCGGATGCCTGCCCGCTCGAACCGCTCGACGCCCTTGGCGGTCAGCCATCGTGTGCTCGGAGTGCCACCATGGACGACGAGGCGCACGCCGTCCTTCGGGCCGTACAAGCAATAACGCAACACGCGACCACCGGGCGTTCGTACCTCGCGGGTCTCCGGTGGAGTCCAGGAACGTTCAGCTTGCGTCCTCATGGCCGTGATTCAACTCCCGTCCACCGGCCGAAGCCAGCAGATCCGCTACTGGCGAACGGCGAGACAGGCCACGCCTCCCAGACATCGCCTGACTCCTTCGGAGACGCCCTCTACTGAATCTGCGCCTCTGGCGCGTGGCCCGCATCCACGCTGCCGGCGCGGCTGCGCCGCGAGCTTCACCAGCGCTCGCTGGGAGACATGGCCTATCGTGGCAAGTCATGAGCACGCAGACGATCGCGCCGTATGGCGAGTGGCAGTCTCCGATCACCGCGACGATGCTGACGGAGGCCGGGCGGCCGGTCAGCTTCTCCTCGATCGTCGGTGACGAGATCTGGTGGTCGGAAACCCAGCTCGACAAGGGTGGGCGCACGGCCGTGATGGCTCGCCGCGCCGACGGCACCGTCTCCGAGCTCCTGCCGGAGCCTTGGAACGCCCGCAGCCGGGTGCACGAGTACGGCGGCGTCAGCTGGGTCGCCGTGCCGGGCGCCGGTGACGGCGGCTCGCCCGCGCTCGTGTTCGCCAACTTCGCCGATCAGCGGCTCTACCGGCTCGATCCGGGTGCCGCCGAGCCGGTCGCGTTGACGCCGGAGCCGTCCGAGCCGGCCGGCCTGCGCTATGCCGACCTGCGGCTCACCGCCGACGGCACCGAGGTGCTCGCCGTCCGTGAACGCCACCAGGGCAAGGAGATCTCGCGGCACATCGTCGCCGTGCCGGTGTCCGGCGACGGTGAGGTGCGCGAGATCGTCGGCGGCTCGCACTTCCTGGCGTTCCCGCGGATCTCGCCCGACGGCAGCCGGCTGGCGTGGCTCGCGTGGGACCACCCGAACATGCCGTGGGACGGCACCGAGCTCCGCGTCGGCGCGCTTGGCCCCGACGGCCGGGTCGCCGAATACTCAACCCTGCTTGGCGGTCCGGCCGAGTCGATCTACCAGCCGGAGTGGGCGTCCGACGACACGCTGTACGCCGCGTCCGACCGGTCGGGCTGGTGGAACCTCTACTCCGTCCCGGCCGCCGGCGGATCGCCGACGCCGCTGCACCCCGCTGAGGAGGAGTTCGGCGATCCACTCTGGCTGCTGGGCTTCGCGTCGTACGGCATCCTGCCCGACGGCCGGCTGCTGGTGACGCACGGCACCAGCCGGCAGCGGATCGGCGTGCTCGACCCCGCGAGCGGCGAGCTGACCGACTTCGACCTGCCGTACGCCAACGTCATGCCGGCGCTGTCGGTCACCGGCAACTCGGCCGTGTTCCCGGCGAGCGGCCCGCTGACGCCCACCACCATCGCCCGGCTCGACGTGGCGTCCGGCTCGACCGAGGTCGTCCGCCAGTCGGTCGACGTGTCGAAGCTGCCCGCCTCGGACTACCTGCCAGTTCCCGAGTCGACGACGTTGTACGCCGCCGACGGGCGCGACATCCACGTCAACATCTATCCGCCGCGCAACCCGGCCTTCGCGGCTCCGGAAGGCGAGCGGCCGCCGTACGTCGTGTTCGCCCACGGCGGGCCGACGGGCCACTCGGATGCGACGCTGAGCCTCGCGACGGCCTACCTCACCAGCCGCGGAATCGGCGTCCTCGACGTCAACTACGGCGGCTCGACCGGCTACGGACGGGCCTACCGCGAGCGGCTGCGCGAGCAGTGGGGCATCGTCGACGTCGACGACTGCGCGGCCGCCGCGCAGGCGTTGGTTGACAGGGGCGATGCCGACGGCTCGCGGCTGGCGATTCGCGGCGGCAGCGCGGGTGGCTGGACGGCGTTGTGCGCCGTCACCCGTACGAAGGTGTTCGCGGCCGGCACGTCGCTGTTCGGCGTGACCGACGTAAGGATGTTCAACGAGATCACGCACGACTTCGAATCGCGTTACCTGGATGGGCTGATCGGGCCGTTCCCGGGCGCGGCGGCCGTGGCGAAGGAACGCTCCCCGCTGACCAACGCGGCGTCGACGGCGTGCCCGGTGCTGTTGCTGCAGGGCGCCGAGGACCCGATCGTTCCGCGGTCGCAGGCCGAGGTGTTCCGGGACGCACTGGTGGAGAAGGGGATTCCGCACGCGCTGATCGTGTTCGAGGGCGAGCAGCACGGCTTCCGCAAGGCGGAGTCGATCATCGCGGCCACGGAGGCGGAGCTGTCGTTCTACGGTCAGGTGCTGGGATTCGAGCCTCCTGGCGTACCGAAGGTGGAGCTGGTGTCATGACCGATTCCGCGGAAGCGTCGATGCGGCCCGAGCTCCTGACGGCGTTGATCGAGGAGGCCGGAAAGAAGTCGTCGGTGCTGTGGCTGACCTACTCCGGCAGCCAACGCGCGCGGCCGGCGTGGCACGTCTGGCTCGACGGAGCGGCGTATGTCGTGGCGGCGGGCGCTGACGAGAGCGTCGAGCAACCGCTGCCGGGGTTGGCCGACGTCACCTCCGCGACGGTGACGATGCGAGCCAAGGACGCGCGGTCGCGGCTGGTGTCGTGGGAGGCCACGGTGTCACGGGTCGAGGCCGGCTCGGAGGAGTGGGCGGCGGCGACCAAGTCCTTGCGTGCCGAACGCCTGAACGCCGTCGAGTCCGCGACGCTGCCGGACCAGTGGGCCGCGTCGGCCGTGGTCGTCCGCCTCCGCCCGACCGGCGAGGTGCCCGAGCATCCGGGCCGGATGCCGTCGGACGAGGCAGCGGCCCGGCCCCCGGAGACCCCCGCCACCACCCAGGGCCGCCTCCCCTGGGTCATCCACCGCCGCCCGACCAAGGCGCGCAAGCTCTCCTGAGGACTCTGCTCAGGCGCCCAGCCAACGCCGGCCGGCTGACGCCTCAGCGTGCTCACGTCGTCGCGGCTTGGATCGTCTGCCGGCTGCTGCCGAACGCATCGATGACCTATGCCTCTGTAACCGACGGCCGCCGGTGGCCGACCGTTATATCGCCCGACGTTTCTGCGACGCGGAGGGGCCAAGCATGGATCGTCGCTCGATCGACCGTGACCGGCCGAGCCCGCCTCTCGTACCCCGGCGTGTCAAGACGATCCGAGCCGCGACGCTGCTGGCCTTCCTGACGGTCGCACTGGTCGTGATCCCCGTCGCCGGCAAGGACTGGCTGAGCGACCGGGCCGACCCGCGCTACGCCAGCTGCGCCGAGGCGATCGCCCACGGACACGGCCCTTACCGTACGGGCGCCGATCCCGAATACTCCTGGTACACAGATCGCGACCACGATGGCATCGTCTGCGAAAGATGACCGTTTCGCTCTCGGGGTAAGACTTGAGAAGTTCAGCACGTCTCCCTGCGTCGGAAGGATGACGATGGCAAGCCGCGTATACGTCGCGCGGTTGGCGGGAACGCCGGTGTACGACCCGATCGGCGACGAGGTGGGCAACGTCCGCGACGTCGTCGCGATGCTTCCGCCCACCAACCGCCCGCCGCGGGTCGTCGGGCTGGTTGTCGAGGTCGCGGCATGGCGCCGCATCTTCGTACCCGTCACCCGCGTGACCTCGATCGCGGCCGGCCAGGTGATCGTGACCGGTCTGGTCAACGTACGCCGGTTCCAGCAGCGTCCCACCGAGACGCTCGCGATCGGCGGGCTACTCGACAAGACCGTACGCATCCGCGAGACCGGCGAGCAGGTCGTCGTCTTCGACATCGGCATGGAGCAGGCGCGTACGGGTGACTGGACGTTCACCAAGGTCGCGGTGTTCAAGGGCCGCCGCCACCGGTTCCGCCGGCGCCGGCAGACCGAGGTGGTCGACTGGGCCGACGTCGCCGGGTTCACCGAGGAAGAGGAGAGCCAGGACGCCACCCGCCTGCTCGAAACGCTCGCCGACCTCCGTCCCGCCGACCTCGCGGGCTTCCTGCACGACCTGTCGCCGAAGCGCCGGATCGAGGCAGCGGGCGCGCTCCACGACGAGCGCCTCGCCGACGTACTCGAAGAGCTTCCCGAAGCCGACCAGGTGCAGATCCTCACCGCGCTCGACATCACGCGCGCTGCCGACGTCGTGTCGGAGATGGGCCCCGACGACGCGGCCGACCTGCTCGGCCAGCTGCCGGAGGCGACCGCCGAACAGCTGCTGACGTTGATGACGCCGAAGGACGCCGACGACGTACGCCGCCTGCTCACCTATCCCGGCAACACCGCCGGCGGGCTGATGACCACCGAGCCCGTCATCCTGCCGCCGGACGCGACGGTCGCCGACGCCCTTGCCCGCTTACGCACCGAGGAGCTCAGCCCGGCGATGAGCGCGATGGCCTACGTCTGCCGGCAGCCGCTGGAGGTGCCGACCGGCAAGTACCTCGGCGTCGTCCACATCCAGCGCCTGCTCCGCGAGCCCCCCTCGACGCTCGTCTCCGCCGCCACCGACACCGAGCTCGAGGCGCTACGGCCGGAGACCTCGCTGGAGGACGTCACCGGCTACCTCGCGGCCTACAACCTCGTCGCCGCGCCCGTCGTCGACGAGGCGGGCCGGCTGGTCGGCGCGGTCACCGTCGACGACGTGCTCGACCACCTGCTGCCCGCCGACTGGCGGGAACGCCATGCGGAGGTGACCCGTGGCACGTGACAGCCAGCGGCTGGACGTTCCGCAGCTGCCCAACCGCTCGCCGGTTCGCTTCGAGTACGACCCGGAACGCTTCGGGCGGTTCGCCGAGACATTCGCGCGGTTCATGGGCACCGCGCGGTTCCTGGCGTACATGACGATGTTCGTCATCCTGTGGGTCCTGATCAACCTCATCGGGCTGTTCGGGCTGCGCTGGGACCCGTACCCCTTCATCCTGCTCAACCTCTTCTTCTCCACGCAGGCCTCCTACGCCGCGCCGCTCATCCTGCTGGCGCAGAACCGGCAGGAGGCGCGGGACCGCGTTCAGTACGAACGGGACCGTGCGGCGGACGCGCAGGCCAGGGCCGACATGGAGTTCCTGGCGCGCGAGATCGCGTCGCTGCGGATCGCGCTCGGTGACGTCGCAACCCGTGACTTCGTACGCTCCGAGCTGCGTTCGGCGCTGGAGAAGCACGCCGAGAAGCAGGCGGCCGGCTCGGATGATGAGCAACTGCGGCGCCCGGTTGGTGGTGATCTCGGCGGACGCCCGTAGCATCGAAGACATGCAAACGCTGCCCACCGAGGAGCAGGTCCGTGAGGCGCTCCACGGCGTGCTGGACCCCGAGATCAAGCGCCCGATCACCGATCTCGGCATGGTCGAGTCCGCGGAGATCACACCTGACGGCAAGGCCGAGGTCACGGTGCTGCTGACCGTAGCCGGTTGTCCGATGCGTGAGACGCTGACCCGCGATGTCACCGCGGCGATGTCGAAGCTACCCGGCGTGACCAACGTCGAGGTGACGCTCGGTGTGATGTCTGATGAACAGCGGCAAGGGCTGCAGACTCGCCTGCGCGGATCGGCGCCCGTACGCGAGAACCGCTTCGCCAAGGCCGACTCCCTCACGCGCGTGTTCGCGATCGCGTCCGGCAAGGGTGGCGTCGGCAAGTCGTCGGTGACGGTCAACCTCGCGGTCGCGCTGGCTGCTCAGGGGCTGTCGGTCGGCGTGGTCGACGCCGACGTCTACGGCCACTCGGTGCCCGCGATGCTCGGCATCGCCGACTCCCGGCCGACCCGCGTCGAGCAGATGATCATGCCGGTACCCGCCTACGACGTGAAGGCCATCTCCATCGGCATGCTGAAGCCGCGGCGCGACCAGGTGGTGGCATGGCGCGGGCCGATGCTCGACAAGGCACTGACCCAAATGCTCGGCGACGTCTTCTGGGGCGACCTCGACGTGTTGCTGCTCGACCTGCCGCCGGGGACCGGCGACATGGCGATCTCGGTGGGGCAGCAGCTGACCGGCGCCGAGGTCATCGTGGTGACGACACCGCAGGAAGCGGCCGCCGAGGTGGCCGAGCGCGCCGGCACGATCGCGTCGATGCTCAACCAGCGGGTGACCGGCGTGATCGAGAACATGTCGTGGCTTCCGTGCCCCCACTGCGGCCCGTCGCACCGGCTCGACATCTTCGGCTCCGGCGGCGGCGCCCGAGTGGCGGCGACGCTGACGCAACGCTTCGGCTACGACGTACCGCTGCTGGCCGAGGTCCCGCTCGACCCCGCCCTCCGCTCCGGCGGCGACGGCGGCCGGCCCGTCGTACTCAGCGAGCCTCCGACGCCCGCGTCTGAGGTGCTGAACGACCTGGCCAAGCAGCTGGGCGCGCGGCGCAACAGCCTGGTCGGAAAGTCGCTCGGCCTGACTCCGGCCTAGGGATTCGAGGGTTCGAGGCGCTCAGCCGCGCTCGAGGCACTACTCGACGTTCACGTGGAACGGGTCTCCGTCGATGATCCGGAAAGGTAGGAACAGCACGGTGTTCAGGTCGGAGCCGCCACGTTGGTTCTGCCCGCTGTCGATCATGCAGACGCTGTAGCCGACCGGCCCTTCGCCTTCCGGCTCGTCGATCTGGCACCAGTCGAAGGTCCGCGCGGCTCCGCCGCCGAGGAACGCGCCCTGGGCGGTGGAGGCGAAGGGGTACTCGTCGCAGTCCTTGCCCGGTGGTCGGGGATATGCCGGGATGTTGCACGCCGCGTCGCGGTTCAACGCTATGAGCGTGTCGTTGGTGACGCGCTCCAGCGGTGTGGGGTTGGGGCCGTCGATGAAGGCGCCGGGCAGTCCAGAGGCTTGCGCCGCGGCAATGTGCAGCGCCAGCTCCGGATAGGGGCCGTCGAGACGGTACGTCATCGTGGACCAGGTGTACTGCGAGAAAACGCAGCCGCCGATGGGATAGCCCGGCAGCGCGTTGTCGCAGCGCGGAAATGAAAGCCAGATGAGTCCGAAGCCGTCAGCGCCTTGAGCTTCCCATTCGGGATTGTGGAAGTAGGCGAAGAGCCGCGATTCCTCACTGCGGACATCACCGGATGCGAGGTCAACGGATTCGTAGAACGCGCTGCCGGCAGCCCTGGAGCCGACCTCGAACTTCTGCTCGGGAAAGTCGAGCGAGGCAATATCACAACGCTGCTCCGGAACGGGAGGACCACAGTCGGCGTCGCCGTCCACCGTGGTTCCTTTGACGATACCGGTGCCGCTGATGAGTTCCAGCTCCATTTGCTCGCCCCAGATATTGCTGTCGGCAAATGTGTAGGTATACGTCGTGGCGACATAGGTCAACGTGGCGAGAACTACACCGTTCGGAGAGGTGATGGTGCTGGTCCAGGCACCAATCTCGCACACCTGGGTGCGGTTGAACGCGATCCCGTTGAAGGCGTTGTCCAGGCACCACTGCGGAATCGGCTCCAGGGATGCCGCCGCGCCCACATCGGCAGAGTCGCGGTGCTTGTCGCGGAGGTACGCACGCGCCCGCTCGACCTCGGCGGGCGAGGCGGCGGCACAGCTGACCTGGTTGCCGGACCGCGCCGTCTTCTTGTGGTCCGCCCCTACCGGCACGCAGCTCGCGGATGCTGTTCGCGAGTTTGCTGAGATCGGACCGTTGGGTGCCGAATTCCGGAGCGTGATCGGAGGAGGTCCAGCCATCGCCGCGGGCGACCACAGGGCGGTGCCCAGGACGATCACAACTGCCGCAAGTGTTGCCGTCAAGGCTCTTGTAGCTTTCATGCCAACCCACTCTCTCTGGTTCCATGAATTGCTCGATGGTGCCCAAGAGAACCCCAAGCGCCCAGGCGTCACATCGACCGCCCGGCAGGCGTCATCGTCGCATCCGGCCCGCACAATATCCGCACACAGATATCGACACCCCTGCCGAATTGGTGATTGGCACGAAATACCCGACCGCACGACGAACGACAATTCTCCGGCAAATCGGCGGACATTACTCAGACCGTGTCCCACTGCCACAAGAAATGCGCAAGACGCCGACTGCCCCGAACCGGTTTCCGACCTCGGTCGCGTGCGAGCGCGTGCCGTCAGCGCCGTTCCGCCCGGTTCTGCCTCGGCACTTCCCGGCCCCGCGCTCCGGCCGCCGGCTCGGGTGGCACGCCAAGGCGCTGGAAGATCGCCGATCCTTCGCTGAGGTGCTCGCGGGCGCCCGCGGGGTCGCCGAGGTCCAGGTACGCCCGTCCCAGCGCGTGCTCGGCGCGCGCTTGGTCGTACTCCTGCCCCAGCTCCCGCGCCAACCCGGCCGCCTTCCGCAACTGGTCGACTGCCTCTGTCAGCTCCCCACGCTCGCGCAACGCCTCGCCCAGCGCGTGGCGCGCCTCGAGCTCGCTGTTGGGGTTCTGGATCTCACACGCGATCGACAACGCCTCGCGATATCGCTCCCCGGCCTCCCCGAATCGCCCCAGTCCACGTAGCGCGTTCCCCGCCGACACCAGCGCGAGACACTCGCGCGGCTGGTTCCCGATTCCCCGATACCGGCGCAGGCTCTCCTGGCAGTGCGGCAACGCCTCCTGATACCGCGCCATCCCGACGTAGACCGCCCCCAGGAATCGGTGCGCCGCGGCCTCCGACAGCCGGTCCGCCGACGAGCGGGCGAGCTCCAACGCCCGCAGCGCATGAGCCTCGGCCCGCTCCAGCCGCCCGAAGATCCGGTCCAGCTCCGACAGCGCGCACAACGTACGCGCCTCGCCGCCGCGGTCGCCGGTGGCGTGGTGCAGGCGAGCCGCATCCGTCAAGCAGGCAAGGGCTTCCGGGAACCGGCCGACGTCCTCGAGCACGCTGCCCCGAACCTGGAGTACGTGCGCGCGCTCGCTCCGGTCGCCGGTGTGGGGCAGCAGCAGGTCCGCCTGGTCGAGGCACGTGAGCGCGACGTCGTGCCGGTTCAGCCGGTAGTACGTCTCGCCGAGGTGATACAGCGCCCGCGCCTGGTCGACCGGATCAGTGCCGGCCCGTGCCGCCGCCAGGTGCTTGTTGTGCAAGCGGAGCGCGTCGGAGTAGAGCGCCCGGTCGTTGAGGTAGCCGAACAGCAGGCTCGCCAGCGCCCCGATCGCCTGCCGCTCGACCGCGTGGTCCACGAGTGCCACCAGGTTCGCCCGTTCGGCCGCCAGCCATCCCTCGGCGGCATCCGCGCTGGCGAACACCGGCCCGGTGGCGGCGGACGGCGCGGCGGCGATCGCGGGCCGGCGATGCCGCTCCGCCGGCTCGTACGCGTCCATCGCGTGCGCGAGCGTGTGGAGGTAGTGGTCGAGCAGACGCTGGATCGCCGCCGAACGTTCGCCGTCAGGCTCCTCCTCGCGAACCAGCTCGCCGGCGTGCGCACGCAACAGGTCATGGAAGTAGTACTGGCCGAGGCTCCTCGACTCGAGCAGGTGCGCGTCGACCAGCGCCTCCAGCGCGGTCTCGGCCTCCGCCGGCTCGATGCCGGCCAGCGCGGCCGCGGCGTACGCGCCGAGGTCGGTGCCAGGCTGCAGGCTCAGCAGGCGGTACAGCCGTCGCCGCTGGGCGTCGAGTTGCTCGTACGACAGCCGGAACGCCGCCGCGACCCCTTCCGAGCCACTGCTGAGTTCGGCGAGCCGGCGCTGCCGGTCGCGGAGGCGGGTCACCAGATCCTGGAGGCTCCAGCCCGGCCGGTGCCGCAGTCTCCCGGCCAGCAGCCGTACCGCCAGCGGGAGCCGGCCGCACATCTGGACCAGTTGCCCCACCAGCGCGTCCGGTTCGTCCGCGAGCCGCTCTGTGCCGGCGAGCGTACGGAACAACCGGATGGCCTCCGGCAGCTCCAGCACGTCGAGCGCGATGTGCTGCGCGGCGTCGAGCGTGCTGAGTCGCTGCCGGCTGGTCACCAGCGTCAGGCTCTCCGGCGCGGCGGTCAGAAGGGGCCGTACCTGCGGCGCGCCGACGGCGTTGTCGAGCAGCAGCAGATACCGCCGGCCCGCGGTGCGGCTCCTCCACAGCCCGGCGCGTTCGTCCGTGTCGGGCGGGACCAGGGCGGCGGGCACGCCCACGGCCCTCAGCAGCCGCTCCAGCGCGTCGCCCGGTGACAGTGGCGCGACGCCGGCCGTGAACCCGCGCAGATCGAGATAGAGCTGGCCGTCGGGGTACGCCGAGGCGAGCCGGTGCGCGGCATGGACGGCAAGTGCGGTCTTGCCGACACCGGGCATGCCGTCGATCGCACAGACGGTGGCCGACCCGGCGCCCCAACCGCCCCGTTCGGCGAACGCGACGAGCTCGGCGATCTCCTGGTCCCGTCCGGTGAGCGACACCAGCTCCGGCGGCAGCTCCGCGGGCCGTGGTTCGGGAGCCTGCCGCGGGCCGGTGAGCTGGGCGGCGGGTTGGACCGCCTGCGCTGTTCGGGCCCGCGAGCCGGGGACGGGCTCACCGCGAAGCATCGCCACGTGCAGGTCCTGCAGGTCCGCGCCCGGATCCACGCCGAGCTCGTCGGCCAGCAGGCGTCGGGTCGTCTCGTACCGGTCGAGTGCTTCCGCGGTGCGGCCGGCCTCGTGCAGGGCCTGGATCAGCAACACCGCAAGGGGTTCCACCATCGGGTGCTCGGCGAGCAGCTGCTGCGCCTGGCCGATCACGCGGTCAGGACGGCCCAGCCGCAGCTCGGCTCTTCCCCAGGCCAGAAAGGCATCGAGGTAGAGCTGCGTCAGCCACATCCGGGTCCGCTCCACCCACGGGCCGGACAGGTCGGCCAGCGGCGGCTCCCGCCACAGCTCGAGTGCCTCGCGGATGCGGGTGGCCTGCTGCTCGCCATCCAGGTCCGGACCGGCTGCCTGCGCCACCAGCCGTTCGAACCGATGGACGTCAACGCAGTCGGGGTCGACGTCGAGGACGTACCCGCCGGCGCGGCGGACCAGCGTGGCCTGGCGCCGGCCTGGCTCCGCCTGCTCGGTGGCCGCGGCACGCTGGAGCAGCTTCCGCAGGCGTGCGATGTGACCATAGAGCGCGTTGCGCGGCTGCCGCGGCGGATCGTCGGCCCAGACACGTTCGATCAGGGTTTCAGCAGAGACCGGGTGCCCGGCATCGATCACCAGCGCTGCGAGCACAACGCGTTGCTTGGGCGGACCGAGGTCCTGCGGATGGCCGGCGACCAACAGCTCGACGGGGCCGAAGACGCGGAACTGCGCCACGTATCCCTCCAACGAGGCAACGCATCGTCAGAGTCGGAGCCTAACACTCGGTGTAGCAGCGCAACCGGACTCGCGATCCGGCCTGTGGATGACGCCTCCGCTGCCCCTAGCCGACCTGGTTGCTCGACCAGACCTCGTGCTTGTCCTTGATGCCAACGGTCCGGCCCTCGCGTACCGCCTGCTCGACCCGATCGGCCAGGGTGTCGTTGGTCTCGTTGGGGTACGTCTGCGCGATCCCGCGGCCGACTTCGTTGTTGTGCAGGTCCATCTCCTCCTGAACCACGCGGTACTGATTGGGATCCGGGTTGCCCTCGTGTGCGGTGGTGAACTGCCTGGCGAACTCGGGTCCGAAGTCGCGGGTCAGCCGCGCGCTCCAGTACGCGTGCCGGAACGCGTCCCGTTGGGTCCCGGTGTTCGCGTCGCCGGGGAACCGGGCCGTCGCAGCCCTCTCCGCGTCGAACTTCGCCTTCGCGAACGTCGCTTTGTCCGCAGGGCCGAGCTTGTCCCAGATCTGCTTCTCGCGGCCGGTCAACGGCTCTTCGAACGGGCCGACCTTGACCTTGTATCTCTTGGGATCCGGATCGTCGGGCGTCTGGTACGACTCCAGGCGGTGCTTCCACGCCGTCGTCAGGTCGTTGTCGACGTGATCGTTGAAGTTGCCGCGATCTCCACCTGTGTCGTGGCCGAGGCCCCAGGCCGCGGTCGTGCTGGCCCGTTCCGCGTCGATCAGCAGCGGGCGGATCATCGCGGAGACTCGTTTGTTGGCCTCCTGCCAGTCCCTCGAGGCCTGCTCGACGCTCGCCTTGCCGCGCCAGGTCGCCATGTTGTCGCCCTCGATCGGCGGCTCCGGCATGCAGTAGCCGTCGGTCATCTGGTCTACGGGTCGCAACTGCTCCTGCTTGACCACCCCGTCGGCCAGGCGGTAGAGCCCGTTCTGGTCGTCCTGCAGCCGCTTGTGAGCGTCCTGGAGCAGGTCGCGGATGCCGGTTGCCTCCTTGACCGCGTCCTCGAACTCCTTGCTCATCTTCTTGATCGAGGCGAACCCCGCGTCCGCGTCCTTGCCCTCCCAGCCGGACTCGTGCAGCGGCTTGGCAACGGAGTCGTCCAGGTCGCCGGTGAGCTCCTCGATCTTCTTGATCATCGCCGTCCAGTCGTCGACGGCCCGCTGCAGGGCGTAGACGGGAGCGCGGAAGAGATTGCCGTACGTCAGCATCGCGCGTCACCTCACTGGAAGCGGCTGGTCAGCTGGTTCAGCCGCTGGGAGTTCTGGTCCTCGACGGCGCGGTTGTTCTTGGCGCAGGCGGCGAGCGCGGCCTCGAGGCTCGCGCAGGCCTTGTAGAGCGTGTTGACCTGGAACCACCAGGTCTCGGCGGTCTTGGCCATCGCCCCACCAAGAGCGAAGTGCTGGTCGCTCAGCAACGTCCCGGCCTGTTTCGTCGACGCGTCAGCCAGGTCGCCGTACTGGCCGAGCTTGTCCTTGATCTCGCGAGTGGCTTTGGCCGCCTTCTCGAGGGCGGCTGGATCGCAGGTTCCCACCGTGTGTCCTCCTCGTCGGATGCTGACGAGTGTCGGCCACGGACCTATGCGATCGCCTTACGAATTCCTTGTCGCCGGCCCAGCCGGACTGGACGCACCTCAGGTGGCGTCGGTGTCGAACGGCGGCGGCTTGCGGGTGAGCGTCGCCGTCGTGCTGTCGGAGTCGTTGAGCTCCGCGTCGGTGTCTGCCTGGTCGCTGCCGTTGACCGTGGTCGAGGAGGAGCCGTTGGAGTACGTCGTCGGCTCGGCGTCGAGGTCGACCCGGAGGTCGTCGCGGATGTCGAGGTCGCGGTCGACTCGAAGGTCGTCCTCATCAAGACCGTCGAGCACGTGCTTGCGCACGAACTGCCGCGGATTGAGGTCGCGAATGTCGAAGTCGTCGAACTCCGGCCCCAGCTCACGGGTCAGGTCACGCCGGGCGTTGGCCGCCATGCCACGCAGCTGGCGCAACCCCTGCGCGGCCTTCCTCGCCATCTCGGGCAGCCGGTCGGGCCCGAAGATGAACAGGGCCGCGATGCCCAGCACGAGGAATTCGAGGGCTCCGATGTCGAACACTGCCACAGGGTAGCTCGCGAACCTGCTGGTTCGCCTCCGGATCTACCCTGACCCGTCCGCGATCGGCCCGAAAACAGGTAACCGAACCTAGTCGGTTTCCTCACCAAGCGTGACGATGACGTCTTTCGGCTGGCCGGAACGCTCGTAGGTGATCCGCACCGTCTGCCCCGGCTGCTGGCTCCTGATCTGCACGATCAGGTCGTCGGCGCCGGAGACCTTGTGCCCGTTGATCACCGTCACCAGGTCGCCGCGCTTCAGGCCGGCCCGCTCCGCGCCGCTGCTGGGCATCACTTCGGAGATTCTGGCGCCGGGCCCTTCGAACGAGCGGTCGATCGTCGCGCCGACCACGGGGTACTTCGCCTTCCCGGTCTTGATGATCTGGTCGGCCGTACGCCGGGCCTGGTTGATCGGGATCGCGAACCCGAGCCCGATGTTGCCCTGCTGCTGTTCCTCGCCGAACCCGGAGTCGTCGCTGCCGAGCGTGGCGATCGCGGAGTTGACGCCGATCACCTCGGCCTTCAGGTTGACCAGCGGGCCACCGGAGTTGCCGGGGTTGATCGCCGCGTCGGTCTGGAGCGCGCTGATGAACGAGGTCTCGCCGTCCTGGTCGCCGCCCGCGGTGACCGCACGGTTGCGTGCGCTGACGATGCCGCTGGTCACGGTGCCGGCAAGGCCCAGCGGCGAGCCGACCGCGACGACGGGTTCACCCACGATGACGTCATCGGAGTCGCCGAGCGAGACAGGTTGCAGCTTCTTGCCGTCGACCTTGATCACAGCGAGGTCGTACGACGGCGAGCGTCCGATGATCTTCGCGGGGCGTTCGTCGCCGTTCTGGAACGCGACGACGATGCTGCCGCCGCCGCTGCCCGCGGCCATCGCGATCACGTGGTTGTTGGTGAGGATGTGGCCGTCCTCGCGGACCACGAAGCCGGAGCCGGTGGCCTTGCCCTCGGCCGCGCTGACCTTGATCTGAACGACGCCCGGCAGCACGGCCGAGGCGACGGTCGAGACGTCCTGGGGCTTCGGGAACGCACTCTTCTGCTTGTTGCCGAGGTCGTCGACGATCGGCTGCTGGGAGTTGAGCTCGGCGGGCCGGGCCCAGCGGAACGCCCCGTAGACACCGGCCGCGGCGCCACCCATCGCGGCCACCACGGCCACGGCGGCGATGATCGCGATCAGTACGCCGGGGTTGCGCCGGCGCGGAGGTTCGGGCTCGACGCGGCCGCCGCCGAACGGCATGCCGCGCGGCGGGCCGCCGGGTACGCCCGGACCGGGCAGCGCCCACTGCGGCGGAGGTTCGAAGTCGGGACGTTCGCTCGGATAGCCGATGCCACCCTGCGGACCGCCGGGACCACCCGGCGCACCTGGCTGCCCGGGACCACCGGGACCACCGGGACCACCGGGACCACCGGGACCTGGATGAGCGTACGGGCCAGGAGGAGGCGGGCCCTGCCGGCTCGGCGAACCAGGCGGAGCGTACGGGTTGCCCGAGCCAGGCGCGCTGCCCGGCTCTCCCGGTTCGGCCGGAGCGCCGCCGCCTGCCGGAGGTCCGGAAGGAGGGACGGCAGCCCATGCCGGCGGGCTGTCCCCGGAAGACTGGCTCGAGCTCTCGGCGGGCAGGTTCCCCTCCCCCGCGGAGCCGGACGTGTCAGTCATCTCCTCGCGTCCCTTCCATGCCGCCCACTGGACGGCCGCACAACTGATCAGCTCCTGGCCGGTCTGTCAAGATCGACCAACCTAGTCGAACGGATTCAACCAGGAGACCATCCGTGTCATGCCCCGGTCGAGTCGTTGGCCAACGCTGTCCGGACCACTGCGTGACACAGGCTCGTGCGGAAGTGCCGTCAACGCGGCGTCCAGACCGTACGGAGTATCACTTACGACGGTATAGACCAAACCTCCGGACGACCACACGGCCGATGAGGAAAGTCCGTACCGTACGTACACCGTTCCCTCCGACGCACCGGACCCAACCGAACGTTTCTCGAATCCCGTCAGCGCCGTCTCGTCGAGCCGGCCACGCTGCTGGAACACCGAGGTGACGGTGAGCCCGTCGGAGTACGTGAGGTGCAGTGCGCCACCGTCGTCGACGGTGCGTACGCCCGTGAGCTCCAGGAACTCCGAGAGCGTGTCCGCGCAGCAGTTCCAGCCGGCGGCGGCGAGTTCGGTGTACGCCGCGGGCTCGACCAGCTCGCCCGCCTCGGCGTCCATTGCGGGCGGCGGGTGGGCGACGAAGCCGTCACCGCCGACCGTCAAGTCGGTGAAGCCGCTCGACCGGACCAGCTTGCCGCCCGGACCGTAGAGCTCGCGCCGCAACTGCAGCCCGGTTTCCTCATCGATCCAGAACCGCGCCGCGATCGAGCCGTCGGGGCGGCCGGCCTGCACGACCACGGCCTGGCGGCCGGCCGAGCGGGCCTTGCCCGCGACCGCGAGTGTGTAGCTGCGGCTGAGTCCGTTCTGCGCCGGCGCCCGGTCGGGGTCTGGCAGGTCGCCCGTACGCGGGACGAACCACGCCTGCCTGGCGGTGCCGCCGTGCAGCTTGACGACCGTGCCGTGTCCGGGGCTGTTGACCAGGTCGACGAGCTTGGTGGTCTGGGCGTCGTCGTCGCCCCAGACCGAGACGAACTGCGTGCCGGTGTAGGCGACCTTGTGCTCGGCGAGCGCGGCCTCCCTGAGCACGCGCAGCGCCTCGGGGTCGTCGGATGGGGTGAGTCCGCCGGCGGGCTCGGCGAGCGACGCGGTGTCGCTGCGCAGGGCCAGGCCGGCGGCCAGGACGAGGCCCGTGACCACGACGATCGCGATCAGGTGCGTGCCGGTCAAGGACAGCTGACGTCTCATCACCGGCTCACCGATTCGGGCTGAGGAGTCCGGTGAGGTTGGAGTCTCCGATACTCGCCGTCGCCCCACCGGGGTCGGAGTAAGGGAGGTTGACGGCGCTGTCCGCGTGCTGGACGGTGTAACGCTGGATCGGAGGAACGACCTTGACGTCCGCGGTGGTGGGCGCGGTAGCGCCGCCGACGGTGAACGCGGTGACCAGCGCCATTCCGGCGAGCGAAGCGGCCCCGGCCACACCGACAGTGAACCTGCGCCCCAGCCGGCTGGAGTGCAGCCGAACCCCGCGCAGCCGACCGGGCCGGCGGGATCCGTGCAGGTCGGGGTAGCCGAACGGCCGGCTGGCCGCCGGGCGGGACGGAGCACTGAACGGCCGGCGGGAGCGCCGCAGGCCCGGCTCGCTGGTGCTCATCGCGGCGGCGTACGGCTCGCCGGTCCTCACCTCGGCCGTCGTCGTCTCGTCGGCGCTCAGCTCACCCGGCTGCGCGTCGCCGGTGCCGGTCGCGAGGGCCTCGGTCGGTTGCCCTGCGGCTCGCAGCACACCGAGCTGGTAGCCGCCAGGCGTGAGGACGCCGGTCTCTAGCGCGGCAGCGATCCCGTCGCCGGCCGGCGGAGCGCCTTCCGGCGGCAACCCGAGTTGGAGTGTGCCAACGCTCGGCCGGCCACTCTCCGTAACGGGTGCGGTCGGCGGCATGGGCTGGGTGGCGCCGGAATGCTTGGAGCCGGCGGACCGGCCACGGCCGACGATCCGGCGCTTCGCGGGCGCCGGCGGCTCGACCACGGGCGCGGCGCTGGGGTCGCCGAGACTGTTGAGCCGAGCCAGGAAATCCCCGCCCGGCGATGCCTCCGGCATGCCGCTGAGCAGGGATTTCACGCGTCGTTCGGTCTCGACCACGGCTCGGCACTCGTCGCACTGGGCGAGGTGTGCCAGTACGCGGTCTCGTGCGTCATGGTCGAGCTCACCGTCGACCAGCGCAGAGAGCCGCGCGCGGTCATGACTCACGCGGTTGCCCCCTCGGGGAGTCCAGCGGGGCCGATCGTGGTCCTGGCGGCCGTCGTCTCAGTGGTGGTTCCAGTAGATGTCTTCGCAACGCCCTCGGCAGCCGGTTCGGCGGCAGCGGCCGGCATCCGGTGCGCGAGCGCCGCACGCAGCTGTGCCCGGCCACGGTGGATCCGGCTACGCACAGTGCCCAGCTTCACGCCGAGTGTGGCAGCGATCTCTTCGTACGACAGGCCTTCGATGTCACACAGCACGACGGCCGCCCGGAACTCCGGGGGCAGCCCGTCGAGGGCAGCCTGGATGTCGGCGTCGAGGTGGCGCTCGTCGTAGGCCTGGGCAGGGCTCGGCTCGGAGCCGGGCAGCCGCTCGGGCGCGTCGTCGGGCAGCGCGTCGAAGCGAATCCGCTGCTTACGCCGGGCCTGGTCGAGGAACAAGTTGGTGGTGATGCGGTGCAGCCAGCCCTGGAACGTGCCCGGGGTGTAGGTGGACAGCGAACGGAAAACGCGGACAAAGACCTCCTGTGTGAGGTCCTCGGCGTCATGGCGGTTTCCGGTCAGGCGGTAAGCAAGCCGATACACCCGGGAAGAGTGCGTACGCACGATCTCTTCCCAGGAAGGCGGAACCCACGCATCATTGGCGGTCAGCTGTTCCGTCACGGGATTACCTCCCCACGTCCACACCAGGGTCCCCGTCGTTACCACTGGCGCCACTTTGGCATCACCTCCATTCTCTCCAACGCACATGCCGTTGTCGCTGGTTCCGACCCTGGTCTTAGCCGCTTCTTAGGTAGTCGGAAAGTTCAGGGATATCCCTGATAGCGCCTGAATGGTTCGGAGACTACGCGGTATAGGACCCGGATAGGACTAAAGTCGTGGTCGTGACCGGGATTGCGCCTGAGAGCTGGGCTTACGCCGAAAACTACATCGCCGAGGACGAGGTGCTCATCAAAGCACGCGGCCGGGCGGCCGAAGTCGGGGCCGTGCCGATCGGGCCGGGCGGTGGCGCCGCACTGCGGTTCCTGGCCGCCTTGATCAGCGCGAAGACGGTCGTCGAGATCGGCACCGGTTGCGGCGTCTCGGGTGTCTGGCTGCTGCGCGGCATGCGCCCCGACGGCACGCTGACCAGCGTCGATCTGGAAGCTGAGCACCAGCGGCTGGCCCGCGAGTCGTTCGCCGACGCCGGAGTGCCGTCGCAGCGCACGCGGCTGATCACCGGCCACGCGCTCGACGTCCTCCCTCGCCTCACCGACGGTGCCTACGACCTCGTGTTCTGCGACGGCGACAAGCGGGAGTACGGCGACTATTACGAGGAGGCGCTGCGCCTGCTTCGTTCGGGCGGCGTGGTCGCGATCGACAACACGCTGTGGCACGACCGCGTGGCCGACCCGGCCCAGCGCGACCCGGAGACGGTCGCGGTCCGTGAGCTCGGCCGCCGGATTTCCGACGACGATCGCGTGGTTCCTGTGCTGCTGCCCGTGGGCGACGGCCTGCTCTGCGCCGTCAAGCGCTGAGGCTTCTCCAGCTGCTCAGTCCTCCGGCACGTGCTGGCCCTTGCCCAGCACCGTGATGCCGCTTTCGGTCACCGTGAAGCCGCGCTCGAGGTCACTCTCCCGGTCCACGCCGATGCGTACTCCCGGCGGCACCACGATGTTCTTGTCGAGGATCGCGTTGCGGATGACCGCGCCCCACCCGATGACGGTGTCGTCGCAGATCACCGAACGCTCGACATGCGCGCCACGCAGCACGCGTACACCCGGCGACAGCACCGAGTGGTCCACCACCGCACCGTCGACGATCGTGCCCATCGACAGGATCGACTCCGCCACCCGGCCCGCACCCACCAGCTTCGCGCCGGGTAGCTGCGGGAAGCTGGTGTAGATCGGCCAGTCGCGGTTGTAGAGGTTGAAGATCGGGTCCACGGAGACCAGATCCATGTGCGCCTCGTGGTAGGAGTCGAGCGTCCCCACGTCGCGCCAGTAGTCCTTGTCGCGCGAGGTCGAGCCCGGCACGTCGTTGTCGGCGAAGTCGTAGACGTTCGCCTCACCCTTCGCGGTCAGCAGCGGGATGATGCTGCCGCCCATGTCGTGCACGGAGCCCTCGTCCTCGGAGTCGAACTGCAGCGCGTCGAGCAGCGACTCCGTGGTGAAGACGTAGTTTCCCATCGACACGAAGCTCTCGTCCGGACTGTCCGGCAGCCCCGGCGGGTCGGCGGGCTTCTCCAGGAACGCGTCGATGCCGTAGCCGTCCGGCGCGGTCTGGATCACGCCGAACTGCGACGCCGTGTCGCGCGGCATCCGGATCCCCGCGACCGTCACACCGGCGCCGGACTCGACGTGCGCCTGGACCATCTGCGCGGCGTCCATCCGGTAGACGTGGTCGGCGCCGAAGACCACGACGTAGTCGGGCTTCTCGTCGAAGATGAGGTTGAGCGACTGGTAGATCGCGTCCGCGCTGCCCTGGAACCACCGTGGCCCGAGTCGTTGCTGCGCCGGAACGGGCGTGACGTAGTTGCCGAGCAGTGTCGACATTCGCCACGTCAGCGAGATGTGGCGGTCGAGCGAGTGCGACTTGTACTGCGTGAGCACACAGATCTGCCGCAACCCGGCATTGACCAGGTTGGAGAGCACGTAGTCGACGAGCCGGTATTGGCCACCGAACGGAACCGCCGGTTTGGCCCGGTCCGCGGTGAGCGGCATCAGCCGCTTACCTTCGCCGCCGGCGAGAACGATGCCCAGCACCCTCGACGTCCTCATGCACGCACCCTAATCCTCTCGCGTTATCAACGCATCACATTGACAATGGTGGACATGCCCCAGTTGGTACGTCCGACAACTGACGTTCAGCAGTCGTTTCTGGCCGCGATGGCTGAGTTCCGCGCCGAGGGACGTGCCACGCCCGCCGACCGGTCGATGATCGGGCACGAGCACCGAACCTACGGCGACACCTGGCACACGCCGGAGGGGTTCGCGACGTTCGTGTCCGAGCTCCGCGCCGATGCGCTGGAGGAGACGCCGCGGCCGGAGGGCCGCGTACCGTCGACGACGCTGTGGTACGTCGACGGTGCCGAATACCTCGGCCGGCTGGCGATCCGTCACCGGCTGAACGCGTTCCTGCTGGAGGAGGGCGGCCACATCGGCTACGACGTCCGCCCTTCGGCACGCCGCAAGGGCCACGCGACCGCGATGCTGCGGGAGGCCCTGCCGGTCGCGCACGCGCTGGGCATCGCCCAGGTCCTGGTCACCTGCGACGTCGACAACGAGGCCTCGCGAAAGGTGATCGAGTCCGCAGACGGCCAGTTCGAGGACGAGCGGAGGGGCAAGCTCCGCTTCTGGGTCCCGACCAGCTGAGCCACCACGGCCTGCGCCGGTGCCGGCGTCGCCGCGACCCGCTAGCGTTCGCGGCATGCGGGTTGCGATGCTGACCAGGGAGTACCCGCCGGCCGTCTATGGCGGTGCCGGCGTACACGTCGACTACCTCAGCCGCTGCCTGCGGCCGCTCGTCGACCTCGAGGTGCACTGCATGGGCGAGCCGAGGCCCGGCGCCACCGCCCACGACGAGAACGATCCCCGGCTCGCCGGCGCGAACTCCGCGCTCCGCATCTTCGGTGCCGACCTGTCGATGACCGCCGCCATCGGTTCGGCCGAGCTGGTGCACTCCCACACGTGGTACGCCAACCTCGCCGGTCACCTCGGCAAGCTCCTCTACGGCATTCCGCACGTGCTGACCGCCCACTCGCTCGAGCCGCTGCGCCCCTGGAAGGCCGAGCAACTCGGCGGCGGCTACCGCCTGTCGTCGTGGGCGGAACGCACCGCCTACGAGGCCGCCGACGCCGTGATCGCGGTGAGCTCCGCGATGCGCCAGGACGTGCTCGCCTGCTACCCCGCGCTCGGCCCGGACGACGTGCACGTCGTCCACAACGGCATCGACACCACGGAATACCGTCCCGATCCGGCCACCGACACGCTCGAACGCCTCGGCGTCGACCCGGAACGCCCGTACGCCTGCTTCGTCGGCCGGATCACCCGGCAGAAGGGCGTGCCCCACCTGCTGCGCGCGGCCGCCGGCTTCGATCCCGAGGTGCAGCTGGTACTCCTGGCAGGCGCCCCGGACACCCCGGAGCTGGCCGCCGAGACCACCGCCCTGGTCGACGGCCTACGCGAGCAACGCAGCGGTGTCGTCTGGATCGAACAGATGCTGCCGCGCCCGGACGTCATCCAGGTGCTCACGCACGCGACGGTCTTCTGCTGCCCGTCGGTCTATGAACCCCAGGGCATCGTGAACCTGGAGGCGATGGCCTGCGAGACCGCCGTCGTCGCCAGCGCGGTCGGTGGCATCCCCGAAGTCGTCGACGACGACACCACCGGCGTCCTCGTCCCCTACGACGAGAGCGACCCGCGCGCGTTCGAGGAGAGCTTCGCCGAAGCCGTCAACCGCGTGGTCGCCGACCCGGCGCTGGCGAAGCGATTCGGCCAAGCGGGAAGGCAGCGCGCGGTCGCGGAGTTCAGCTGGCAAACGATCGCCGAACGCACCCTCACCATCTACCGCGACCTGCTCTGATCCCGATGGACCCCGCACTCGCGGACGAGATCGTCGCGGCCACGCTCGCCGACGGAGGAGCCACCGTCGACGTGACATCCGGAACCCTCCTGGCCGTCGACGACTCGTGGTACTTCCCGCGCTATCCCGAGCACACCAGAATCGTCCCCGTCGACGGCCTCGCCGCTGCCGTTCTGGCGTTCGCCACCGATCACGACGGCGCACTGCGCACCGAGCGGAGATGGCTGGGGACGTGGCTCAACCCCGGCTCAGGGCAGTGCTACCTCGATGTCATCACGCGCTCGGCCAGCCGCTCCGAAGCGCTTACCCTGGCCCGGCGCTACAGCCGGGAGGGTGGCCGACGGATCCTGGCGATCTGCAACCCGCTCCGGCAGGCGACGGAGTACGTCTGAGCCGGGAGCCAAAGGCTGCTGCCCCGGCTCAGGACTGGAACGCCTGCGCTACGGCGAGGCTGTCCTCGTACACGTGGTAGCGCAAGATGCGGCCGCTCTCGACCGTGACATGCAGCGCGAACCGGGCACTGTACGCGCGTCCGGTGGGCCGAGCGGTCTGGCGGATCTCGCCGAGCACGACCGCGTCGTCGCCGTCGACGAGGACGCGCTCGATCTCGGTGCCGACGGCTTCGGGCACGTGGTGTTCGGTGAGCTCGCGGAAGTGCGCGGCCACCTCGGAACGGGTGGAACGCCGGCGGATCCATGGCGTGGCGGCGCGGCCGTGTTCGGCGGCGGGCCAGTCCAGCTTCCAGTCCACCTGGTCGGCGAAGAGTTCGGCGACGCGCTCTGGGCCATCGGCGCCAAGCCGGCGCAGCAGCTCCTCGACCACAGCACGGGTGCTCGTCACAGTCGGCATGCCCGCCATCGTCGCCGGAGCACATCGGCCGGGCAATTACCTCTCAGGTAAGCCCCGGAAAGACTGCTGCCCCGGCCGCCCGGCCCTGCTCCCGGGCGGCCGGGGCTAACCCCGGCGATGGTCTGGTTCCTCCCGTAGAGGGGTTGTACTTTCAGCCGACTTTGTACGCGCGGATGATGGTTTGATCCACAGCGTTGCCCCTGCTGTCTACCGCCTTTGCCCGTAATGAAACGTACCCACCAGTCTTGGGTAGCGAAACCACGGACGTCGTGCAGCCGCAGTCGACCGGAGAGCTCTCCAGCCGGGTGGGGGTCCAGGTCTTGCCGTCGTCCAGCGAGGCCTCGACGGTGATTCCCCGGAGCAAGCCGGCGTTGGCTGCCGGCTGGGTCTCGGCGCGGACGTTGATCCGGGTGTAGGGCTGCCAGGGCAGCCGCCCGGTGTCGTCGACCGCCGGCTCGAAACGCACCACCCACAAGGGGAGTTCGACTCCTGGCTTCGGCGCCTTGACCGAACGGAACAACCACTTCGCGCGGATCTCGGTGGAGTAGTCGGATACGCCCGACCGCTTCGCCGACGTCTCCAGGCGGTAGTCGGCGGCTCCGGGAGGCAGCGTCGCCGACACGAATCCCGGCATGTCGGACTTCGCGATCCGCTTGTCGCCGCGATACAGCTCCGTTTTCGCCGAGTCGGTTTCAGACGAGCCCATATGCCCGGCCGAATCGGAGAACAACGGGATTTCGGCAGACACGTCGTTGCCGTTGCGTACGGCCCACGGGAGATAGTGCTTGGGGAACGCCGGCCCGAACACCGGACTGTTCCAGTTTTCCTCGTATTTCTTCCCCGAGTCGTACTGCCGGTCGACGACAGTCAGCGAGCTCTCCTCGACCGGCAGGTCGCCGTGCTTGACCTCCTGCGCCAGCGAGATGTCCCAGCTGTGCCGGGCCGTCGTGTGGTAGGTGCGCACGGTCGACGGCAGCCTCACCGGGAAGCCGTAGGCCCAGCCCCCCGGCACCCCGTCGATCGCCGCGCTGAGCAGCACCGTGCCGGCCCGGTCGGACCGCTGCGCGCCGAACCGCCGGGTCACCGAGGCCAGCTGCGAGTCCTTCAACGTCCTCCGAAATCCGTTGAAGAACGTGCCGTCCTGGCGCCACAGCAGGGCGTAGATGTAGGGGGTGCCGAAGAAGTCGCCCTTCTTCCCCGGCTCGCCCATCTGGGTGCCGATCCGGCTCCGCAGCTCGCCCTTCTTGACGGCCGGGCCGAGCTGCGCCAGCCGGATGCCGCTGAAGTCGCCGGCGGTCAGCGACGAGTCGAGCGACCGCCCGGCCGGACCGTCGCGTACGTAACCGACGTCGAGGATCGCCGGCCGCGCGGACTTCTCCGATACGCGGATCGAGATCGGCTTGGCCTGCCGCGCGTCCATCGTGAACGCGAGGTCGCGATCGAGCGTGACCAGCGGCCGCACCAGCAGGTCGGAGTCGGGGTCGGACTTCGGGCCGGACTCGAAGCCCGACTCGAGGGAGTAGGTGCCCTTGCGCAGCCGGACCGTGGTCGTCGAGCCAGTTTCGGCGGAACCCGAGAACTCCTGCATGGTCTTGTTGTCGACGCCGAACACCACGTCGTGGAAGTCGGTCGTCGCCGCGCCGGACCGGTCGAGGTGCTTGATCTTCACGTTGTAGCTCTCGGGCTCCTTGTCGAGTCCGAGCGGCGTCACCACCGACAGCCCGCCTGGCCCCTTCGCCTGGATCCGGCCGCCATAGAGCCCGTCCTTGCCCCTGTGGTTTCCGGACGCCGTGACCGTCACCTCAGCGCGCCCGTTGGCGGGCACCACGATCCGGCGCGCGGAGAGCCGCAGCGCACTCGCCGGCGCGAGGTTGCCGCCCGGCCCGCGGAATACCGTGGAAAGCCGCAGCGCCATGGGTTTCGAGCCGGCATTGCGGTACGTCAAAGTCTTCTTGACGGCGGCGTCGTCGGAATGTGGCCACAGCGCCCGGCCGAACGACAGGCTCACCGGCATCGACAGCACCGCGGTGTTGACCGCACGCCCGACGTCGACCATGCCGGCACCCTGGTCGTAGACCGTGCCGGACGCCTGCGGCCGGGCCGAGGAGACCAGCGCGGCCTTCAACGCCGCCGACTTCCACTGCGGGTGCCGCTGCAGCAGGATCGCGGCCGCGCCCGACACGTGGGGCGTTGCCATCGAGGTGCCGTCGGAGCTGACGTACTGGTCGCCGACCAGCGGCCCGAGCTCCGTGCCCTTGGCTCGCGCCGCGACGATCCCCACACCCGGTGCGGTGATCTCGGGCTTCAGCGAGCCCTCTCCGGTGGCCGGGCCTCGGCTGGAGAAGTCGGCGATCCGGCCCTGACCGTCGACCGCGCCGACGGCGAGCGCGGCGCTGGCCGTCGCCGGCGAGGCGACCGTGCCGGGGTCGGGGCCTTCGTTGCCGGCCGCGACCACGAACAGCGTGCCGCTCTTGGCGGTCAGGGAGTTGATGGCCTTCTCGACCGGGTCGATGTCGGGGGTGTTCGGCCCGCCGAGGCTGAGGTTGACGACCGGCGCGTGCTGCGCGACCGCCCACTGGATCCCCGCGATCATCGCGGACTCGTCGCACCAGCCCTCGGAGTCGCACACCTGCGCGTCGAGCAGCTTGGCGCCGGGGGCGACTCCCTTGTATTTGCCGCCGGACGCCTTGCCCGTGCCCGCGATCGTGGACGCCACGTGGGTGCCGTGCCCGATTCCGTCGACGGCCGGGCCCTTGGTGAAGTTCTTGCGCCCGATCACCTGGCCGGCGAGGTCGGGATGAGTGCGGTCGACGCCGGTGTCGACGACCGCGACCGTGACGCCCTTGCCGGTCAGGCCCGACTTCCACGCAGCGGGCGCGTCGATCTGCGGAACGCTCTTGTCGAGCAGGACCTTGCGCCGGCCGTCGAGCCAGATCTTGCCACCGGGCAGGCCCTGCACGACCGAGCCGTTGCCGGCCAGGCGCTGCCAGTAGGAGCCCGCGAGCCGCTTGGGCAGCGCGACCGCGGCACCGTCGACCGCGCCGAGCGTGCGGTTGACCAAGATGCCGGCTGTCGCGATCGTGGTGGACAGCACCGAACGTCCGGACGTGATCAACGGGACCGTGGAACGGTGGGCGTCGTCGTAACCCGAGCGCACCAGCTCGGTCACGTCGAACAGCCGGTCGTCGAGCCGGCCCGCGGACACCAGCCTGGAAGCATCAGACGGTATGACGTGCAGATGATCGTCGACCCGGTACGTACGGAACGGAACCCGCTCGCGTCCCGGCGCCGGCACCACGCGGACGGACTTGCCCGACACCAGCACGCGGTCACCGGTGATCAACGTGACCGAACGGACCGCCTTCCCGGCCTCGGCCGCACCGGCCCTGCCCACGTCGCTGCCCTGCACCGGCAGCGAGCGGGCGCCTTCGACGGCGGGCTCCGCGGCCCAGCCGGCAGCCGGCCCGCCTCCGAGCAACAGGCAGGCTGACAACACGGCGGCTCCCGCCGCCGCGACCGCTGATCTTCTCGCTGTCTTCAACGTCTCCCACGCCTCCACAACACGCGATAGCTCCTCCGATCAGGCCTCGCTGACCAAAAACTGCACGGAGGATCATCACACATTGAACCTATGTCCACACAGTGGGTAATGGTTCGCCAAAAAGTGGAGGACGCAAACGGCGGAGCCGCAGATTTCTGCGACTCCGCCGTCCTGCCGACGCTCCCCGGGCCCGGGGCGGGGCCTGTCGCCCTGCCCCGGGCGGAAGCGAGGACGGCCTCCGCGCCACGCTGGCAAGGCGGAGGAGCAGCCTGGAGGGGCCTCCGGCGATCGACAACAACGCAGCTAGCGTGGATGCGGAGGTCACCGCAGTCCGTCCGGGGCGGGGTGAGAGGCCCTAACCAAGGGCGACGGCTTGCGAAATGGTCTGCTCAACCGCGTTTCCGAGGCTGTCGGAGGCCGCGGCCCGAAGCGACAACGACTCCGCGTCGTCGCCCGGTGTGAGGACAGCGAGGTAGACGCCGCCCGTGACCGGAACCAGCGGCACGCCCGTCCAGGTCTTGCCGCCGTCACTCGAAACCTTGACCGCAACTTTGCGCAACTGTCCAACCTTCGAGTCAGGCTGCGCTTGGACCCGGACCGGCACGAACAGCACCGGCGCCTTCGCGGTCACGTTGTGGTCGTCGACCTGCGGGAAGTACCGCACGGTCCACAGCGGCAGGCTCTCGCCGTCCGCGCTCGCCGTGCCGGACGTGAACGTCCACTTCGCGTCGGTCTTGGCCGACAGTCCCGAGACCTTCGACCGGTCGGCCGTGCTCTCGAGCGTGTACGTCGCCTTGCCGGCCGGCACCTCCGCCTCAGCGTACGCGTCGAAGTCGGACTCGGCGACCTTCTCACCGTTCCGGTAGAGCACCGAGGCGGCCTTGTCGGTCGCCGAGAAGCCGGCGTGCCCAGCCTGGTCGGAGTACATCGGAACGCTGATCCCGATCGTGTTCTCCCACCGCGTGCCGAAGCCCGCCTCCGGGAACGCGCCGGTGAACACGCCCTGGTTCCACCGCTCGGAGTAGCTCTTGCCGGCCTGGTAGGCCCGCGGCGAACGCGACAGCGCCGTCTGGTCGATCGGGAAGCCGTCAGGATCGAGGAGGTACTCGCCGAAGTCGGCCTGCCACTTGACCTTGCCCGGCTCCAGCAGGTGCACCGCGCTGGACGGGAGGTCACGGCTGAACAGCGACGACCAGCCGCCGTCGACGCCGGGTGCGGTGCCGAACGCCGACGTCTGCCCCTTCCGCCCGTCGACCTGAGCGGAGTAGTGCGCGGTGACCTTGGCGAGATCCCTGTCCTTGACCGCCCGCTGCAGGCCGGTGAGGAACGCACCCGGCAAGGTGTCGAGCAGGCCGTAGATGTACGGCGAGTTCTCGAACGAGCCGTTCTTGCCCGGCTCGGCCCACTGCGACGAGACGTAGCCGGTCATCTCCTCCGGGCTCGCCGCCGGGCCGAGCGCCGCGGAGTGCAGGCCCTCGAATCCGAACGAGACCAGCGATCCGCTGAAGCTGCTGTCGTCGAAGTTCCGGACGAACCCGAGGTCGACCAGCGCGGCCTTGGCCGTCTTGCGTTCGACGGTGACCGACAGCGGCTTGGCCGTCCGGGCGTCCACGGTGACGGTCTGCTCCTTGTCGAGCGTCAGCGTGGGCTGCACCAGGCGGTACCACTGGAGGTTCTCGTCGCTGCCCTCGAGCACGTCGCCCATCACGAGGTAACGGCCCTTCGGCAACCGGGTCCTGACCGTGCCGGACTCGTCGGACAGGTCGGTCCAGACGTCGGCGTCCAGGCCGAACAGCATCGTCATGCCCGTGGGAGACGGCTTGCCGTCGGTGCCGATGCTCTTGACCGTGAGGTCGTAGCTCTCGACCTCCTTCTCCACACCGATCGGCGTGATCACCGTCTGCTCGCCGGCGGTGGCCGTGACGCGTCCGCTGTAGGCACCGTCGGGTCCGTCGTGCTTGGTGTCGGAGGTGACCGTGACCTTCGCGGTGCCGCCGGCGGGGACGGTCACCTGGTCAGCGCTCAGTTTCACCGCACCCTCGGGCGCCGGCTCGCCGTCCGGACCGGAGAACTCCGCCTTCAGCGTGAGGTCGACCGCCGCGTCACCGAGGTTGCGGTACGTCAGCTCCTTGGCCACCGGCGTGTCGTCGTTGTGCGGCCACTGCTGCAGTCCGAACGAGATGCCGCCCGGCTCGCTCACGACCGACTGCTTGATCGCCTTGGTCAGGTCGATCCGGCCGGCACCCTGGTCGAACGCGGTCAGCTCGGGGTTGGGCTTGGCGGAGGCCATCAGCGCCGACTTGAGCTGTGTGGCCTTCCAGTCCGGGTGCTGCTGGGCCAGCAGGGCGGCCGCACCCGCGGTGTGCGGAGTGGCCATCGAGGTGCCCGACAGCGTGACGTAGTGCTCGCCGACCGGCTCCCCGAGCTCGGTGCCCTTGGCCTTGGCCGCCACGATGTCGACGCCGGGCGCGGTGACGTCCGGCTTCAGGCCGCCGTCGCCAACCCGCGGGCCACGGCTGGAGAAGTCGGCGATCTGGTCCTTCTTGTCGACCGCTCCGACGGTCAGCGCGGCGTCCGCGCTGCCGGGGCTGCCGACCGTGCCCGCCGGGGCCCTCGTTGCCGGCCGCGATCACGAACAGCGAACCGGTCTGCTCGGTGAGCGTGTTGACCGCTTCCTCGAGCGGGTCGATCTCGGGCGTGTCGGTGCCGCCCAGGCTGAGGTTGATGACGTCGGCCTTCTGGTCCTTCGCGGCCCACTCCATGCCGGCGAGGATCGCGGAGTCGGTGCAGGAACCGCCGTTGTCGCAGACCTTGCCGTCGAGCAGCTGCGCGTCGAACGCGACACCCTTGTACTTGCCGTCGGACGCCTTGGCCGTGCCGGCGATGATCGAGGCGACGTGGGTGCCGTGGCCGAAGCCGTCGCCGGCCGGACCATCGGTGAAGTTCTTGGCGGCCTTGACCTGGCCGGCCAGGTCGGGGTGCTCGCCGTCGATGCCTGTGTCGAGTACGGCGACCGTGACGCCCTTGCCCGTGAAGCCGGCCGCCCAGGCGTCAGGCCCGCCGATCTGCGGCACGCTCTGGTCGAGCACCACGCGGCGCTTGCCGTCGAGCCAGAGCTTGCCGACGCCGGACTTCGCGCCCGGCTTGAGGGAGTTCCACGTGACGCTCTGCTGGTCGGCCTTGGCCGCCATGCCGTTGATCGCGGGCAGGTCGCGCGTCTTGCGTACGCCGGCGCTCGGCCGGCGTACGCCGTCGGCATACGAGACGAGCACCGGGGTCGAGGCGCCCTTGGCATAGCCGTCCTCGATCAGGCCCGTGACGTCGAACAGCCGCCGGTCGAGCCGGTCGCCCGCGACCAGGAGTGCGGCGTCGGACGGAATGACGTAGAGATGATCGTGGGCTCGGAACGACTCGAACGTGAGCCGCTCACGTCCCTTTCCAGGTTGGATTGTCGAGCGCTTACCGTCGGCCGAGACTGTCACCGTGTCGCCGGTGATCAGCTTGACCTGCTTTCCGTGAGCGGCCGTTGTCCCCGGCTGCTCCGGAATCGCGGGTCTCGCCGTGCCGGCCGCACCGGCCGGCCCGGTCGCGATGACCAGAGCTGCTGCCAGCGCGACCGCGCCAAGCGTTCGTACTGCTTTGTCCACCACCGTGAATGTCCTCCCCGACACGCTTCTGCAGGTGTTTGCAGATTCATGTCCGGACCGGACGGTCGGTGCGGAACGTGGCCGCTAGAGGCCAATCGGTTGAGGATCGGTACGTGGATGTGAAAAGGGGGGCGTTTGTAGAGACGAAGCCGGCCCCGGCGGAAGCAACCGGGGCCCATGCTTCTGGTCTGTCGCGGGACTCCTAGCCCACGACCGACTTCAGCGCGTCACCGAGCTCCTTGGCTTCGTCGGCCGAGAGCTCCACGACCAACCGCCCGCCACCTTCGAGCGGCACTCGCATGACGATGCCGCGTCCCTCCTTGGTGACCTCAAGCGGTCCGTCGCCCGTCCGCGGCTTCATGGCCGCCATGCGCGCACTCCCTTCCTCTTCAGCTGTGCGCGACGACTCACACCACATCCGGTGACACGCCGCCGAGCGCCTTAGTCGGTACGAGCGCCTATTATCCCGCAACGTGGGGGCAACCTGGCAACTCGCCACCTGGGCCGTGTCTCGCACAGCCTGGCGGCGTCTGTCGGCGCGATCAGGCAAACTCGGAACATGCAGGCTCGGTCCGCTCTGTTCGACGTCTACGGCGACCATCTGCGCTCCCGTTCCGGCCAGGCGCCGGTCGCCGGCCTGATCCGGTTGCTGGGTCCGCTCGACATCGCCGCACCTGCCGTACGCACAGCGATCTCGCGGATGGTTCGCGAGGGCTGGCTGCGGCACTGCCGGCTGTCCAACGGCCCGGGCTATGCCCTCACCACGCGTGCGCTGCAGCGGCTCGACGACGCGGCCGCGCGGATCTACCGTTCGCGAGACGTTGCCTGGAACGGCAACTGGCACCTGCTGGTGATCGAGCCGTTGCCCGGGCGGAGCACCCGGCAGCGGCTGCGCGCAGCGCTGGCCTACCTCGGCTACGCCCCGCTCGGCGGGCTGGGCTCGGGTGGCGGCACCTGGATCGCCCCGCGACCGTCGTCGGAGGTGTCGGCGTTGCTCGAGGCCGAGGGCGCGTGCGCCGAGCAGTTCATCGCGGGCGGCAACGGCGATCCCGCCGGGCTGATGCGGCGGGCCTGGGACGTCGACGCCATCGCGGCGGCGTACCAAAGCTGGCTGGCCGACGCTCGTTCGCTGGTCTCCGGCGTCACGCTGACCTCCGACGAGGAGGCATACGCCGTTCGCAGCCGGCTGGTCCACGAGTGGCGTAAGTTCCTGTTCCAGGATCCCGGGCTGCCCAGGGAGCTCCTGCCGGCCGACTGGCCGGGCGACGCCGCCGCCGCGTTCTTCGACGCCGAGGCGAGCCGCCTGGCGCCCGCGGCCAACCGTTTCGTCGACGCGTGCCTGGAGGGTTCGCCGTGAGCGTTGTGGAATACCTCAGCAAGGACGCCGTGGCCACGATCCGGCTCAACCGGCCCGAGACGCGCAACGCGCTCGACAACGCGACCAAGGACGCGCTGGTGGCGGCCGTCTCCGAGGCTGCCGGCGACCCCGCGGTGCGTTGTGTGGTGCTGACGGGCACGGGACCGGCGTTCTGCGCGGGCCAGGACCTCCGCGAGCACGCGGCGAAGCTCGGGGTGGCGCCGGAGGAGCTCTTCGAGAGCGTGCCGCGGCACTACATCCCGATCGCCCGAGGCCTGGCGACGATGCCGAAGCCGGTGATCGCGGCCGTCAACGGGATCGCGGCCGGGGCGGGCGCGGCTCTGGCGTTCGCGTGCGACTTCCGGCTGGTCGCCGACTCCGCCGGCTTCAACCTCGCGTTCGCCGGGATCGGGCTTTCCTGCGACACCGGCACGTCGTGGACGCTGCCGCGGCTGATCGGGCACGCGAGGGCGATCGACCTGCTGCTGCGGCCGCGCACCATCTCGGCTACCGAGGCGCTGGAGCTTGGGCTGGCGACGTCGGTCGTGGCTGCGGACGAGCTGCCCGACGCGGCCGCCTCGCTGGCCGCCGAGCTCGCGGCCGGGCCCACGCAGGCCTTCGCCGCGATCCGCGACGCGCTCAACTACTCCGCCACGCATGGCCTCGACGAGTCGCTGGTGCACGAGGGCGAGCTGATGCGGTCCACCGGTGCCACCGAAGACCACAGCAACGCCGTCAACGCGTTCCTCGCCAAGCAGCGGCCTACGTTCGAGGGACGCTAGGAGGCTTCCTCGTCCGGCAGTGTCAGCACGGCTTCCGCCTCGATCTCGACGCTCCACCTGGGATCCAGCAGGCCGGCGACCACCACGAAGCTCGTCACCGGCCGGATCTCGCCGAACACGTCGCCGTGCACCGCACCCACCACGTCGGCGTCGTCGCGGTCGGTGAGGTAGACCCGCGTACGCACGACGTGCTCCGGCCCCGCGCCCAGCTTCTCCAGGCACGCCAGGATGATCTGCAGGCAGCGCTTGGTCTGCTGGCTCACGTCGGGATCCACGAAGTCGTCCGGCCAGATCGGTGCGGTACCGCTCAGCAGGATCCGGTCTCCGACGGCCACCGCACGGCTGAAGCCGTACTCCTTCTCGTACGGCGATCCCGAGGCAACTCGCTTGCGCGTCATCGGGCCACGCAATCGGCCAGGTGGTCGTTGACCAGGCCGGCGGCCTGCATCAACGCGTAGGCCGTCGTCGGGCCGACGAACACGAACCCGAGCTTCTTCAGTTGTTTCGCCATCGCTTTGGACTCCGGACTGGTCGGTGGTACGTCGGCCAGGGTCTTCGGGGCAGGGCGCTCCGGCGGCGCGAACGACCAGAGCAGCTCGGCCAGGCCGCCGCCGGTCTCGTTCAACTCCAGAGTCGCGCGGGCGTTACGGATCGCCGCGTCGATCTTGGCCCGGTTGCGTACGATCCCGGCGTCGGTGAGCAGCCGTTCGACGTCGCCCTCGTCGAACTCCGCGACCTTGGCCGGCTCGAAGCCGGCGAACGCCTCGCGAAACGCCGGGCGCTTGCGCAGGATCGTGAGCCAGGACAGGCCCGACTGGAACGCCTCGAGCACGAGCCGTTCGTACAGGCCCTGATCGGTGCGGATCGGACGGCCCCACTCGGCGTCGTGGTAGTCGATGTAGTCCGGGCTGGAGTTGCCCCAGGGGCAACGGAGCTTGCCGTCGGCTCCGAGCGTCGAGCCCGTCACTGGCGAGTCTGTTCGTGTGCGTCGAGGTCGCGGACCTCGCGGACTCGGTGCCGGCCCGGCCTGCCGTCGGGGTCGATGTCGACCTGCTGGTCGGCGGGCGGTCCGGCCAGCGGTCCGGCCGTCGCGCCGGCGCTGCTGGGCCGGTGCTGCGGCGCCCGTGGATCCGGCTCCGCCGCGCTCGCGGCGAACGCGGCGGTCAGCTCGGAGAGCCGCGCGTCGCGTTCGGCGATCTCGCGGACCAGACGGCGCACGACGTCGTCCACCTCGTCCATCCGGTAGCCCCGCATGACGACCGAGAACCGTACGTCCTCCAGGTCGTCGGCGGAGACCATCCGGTCCGCGGGAAGGAGTAGCTCTGGCCGGTCGGGATAGGCACGCCCCATCGAGCCTCCGTAGCCCACTGCCACCGCGGCGGTGACACCGAGCAGGAGGATCGCCATCAGGACCCAGATCCAGGTCATGCGGACGATCGTGCCACGCTGCTCTGCGAGTTGTACAAAGGAGGGCCGGTATGGCGCAGGTTCTCAAGCTGGGGGCGCGCACGTTCGGTGACCATGAGCACGCGGTGATGGCGATCGTCAACCGCACACCGGATTCGTTCTATGACAGAGGCGCCACTTTCGGTTACAACGCGGCTCTCGAACGCGTGGACCGGGTCGTCTCCGAGGGCGCGGCGATCGTCGACATCGGCGGCGTCCGAGCCGGTGCGGAGGGTGACGTGGTCGACGCGGAGGAGGAACTCCGGCGTACGGCACCGTTCGTCGCGGACGTTCGCTCGCGCTATCCGAACCTGGTGATCAGCGTCGACACCTGGCGGTCGGAGGTGGCCCGGTCGCTTTGTGAGGCCGGGGCGGATCTGATCAACGACACCTGGGCGGGGCACGACCCGAAGCTGGCCTCAGTGGCGGCGGAGTTCGGGGTTGGACTGGTCTGCTCGCACACCGGAGGGCTGCCGCCGCGTACCGATCCGCACGGCGTCCGCTACGACGACGTGATGGCCGACGTGATCACGACGGTGACGGGGCTTGCCTCGCGCGCGGTCTCGCTCGGCGTACGGGCAGACGGGATCCTCGTCGACCCCACGCACGACTTCGGCAAGACGACGGCGCACTCGCTGGAGGTCTCCCGCCGGCTGGACGAGCTGGTGGCGACGGGGTGGCCGGTGCTGGTCGCGCTGTCGCGGAAGGACTTCGTGGGCGAAACGCTGGACCTGCCGGCGGGCGAACGGCTGTCCGGCACGCTGGCGGCGACGGCTCTCGCGGCGTGGCAGGGGGCGCGGGTGTTCCGTACGCACGACGTGCTGGAGACCGTGCACGTACTCGACATGATCGCCTCCATCCGCGGCGACCGGCCACCCGCGGTCGAACGCCGGGGGATCGCGTGAAGGCCGAGACTTCGCTGGTCAGGGACTATCTGGAGGCTGCGTATCCGGAGCTGCGGGCCGCTCTGCTGACCGGCTCGATCGTCCGCGGCACGGCCACTGCGACGTCCGACCTGGACGTGGTGGTTCTGTTGCCTTCCGGTTTCGGGTCGGTCCGCGAGACGGTCGGCTGGTCGGGGCGCACGGTCGACGTCTTCGGCTACGACCTGGCGGCGCTGGAGCGCTGGCTCGCGGTGGACACGTCCCAGCGGCGGCCAGGCTTGTCCTCGATGGTGCTGGACGGCGTGCTGATCGCGGGCTCCCCGTCGGTGGCGGCCGAGGCGCGGGCAGCGGCCCAGCGGGTCTACGAGGCGGGCCCAGCGCCGTGGACGGAGGCCCAGCTGCTGCGGCTGCGCTACGGCGTGACCGACGTACTGCTCGACCTCGAAACCGCCGGCGACCGCGCGGAGTCCCTCCTCCTGGCATCGACGCTGGTGACCGAGGCTGTGACCCTTCTCTTCGCAACCGCCGGGCACTGGTCGGGGAACGGCAAGTGGCTCCTCCGGGAGCTGCGGGGCTATGACGCCGAGCTGGCGGCGGATCTGGAGGCGGCGTACGACGAGCTCGCCCGGGCGGCTCGGCCGGAGCCACTGGTCCGCGTGGCCGACCGCATCCTCTCCCGCTGCGGCGGTCGCTACCTCATCGGCCGCTCCGAACGCAGCTGACCTGCGACTTTCTGAGCCGAGGGGTTATGTCGGTGGCCACGTTTAGTGTGGATGCATGTTCGAAGAGAGACCAGCCATCGGCTCCACTGCCACCAGTGGCACCGCCCCGCGCGCCCTCCGCCAGGCGAACCAGCCGCGCGACCATCACCCCAACCCTGACGCCCCCGCTGAGCGCGAGCCCGGCCACCACCTGCCACGCCAGCCGCACGACCAGCGCCGCAGCGACTTGGGCGAACGCCCGCCAGACCGCGACACCCAAGACCCGCACCGGCCTGGCCGCCGCGTGCCCAGCCGCATCGAACCCGACCCCGGCGGACGCCCGCCAGGCCGCAGCGAGCTGGACCGCCCGCTTGGCCGTCCCGAATCCGATTCCCGCGAACGCAAGCCCATCCACCATCAGCTCCGCGACCGCGATCTTGATCACCGCGATCCTGACCATCGTCAGGCGGATCACCGCCGAACGGACCAACCGCTCGAGCATCGCCGGCTCCGCCAGCGGGATCTCAGCGAGCACGAGCCCGGCCACCGTCCGCCCGAGCTCGGTCGACGGAGCTATCCGCTCGGTCACCGTGATCCGGGCGAGCTCGGCCGCGGCGAGCGTCTGACGGACCGCCTCACGCTGAGCCGTCGACAGGTCGATAGCCGAGCGCCCGCGGAGCGCGACCGGCCGGGCGGGTGCGAGCTCAGCCGCCCAGGGCTGCGACCCGCTCGAGGATGGCCAGGATCGCTCGGACGCGCCCGGCCACCGCCCGCTCAGGGCGCTCGGCGGCACCAGCCGCTCAGGGCGCTCGGCAGCACCAGCCGCTCAAGGCCATCGGTAGCGCGAGGCGCTCGGGTCGGCTCGGCAGCCCTCAGCTGCTCAAAGGGTTCGGCAGCGCCAAGCGCTCGGGCCGGGCCGGCTGCTGCGAGCGCTGCGGCTACTCCGGCCGGCCATTGGTCTTCGCGGGATCCGGCGGCTCCACCGACTCGACCGTTTCCATGGGGCGGTCACTGGTCCGGATGATCTTGACCGCCTCGTCCACGTCGTCCGTTATCTGGAGCAGGTCGAGGTCGGCCGGCTTGATCTTGCCGTCCGCCAGGACGGTGTTGCGCAACCAGTCGATCAGGCCGGACCAGTAGTCCGAGCCCATCAGCACCAGCGGGAACGACGTCACCTTCCGCGTCTGGATCAGCGTGAGCGCCTCGAACAGCTCGTCGAACGTGCCGAAGCCGCCGGGCAGCACCACGAAGCCCTGCGCGTACTTCACGAACATCGTCTTGCGCGCGAAGAAGTAGCGGAAGTTGATCCCGATGTCGACGTACGGGTTCAGGCCCTGCTCGAACGGCAGCTCGATGCCCAACCCGACCGAGACGCCGCCGGCCTCGTCGGCGCCTTTGTTGGCCGCCTCCATGATGCCGGGGCCACCACCGGTGATCACGGCGTAGCCGCACTCGACGAGGGCGCGGCCCATCCGCTCGGCCAGCTTGTACATCGGGTCTTCCGGCTTGGTGCGCGCGCTGCCGAACACCGCGATCGCCGGGCCGAGCTCGGCGAGCATGCCGAAGCCCTCGACGAACTCCGACTGGATGCGCAGCACCCGCCACGGGTCTGTGTGCACCCAGTCGCCTGGGCCGCGCGTGTCGAGCAGGCGCTGGTCCGTCGTCGAGGTCTGAGCTTGCCGGCCGCGCCGGAACAACCGTCCATCGGACATAACCGAAGGCTATCCGGACAGCTGAAGCACGACGTTAACCCGGGAGGTCACACTGGTCAGAACTTGGCGAAGAAGGCGTTCGCGAGCCCCGAATACGCCTGGACCTTCGCGCTCTGCGGCGCGAGGATCAGCAGCGCGGTCATGCCCGAGTCAGTCTTCTTGGCGGCGGCCAGCCCACCGATGCCATTGCCGAACGTCGTCTTCCGGTCGATGCCCGCCGCCTCACCGGCGCCGCCGACCTCCTCGTAGCCCTCGCCGAGCACGGACGTGACGAACGTCTTGGCGTCCGGCTGCCCGGTGTCGGAGAAGATCGTCACGGTCACGACGTCGTTGGGAGGCTCACCTTTGCCCCATTTGTAAGTGCAGTGGTACGGCGTCGCGCCCGGGATTCCGTAATCCTGGTCTTTCTCGCCGCCGGCCGCCTTGGGCGGAGCGCCCTTGCGTCCGAATACCTGGGCCACCTTCGCCGGTGGCACCAAGCTGCAAACGTCGACGGGCGTCGAGGTAGCCGTCGGGGTGGGGGAACTCGACGTCGGCTCCGGATTTTCCGACCGGATCGGCTTCACGGGTGTGGCCTTGGTGTCGAACTCGCCGGCCTCGTGGACCTGCCCGCCGCAGCCTGCGGCGACAGATCCAAACGCCAGGAGCAGCCCGAAGGCAGCGGCTGCCCGCATCGCCAGCTTCACACCGCGGGTGGTCATGCGGCACACGTTATCGTCTCGATTTTCCACCTGCCTCCGCGCGTCCGACTCGTCCGTGTTGCCCACAGGTTCACGTCGAGCCAGTTGCTGACTCCGGGCCAAGTTTGTACAGTGCTGACTGCGTACATCGTCGTTACGCCGGGTTAACCAGGGAAACTCAGGGCGGTGCAGGATGTCGGTGTCACAGCAATCCCCGTCACACCGTGGTGGCGTCATCGGCACGATAGTTGCCGCGCTGACGCTGCTGTCCGCGTGCCTCACCACCGGAGTGATCGTCGCCGCACCGGCCTACGCGCTGCCGTGTGAGGGCCGCAACGACGTCCCCAACAGCGTCCCAGCCAGCAACTCGCCCGACACCCGTAACGGCAGCATGGTCGGCGAGCCGATCACGCCCGACGAGGCTCTGGCCAGGGCGGTCGACTGGGAGAAGGCCAACCCGACCTACTGCCAGTTAGACCCGTATCCCGACCGCTACGGCACGATGTACCGCGCCGACTGCTCGGGCTTCGTGAGCATGGCCTGGCAGCTCAAACCCCCGGCGCGTACGACCGGCACTCTGATCGATCCCGCGATCTCGCACCGAATCGACATCGCCGAGGTGCAGCCGGGCGACGCACTGATCAACGACCACCACACCGAGCTGGTCTGGGCGGTCAACGGCAACTCCATCGAGACGATCGGCTTCGGCTCGACCCCCGTCGACCACTGGGGACCTGTGCCGATGTGGCTGGCCGACGGGCTCTACGACGCCTACCGCTACAACAACATGCAGGTCATCACCGACGAGATCGTTCGCCAGCTGATCAGGGACAACGTGCCGGAGCCCAGCCTGCAGCTCCAGCCGCCCGGCGGCCAGTCGGTGGTCAACCTCGAGACGCTGTTCCGCATCAACCCCGACGGTGACGACGACGCCGACAACCGCTGGGACGCGACCGTCCCCGTCGTGATCGACGGCCGCCAGGTCGGCGGTCTCACGGTCCGCCTGCGCGCGACGGCGACCAACTTCCACTGGAACTTCGCCAGCCCGAAGCGCAAGGACGAGCCGGCCACCGCCCCGGCCAACGCCGACACCACCTACCCCGGCGTGCCGTACAGCCAGGCCGGCGAGCAGGTCGTCCACAAGTACATGACGGCCGACGTCTTCCACCCGAACGTCAACGTCACGTGGACCAACTACCAGTACCAAGTGGTCGGCCAGGAAGACGAAGGCTGGCACAACGTCGACGGCGAACACGTGGACGAGGGCCCGGAGACCACGCTCACCATCCGCGAGTTCTCCTCGGTGCTCACCCGCTAGCCGGCCGAAACCAGGCAGCAAGCTGCCACGCTTCACCCGGCGAACGTGAGCGGCCGCCCGGAAGACAACAGGCGGCAGCAGCAGCGCAAGCTCCCGTCAGCTCGTCAGCCAGGTACGCAGGCGTTCCTCGCACCGGTGCAGTTCCGCCACCGGTACGTACTCGTCCTTGGTGTGCGCCAGCGCCGACTCCCCCGGCCCGTAGTTGACCGCCGGCACGTTCAGCTCCGCGAAGCGCGCGACGTCCGTCCAGCCGAACTTCGGGTGTGGCTCGGCCTCGACCGCCTTCAGGAACGCCGCGGCCGCAGGCCGGTCCAGGCCTGGCAGCGCACCCGGCGCAGAGTCGCACAACGACACGTCGAAGCCGTCGAAGACCTCGCGTACGTGCGCGAACGCCTCTTCCTCCGAACGATTCGGCGCAAAGCGGTAGTTGACAGTCACCTCGCACTCGTCCGGGATCACGTTGCCCGCAACGCCTCCGGTGATGCCGACGGCGTTCAGGCCCTCGCGGTAGCCCAGCCCGTCGATGTCAACGACCCGCGGTTCGTAGGCCCGAAGCCGCGCCAGCACCTCGCCGGCCGAGTGGATCGCGTTCGAGCCCATCCAGGAACGCGCGCTGTGCGCCCGCGCACCCGGCACCGTGATCGCCGCGCGCAGCGTCCCCTGGCAGCCACCCTCGACCTGGGCCGACGACGGCTCCATCAGCACCGCGAAATCAGCCGCGAGCAGGTCCGGCGACTGACGCGCCAGCTGCCCCAGCCCGTTGCGCTCGGCCTCGACCTCCTCGCAGTCGTACGCGACGTACGTCACGTCCCGCACCGGAGCGACCACCGTCGCCGCGAGGCGGAGCAGCACTGCCAGCCCGCCCTTCATGTCGCAGGCGCCCAGGCCGTAGATCCGGTCGTCGACCCGGCGGTGCGGCAGGTTGCCGGCCTCCGGCACGGTGTCGAGGTGCCCGGCGATCACCACCCGGTCCGCCCGGCCGAGCGTCGTCCGCGCCACGATCGTGTTGCCGCGCCGCTCCACCTCGAGGTGGGCGTGCGCGCGCAGCCCTGCCTCGACCGTGTCGGCCAGCGATTTCTCGTTCCCGCTCACCGACTGAACGTCGACGAGCGCACAGGTGAGTTCTTCCACATCCACGGTCAGATCGAGCACCCTGGCAGTCTGCCATCCGGTACGTCGGCCAGGTGCCACCTGCCCGTCATCGGCCTGCTATCCGTCCGGCACCTCCCTGCCCCGCTGCCCACGCCTCTCTGGCAAGCTTTGGCGCATGTCGAACCTGGGATATCGGTCAACCGGCGCATGGGGTTTCGGGCTCGCAACCACCACATACGAGGGCAAAGTCCTCGACACGTGGTACCCGAAGCCCGAACTCGGCGAGCCCACCAGCTCCGAGGGTGACAAGCCGGCCGAGTTGGCGGCGCTGGAGACGGACGACGAGATCCGCCGGGTCCGGCGTACGGTCGTGCGCACCGTCGTCGCCTCGCTCGAAGAGCCGCCGGCCGACGCCCACGACGCGTACCTCCGCCTGCACCTGCTCTCGCACCGGCTGGTCCAGCCCAGGCAAGCCAACCTCGACGGCATCTTCGGCGTCCTGTCCAACGTGGTGTGGACGAACGCCGGCCCCTGCTCGCCCGACGACTTCGAACTGACCCGCGCCCGGTTGCAGGCCGCCGGCACAGCCGTCACGGTCTTCGGCATCGACAAGTTCCCGCGCATGGTCGACTACGTGATTCCGAGCGGCGTCCGGATCTGCGACGCCGACCGCGTACGGCTCGGCGCCCACCTCGCCGACGGCACGACTGTCATGCACGAGGGTTTCGTCAACTTCAACGCCGGCACGCTCGGCGCGTCGATGGTCGAGGGCCGGATCAGCCAGGGCGTGATCGTCGAGGACGGGTCCGACATCGGCGGCGGCGCCTCCATCATGGGAACGCTTTCCGGCGGCGGCAAGGAACTCGTGTCGATCGGCAAGCGTTGCCTGATCGGTGCCAACGCGGGAGTTGGCATCTCCCTCGGCGACGACTGCGTTGTCGAGGCGGGCACGTACGTCACGCAAGGCTCGAAGGTTCGGATGTCGGACGGCGAGATCGTCAAGGCGGTCGAGCTCTCCGGCGCACCCGGCCTGCTGTTCTGGCGCAACAGCGTCAGCGGCGGGCTCGAGGCCAACCCGCGCAAGCGTGCCGACTTCGAGCTCAACGAGGCACTCCACTCCAACACGTGAGGGCGATGACGGCTCCTAGATCTGGGGAACGACACCGGCAGGTACTGACATGCGGCGAGTGATCGCCTGGTTCGTAGCGATCGCGGTCGTGATCGGAGTTGTCGTCGCCGGCGCCAACCTACTCTCCACCTGGCTGGCTCGTCCTCTCGTGCAGGACGGCTGCGTCGCGCGCGCGAACCAGCAGAATACCGAGCTCAGCTTCGAGCAGGCCGAGAACGCGGCGTTGATCTCCGCGATCTCGGTCCGCCGCGGCCTCCCCGCCCGGGCGGCGACGATCGCGATCGCGACCGCGTTCCAGGAGACCGACATCCAGAACCTCGACTACGGCGACCGCGATTCGGTCGGCATCTTCCAGCAGCGGCCCAGCATGGGCTGGGGCGATCCCGAGCAGCTGATGGATCCGTACTACGCGACGAACAAGTTCTACGACCATCTGGTGAAGATCGACGGTTACGAAACCGCGCCCATCGACGAGGCCGCGCAGGCCGTCCAACGTTCGGCCGACGGCACGCTGTACGCCCAGCACGAGCCGGACGCGCGCGCACTGGCGTCGTCGTTGACCGGGCAGTCGCCGGCGGCGTTCTCGTGCACGGTGGCCGACCCGCCGAGCGAGCACGATCCCGCGGGCTTGCGTTCCGAACTGGCGAGGGCGTTCGGCTCCTCCGCCACGACGTCTTCGTCGGCATCGTCCGACACGATGACGGTGCCCGTGGCCTCGGGTACGGCAGCGGCGGCCCGCGGCTGGGCAATGGCCCATTTCGCGCTGGCCTACGGCCGGCAGTTCGGCGTGAGCACCGTGTCGTACGCCGGGCAGACCTGGAGCGCCCAGCAGTCCGACGCCGGCTGGCAAGCCGACGAGGGCGCGGCGGCGAACCGCATCGTGATCGGCTTCCAGTCGCCTGAGTAACTCGCGCGCCCCGGCTGGTGTATCGGATCGCTCACCTGGTTAGAACAGAAGTATTCCGGGGAGCGGTCGGAGAAAGGCGTTCGCGATGGCGGATATCCCTGCCGGCCGGCATGTCAGTGCCGCGCCTGCCGTCGGCCCGGCCCAAGGCATCCGGCGGCTGCCGCAATGGCTGCGCCTGCTCGGCGCCGGCTTGGCGCTGTGGGCGCTGACGGTCGTTGTCATCTTCTACACCGGCAACGTCAACCTGCTGCCGACACTCATCCTACTCGGCAGCTTCCTCGTACCCGTGACGTTCGTCGCCTGGGCGTTCGGACGTGCACACGCCCGCGACCTCCACATCGGGCAGATCGCGCGCGCGTTCCTGGTCGGTGGCGTGCTGGGCGTACTCGCCGCCTCGACGCTGGAGGCCTACTTCCTTTCACCGTCGCCGTTTCTGTACGTCGGCGTCGGGTTGATCGAGGAGCTGGTGAAGGCGTTGGCACTGGTCTTCGTCAGCCGCAGGGTCGTCCACCGTACGTTGCGCAACGGGCTCGTGCTCGGCGCGGCGGTCGGGTTCGGCTTCGCGGGCTTCGAGACCGCCGGCTACGCCATGACGTCGCTGCTGACGGTCCACGGGCTTTCGTTGCGCGCGCTGGTCGAGACCGAGATCCTGCGCAGCGTCCTGGCGCCGCTGGGCCACGGCCTGTGGACCGCGATCCTCGGCGGCGTCATCTTCGCGACGACCCGCAACGGCCACTGGCGCGTCACGCGCAACGTCGTCACGGCGTACGCCGGCGTCGTGATCCTGCACGCGTTGTGGGACTCCATGAGCATGATCGCGATCTACGTCACCGCACAGCTCACCCGGCCCGGCTGGGCCGCGCGCATGTGGGACAACGGCTTCTTGTCGAGTCCGACGGACCTGCAGGTGCACCTGTACACCGCGATCAACTGGATCGGCCTGATCCTGGTATCGACGGTCGGCCTGTTCTGGCTCGGCACGCTCCGTCGGCGGGTCGCGGTCGAGGAACGCAACGAGGCCGAGACCGAACGTCTGCGTGCCCGGATGGCCGCATCTCCGAACACGAGCGACGACTCACCAGACGACGACCCAGACGCTTCCGAGGCACAGGCGGCCGAAGCGCACCAGTCGGCGCCGGACGCAGAGCCGGAACCGGAGTACGGGGGGTACGAGGAGTACGTCGAGCCGTCTCCGGGCGGCCAGCACACCCCGCCTCCGGGCGGCCAGCACGCCGCCCGCGAATGACCACGTTAACCACGGACTTACGTGGTTAACGTGGTCATGAGGTGCCTCGCCACGCCAGTAGGTGCCTCGCCACGCCCCGGGGCGTGGTTAACCCGCCAACGACGTGGTTAACGTGGTCATTCGGGCCTGGCGATCCAGCCTGAACAACAGCGAAGCGGCGGCAGGCTGGTCGGTCCGTCCCAGCCTGCCGCCGCTTGGGCAGCGTGTGTGCGGATCAGCTCAGCGCCGGTCCATCGCGACGTAGTTGCGCTCGGCCTCACCGATGTAGACCTGCCGCGGCCGGCCGATCTTCGTCGCCGGGTCGCTGTTCATCTCACGCCACTGCGCGATCCAGCCCGGCAGCCGGCCCAGCGCGAACAGCACCGTGAACATCTTCGTCGGGAAACCCATCGCCCGATAGATCAGCCCGGTGTAGAAGTCGACGTTGGGGTAGAGCCTTCGCGAAATGAAGTAGTCGTCGTGCAACGCGACCTCTTCGAGTTCCTTCGCGATGTCGAGCAGTTCGTCCGACACCCCGAGCCGCTCCAGCACACCGTCGGCTGTCTTCTTCACGATCGCGGCCCGCGGGTCGTAGTTCTTGTAGACCCGGTGGCCGAAGCCCATCAGGCGGACGCCCTTTTCCTTGTTCTTCACCCGTGTCACGAAGCTCGACACGTCGCCGTGGGCGGCCTGGATCTCTTCCAGCATGTCGAGCACTTCGGCATTCGCCCCACCGTGCAGTGGACCGTACAAAGCCAGAATGCCCGCCGCCACCGAAGCGAAGAGATTCGCCTGCGACGAGCCCACCATGCGCACAGTCGAAGCCGAACAGTTCTGCTCGTGGTCGGCGTGCAGGATGAACAGCAGGTCGAGCGCCTCGGCGATCACCGGGTCGACTTCGTACGGCTCGGCAGGCAGCCCGAACGTCATCCGCAGGAAGTTGGGTACGTAGCCCAGGGCGTTGTCGGGGTAGAGGAAAGGCTGTCCAACCGTCTTCTTGTAGGCATAGGCGGCGATCGTCGGCAGCTTCGCCAGCAGGCGTACGGTCGAGATCTCGACCTGCTCGGGGTCGAACGGGTCGAGGCTGTCCTGATAGAACGTCGACAACGCGCTCACCGCCGACGACAGCACCGGCATCGGGTGCGCGTCGCGCGGGAATCCGTCAAAGAAGCGCTTCAGATCCTCATCGAGCAACGTGTGCCGCGTCACGCGGTTGGCGAAATCGTCGAGTTCGGACTGGCTTGGGAGCGCGCCGTAGATCAGGAGGTACGACGTCTCGAGGAAAGTGCTCTTCTCTGCCAACTGGTCAATGGGATATCCGCGATAACGGAGAATGCCCGCGTCACCGTCGATGTAGGTGATCGCGGACGTGCACGAAGCGGTGTTGACGAAGCCGTTGTCGAGTGTGACGTGCCCGGTTTCTTTCAGCAGCCGAGAGACATCGATACCCGCAGCACCTTCGGTCGCGTCCACGACCGGAAGCTCAATCTCGCCGTCGGCGTGCTTCAGCGTGAATTCTGCATCGGTCACGCTCGCGTCCTTTCGTCCCTGCGGCCTGGGGTCTCCAGCGCAATAGGTCAGAATCGAGCCGCGACCGCGGCGACTCGTTCGTTGGTTGCCGTGAAGGCTACCCTCACGTGCCCGGCGCCGCTCGTACCGTAGAACTCGCCAGGCGCCACGAGGACGCCTCGCTCAGCACACCACCGTACGCTCTCCCAGCACGACTCCTCGCGGGTTGCCCACAGGTAGAGGGCGCCTTGCGAATCGTCGATGCGAAAACCGGCTCGGGTGAACGATTCTCGCAGAATCGCCCGGCGTTCCAGGTAACGCGCCCGCTGTTGGTCAACGTGAGCATCGTCACCAAGCGCAGCCGTCATCGCATCCTGAATCGGGCGCGGAACCATCATTCCCGCGTGTTTGCGAATCTCCAGCAGGCGTGCGATGTAGTCCGGATCGCCCGTGACGAAACCACCGCGATAGCCGGCGAGGTTGGAGCGCTTGGACAAGGAATGTACGGAGAGCAGGCCCTCGTGAGTTCCGCCACAAACGTCAGTGTGCAAAGTCGAAACCGGCGTTGAATCCCAGCCGAACTCCAGATAACACTCGTCGGACACGACGAGAATGTGGCGTTCGCGCGCCCACGCCACGATTTTGGCGAGCTCGTCGCCCGGCGTGATCCGGCCGGTGGGGTTGGCTGGTGAGTTCAGCCACACCAGGCCGATCCGCTGTCCTTCGTTGACCGCGGCCTCGGCCTGGCCCATGGGTACGACCCGGCAACCCGCGATCAGCCCCCCGACTTCGTATGTCGGGTAAGCCGTGTCGGGCACGACGACCGTGGTGTCGGTGCCGTCTTCGGGGCCCAGCCCGAGCATCGTCGGCAGCCAGGCCACGAACTCCTTGCTGCCGATCGTCGGGAGCACCGCCTGCGGGTCCACCCCCTCGATGCCGAACCGGCGCCTGAGGTAGTCGACGACCGCCAGCCGCAGCTGCGGCGTGCCGTGGGTCGTGGGGTAGCCGGGCGCGTTGGCGGAGGCGGCCAGCGCCTCCTGCACAACGCTCGGCGTGGGGTCGACGGGAGTGCCGACCGACAGGTCGACGATCCCACCCACATGCTCGGCCGCCTGGGCCTTGTAGGGCTCCAGGCGGTCCCACGGAAAGTCGGGTAAGGGCTTCACTCTTCTTCGGTGTTCTGCGGTGGAAGCGCCGCGATGAACGGGTGATCCTTCTCGATCACACCGGTCTTGGACGCGCCGCCGGGAGAGCCGATGTCTTCGAAGAAGTCGACGTTGGCGGTGTAGTAGTCCTTCCACTGGTCCGGCACGTCGTCTTCGTAGAAGATCGCTTCGACGGGACAGACCGGCTCGCACGCACCGCAGTCGACACACTCGTCTGGCTGGATGTAGAGCATCCGCGTGCCCTCATAGATGCAGTCGACAGGACACTCGTCGACGCAGCCCCTGTCCTTCAGGTCCACGCATGGTTGCGCGATGACGTAGGTCACCGGGTCCTCCTCCTTCGTGCCGTCTCCCCCTAGTATCTCCGCCGATTGAGCGCCGCGCCGCACCAGGCCACACCGTAAGGTCTGATCCGTGCTCGAACCTGCTGATGTTGGCCGGAGAGTGGTGGTCCGGCGACGGCTCGAAGTCGTCGACGGGCGGCAACTCTACGGTGACGTGCTCGGTGATCTCATCTCGTGGGACGGCGGTGAGCTGGTCATACGTACGCGGGACGGCTCGCTGGTGCGGGTGAACTGGGTGGATGTCGTGGCCGGCAAGCCGGTACCACCGCCGCCCGCCGCCCGGGCCCCCCAGAGGGGCGAGACGCTGGCGAGGGTGGCCGCTTCCGGCTGGCCGGCTGTGGAGATTTCGCACCTCGGGGACTGGTGGCTGCAGGCTTCGGACGGCTTCACGGGACGGGCGAACTCCGTACAGCCGTCGGGGTCGCCGGGCCTGCCGCTGGATGCGGCGCTGGAGCGGGTGCGCTCGTTCTACGCCGAGCGCGGGCTGCCGGCCTGGATCCAGGTGGTGGTGGACTCGCCGCTGGAGTCCTCGCTGCTCGACCGCGGCTGGGAACTGCAGACCAGCGGCAAAGAGGCCTGGGCGACGACCGAGGTGTGGGTGTGCCGAGTCGCTGAGCTGATCGAGCGGCTGGAGGCGCTGGGGGTGCCTCCGGAGTCGGCGATGACGCCGCCGGTCGAGCTCGGAGACCTGGACGAGGAGTGGGAGCGGTTGTACGGGCGCTCCCTGTCGTCCGCGGCCGCCCACCACGTCCTGACCGGCGGCGACGGCGCTGTGCCGGTGGCGCTGGCCCGCCTCCGCGCCGGGGCGGGGCCGTCGGCGTCCGACCTGATCGCGATCGGCCGCGGAGTGGTGACCGGCGTGTGGCTCGGCCTCGCAGCGATCGAGGTCGCCCCTGCCCACCGGAGGCGGGGCTTGGCGCAGCGGGTGATGGCAGAGCTCACTCGCTGGGGAGCCTCTGCCGGCGCGCGGTGGGCGTACCTGCAGTTCGGTGAGGAGAACGCGCCCGCCCGCGCGCTCTACGAAAAGCTCGGCTTCCGCCCGGACCATCGCTACCGCTACTACGCCGCCCCGCCCGCCTGACCAGCCAGCTCGCCGGGCGCCCCGACCGCCGGGGCACGCACCCGCGGGCGCAACCTGCACAGCTCCACCTGCACAGCTCCGACTGCGACCAGCGTGGCCGGCAGAGCGGGCGAGCGCGCTCACCAGCAGCGCCGCCCCCGCATCCAGCCGCCATCTCGCAACCGCCATCGCGTCATGCCATTCCGCCACCGCTGTCGAGCTGTGGCGGCTGCGAGGTGACCTGGGCGGTCGGCACGCGCGGCTTGTCATCACAAAGACGCGCCGGTGGCCGGGGCGCTACACCCCACCACCGGCGCGAAAGACGCTCGGCCAGCCCTGTCGCCCGTTATTGGGACGGCGGCGGGTCTTCTGGCTTCTTGCCGCAGATCACCTTGTGCTCAGGGTTGTACTTGACGTGGTCCTTCTCCTCGTCGACCTGTTTGCCGTTGTGGTAGAGCCAGCGGTACACGTCGACCTGGAAGCCGGGCAGTCCTTCGGGCTGCTCGACGCACGTTTTCTTCTCGTCGTACTTGGTCTCTGGCGCCACGGTGTTGTAGCGGTCGGAGGTCTTGGTCTTGACGGTGTAGTACTTCGTGCTCCACAGCCGTACGGTCACCGATCCCTGCGAGCCCGGGGAGCTCTTGTCGCGCCAGGCTTGGACGTAGACGGCGTACGGGGTGGTGTTCTTCCACTTCAGGTCGAGCGAGCCCCAGTAGACGGTGGCTTCGCGCCCGACGGGGTAGCGCGAGATGTAGAAGCCGTGCGGCCGGTGCTCGACGTCCTGCATGCCGGCGAAGAAGGCCGCGTTGTAGGTCGTCGTGGCGACTTGGGAGACGCCGCCGCCGAGTTCTTCCTGCAGCGCGCCGCCCTTGATCACCAGGCCGGTGGTGAAGCCGTTCGCCTCGGTCCGCTCACCCACGATGCCGTTCATCGAGAACGTGCCGCCCGGCTTGACCAACGTGCCGTTGATCAGCTCGGCCGCGCGTCCGATGTTGACGTTGCGGTATTCGGGCGTCGGGTTCGTGGCGTGCGGGAAGTTCGTGGAGAACGAGCCCACGACCTCCTTGACGCCGTACGCCTCGACCTCCTTGGTGGTGAGGTCGGGTTCCGACTCCTCGGTCTTGACCTCGGCCACCCGCTCGTCGCCGGACTTGGCGAGCGCGGGTACGACAGCCGCCGACAGGGAGACGGCCGGCACGGTGTGACCCGGCTTGGCCGGAACGACCTTCGGCTTGCCGCCGCTGATCTCGATCTTGGCGTCCTTCGGCTTGGTGAGGACGTTCTTCAGCGAGGAGTCCAGCGACTTCAGCAGCTTCGCGCCGTCGAGCTTGGGTTCGAGCTTGCCGCCGCCGGCCGAGACCATGCTCAGCGCGGGTCCGACCTGCTCGGGCGACGCCTGCACCGACTTGCCGGCGATCTTGAGCGTGACCGGCCCGGACATCGCGGGCTCGGCGAAGTCGTTCATCGCCCGCTCGACCTCGGCCTTCGACACCTTGGGCGCCGCGAGCTTCGTCGGCAGCTCGATCGGGCTGCCACCGACCAGGAACGACGACTGGAGTACGTCAGACGCCTTGTCGAGGTCGAGCACCTGTCCCTCGACGGGCAGCACCGCCTTGGGCGTGCCGCCGGCGAACGTGATCGCGCCCTCCTGCGCCTTCTTGTCGGTCTTCGCGGCCACCTGCTTCAGCGCGGCGGAGAGCTTGGCGTCGTCGACGGTGAGTACGGGCGCCACGGCGTCACCGCCCGCGAGCGCGCCGAACAGCGTGACGGGGTTGATCGTGCGCCCGACGTAAGCCTTGTCGACCGTGCCCGGAACGTCGAGCGCGAGGCCCGCGTCGGCCGGCTTCAGGTCGTAGGTGCTCTTGCCGACGGCGAGCTGGATCTCCTTGTCAGCCTTGGGTCCGAGCTGCTCGCGCAGCTCCTGCTCGGCGGCGGCCTTGGAGAGCCCACCGATCGGCACGCCCGCGACGGTCGTGCCGGACGGGACCTTGCCGCCCGCGACGAAGACGAGCCCTGCGTAACCGAGCACGATCAGCGCGACCGCACCGCCGATGATGAACGGCGTGGGCGAGCGCCGCTTGCCCTCCGGCGGGAGGAGCGGCGGCTGGGCCGGCCCCGGGCGTCCAGGCTGGCCTGGTTGCCCCGGCTGACCCGGCTGCCCTGGGTACGGCGGGCGCCCTGGCTGTCCCGGCCGCTGACCAGGCCGGCCTTGCCCCTCCGGCCGGGTCATCTGAGGCGGTCCCCCGGGCTCGTACACGCTTTACTCCAAGATGTGACGTTCGACGATGATTGTGTGGCTTGACCCATAGTGGTCTTAAGAACGAGGCACGTACGCTCTATGACGCCCGACCGGGCGCATTCGTTGCAGAGATGTAGCGTCCCGCGTAGTAGACGAGCGGCCCCACTCGAGCCTCGTCGTTGATCGCCTCGGCGCTGACGACCTCACCGACCACGATCGTATGGTCTCCGCCGTCGTGGGTCGCAGTGGTACGGCATTCAAGCCGCGCCAGAGCGTCGGTGAACAGGGCAACACCGGTCACGCCGCGCTTGATGGCGTACGCGGTGAGCTGTCCGTCCAGCTCACGGCCGCGGATCGCGAGCGAGTCGGCGGCCTCCTGGCCTGTTTCGGCCAGAATGCTCACGCCCCACACGCCCGCGTCAAGCACCGCCTGGTGGAACCGCGCGATCTTCTCCACGCACACCAGCACGAGCGGCGGATCGAGCGAGAGCGACGTGAACGCCGTCGCCGTCATGGCGTGATCGACTGTGTTCTCAGCTTTCTCAGCGTTTCCGGCGTTTCCGGCGTTCTCGGGGGCATCGATGGTCGTGACGATCGTCACGCCGGAGGCGAAGCGCCGCAGCGCCGCGCGGTATGCCGCTTGCTCAGCGGAACCACGGCTCGGCGTCAGAGGCACGTTCATCGACGATACCCGGCGAACGCCCCATAACCGATCGCCCGATCGTCCACGTGGCCAGGCCGACACCGGCCAGCAGGTACGCGATGCCGAGCCAGTCGCCGCCAAGCAGGATGTCTCCCTCGGCGCGCGGCACGAGGAACACGATGGTGGGCACGGCCCAGCCGAGGGTGGCGGCGAGGGATCCGCCGACGCCGAACCGGCGAGCGGCCCCGAACAACCCGATCACCGCCGCGATCGCCAGCACGATGCCGTACGGGACGCCGAGACCGAGTACGTGGAGGTACGCGCGGGAGACGAAGACGGCACAAACCCCGGTGACCAGACCAATGACGAGCAGTACGGGGTAACCGAGCAGCCGGGCGAGCACGGCACGCAGCCTAAGCGGTGTGCCTGACCGGCCCGACGGGGCCTGCGTACAAGCCTTTCCGGCCGGTCCGGCGTTCGACGTGCGGTTGAACCGATCGCGGCCCGCATCCGATCTACTTTTGGGCAGACCTTACCTTCCGGGAGAGGCGATGACGGAGATCAAGAAGTATCTCGCCGAAGAGGTGGCGGAGGACCTCGCCGACGGCATCATCTCGCGACGTGAGGCGGTACGGCGGCTGGGCCTGCTGGGTGTCACCGGCGCGGCCGCCACGGGGCTGCTGACGACGTTCGCCTCCGGCGAGGCGGCGGCCGCCGCTCCGACGCCCATGCACGACAAGTTGGTCACGAGCTGGGCACCCGTCCCGCGCGAGTCGATCACGTTCGACGGTCCTCGCGTTCCGTTGCTGGCTGCCTGGGCGCCGGCGGCGAAGCCACGCGGCGGCGTGCTCGTCATCCACGAGAACCGTGGCCTTACCGTGCACATCCAGACGGTCGCCGGACGGCTCGCCGCCAGTGGGTACTCCGCGCTCGCGCTGGACCTGCTCTCCGAGGAGGGCGGCACCGGGGCGTTCCCGGACGAGGCGGCGGTGGCCGCGGCGCTCGCGGCGATCCCGCCGGAACGGTTCGACGAGGACATGAAGGCAGCGGTTACCGAGCTCAAGCGGCGGCTTCGCGGCAAGCAGCTGGCGGCGATCGGCTTCTGCTTCGGTGGCGCGATGGTCTGGCGCCTGCTCGCTGCCGGCGAACCGCGGCTCGCGGCGGCGGCGCCGTTCTACGGCCCGTTCCCCGAAGGCGGCGACCTCGATGGCTCCCGCGCCGCGGTGCTCGGCGTGTACGGCGGGCTCGACACACGGGTGAACGCGACCGTGCCCGCGGCGAAGGCGGCGCTGGAGGCGGCGCACCTGGAGCACGAGCTGCTGACGTTCACCGAGGCCGACCACGCGTTCTTCAACGACACCGGCGCCCGCTTCAACCCCCACGCGGCGACCGAGGCCTGGCGCCGAACGCTGAACTGGTTCGACGAAGCGACCCGCAAGCGCTGACCGAAGCCGGCGCGATGCCGGCCGGCGCCAGCCCAGACCCGGCGCCGCCAGCCCATGCCCGGCGCCCCCGCCTCAGCCCCGGCGGTCTCAGACGTCCAGCCCCGCGAAGAGGTCGGACTCGAAGCCGGTCGCCGGGTCGGTAGGGCCTTGGGTGCCGTGGATCAGGCGATAGCACTCGATGCCCCACACCTGGTTGCCCAGGTTGTTGGACAGCGCGAAGAACGGCCCGTCGACGCTGATCTGGGTCGCGTGGGCCCGCATCGCGTCGAGCTTCTGCTCGACGTAGGTCCCTGCCTCGATCCGCGCCGAGATGTATTCGTCGGGCACGAACATGCGCGGCAGCTCGCCTTCGGGATCCATACCGTCGAAGAAGAGCTCGTCGCCGGCCTCGCGCACCCGGCGCAGGCCCTCGCGGAACATCGACTCCCCCATCGCCGTCCAGTAGACCTTCGGGACGTTCCACGCGGCACCCAGATCGGGTCGGTACGACGGCACGCCGGCCAGCAGATAGGCGTACATCGCCACCCGGTGTGACTGGATGTGGTCGGGGTGGCCGTAGCCGCCGAACTCGTCGTAGGTCACCAGCACCTGCGGCCGCAGCTCGCGGATCACGGGCACCAGCAGGTCGGCCGCCGCCACCAGGTCGGCCCGCCAGAAGCAGTCCGGCCGCTCGTTGGCGGGAGTGCCGATCATGCCGGAGTCGCGGTAGTGCCCGGCCGAGCCCAGCCACCGATAGTCGGAGACACCGAGCACGGACATCGCCGCGGCCAGCTCTTTCTCACGGTAAGTGCCCAGGCCGTCGGACTGGTCCGCGGCCAGGTGGGCCAGGTCGGGTACGAGGATCTCGCCCTCTTCGCCGCGCGTACAGGTCACCAGCGTGACGTGTGCGCCCTCCGCGGCGTACTTGGCCATCGTCGCGCCGTTGCCGATGGTCTCGTCGTCTGGATGTGCGTGTACGAACAGGATTCGCCGGTCTGCCATGGCTCCCAACCCTACGAGGACCCACCGACAACCGGGCGCGGGACAAGACGGCGCAAAACGAGACGGCGCCGCGTCCGGCACCGGTTTGGGCGGTCGTGCCAATATCGGGCACGTGACGACGAAAGAGCCGGCCGATTCCGTGTCCTACCCGCGCCTGTCCGCCCGCACCCTCCGATTCAGTCTCGGAGCACCCCGCAACTTCACCGTCAGTCCCGACGGCGAGCGGGTCGTCTTCCTGCGCGCGCCAAGCGGCACCGATCGCGGGACGATGCTGTGGACGTACGACGTCGCGAGTGGCGCGGAGCGGGTGATCGTCGAGCCGGCCGCGCTGCTGTCGGCCGCCGACGAGGAGCTCTCGCCGGAGGAACGCGCCCGCCGTGAGCGGCTGCGCGAGGGCGCGGGCGGCGTCGTCGGGTACGCCACCGACACCGCCGTCAAGGTCGCGGCGTTCGCCCTGTCGTCCCGGCTCTGGGTCGCCGACCTCGACACCGGTGAGGTCCGCGAGCTCCCGGCCCAGTCCCCCGTCGTCGACCCGCGCCCGGACCCGACCGGCACCTACGTCGCGTACGCCAGCAACGGCCAGTTGCGGGTCAGCCGCGTCGACGGCACTCTCGACCGCGCACTCGCCGAGCCCGGTAGCGGGCCAGGATCGGACACCATCGCCTGGGGTACGGCCGAGTTCATCGCGTCGGAGGAGCTCGACCGCTTCCGCGGCTTCTGGTGGTCTCCCGACGGCACGAGCCTGCTGACCGAACGCTACGACGAAGCTCCGGTCCACCAATGGTCGATCGCCGACCCGGCCAACCCCGACCGCGAGCCGGCCAAGGTGCGCTACCCCGCCGCCGGCACACCCAACGCCGACGTCTCGCTGTGGTTCGTCGACGTCGGCGGCCACTCCAGGCTCGAGGTCGAGTGGGATCGCGAGCGATTCCCTTACGTGGCTGACGTTTCCTGGCCGGCCGATGCCGCGGGACCGCTGCTGTGGGTGCTGAGCCGTGACCAGCGCACCGCCCAGCTGCTCGCCGTCGACACCGAGTCGCGCACCACCAAGCTGCTGCACGAGGCCACCGACGACGCCTGGATCGACGTCGTGCCCGGCGCTCCGGCGCTGCTCCCCGACGGCCGCCTGCTCACGATCGCCGACGAGCCCGGCACCCGGCGGCTCGCGGTCGACGGCAAGCCCGTCACGCCAGAAGGCCTGCAGGTCGCCGCCGTCCTCCACACCGGCGAGCACGGCGTCCTGATGGCCGCCACCACCGAACCCACCGAGCAGCACGTCTACCGCGTGGCGCCCGATGGCACCCTCACCGCGCTGACGCGGGCCCAGGGCGTCCACACCGCCCGCGCCGGCGGCTCCGTCGTCGTGCTGACGTCGACCTCGCTCGACTACTTCGGCGTCCAGGTGCGCGTGCTGAAAGACGATGCCGAGGTCGGCCAGATCGCCTCCCTGCAAGCGAAACCGCCGCTCGAGCCGAACGTCACGCTGGTCAAGCTCGGCGAGCGCGAGCTGCGCGCGGCCGTCCTCTTCCCGCGCGACCACACGCCCGGTTCGCGGAAGCTGCCGATGCTGCTTGCTCCGTACGGCGGACCGCACGGCGCGATGGCGCGGGCCGCGCTGAGCTTCTTCCTCACCCCGCAGTGGCTCGCCGACCAGGGTTTCTGCGTGATCGTCGCCGATGGTCGCGGCACACCCAACCGCGGTCCGGCCTGGGAACGCCTCGTGCTCAACGACTTCGCCAGCACGCTCGACGACCAGGTCGAGGCCGTGCAGCGGGTCGCCGAGCTCTACCCCGCGGACGTCGACGCCGATCGGGTGGCGATCCGCGGCTGGTCGTACGGCGGCTACCTCTCCGCGCTCGCGGTCATCGAGCGCGGTGACGTCTTCCACGCCGCGGTGGCGGGCGCGCCTGTCACCGACTGGAGGCTGTACGACACGGCCTACACCGAGCGCTACCTCGGCGATCCGAACGAGCAGCCGGAGGTCTACGACCGGAACGGCCTGATCGACACCGCCGGCAAGCTCGAACGGCCGCTGCTGCTGATCCACGGCCTGGCCGATGACAACGTCGTGGTCGCCAACACGCTGCGACTGTCGGGCGCGCTGCTGGCGGCCGGTCGTCCACACACGGTGATCCCGCTGTCCGGCGTCACGCACATGACGCCGCAGGAAGTCGTCGCGGAAAACCTCCTGCTGCTGGAGGTCGAGTTTTTCCACAGGGTGCTGCCCGCTGTGGACTGATTTCTGCGGCGTTTTAGCCTGTCCTGCTAGCCTAAAGTCCGAATCGAGGGGTTTTACTCGGAAAGGGCTTTGGCATGCGGTTCAGGCGAATCGCCGGGTTGGCGACGCTCATCACTGCCTGCGCGCTCGCGATCTCCGGCTGTAACGGCGGTGGCTCTCCAGAGGGCACGACGCTCACCGGTGATGGCGACACCACGACCGCATCCGCCTCGCCGACGACGACCGCGTCACCCACTCCCACCAAGACCACTGGCACCACGCAGCCGGAGACGGAAGAACAGAAGGTCATCCGTACCTTCGTGGCGGCCCTCAACACCATGACCGCGAGCGGCGACACCAAGCCGTTCCTCGCACTGTGCACATCCAAGAGCGAGGGCTGCGCCGTGGCGGCGAAGTCGATCGCCGACGTCTACAAGGCCGGCGGCTCGTTTGACGGCCCGACCTATCGGATCACCGACTGGGCGCTGGCGCCCACTGGCAAGAACCCGGTGAAGGTGCAGGCCTATCTGGCATATGACGCCTACACCTACACCGAGAAGAAGGGCACCGCGCCGAAGTCCGGCAAGGCGGGCAGCGATCTCTACGAGTTCCACCTGGTACGGGAGGGAAGCACATGGAAAGTCCAGCAGTACTTCGTTCCATAGGCAGACGACGGCCGCGCCTACTGGTGTACGCGCTCCTGCTCGCGCTGCTGGTGGCACCCGGCACCGTTGCGGGCACGGCACTGCTCGCCGGTCCGGCTTCCGCCGAGAAGCACTGCCGGATGGTCGACAGCCCACCGCCCCGGCACCTCGAGTGCAGCGGCAGCGAGAACGATCCGGGCGACCCAGGTGATCCGGGCGACCCCGGCGATCCTGGCAACCCGGATCCGGGCCCACAGCCGGAGCACTACTACACCCCGGCCTGCTCGATCAACGGCCCGCCGCCGAACGACCCTGGCGTCATGTGCATGGGTGCGGCCAACGGCTGCGACGCTCGTGGCGAGGAAGACGCCATCATGATGCGTCACTACATCCAGAACGAGCCGCCGAACGGACCCTGGGAGCTGGTCGGCACCGAGTGCCGCGGGCCGGATGAGCCCAACGAGCCGCAGCCGCCCACACCGGACCAGATCCGGGAGGCGCTGATCGACCGTTACCTGCCGAAGGGCACTGTCGGGCTGAGCCCGCCGAACGGCCGCACGCTCGTCGGCCTGGAGACCGTCTTCTACACCGACGCTCCCGAGAGCTACAACGAGACCGTCGACATCCTCGGCACACCGGTCACCATCGACGCCGTCGCTGTGCGCTACATCTGGCACGCCGGCGACGGCACGTTCGAGAGCAACCACCGCGGCATTCCGTACCAAGCCGGTGACGACGACATGAGCAAGTACGTCACGCACAAGTACCTCCAGACCACTGGTGAGGACGGATACGCCGTGTCCGTGGACGTGGTGTGGAACGTCAGCTACACCATCGGCGGTGCGACCCAGTCGCTCGGCGAACTGCCCACGCCGGGAACCGAGACCACGCAGGTCGTGGTGATGCAGGGTGACCCCCGCCTGACCGGCTGACCAACTCGATCGACAGACGCCAGACGCAGACGTGGCCATCAGGGCGATTCGCCTTGGTGGCCACGTTGCATGTGCCTGGGTCGTCCTACTCGGGCAAGCACCAACGGCATGCGGTCACGGCTGCAGGCGCTGGTGGACCCGTATGGACGGTAGTTGTGGGTCAGCCACGGCCTACCGGCAGCGTGCAGGAGCTGGCCGCCGCCCACCGCCCCACGGCCTCAGCGCCGTGACCAGCGCTCAAACGCTGGAGCATCCTGCAACACGCCCCGATGCCCGCGTCGCATCGGCACCATCGCCAAAGCCATCCACACCCTCCTCATCCGCACCTGAACCAGGATGAGAAGGCTCGATGACCACGGTTGCAGGGTCGTTGCGGGCGCTTCCCGGGTTAGGAAGTAGCGCGGACCGCTCCTCCCCGCCGAGCGCAGTTGACAACCCTCAGCCGAACGCTAATACTTAGTCATATGGCTAAGTATTCGGACGAGGCCGGCAGCGACGCCGAGCTCGACCGGATGTTTCGCGCGCTGGCGGACGGCACCCGCCGGGCGATGGTGGCCCGGCTGGTCCACGGACCGGCTTCGGTGAGCCAGCTCGCGGAACCGTTCGGCATGGCGCTGCCCACAGTCGTCCAGCACCTGCGGGTGCTCGAGGAGGCGCGGATCGTGTCGTCGGAGAAGGTCGGCCGGGTGCGCACCTACCAACTCGTACCCGACGCGCTGGTCCCGGCCAACGCCTGGATCGTGGCCCACCGCCGCCCGCAGGAACGCCGGCTCGACCGCCTCGGCGACTACCTCACCAAACCATCCCCGACTCAGGAGGACTGACCGACATGACCGACCGCACCCAGACCCACGCCACGTTCGTGCTCGAGCGCGAGTACCCCGTTCCGGTCGACCGCGTGTGGGCAGCCTTCGCCGACCCCGAGATCAAGCGCAAGTGGTTCGGCAGCGACGACTTCGTTTACGTCGAGCGCGCCGACGACTTCCGGGTCGGCGGTGCATCGGTCGACGACGGGCGGCACCGGGACGGCGGCCTGCTGTCCCAGTACCACGCCACGTACACCGACATCGCACCCAACGAGCGGATCGTCTACACGTACGACATGTGGCTCGACGGGGCGCACGCCTCGACGTCGATCGCCACGATCGTGTTCGCGCCCACGGACGACGGCGCGGGCCAGGGAACCCGGCTCACGTTCACCGAGCAGGGCGTCTATCTCGACGGTGTGCACGGCCCCGGGCCGGACGCCGCGGCCGGTCGCGAGTCCGGTACCGCCGGCCTGCTCGACGCGATCGGCAAGCTACTCGTCACCGAACAACGATAGGAACAGCAAACCGATGGCTGGCAAGGTGTTTTTCAGCATGACGATGTCGCTGGACGGATTCGTCGCACCCGAGACCGTACCCGCCGAGGATCTCTTCGGGCCCGAGAGAAAGCCGGACGACCCGAGGGTGCGGCGCTGGATGTCGCAGTGGTCCGAACTGCATCAGGCGGCGTTCCGCAGCGGTTCTTCCGGGAGAACCTCAAGCTCGGCAACGGCGGCGAGGAAGGACTCGACAACGACCTCGCGCGGGCGACCCACGAGCGCACCGGCGCCAGCGTCATGGGCAAGCGTATGTTCGACGCCGGGGAGCTGTCCTGGCCGCGGGAGGCGCCGTTCCACACCCCGGTCTTCGTCGTGACGCACACCAAGCGGGATCCCTGGGAGCGGCCCGGCGGCACGACCTTCCACTTCGCCAACGACGGTATCGAAGCCGCGCTCGACCAGGCCCGCGAGGCCGCCGGCGACCGAGACGTCCGCATCGCCGGCGGCGGCACAACGGTCCTGGAGTATCTGAACGCCGGCCTGGTCGACGAGTTCATGATCACCCTGTCGCCCGTGCTGTTCGGCTCCGGAATCCGCCTGTTCGACGGCGTCGACCCCGACCGCGTGGTCTTGGAGCCGGTCCGTGCGGAGCCCTCCCCGCAGGGAGTGACGTACCTGAGCTACGCGGTCCGACGACGGTAGGCGCACCGGCAGGCCGTTCAACGTTGGTCCGAGTTGGCGTGTGGTCCGACTTTCACATGGCGCGAGCCGTGGAGCGCGGGACCGCGCTTGGCGCGCAGCACCACCCCCTTGTTGCCGGCCGACCAGGAAGGCAGTGTGGGCCAGCGTCGCATGAGGGCGTTGCGGAGTTCACGGCCGCGCACGTTGACGATGCCGCTGCCGAGCAGCGCGGCGACGAACACGCTCACCGAGATGATCAGTGCGATGAGTGACTCGGTGCGATAGGCGGCGAAGACGTCCTGCGAGCCCAGCCCCATACCCTGGCCGAGCAGGTACGAGGACGCGCTGAACACCAAACCGGCCCCTGACATCGCCGCACCGACCAGCGCCAGTGGATGCGTGCGCCGCCGCGCGTGATAGGCCAGCAGGTCCTCGGCCGGCCGGCCGGACCGAGGGTCGGCCAGGCTTGCGCGCAGGTCGGCACGCTCGGACCGGCGCCGCCTCCAGTCGAGCAGTACGCCGACCACCGCGAGAAGCATGGCCAAGGCAAGCAGGACCGCGAAGATCCAGAATCCCCAGGCGAGAATGTCCTCGACGAACGACGAGTAGGTGGTCTCATCACACTCGGTGGTCCCACCTCCAGGGACGCGTGCGCAGCGCATCCCCAGCGCCCCGGTCAGCGCGACGAAACCCACGCCCGCGAGAACAGCCGCGCCGTAGATGTAGCGATCGCCGATCGAGGACCCGAACAGCTTCTTCTTGCCCGCGTCGCCCCGGCTTGCCTGGTGGGCCGGCCTCCAGGCCTTTCCTTCGTCCTCCACGCTCCAGTGCGCGGCGATCCGAGCCTTGCGCCGTTCATGAGCCGCGGTGAACCACTTGCGGGCGGCCAAGCCGACCAGAAGCATGACCAAGGCGTAGCCGGTCACGATCGAGAAGATGAGCAGGCTTTCCGAATCCGCTCTGTCGAACAGCATCACAAGCAGTCCGATCACACCCACCAGACCGGTAACGGCTGCAGTCGCCCACGCGAAGAAGATGAGCTGTTCCGCGGGCTCACGGGTGACCGACTCAACCTGTTGGGGAGAAGGCACCTCGTAGCGGGACGCGCCCCGCGCGGCGGCCCGGACAAGTGCCTTCGACGTGGCCACCTCACGCACGTAACTCGCCACCGCGGACGCACCCCACGCGACCGACGCGAGTGCCGCCAGAACGCCGACGCTCATGCGACTGAGATGGTCGATGGCCTCCTCGACACCGGGATCGCCCAGCAGAGCCTCTTCGGCCAGCAGGCCCACACCCAAGATCAGCACGAAGGCGCATCCCAGGCCGATCAGGAAGGCGACCAGAGCGCCGGCGCACGCGCGCGCTACCTCACCAACCAGCCCGACGTCGTACTCATGCCAGTGCCACGGATTCGACCGGCTGCCGTCGTCACTCACCGAGAGTCTCCATCACCTGAAACGATCCCCCGTCACATCCCTGGTAAAAGCGGAGCTGCCCCGCAGTCTGTCACTTCAGGCTTGCGTACTCCTCGGGCGGTCCACCGGAAATGGCGAAGTCGGTCCATGGCAGTGGGCTGGTACGGTCTTCGAGAACGTCATCCGAGTAAAGGGCGAGACGGCGTGGAACCAATGGAGATTCCGGGGTTCGTCGGAGCACCGCTCGGCCTGCTCTTCATCGCGATCCCCCTCGTCGCGGGGTCCGTCGTCACGGCTCGCATGGTGGGACGGCGGCGCAGTTGGACGCGCGTCACCGGGACCGTGACGAGCGTGAAGACGAAGCGGGCCGACAACGGTACGACCACCACCACCGTCCGGTACCGCTTCTCCGACGTGACGGGTGAGCAGCGCACAGGCACCGAAACCACCCTTCGTACGCCTCGGAAAGGCAAGCAGGTCGGGGTCATGTACAACCCTGACAATCCCGACGACAACGAACTGTCCTCGGTCGCCTACCTCGTACTCGTCCTGCCGCTCATGGCGGTGATGTGCGCCTTCGGCGTCTACTTGTTCCTGTCGGGATTGGCCGACCTGTCCGGCCGGGCCCAGTAACACCCTCGACAGACAGGCGGCGTCAGCCGTCGGTGGGGTCGTGGAGGTCCTGGTTGTGGAAGCGCTCGGCCGCCACGTGCGTGCCCAGCTCCCACCGGAGCTCCGGATGCTGGTGGTAGAACCGCAACGACCGGTAGACCAGCACCGAGTCGGCCGCCAGCGCGCTCACCGTCAACCGCCGGCGGCCTGCCGCACCAGAGCCACCGCCGAACATCCGGCCCGCGCTCGGCGGCAGCGGCCACCACAGCCACGTCCCCGACAGCACATGGCCGTCCGCGTCCGAATCGGAGGGGGATGCCACTTCGAGCTCGATCAGCGGTCCCGGCTTCGAGACGCTCCGCCGCCCGAATCGCAGGGCGTACGGTGCTCGCGCTCCCGCCCGGATTCCCGAGATGTGCTGCCACGGCAGGAAAACCGAATACAACCACCAGCGGTGGTATACCCCCTCCGACGTCAGCGCCAGCTTGCCACGCCAGCCCTGCACACCCCCGCCCCACAGCCGGCCGCGAAACGCCCGCACCAGCACGACCAAAGCCAGACCGAACAGCAGGAACGCGCCCGCGAACACCAGTACGTCATCAGCCCGCAGCGCTCGCAACGCCAGTGGTCCGAACGCCACGAGCGCCAGCAGCCAGAAGACTCGCACGCCGATCTCCACCGACCAGCGGTACGGAAACTCCGTCGCCCACTGCGTCAGTTCGTCGACATAACCGAGCCGAATCCCCCCACCTCGGGGAGAGTGCCCGAATTCGGCGACGACAATGCTGTCGGCCACCAGCGCGAGATTCAGCAACCCCACCAGAACGAACAGGAGAGCCGGCCCCAGCGCCCCGTCCAGCGCGTACCGGACGCCGACGATGCCCACGACGATGCCACCGAGCAGAACCACAGCGACCCCGGCGTACCACCACACATTAGGCCGGGACGGTCCTCCGGCTGGCCACGCCGGGTCACTCTCCGACATACCCAACCCTCACGCCGTAGTCGATGGCACCCATACTGCCGACAAACGTAGACGAACCACCGCAGACGCACAAGGCAAACAGAGACGAACGGCAGGCCCACCGAGGACACCTCGCCGGACGGCCCAAACGCTACACCGAAGGCAGTCCCAGCTGCTGCCGAACGAGGTCGAAGTACTGGTCGCCTCGGACCGCAACCGCGTTGGTCCCAAGGGCTTCCACCACGTCGGCCCATGACGAGGCCGATATCGGTCGGCGTCAGCTCCCACGCCGGGATCCCGACCGCGATGAACAACGGCTTCGACCCGTCGTGGTCGGTCCGCACCTGCCCCAGGATCCGCGACACCATCTCGTCGCGGTTGCCGATGCCGAGCTGTGACGACACCGGCAAGGTCTGGTCGGCGACCACCAGCTCGCTGCGCGTCCCCCACATGTTGAACACCACGCCCCGCAAGCCGAGCTCCCGGTTGAACGCCTCCGCCACGTTCTCCGGCGGAAGCGGTCCGTCGCCGAGCGCGTACAACACGTCAAGCCCGAGTTGGCGAAGGTACCGATCCCTGGACTCCCGCAGGAACGCCGGCAGCCGGTCGGCCGGCCACCTCGCCATCGGACCGAACCGTCACGTGGTTGACCGCCGGCCCCCAGCCGTCGGCCGGGAACGAGTCGGTGAATCGCAGATATACAGCCTCGCCGCCGAGGTACGGCGTGAGGTCGAGCTCGTGCACGGCCCGGTTCGAGGCGTCCCGGATCTGCCGACGCGACGTCGAGATGACGCGGCCTGGCGAACGTCGGCAGCTCCTGGCCACTCGGCCAGCGGATTCCCTCTGTGTCATCGCCTGCGAAGGCGGGTCTGGTGCCGACGGCGAACGCGGCGCCGACGCCCGCGACCGTTCCGAGCACATTTCGGCGAGAAGGCCTGTTCCAGCCAGCCATAGCTCCCCCTCCTGAAGCGTTGGATGCCATGGACGGTAATCAGGATCTGGCTGGAACAAAGGCTCAGCCGGACCGGATCCGGTCAGCGGTGGCGATACGTGCGACCCGCAGGCGATGCCTGCAATGACGGTTCATTCCCCGAGCGCGGTTTCGATTTCGGCGAAACGCGCCGCCAATGCCGCAACCGCTCTCTGATGTCCTTCCAGGTTCCCCGTCGAAAGCAGATTCCGCATTCCCGGATCGCCGGCAGCGGCGCCTTTTCGAATTCGTTCCACACCTGCGTTGACTCGCACCGGAATGTGCCGCAGGACCTCGGCCGCGGAACAGTCGCCGTACGCCGACACCTGCAGGCGCAGCTTGCGGGCAGCCTCGGCTGCGGAGACTTCGCCATCCCACAAGGAAAGGAAATGCCAGGCCGCGAACGCCAGGTCGTCGATCGGCTTGCCCGGTCCGGCGACGTCCCAGTCGAGCACGCCCGCGAGCCGCAGCTCGCCGGCCGGATCGGTGACCAGGACGTTGTACGGCGCGAGGTCGTTGTGACAGATCAGCTCATCGGACGCCAGCTCGCGCGAGTCGAGCCGCCAGACCGCATCCTTCGGCCGGAAGTCGCGCACCGCCTCGTGATACGCCGCCAGCCACCGCATCGCCTGCTCCAGCAAGGCGTCCGAGCGCGTCCAGGCCGGCCAGTCGTCGTTGCCGAACGTCTCGCCGGGTACGTACCTCAGCACTTCGCGCCCGAGCTCGTCGAACCCGAGCACCTCCGGGACGTACGGCAGGCCGGCCGCCCGGACGTGCGCCAGCAGCGCGTGCACGGCGGGAGTCCACGGCCCGGCCGGCCGGCGGACGGTGTCCCCGATCCGGACGGCGCCACCGACCCGGCCGCCGGCGAACCTCTCGCCTTCGTCCAACCGCGCCCGGACGGCCTCCACGATCGGCCGGTCACCCGGCAGCCAGTCGACGGAGTCGAGCTCGTCCGCCTCGAGCCAGCGGAGCTCGTCGTGATCCGACGACGAGTCCGGAAAGTTTGATAAGCCTTGCCTTAGCTGGGCGAAGTAGCACCGCAGCACCGCTCCACCAGGCAGCGGAACGTCCGGCCCGATGCGGTCCAGGACGTCGATGGTGACGCCGAGTTCTTCGTCACACTCGCGTATCAACGCATCGGCTTCGGCCTCACCCGGCTCGACCTTGCCACCAGGGAACTCCCACCGCCCGGCCAGCTCCGCGGGCCCGATCCGTCGCGCTGCAAGGGTTTTCCCGGCCCGTACGATCACGGCGCCGACGACGACGCGCACGGCATCGCGTTCCCCGCCTGGTTCCTGACTGACACCCATCGCACACAGTGTGTCGGACTCCACAGGCTTATGGGGCACCAGGCTCACATAGCCGGTCTAGGGTGCGAGTACGTTATGACACGCCGCAAGCACAGTGCGAGAGATCTGTGTCACATTGCCCGTGTCACATAACGACGAGAGGACGCCATAGATGGCCACAGGAGTACTGGGCCCAGGGCGCGCGCGGATTGAGCAGCGCACGCTTCGCCGTGACCGGTGGTGGATCTATCCCACTGTGACGTTCATCGGCTTTACCGCGTTCGTGGTCTATTCCACTTGGCGTGCATTCTCCGGTGCCGACTATTACTCGTCGCCCTATCTCTCGCCGTTCTATTCACCGTGTCTTTCCACTGCGTGCGTCGAAGGCGCCAGCGACTTCGGGCAGCCGATCAGTTTCCTGCCGGCGTGGTTTTCGCCGGCCCTCATCATTCTGATCTTCCCGCTGGGTTTCCGGTTGACGTGTTACTACTACCGGAAGTCCTACTATCGCGCGTTCTGGCAGTCGCCGACCGCGTGCTCTGTGGCCGAGCCGCACAAGAAGTACTCCGGTGAGACCCGCTTCCCGCTGATTCTGCAGAACGTCCACCGCTGGTTCTTCTACGCCGCCGCGCTGGTCGCCTGCATTCTCACCTACGACGCGGTTATCGCGTTCCGCAACGAGGATCACGAATGGGGCCACGCCGGCCTCGGCACGCTGATCCTCGTCGTCAACGTCGTGCTGATCTGGCTCTACACGCTCTCGTGCCACTCCTGCCGGCACGCGGTGGGTGGCCGGCTGCGCAACTTCGGCAAGCACCCGATCCGTTATCGCGCCTGGACGTTCGTCTCGAAGCTCAACGGCAACCACGGCAGTCTGGCCTGGGCTTCGCTGATCTCCGTCGCGGTCGCCGACTTCTATGTCTACCTTCTGGCGATCGGAGCCATCTCCGATGTCCGGTTCTTCTGACGAGCAAGAGGTGTTGTTCGCATGACAGAGTTCGAACGCCACTCGTACGACGTCATCGTCGTGGGCGCCGGCGGCTCCGGGCTACGCGCGGCGATCGCCGCACAGGACGCGGGCGCACGTACCGCGATCGTGTGCAAGTCGCTGCTGGGCAAGGCGCACACGGTGATGGCGGAGGGCGGCGCGGCCGCTGCGATGGGGAACCTCTACCCCGAAGACAACTGGCGAGTGCACTTCCGCGACACCATGCGTGGCGGGAAGATGCTCAACAACTGGCGGATGGCGCAGCTGCACGCGCAGGAGGCGCCCGACCGCGTGCTGGAGCTCGAGGAGTGGGGCGCGCTGTTCGACCGCACGCCCGACGGGCTGATCTCGCAGCGCGACTTCGGCGGCCACCGTTACGCGCGGCTCGCGCACGTCGGTGACCGTACCGGCCTGGAGATGATCCGCACCCTGCAGCAGCGCGCGGTCGCCATGGGCATCGACGTCTACATGGAATGCACCATTACCGAGATCCTCAAAGAGGGCGAGAAGGTCTCCGGTGCGTTCGGCTACTGGCGCGAGAGCGGCCGGTTCGTCGTCTTCGAGGCGCCGGCGATCGTGCTGGCAACCGGCGGCATCGGCAAGTCGTTCAAGGTGACGTCCAACTCCTGGGAGTACACCGGCGACGGCCACGCGCTCGCGTTGCAGGCCGGCGCATCGCTGCTCAACATGGAGTTCGTGCAGTTCCACCCGACCGGCATGGTGTGGCCGCTGTCGGTGCGGGGCCTGCTCGTCACGGAGTCCGTCCGCGGTGACGGCGGCATCCTGAAGAACTCCGAGGGCAAGCGGTTCATGTTCGACTACATCCCGGAGTTCTTCAAGGCGGAGACGGCCGACACGATCGAAGAGGCCGACGGCTGGTACACCGACAAGAAGAACAACCGCCGCCCACCTGAGCTGCTGCCGCGTGACGAGGTGGCCCGCGCGATCAACTCGGAGGTCAAGGCCGGCCGCGGCACGCCGCACGGTGGCGTTTATCTCGACATCGCGTCGCGCCGGTCGGCGGACTACATCATGCGGCGGCTGCCGTCGATGTACCACCAGTTCAAGGAGCTGGCGAACGTCGACATCACCAAGGAGCCGATGGAGATCGGCCCGACCTGCCACTACGTCATGGGCGGTGTCGAGGTCGATCCCGACACCGGCGAGTCGAGGATCGAGGGCCTGTACGCCGCGGGCGAGGTGTCCGGCGGCATGCACGGCGCCAACCGGCTCGGCGGCAACTCGCTGTCCGACCTGATCGTGTTCGGCCGGCGCGCCGGGCTCAACGCGGCCTATTACGCCGCGCGGGTCAAGCAGGCTTCGCCGGTCGCGGTCGACGAGGACCAGATCTCGGCGGCTGCCGAGGCGGCGCTCGGCCCGTTCTCCGAGGAGGGTGGCGAAAACCCCTACGACGTGCAGAAGGATCTCCAGGAGATCATGCACAACCTCGTCGGAATCATCCGTAAGTCCGAAGAGCTCTCGAACGCCCTGGAGGAGATCCAGAAGCTCAAGGAACGCGCGGCGAAGCTGACGGTCGAGGGCAACCGCCAGTACAACCCCGGCTGGCACCTCTCGCTCGACCTGCAGAACATGCTGCTGGTGTCGGAGTGCATCGCGAAGGCCGCACTGGAGCGTAAGGAAAGCCGTGGCGGGCACACCCGCGACGACTATCCGATGACCGACCCTGAATGGGGCACCAAGAACATCGTGCTGCGCTTGCAGAACGGTGAAGTCGACCTGTCCACACAGCCGTTGCCGGAGATGCCGGACGAGCTCAAGGTCTTGTTCGAGGAGCAGCACTGATGGGATACGACCTCTCGATGAGGGTTTGGCGTGGGTCCGACGAGGGCGGCGCGCTGCAGGACTTCACGGTCGAAGTCGACGAGGGCGAGGTCGTCCTCGACGCGATCCACCGGCTGCAGGCGACGCAGGCGGGCGATCTGGCCGTACGCTGGAACTGCAAGGCGGGCAAGTGCGGCTCGTGCAGCGCCGAGATCAACGGCCGGCCGCGGCTGATGTGCATGACCCGGCTGTCCGACTTCGAACCGACCGAAACGATCACGGTCACACCGATGCGGACGTTCCCCATCATCAAGGACCTCGTGACCGACGTCTCGTTCAACTACGAGAAGGCCAAGCAGGTCCCGGCGTTCAAACCAGGTCCCGCCGACGCCGACGGCAAGCGGCGCATGATGCAGGTCGATGTCGAGCGCGGGCAGGAGTTCCGCAAGTGCATCGAGTGCTTCATGTGCAACAACGTCTGCCACGTGGTGCGTGACCACGAGGAGAACAAGCCCGCGTTCGCCGGGCCGCGGTTCTTCCTGCGGTACGCCGAGCTCGACATGCACCCGCTCGACACCAACGACCGGCGCAAGCTGGCGCAGGACGCCGCGGGGCTGGGCATGTGCAACATCACCAAGTGCTGCACCGAGGTCTGCCCCGAGCACATCAAGATCACCGACAACGCGATCATCCCGATGAAGGAACGCGTCGTCGACCGTAAGTTCGACCCGCTGGTGTGGCTCGGCTCCAAGATCCTCCGCCGCGACCAGCGCGAAGAGGTCTGAGAGCACTCCTCCTCTTCTGGCGTCGAGTCCGCCCTCGTCCGGTCGTTGTCGGAGGGGGCGGACTCGCGTGTGCTGGAAGGTTTCGAACAGCCACCTGCCGTGGTGTTGACCGACAGGGCGTCCTCACTGCACGTGGTCCCGTCGTTCCACAGCACGCAGCCGGTCCTCACGATGACTGCGACCCGGCGGAACGAGAAGATCGGAAGCCCTGGCAGGATCAGGCAGGTGAGCGACCAACACAACGAGCCGAACTCGGGGATCGACGGCGAGGTAAAAGCCGAGCTGACGCGCCTCCGCAACAGCATCGACAACCTCGACGCCGCGTTGATCCACCTGCTCGCGGAACGGTTCAAGTGCACCCAGGAAGTCGGCCGGCTCAAGGCCAGGCACAGCCTGCCCCCCGCTGACCCCTCACGGGAGGCCGTGCAGATCGCCCGGCTACGCCGCCTGGCAGAAGACGCTCACCTGGACCCCGAGTTCGCCGAGAAGTTCCTGGCCTTCATCATCGACGAAGTCCTCCGCCACCACGAGGCGATCGCCCGCGGTCACAGGTAGCCGCCGCCCACCCCAAGCGCCGCCGCAGATCTCGCCAGACCTCGCGCTCGCCAGCCCTTCCGCAGCGTCGAGGCCGTCGACGCTCTTGCGGAGCTGCGCCAGCTCGGCTCACAACGAGCCAGCGACGTCACGCAGCACCTGGGAGCCCGCCGCCGCACCCCGCGGGTCGATCGCGCACACGCGGATCCGGTCCCGTCCGGTTCGCACGCGAGCAGTCTCGCCGCGCTCGGCGGCGCCCGGCTGAACACGAGATGAACCGTCGCCCGCGCCCACTTCGCCGACAACCACCGACGTAGCCACGGCCCGCGAGCCGATGGCTGAAACCGGTCCGTCCATCGGCCGGCCGCACTCCGCCGCGTTACGTTGTGCGGCATGACGCTCGCACCGACGCCGCCGATGGGCTGGAACAGCTGGGACTGCTTCGGTCCCTCCGTAACGGAGGCGGAGGTACGGGCGAACGCGGAGTTCATGGCGCGGCACCTGGCCGAGTTCGGCTGGGAGTACGTCGTCGTCGACATCCAGTGGTACGAGCCGGCCGCGCGCGGTGGCGGGTACAACGCGCACGCGCAACTCGTCCTTGACGAGGATGGCCTGCCGCAACCGGCGGTCAACCGCTTCCCGTCGGCGGCCGGTGGGGCCGGCTTCAAGCCGCTGGCCGACTTCGTACACGGCCTCGGGCTGAAGCTCGGCGTCCACATCATGCGCGGAATCCCCCGGCAGGCGGTCGACGCGAAGCTGCCGATCCTCGGCACCGAGTGGACCGCCGACCAGGTGGCTGACCAGGTGAACGACTGCACGTGGTGCACCGACAACTACGGCCTCGACCACTCGCACCCTGGCGCGCAGGCCTACTACGACAGCCTGCTCGCGCAGTTCGCCCGCTGGGAGCTCGACTTCGTCAAGGCCGACGACATGATCGGCCCGTTCCACCAGGCCGAGGTGGAGGCGTTCAGCCGTGCCGTCGGCAGGTGCGGACGCCCGATCGTGCTCAGCCTGTCGCCGGGCGTCGACGTCACCCCAACGCTGGCCGAGCCGCTGGCCGCCGCCGCGCAGATGTGGCGGATCTCCAACGACCTGTGGGACGACTGGAAGCAGCTGCGCGCGCAGTTCGACCGGCTGGCGGCCTGGGCGCCGTACGCCCGCCCCGGCGCCTGGCCGGACGCCGACATGCTGCCGATCGGCCACGTCGGCATCCGGGCCGAGGTCGGCAAGGACCGCACGAGCAACCTCAGCCTGGACGAGCAGCGCACCATGCTGACGCTGTGGTGCATCGCCCGCTCGCCTCTCATGATGGGCGGCGACCTGCCGACCACCGCACCCGAGACGATCGCGCTGCTCACCAACCCGGACGTACTGGCCGTACTGAACAACAGCAGCGGCGCCCGCCGGATCCTCGACGACGACGAGACGATCGTCTGGACCGCCCAGGGCGAGTCCGGGCAGACCTACGTCGCACTCTTCAATCTGGCCGACAGTGAACGAGCGATCCGCCTGCCGTGGCAGCGGCTCGAGCTGGCCGAGCCCGAGCAGGTAAGGGATCTCTGGGCCCGCGCCGACCGCGAGACCATCGCCGAGCTGGCCGCCGAGCTGGCCGCCGAGCTGGCCGTCGACCTGCCCGCACACGGCTCAGCCCTGTTCTCCGTCCGCCAGAACCCGGCGCGCGTGTAGCGACAACCAGTCGCGGTACGAGCTGGCGCGACTCACCTGCTCCACGACGAACCCCACGCCGGCCAGTTGCCGGGTCAGCTCCGGCTCGCGGTGGTTGGTGAACCACCGCCGCTCCGACGACCCGTAGTTCGACGCGACCTCGAAACCCTCACCGTCCCCCTCAGCGACCGACAGGTACAGCCGTCCCCCGGGACGGACGACTCGGCCGAACTCCCCGAGCACCGCCGGCACCTCGGACCGTGGGATGTGCAGCAACGCCGCCTGGCACCACAGCGCGTCCACGCAGGCCGTACGCAGTGGCAGCCATCGCATGTCGCCCCGGAGCACGCCGCCCAGACCTCCCGCAGCCAGCTGCCCCAGCGAGCGGTCGATCCCGAACGCCCGGAAGCCGAGCGACCGCAGCAACCCGACCTCCCGCCCGGGCCCGCACCCCACGTCGACGACGACGGCTCCCGGCGCCAGGCCGCTGGTCAGCACTGCCGCGTCCGCCGCCAGCTGCGGGTGGACGGTGGAGTTGACCTGTGCGTACGTAGCGGCGATCACGTCATAGGTCCGCTGGGTCTCCGCGATGGGTTCAGGCATGTTCGCGAGGTTAGCCCGTGTCCGGAAACGGTCATCCGAACTGACAGCGGACGGCTCTACGCTGGTCACACGGCGCAAGCCTCGGGAGCGCTCCCACGCGGACGGACAACAGATCTCCGGAATGGGTTGCGCGCCCCCACGTCGGGGTTTACTCTCCCGAAACAACATCGAACCGCTTCGACACCCACGCGAGCGGCAGACATCGAACGCGACACCACAAGACAGCGGAAGCAGCAATCCAGACATCGAGCCCGGAGGCGGACGTGGCCAAGATCAAGGATGTTGCACGGCATGCGAATGTGTCGGTGAGCACCGTTTCATATGTGCTGTCCGGCAAACGACCGATCTCTCAGGAGACTCGCGAACGGGTGTACGAGAGCATCCGGATTCTCGGTTACCAGCCGCACGCCGGCGCGAGAGCCCTGGCCAGCAAGCGAACCAATGTCGTCGCGCTGATGATGCCCTTGCACAGCGGCGTTTACGTTCCCGTGGTGATGCAGTTCGTCACCGCGGTCGTCACCCGCGCTCGCGAGGTCGACCACGACGTGCTCGTCCTCACCAAGGACGAGGGCGAGGACGGCCTGCACCGCGTGCAGGAACGCAGCCTCGCCGACGCGATGATCGTGATGGACGTCGAGATGCACGACGTCCGGCTGCCGTTCCTTCGTACGCTGCACACGCCCGCCGTACTGATCGGCTTCCCGGAGGAGGCCAGCGGCCTCACCTGCGTCGACCTCGACTTCGCCGCCGCCGGCGCCGCGTGCGTCGACCACCTCGCCGACCTGGGGCACACCTGCGTCGGCCTGGTTGGCAGCCCGTACGTCGTTTACCAGCGAGAAACCGGTTTCGCGACCCGAGTGGCCTCCGGCATCCGGATGGCCGCCCGCAGGCGTGGGATCAGCACCTCGACGCATCCGTGCGACCCCACACCTGACGGCGTTCGGCAAGCGGTTGCCGACCTGCTCGGCCAGCACCCCGGCATGACCGGCCTGATCGTGCACAACGAGGCCGTCATCGAGACGCTGCTCGCCGCGCTGCGCGAACGCGGCCGCCGCGTGCCCGAGGACATCTCGGTCGTCGCGATCGGCCCGAAGGACCTCGCCAGAAGGTTCGACCTGACGGCCGTCGAGCTTCCCGCACAGGAGATCGGCCGGCGCGCGGTCGACCTCGCGATGGCCCAGCTCGAGGAGGCGTCCGTACCCGCGGCGACCCTGCTCGCACCCCGGCTGACGGTAAGAGGCAGCACCATCTCGCGCAACGGCAGAGGCTGAGCGAGGCAACCATGTCCACACCCTCGACAACCCCTTGTCCTGCTCGTCGAAACGTTTCGACAACGTTCGACACGGCCCACTGAGCTGACGCTGACCGAATGGAGACCCGGGTGAGTGACTTCGAAGAGCTCGATGGCGGACTGACCTGGTCCGGACACGGCGAAGCCGTCCGCGTCGAGGCCTGGGGACCCGACAGCATCCGCGTCCGGGCGGCCAGGCCGAGGGTGTTCGACGGCATCCCGGGCGCACTGCTCGACCGGCCGGCCGAGCGCGGCGAGGTGAAGATCTCCGAGGAGCAGGCCAGCGTCACCAACGGCCTGATCCGCGCCGAGCTCTCGACGGCAGGCGAGCTGCGCTTCGTCCGCACCGACACCGACGAGGAGCTCCTCGCCGAGGAGAAGGCGCACTTCTGGTGGCCCGGCACCCGCCTCTATCTCGCGAACGGCAACGGCTACCACCGCATCGAGCAGCGCTTCAAGGCGTACCAAGGCGAGAAGCTCTACGGCCTCGGCCAGCACCAGCACGGCCTGCTGGACCAGAAGGGCGCGGTTGTCGAGCTGCTGCAGCGCAACTCCGAGGTCACCATCCCGTTCCTGTTCTCCAACCGGGGTTACGGCCTGCTCTGGAACAGCCCCGCGATCGGCCGCACCGAGCTCGCCGTCAACGGCACGCGCTGGGTCGCCGACAGTGCCCGGCAGCTCGACTACTGGATCACCACCGGCGAGCGCCCGGCCGACGTGATGGCGCACTATGCCGGAGTAACCGGTTTCTCACCGATGCTCCCGGATTGGGGAACCGGGTTCTGGCAGAGCAAGCTGCGCTACCGCACCCAAGACGAGCTGCTGGCGGTCGCCCGCGAGTACAAGGAACGCGGCCTCCCCCTCGACGTCATCGTCTGCGACTTCTTCCACTGGACGCACCTCGGCGAGTGGCGCTTCGACCCGGCCGAGTGGCCCGATCCCCAGGCCATGGTCGACGAGCTGACAGAGATGGGCGTCAAGCTCATGGTCAGCGTCTGGCCGTCGGTGAGCCCGCTCAGCGAGAACTACGACGAGATGCTGGCCCGTGGCTTCTTCGTCGCCACCGAGCAGGGCCCGCCCGTCCACGCCGACTGGGCCGACAAGGGCGTCGACGCGCAGGTCCAGGTCTCGTTCTACGACTCGACGAACCCGGCCGCCCGCCGCTTCGTCTGGGACGAAGTACGCCGGCACTACCACGATCTCGGCATCAAGATCTGGTGGCTGGACGCCTGCGAGCCCGAGCTCAAGCCCGGCCACTCCCAGAACCTGCTCTACCATGCGGGTCCCGGCCTCGAGGTCGGCAACCTCTATCCCCGCGAGAACGCCCGCGCCTTCTACGAGGGCATGCGCGACGCCGGCGAGACCGACGTCGTGACGCTCAACCGATCGGCGTGGGCCGGCAGCCAGCGCTACGGCGCGGCCCTGTGGTCGGGCGACATCCCGGCGACGTTCGAGTCGCTGCGCGACCAGGTACGCGCCGGCCTCAACGTCGCGCTGTCCGGAATCCCCTGGTGGACAACGGATATCGGCGGCTTCCACGGCGGCGACCCGGACTCGGAGTACTTCCGCGAGCTGATCGTGCGCTGGTTCCAGTACGGCGTGTTCTGCCCGCTGTTCCGCCTGCACGGCGACCGCGAGCCACAGATGCCCCTCACGCCGAAACGCACCGGCGGGCCCAACGAGGTCTGGTCGTACGGCGAGCCGGCGTACGACATCCTGCGCGAGCAGCTCTTCCTGCGCGAGCGCTTGCGTCCGTACGTCCGCGAGCAGATGAAGGCAGCCCACGAAACCGGTCTCCCACCGATGCGGCCGGTGTTCTTCGACTTCCCGGACGATCCGACGGCCTGGGAAGCCGATGACGAGTTCCTGTTCGGCCCGGACCTGCTGGTCGCACCCGTACTGGAGTTCGGTGCGCGCGGCCGCCGGGTCTACCTGCCGGAGGGCGCGGCCTGGACCGATGGCTGGACCAACGAGGTCCGTCAGGGCGGAGCCACGGTCGAGGTCGACGCACCGATCGAACGCATACCGGTCTTCCTGCGTGACGGCGCCGAGCTCCCGTTGCGCGACGGAGGCCGGCTGTGACCATGCCGAATCCTGATGAGCAACGGGTGGAGGAGATCCTCGGGCAGCTGACACTCGAGGAGAAGATCGGCCTGCTGCACCAGCACCAGCCGGCGATCGAACGGCGGGGCCTGCCGGAGTTCCACACCGGCCAGGAAGGGCTGCACGGCCTCGCCTGGTCGGGCGAGGCGACGGTGTTCCCGCAGGCGATCGGGCTCGGCAGCACGTGGAACCCGGAGCTCGTACGCGCGATCGGCGTCGCGGTCGGCCGCGAGATCCGGGCCTGCCATCACAGCGACCGGCCGCAGGTCGGCCTGAACGTCTGGGCACCCGTCGTCGACCTGCTCCGCGATCCGCGGGCGGGCCGCAACGAGGAGGGCTACTCCGAGGATCCCTACCTCACCGGCGTGCTGTCGACTGCTTACTGCGAAGGCCTCTCGCACGAGAACGCGACAGCGCCCACGCTGAAGCACTTCCTCGCCTACAACAACGAGCACGAACGGGTGACGACCTCCTCGGACGTGCGGCCGCGGCTGCTGCATGAGTACTACCTCCGCGCGTTCGAGCCGGCGATCCGGTCGGGCGCCGCCAAGGCCGTGATGCTGTCCTACAACCTGGTCAACGGCCGGCCGAACCACGTCAGCCCATACATCACAGAGGTCCTACGCACCTGGTCGCCCGACCTCGTCGTGGTCAGTGACGCGTTCGCGCCCACCAACCTCGCCGAGGAGCAGGGCTACTTCGAGACGCACGAGGAGTCACACGCCGCCGCTCTCCACGCCGGTCTGGACTCCTTCACCGACCGCGGCGACGACCCGGCGTTCACGACGACGACCCTGCGGAACGCGCTCCACAAGGGCTTGCTCGACGAGAGCACGATCGATGCCGCGGTACGCCGGCTGCTGCGGATGCGCCTGCACCTGGATACGATTGTTCAACAAGAGAACAAGAGAGCAAGTCAACAACTCTACAAGAGTCATGATCACCAGGCGCTTGCGAGAGAAGCCGTCCGGCAGTCGATCGTTCTGCTCAACAACGACGCCGTGCTCCCACTCGACGCCACCCACCTGGGCTCAGTCGCCGTCCTCGGTCCGCTGGCCGACGACTGCCTCACCGACTGGTACAGCGGCACGCTCCCCTACGCCGTCACTCCGCTCGACGCCCTGCGTAGCCGGCTGGGCGACGACCACGTGAGCCACCACGCCGGCGTCGACCAGGTACGGTTCCGGATCGGCGAGCAGTCCTTCGAGCTCGACGCCTACGACTGGGGCGACGGCGTGCTGGCGTTCCGGGCGAAGGACGGCAGGGTCCTCACCCGCAAGGAGTCCGGCGACCTGGTCGCCGACCAGGACCAGCCGAACGGCTGGGTCGTCCACGAGACGTTCCGGCTGCACGGCACCGACTGGCTCGAGCATCTCGCGACCGAGACGCCTTACCCGATTAACGATTTCGAGCTCGTGGAAGACGGCGTGACAGCTGCGGCCGAGGTCGCGCGCCAGGCCGACGTCGCGATCGTCGTGGTCGGCAACCATCCGATGGTCGGCGCTCGCGAGACCGCCGACCGTTCGCACCTCGACCTCCCCACCAGGCAGTTCGAGCTCGTGAAGGCCGTGCTGGCGCACAACCCGCGCACCGTGCTCGTCGTCGAGAGCAGCTATCCCTACGCGCTGGACTGGGCGGACGTTCCGGCCAGCCTGTGGCTGTCGCACGGTGGCCAGGAGATCGGCAACGGGCTCGCCGACGTCCTGCTCGGCGACGTCTCGCCCAGCGGCCGGCTCACCCAGACCTGGCTGGGCTCCAGCGCCGAACTGGAAGCGATCGGCGGCATCGGCGAGTACGACATCATCGAGACCGGCCGAACGTACCTTTACCAGTACTCGCAGCCGCTGTACGCGTTCGGACACGGCCTGAGCTACACGCGGTTCTCCTACGCCGGCCTGCGCTGGGCCGGCGGTGCGGCGACCGTCACGGTCACCAACGCCGGCGATCGAGCCGCGGCCGAGGTCGTGCAGTTCTACGTCCGCCGCGCCTCGCCGTCGAACGTTCGCTATCCCGCCAAACGTCTCGCCGGCTCCCGCCGGATCGAGCTGCTGCCGGGCGAGACCGCAGAGGTGAGCGTCGACCTCGAAAGCGACGCGCTCGCGCACTGGGACGTCCGGCAGCACCGCTTCGTCGTCGAGACAGGGACCTACGAACTGCTCGCCGGCGGCTCCTCCGCCAACCTGCCGGTCGCCGTGACCGCCCAGATCGACGGCGAACCGCTCCCCCCACGCGACGCGACCCAGCCGATCGCGGCCGTCGACTTCGACGCCCAGGCCGGTGTTCGCTTCGTACCCCGGACGCCGCTGGTCGGTGATGCCCTGACCGTCCCGGCCAGCGGCTGGATTTGCTTCCACGACGTGGATTTCGCCACGGCTGCAACCACGTTCGTCGTGTCCGGACGCTTCTGCGATCACAGCCGCATGGAGCTCCGGCTCGGCGATCTGACCGGTGAGCCCCTGGCCACCATCGAGGGCTCCGCCCCTGACAGCTCGACCACCATCCGTACCTCCATCCCGGCCACCACCGGGCAGCACGACCTGTATCTGAGCCTCGCTGGCGGGGCGCGGATCTCCCAGTTCTGGTTCGAAGTCTGACTTTGAAACAAGAAGAGGTGCACAGCCACCATGAGCCACCAGCCCAGCGACGTCAGCCGTCGCACGCTTCTCGGCGCTCTCGCCGCCGGCGCGGGAACCCTCGTGAGCGCGCCGATCCTGTCCGGCTGCGGATCGGACTCCGGCAAGACCGCGGCCAAGCCCAACCCCAAGGGCGCGATCCGCGAACAGGAGAAGCTGACGACCGTCCCGAAGTTCGTCAACGCGGAGTACGTCAAGCCCGAGCTCGCGTCCACCGGTGATGTCGCGCCCGGCTATCTCGCGTATCCCCGCGAGCTCGTCGCGACCGTCACCGGCAAGCCAGGTAAGGGCAGCACGTTCAAGGCGATGACGCCCGCCTGGTGGCCGATCCCACCCGGCCTGGACAAGAACGACTACTACAAAGCGGTGAACGCCGAGATCGGCAGCACGTTCCAGTTCACCATCATCAACGGCAACGACTACGGCACGAAGATCGCCGCGACGCTGGCGTCGAAGCGGGTGCCGGACATCATGCAGGTGCCGGTCTGGAACCGCCCGCAGGACTTCTCCTCCGCGATCGTCCCCGCGCTGTTCGAGGACCTGACCGGCTACCTCGGCAAGGACATCTCGAAGAAATGGCCGAACCTCGCCAACCTGCCGACCAAGTCGTGGCAGGCCTGTGTGTTCGGCGGACGGCTGTTCGGGCTGCCGTTCCCCGGCGGCGGCATCTCCGACGGCCTGTTCTATCGCTCCGACATCTTCAAGCAGCTCGGCGTCGAGCCGCCCAAGACGGCCGACGACTGGTTCGCGCTGTGCAAGGAGGTCAACGACCCCAAGGGCAAGCGATGGGCGTGCGGCACGGTGTTCGCGGAGATCCGCCGGATGTACGGCATCCCCGCCAACTGGATGCGCCGTGACGGCAAGCTGGTGAACGTCATCGAGACCGAGGAATACGTCGACGCGCTGGAGTTCAACCGCAAGCTGTTCGCCGCGGGCTACGTCCACCCGACGGTCGTCGGCGGCGGCTGGGACGTCAAACCGCTGTTCGAGAGCGGCCAGATGCTGATGTACATGGACGGTGTGGGCGCCTGGCACGAAGCGCTCGAACGGCAGCGGCCGAGCAACCCCGGCTTCGTGATGGAGCTGTTCCCGCCGTTCTCCGCCGACGGAACGACCAAGCCGGTCTACACCCGCGGCGGTGCGGCGCGCATGCAGTCGTACATCAAGAAGGGTACGCCGAAGGACCAGGTCGAGGAGCTGCTCGGCGCGATGAACTACATCGCCGCGCCGTTCGGCACCAAGGAGTACGATCTGATCACCTACGGCCCCGAGGGCAAGACGCACACGCGCGACGCCAACGGCGTTCCCGCGCTGAACGACAAGGGCAAGCAGCAGGTGACGTTCACCTACGGCTTCCTGATCGGGCGGCCGTCGTTCATCTCCGAACCGCCGTACCCCGACTACGTCAAGGACTTCTACGCCTGGCAGCAGGCGACGGCACCGTACCTCATCGACGACCTGCTGGACGGGCTGAACGTCGAGGAGCCGCCGAAGTTCCAGACGCTGCAGCAGCCGCTGACCGACAAGGAGGCCGACATCTCGCGCGGCCGCGCGAAGGTCGGTGACTGGACGGCCGCGGTCGCCAACTGGCGCAAGCGCGGCGGCGACGAGCTGCGCGACTTCTACGACGAGAACCTCAAGAAGATCGGGCGTTGATGCTCGACGAAGCCACCCGGACCGAGCCGGCGGAGCAGGGACGGCCGCCGGCTCGGCCGCGCAAACGTTCGGCTGCTCTTCCCCGGGTTCCGCTGCGGGCGCGGCTGCGGCGGGACTGGGCGCTGCTGGTGATGGTCGCGCCGACGCTCGCGCTGCTGGGTCTCTTTCACTACTTTCCCCTGCTGGGGAACGTGATCGCGTTCCAGGACTACTCGCCGTACATCGGCATCGTGAACAGCCCGTTCAACGGACTCGAGAACTTCCAGCGGCTGATCGACAACCCCGACTTCTGGAACGCGACGCGCAACACGCTGGCAATCACGGGATTCCAGCTGGTGTTCTACTTTCCGCTGCCGATCCTGCTCGCGCTGTTGCTGAACTCCGTGCTGAGCTCGCGCGTGCGGGGCTTCATCCAGGCGATCGTCTACCTGCCGCACTTCTTCTCCTGGGTGCTGGTCGTCACGCTGTTCCAGCAGATGCTCGGTGGTGCGGGGCTGCTGAACACGTTCCTGCGTTCGCGTGGCTGGGAGCCGTTCGACATCATGACGAACCCGGACACGTTCATCGGGCTGTTGACGGTGCAGGCGGTCTGGAAGGACGCGGGCTGGGGCACGATCATCTTCCTGGCGGCGCTCTCGACCGTGGATCCGAACCTGTACGAAGCCTCCGCCGTCGACGGCGCCGGGCGGTGGCGCCGGCTGTGGCATGTGACCTTGCCGGCGTTGCGTCCGGTGATCGTGCTGTTGCTCATCCTGCGGTTGGGCGACGCGCTGACTGTCGGCTTCGAGCAGATCCTGTTGCAGCGGGACGCGGTGGGGACCGGGTCGGCCGAGGTGCTCGACACCTACGTCTACTTCACCGGCGTCGTCGCGGGCGACTGGGGTTATGGAGCCGCGGCCGGACTGATCAAGGGCTTGGTCGGGCTGGTGCTCGTCCTCGCCGCGAACCGGCTCGCGCATGCCGTTGGGGAACAAGGAGTGTATTCGAGGCGATGACTACTCGCGCAGTGTGGGAGGAACGGCCGACGGCTGCCGGGCAGACCGGCAAGTCCTTCGTGCTAGGCGCCGTCGTGCTGGCCGTGCTGGTGCCGCTGTGGGTCGTGTTGCTGACCAGCTTGTCGACCGAGAAGACCATCACCTCCGCAGGGGGCTTGGTGTTGGTGCCGGGCGAGATCTCGTTCCGGGCGTACGAGGAGATCCTGTCCGGCGGCGTGGTGACGCGGGCATTGCTGGTGAGCCTCGGGATCACGTTCGTGGGAACGTCGTTGAGCGTTTCGCTGACCGCGCTGGCGGCCTACGGCCTGTCGCGGCCGGGGTCGGTGGGGCACCGGCCGATCCTGCTGATCGTGCTGCTGACGTTCCTGTTCGCGCCCGGGCTGATCCCGACGTACCTCACCGTGCAGTCGCTGGGTTTGCTCAACACGTATTGGGCTCTGATCCTGCCTGGGGCGGTGTGGGCGTTCAACCTGGTCGTGTTGCGGTCGTTCTTCATGGGGATTCCGCGGGAGCTCCTGGAGAGCGCACGCATCGACGGCGCGGGAGACTTCCGCATCCTGCTGACGATCGTGCTGCCACTGTCGAAGGCGGCGGTGGCGGTGATCGCGTTGTTCTACGGGGTCGGCTACTGGAACGCGTGGTTCAACGCCCTGCTCTACCTCGACGACAACACGATGTATCCGCTGTCGTTGTTCATGCGCAACTACGTCCTGCAGGGCGAGCCGATTCCAGGCGTCGAGGCGAGCGAGACCAGCAGCCTGGGCGAAGGGCCGGTGCCGAGCCTGGCCATCAAGATGGCCGTGGTGGCGATCGCGACGATTCCGGTGATGTTCGTGTATCCGTTCGTCCAGCGGCACTTCACCAAGGGCGTCATCATCGGCGCGATCAAGGGCTGAAGCCTGCCTGTGAGCTGACCAAGGAGCCGGCGTCGGGTCCACGCAGAGCTCGAGCAGCGGCAGCTCTCCTTGTCAGGCCAGATCCGTCGCACGCTGGAGTTTCTGGCGAGTTCCGGTGCGCGGCATATCGGTCACGGTCGCATCGGTGTCCGAGAACGGACACCGATGCGGAGGCGTTCGTTTCCTAGAGGCCGACCATCGCCATGCCGGCGGGGTTGTAGCGGTCCCCCTGGACGCCGACCCGGGCGGCGAGCGCGTCGAGGTCGGCGATCTCGTCGGCGGAGAGTGCGAGCTGGGTCGCGCCGGCGTTCTCGTCGATCCGACCGCGGCGGCGGGTCCCGGGAATCGGTGCGATCCACGGGTGCTGGGCCAGCAACCAGGCCAGCGCGATCTGGCCCGGCGTGCACTGCTTGGCCTCGGCGAGGGCGCGGACGTGGTTCAGCAACGCCTCGTTGGCGCGGAGGTTCTCGGCCTCGAACCGCGGGACCCTGGTACGGATGTCGCCGGCCGAGAACTCCGTGGTCGTACCCACGGTGCCGGTGAGGAAGCCCTTGCCGAGCGGGCTGAACGGCACGAACCCGATGCCGAGCTCCGCGCAGGCCGGCAGCACCTCCGGCTCGGGGTCGCGCGTCCACAGGGAGTACTCACTCTGGACCGCGGTGACCGGGTGGACGGCGTGGGCGCGGCGAATGGTGGCCGCGCCGGCCTCGGAGAGCCCGAAGTGGCGTACCTTGCCGGCCTCCACGAGCTCGCCGACCGTTCCGGCGACGTCCTCGATGGGCACGTCGGGGTCGACCCGGTGCTGGTAGAAGAGGTCGATCACGTCGATCCCGAGCCGGCGCAGCGACTCGTCGGCGACCCGCCGGATCTGCTCGGGCCTGGAGTTGGTGCCGCGCATCTGCCCGTCCTGGATGTCCCAGCCGAACTTGGTCGCGATCACGACCCGGTCGCGCACCGGGCCGAGCGCCTCGCCGACGAGCTCCTCGTTGACGTACGGCCCGTACACCTCGGCGGTGTCGAAGAAGGTGACGCCCGCCTCCTCGACGGCGTACCGGATCACCCCGATCATCTCGTCCCGATCGCCTGGGTTGGGGCCGTAGCTCTGGGACATGCCCATGCAGCCGAGGCCGATCGCGGAGACCTCCAGCTGCTGACCGAGCGTTCGTGTATGCATACGTGAGACGTTAGAGCCGGAACGGCTGCTGAGGGAGTGTCTGCCGAGCCAGGTACTCCCAGTACTCCCCAGAATGCCTGGGCGGCCTCTGGGAGCCTGGTCTCGTGAGTGGAGCAGAGGGACGTACCGACGCGGAGGTCGCACCCACGAGCGCGGACCCCGGTCGGCCGCGCGGTTTCGCACGCTGGATCGCGGCGAACCTCGGTACGGCGGTGCCGGCGTCGATGGCGCCCATCGCGTTCGGGCTGGCGACCCTGTCGTCGCAAGGCGACCTCAACGGGGGCGCGCTGATGATGACCGCGATGACCGCCACGCAGGTGGTCGGGGCGGTGCCGATCACAGCAGCGGGACGACGGTGGTCCGCGGCCGGCTACGCCCGGGCGCTCGCCGGCTTCCGGACGCTCGCGCTCGCCGGCCTCGGTGTCGCCATCGCCGCCCGCGCGCCGCTTGCCGTCCTGGTGGTCGCCGCGGGTCTCGCCGGGCTGGTCAACGGGGCGATCTTCGGGCTGCTGCGAGCGATCCTGAACGACATGGTGGCCGCGAACCAGCTGCCACGCGCGCTTGGCATCGCGGCGACCGCCAACGAGCTCATCTTCGTGATCGGGCCGATTCTCGCCTCGACGATCGGGGGCGCGTCGGTCCTCACGGCGGTCGGCATCATGGCGATCGCCAGTGCGCTGCCGCTGGTCACGCTTCCTCGCGTCGCGCATCGCATGGCGTCGGCGGCTGGGTCGGCATCTGGATCGGCGCCTGGGCCGGCGTTGGCCCGCGTACGACAGGGGGCGATGCGGCTGGGCACCATGGTGTGGTTGCTCGCCGCGGGCAGCGCTTCTGCCTGCGTGGCCTCGGTCGAGGTCGGCGCCGTGGCACTGGCGGTGCGCCACGAGCTCGCGCCCAGTGCGGCGTTCTTCTTCACGGTTCCGCTGTGTGTCGGCTCCGTGCTCGGAGGGGTCTGGACCAGCGTGCGCAACCGCCGCCTGCGGCAGCCGGCCGTCGTCGCGATGATGCTGCTGACCGTCGCCGGACTGGGCGCGGTCGCGTGGGACGGGTGGATCGGCTCCGCGATCGCCGGGGCCGTCCTGATCGGCTTGTTCCTCGCTCCGCTCGGGATGTCGTTCTCGCTGTTCCTCGACGACGTCCTCCCGCCGGATCGACGCGCCGAAGGCTTCGCCCTGCTGCGTACGTCGAAGGCCGTCGGCCTGATCGCCGCGTCGTCGGTGATCGCGTTCGGATCGCTGGCGGCGGCCTTTCTCGTCTCGGCGGCCCTCGCCTTCGGGTCGGCCATCGTCGTCGCCGCGCATGCACGCGGCAGCTTCAGGCGAGCGGTCAGTGCAGGACGGTGAGCAGGCCCTCGACGCCACGGTGGAACGCCGCTCCGACGCTGTCAACGCCGTCGAGGTGTGCACCGGACATCGCACCGTCGCGCATCATGACGAAGTGCCGTGCGGCGTGCTCCGGCTTGCCGCGCCGCGGTGAGGTCCCGAAGACCTGCGCGAAGAGCTCGGTGAGCGTGGCGACGTACCACGCTCGATGGTCGAGAATCACCTGGCGTACGGGGTCGTCGGGGTCGGGGTACTCCGCGGCGGCCTTGAGGAAGGCGCACCCGCGAAACTCCGGCCGGGCCAGGTCGTCGGCGACGGCGGTGCCGATCGCCCGCAGTGCGTCGGCGGCGGAGGGCGCTGCATCGACGGCGGCCTGGGTACCGGCGCGGATGCCGGTGTCGACACCGCGCAGGTAGGCGACCACGAGGTCTTCCTTCGAAGGGAAGTGCCGGTAGAAGGTCGCGCGGGTGGCCGGGGCCTCGGCGAGGATCCGCTCGACCCCGACCGCGCGGATGCCTTCGCGGTAGAACAGCTCGCTGGCCGTGGACAGCAACCGTTCCCGCGCCTCCGACCGGGTCTGCGTGGACATGGCTTTCACCGTAGCAGAAAGAACGATCGGTCTTGCAATCGGCGAGTGGATGTGCGAGGATCCGAACCATGGGAGAGAGAACGGTCTTTCTCCCTCGCGGTTTTCTTTGGAGAGGAACTGCCATGACCACGGCTACTACGCCAGTCACCGCAACCATCGCGGCGGCGCTTCGCCGGCTCTACTTCGTTCGTTTCGGGTTCGCGCTGATCTGGGCTGTCGTGCTCTTCCTGACCGCGTCGAGCATCGGGCCGGTGAGCGCGGCCCTGCTCGTGATCTACCCGCTGTTCGACGTGGGCGCGGCCGTCGTCGACGCCCGTTCCTCCCGGGCGAGCCAGTCTGCCCCGGGCCTCTACGCCAACATCGCGATCAGTGCGGTCACCACGGTCGGACTCGCGTTCGCCGTGACGTCCGGCATTCCGGCGGTGCTGCGGGTGTGGGGTGCGTGGGCCGTCGTGGCCGGGCTCGTCCAGCTCGTCGTGGCTCTGCGGCGGCGCGCGTTCGGCGGCCAGTGGGCGATGATCGTCAGCGGCAGCATCTCGACGCTCGCCGGGATCTCGTTCTTCCTGCAGGCCTCGAGCCCTCGCGCCGCGCTGACCAACCTGGCGGGCTACGCGCTGCTCGGCGGCATCTTCTTCCTGGTTTCGGCGCTGCGCCTCGGCCGTTCGCCCCGCCAGGGCTGACCTTTGTCCGGCTGTGCCTCAGGGACGCGCGCGGCTCGCGAGCCAGCCTGCCATCGCGCGGACGCCGACGCCGATCGCGCGCTCGTCCGGGGTGAACGTGCCGAAGTGCGGGTAGCTGGTCTCGATGCCGGCGCCAGGTGCTCGTACGCCGAGGAACGAGTAGGTGCCCGGCAGCCGGTCGAAGAACAGCGCGAAGTCCTCACCGCTGAACGGAATCGCGGCGTGCAGCGTGCCCACCCGGTCGCTGCCGAACGTGTGCTGCAGATGACGCTTGACGGCGTTCGCCTCGTGCGGCGGGCACTTCATCGCGGGGGACGGTTCGCCCGCGAAGGCCACCGTCGTTCCGGCGATCGAGCCCGCGAGGCGGCGGATGGTTTCGCGCAGCTCGACGTACCGTTCCTCCGGCCAGCAGCGGTATGCCACTTTTACGTGCGCTCGTTCGGCGGTGCTGGAGTCCGAAACGCCCGCCTGCATGAAGACGAACTCCCGCAACGGCCCGTCCGGCGTCTGGGCGTCCACCAGGAACTGCTCGAGCGTGGCGGGCGTGGTGGGCGGCGCTGTCGTGCCGAGCGCGTCGACCTCGGTGGCGATTTCCTGCGCGCGCGAAACCGCGCCGGCGCCGATGACCGTGATGACGCCGTAGTCCTGGCCGGGCATGCCGTAGCCGGGCATGACCACGAACTCCCCGACCGGGAACGGGCCGCAGTGCAGGGCATGGATCTCGCTTGGACTCGCGTCGCCGAACACGTCGTCGGCCAGCATCGCGGCGGCGCCGGTGAGGGCCTCCTCGGCGGGCTGGAAGACGAACACGATCGTGCCGGCGAGCTGGTGGCGGAGGCCGGCCAGCACCTCGGCAACGCCCACACCGATGGTGGTGTGCAGGTCGTGGCCGCAGAGGTGGGCGTTCTCGGTGCCGCCGCCGAACTGGTCCTCCGGCCGCACCGCGTCCATGTCCGCCCGGTAGGCGACCGTGCGGCCACCGCGACTGCCCTCCAAGATGCCGACGACACCGTGCCCGCCAACCCCCGTCCGCACCTCCAGCCCGGCGGCGCGGAGTGCTTGCGCGACCAGGCCTGCGGTCCGCCGCTCCCCACCGGCGATCTCGGGGTGCCGGTGAATGTCCCGTCGCAGCTCGATCAGGCTGCTTTCCCGCTTGTTTGTCGCGGCATCGATCGCATCCTGATTCACCGGATCTCCTTCGTGGGCGGTGACGGCTCGTCGTACGGAATCCTGCGCTGCGTGCGGGCATGAAGCATCAGGGATAGCACGGAGACGCGCCCTGGGTCACCCATCGGGCTAGACGATCTGTTCCAAGGGGTCGCCGGTCAAGCGCGCGGCGCATGGCGCCGTTCGTGGGGGTGGGCACAGCCGGAGGAGAAGCCAGGAGGGGCCTCCGGCGATCGACGACAACGCAGCCAGCGTGGATGCCAGGCGTCGCGCGTCAGGCGACCCCTGGAATAGATCGTCTAGGCTCGCGATGTGCTTGTCTGGCTGAACGGGACCTTCGGTGCGGGAAAGACGACGACGGCCAACGAACTGGTCAAACTCGTCCCGGCCTCGAGAATCTTCGACGCCGAACAGGTCGGTTACATGCTGAGCCACGTCCGGGATCTGCCGCGGCTGGGGGACTTCCAGCACTGGCCGCCGTGGCGTCACCTGGTCGTGGAGACCGCTTCACAACTCCTCAACTACGTCGGCGGAGTTCTGGTGGTCACTCAGTCCGTACTCGTCGAGCAGTACTGGACTGAGATCCGTTCCGGCCTGGACAAGGCCGGCATTGAGCTCCACCACGTCGTACTCCACGCCGACCACGACACTCTCGCCGAGCGCATCATCGGCGACGAGGAAACGAACTCCGCCTTCCCCACCGCCCGCCAGTGGCGGCTCGACCACCTTGCCGCCTACCAGCGTGCGCGATCCTGGCTCGACCAAGCCGGCGACGTCATCGACACCACGCACGTGAGCTCGGCGGAGGTCGCTCGGCTGATCGTCGCCAAACATCGCCTTGCCTGAACCCGAGGCGGCGACAGGGCCCGCACCTTCGGACCCGGTCTGGCCGGAGGCCCACCGCTATTCGATGTCGAGGGGATGCATGAGCCCTCGGCCATGGTCGATTGCGTCGTGGATCGCTCGCGCGGTCGCTTCTGGCGTGAGCCGGCTGTTGTCCACAACGTGCGTCCAGTCACCGAGCGCCTGGCGGACCTCGACAAGCATGTCGACCGCCTCCGCCGCCCGCTGCCCGTCGACGGCCTCGCGGGCGGCTTTGGAGCGTTGCGCTATTCGTTGACGGAGGATTTCCTCTCCTGGATCCAGCGTGATGTGGTGGACGCCGGCGTTCTCGAGGTGAAACGGTCGTACGAGCTCCCGCGCAGCCTGTTGTTTCCAGTGCCCGTTCGATGCGATCGCCACCCAGCTGAAACCAGAACGCAGGAAGCCCATAGCGGTCTGCTGCAGCAACCGTCCCGACACCTCGTAGTAGCGCTCGATTCGATCCGGCGGACACCTCCAGTGCGGATCGATCATCATGTAGAACTGGTCGGACTCGAGCACCGCAACCTCCCCGACGACGTCGATCAGCGTCCCTCGCATCGACCTCAGAGTCTCCGACTTGCCGACCCCGATCGCCCCGCTGATTACGACAACTCTCTTCATCGTCCTCCAACTGAACGGTGTCCCAACCGCGGTTACACGGTGAGCACGGGACAGGTGCCGGTTCAGCGTAGACCGACGGCCCACGCATCTCCTGGCGCCGAGGCCGCCTTTCGGTGGCCCGGCTATTCGATGTCGAGGTCGAGGGGGACTTCGGCGGGGTCGACGTCGCGGAGGCGGAAGACGCGTTGTTTGTGGCGCCATTTGCCGGCGCCGGTGGCCGGGTCGGCGCGGATTTCGACGACGAGGGTGGGTTCGACACGGGTGTACGGAGCAGGCTCGCGGTCGGTCATCCAGTGCTGCGGTAACTCTTCCGGCCACGGGTGGTCGGTGCCGGCGGGTTGCAGCAACGGTGCCAGTTGGGTGGCCAGGTGGTTGTCGATCGCGCTGCTGCGGCCGGCGATGTCGAGGTCGCCGGTGGTGGAGTTGTAGCGGCCGAGCAGCAGCTCCAGCGGCCGGTCGGCGTCGCCGGTGTAGCCGCCGACGATGGCTTCGGTGGTGACGAACCGTTTGACCTTCAGCCAGGCGCCACGCTGCCCCGCTTGATAAGTGCTGGCTGCGGGTTTGGCGACGATCCCCTCGACGCCGACGGCGGCCAGGTCGCGGTTCCAGGCCAGCGCGGTGTCGTAGCTGGCCGTCTGCATGCCCAGCTGCAGCGGACTGGCGGACGGGATGCCGCGGAACAAGCCCTCCAGCACGAGCCGCCGGTCGGATAACGGACGGCTGCGTTGGTCGGTGCCGGCGGTCTCGAGGACGTCGAAGCAGATGAAGTGCGCCGGCTCGGAGGCGGCCAGCTGCCTGGCGCGGCCGCGGTTACGGAAACGGCGCTGCAGGCATTCGAAGTCGAGCCGGTTGTTGTTCCAGCGCACGATCTCCCCGTCGAGCACCGTGCTGCGGGGCAGTTCGGCGAACAGCGCGCCGACGATCTCGGGGAACACCTGATCCAGCGGCTTGTCGTTGCGGCTGTACAGCTCGATCTGCCCGCCCTCACCACAGATCGCGACGGCGCGGTAGCCGTCCCATTTGGGTTCGTAGCGAAACCCCTCCGAGCCGGCCGTGGGAGCGGGGATCTGGTCGACGCTCTTGGCCAGCATGGGTTTCACCGGCAGGTGAACATGCACACTCTCCCTTTACCCTGCAAGACCCGGCAAAGCAACCGATCACGATATGTCGCAAAGGAGGAGTTGACGATTCCGAACGTCCCACGTCGTACCCAAAGGTGGTCCACGCCAACTCCGGCCGGACGGCGAACCGGCGCCGCCGCGCGCCACTTCAGGCGCGAAGGAGTTCGGACACGCACCCGCGCAGCCATCGGTGGGCTCCGTCGTTCTCGTGCCGGCGGTGCCAGGCCTGGGAAACCGTGACGGTGGGCAGCTCGACGGGAGACTCCAGCAGCTCCACGCCCGGCACCCACGACACGGACCGTCCCGGGAGGAGCCCGACCAGGTCGGTTCGCGCGACGACCAGCATCGCCTCGGTGTAGTCCGGTACGACTGCGACGACCCGGCGGTGCAGCCCGTACCCCCTCAGCGCCGCATCCAGTGGTCCTGCCGCCAAACCGCGCCGCGATGCGCTGACGTGGAGAGCTTCCGCGATCCGCTCCGGCGTGAGCCGGCTCTGGGTGAGTGGATGGCCGGATCGTACGGCGAGCATCATCCGCAACTCCGCCAGCGGCTCGACCCGCACGTCCGGCGACATGTCGTCGAACACCCCGACCTGGAGGTCGACGTCGCCGTCGCGTAGGCGGGAGACGTCAGCCGCGCTCTCCCCGAGAAACCGCACGGTGACGCCGGGCGCCTCGGCTTGCATTCGGGCGAGCAGTTCCGGGCCGAGCGCCGCCGCCAGGTCGGCCGCGAGGATCGAGAACGTCCGGCTCAGCCGCGGCAGGTCCGGTACGCCCGGTGGGGTGAAGATGCGCCGCGCCTGTTCGAGCAGCTCCCGGGTCTGCGCCTGGATCTCCAGCGCTCGCGGTGTCGGCGTCATCGTACGGCCGGTACGAACCAGGATCGGATCACCGGTCGCCTTCCGGATCCGGCCCAGCGTCCGGCTCATCGCCGGACCCGAAAGGTGCAGCCGCCGGGCAGCGCCACCGACGCTGCGTTCCTCCAGCAGCGCGTCGAGCGCCGTCAACAGGTTCAGGTCCATCCTGGAGTGCATCCAACACATCCTTCAGGTGTAAAAGATGCATTTGAAGTTAACCTATCCGCGCCGTAGCGTCGATCGCATGCTCAACGAACCCGCCGTCACCGCCATCCTCGACGACCTGCACCAGGCAGCTCGGCGAGACTGGCAGCAGATCCACAAAGTGCTGCCCCGCTTCGTGTTCAGCAAGCTCACCGGACGCAGCCTCATGCGCTCCCTTACGCCGGCGATGCTGCGCGACATGTACATCCCGGTCTCCCGCCAGGACGGCCGGCTGCTGTACGGACTGGCCAGGGGAATGGGCGCGCGACACGTCGTCGAGTTCGGCACCTCGTTCGGCATCTCGACGATCTACCTCGCAGCCGCGGTACGCGACAACGGCGGCGGCCGCGTCGAAACCACCGAGATCGAACCCGCCAAATGCCGCGAAGCCGCCGCCAACCTGCGACGAGCAGGACTCGACGACCTCACCGAAGTCCTGGAGGGCGACGCGCTGCAAACGCTGAAAACCGTCGACGAGCCGATCGACCTGCTGTTCCTGGACGGCTGGAAGGACCTCTACCTCGCCGTCCTCGAACTCCTGAAGCCGCGGCTACGGCCCGGTGCACTGATCATCGCCGACAACGTCAACCTCGCCGACACCAAGCCCTACCTCACGCGGGTACGGACCGATCCGGACTTCTTCTCCACGCTCCTGCCCGGCCAGCGGATGGAATGCTCCTGGTACCTGAAGGACAGGCCAAAGAGTTCGATCTCGGAAGAGGGCTAGCGCGACTCTGAACCTCGCCTTGTCAGCGGATGCGGTAGGAGAGGTGGGTGACACCGTTGCCCTCGGACACGGTGGGGCCATCAAGTCGGATGGGCAGCGCCTTGGAGCTGTCAAACAGGCGCACGCCCGTTCCAAGCAGTACTGGCGCGACGTGGAGGCGCAACTGGTCGACCAGGCCGGAGGCAAGGTACTGCCAGCCGGTTTCGCCGCCCATCAGAACCACGTCGCGGCCCCCCGCGGCGGCCGTGGCCTGCTCCAGTGCCACAGCGATCCCTTCAGTAACGAACCTGAAGCTGCCGCGAGCCTGCGGCAAGGGAGGGCGGGCGCGATGGGTGAGCACATAACACGACACCGGGAAAGGCACATCACCCCAAGGGCCGATCCCCGTATCGAAGGTCCGCCTGCCCATGATGACCGCACCAGTTGTGGCATGTACCTCGTCGACGACTGCCACGCCGTGGCCTGGATCGCCGCCAGCCATCCACTCGTGCAGGAGCTCGCCGTTCTCACCCAACGGATGTCGCGGGTTGATGTTCGGGCCGGCGACGAACCCGTCAACCGACACACTCACATCCCAGACCAGGTGTCCCATCCTCAGATCTCCCTTCTCATACCTAGGTAGACCAGGCGAGGGGCGGAACCTCATCGGCGGGACGGTGTCTGTCATGACTGGTCCAGGTGGGCCTGGCGTGGGGACCACGCCGGAAAGTTCGACTCGCCGGAGCGTGCCTTAGTCGAACTGGTGTTCTATCTGCTGGTAGAGTGTGGGCTCGTTCAGCAAGTCCCCCAGCAAGGCTGACACCACGACCTTCTTGAAGGAGCAGCAGGTATGGCGGATGACAGCGCCGCGCAGCCGGAAGCACTGACGGAGCAGCCAGAGCCTACGCCGGCAGTCGATGCCGAGCCTACGACCGACACCCCGGGCGACGACCCTTCCGACGACAAGCCCAAGCGCGGCCGGCCGCGTAAGGCCGCGGCGGGCAAGGCGCAGGGCATCGAGTTGGTGCTCACGGTGTCCGGCAGCGGTGAAGCGACGGAGTGGACGGCCGAGGTCTCCCACGGCAGCAAGCGCGTGGTGAAGGGCCTGCAGATCCCGGCAACCGCGGTGGCGGCAGCAGCCAAGGACCTCCACCCCGACATCGCCGACGCGATCGAGACCGTCCTCAGCGCCGCCCGCGACCGCCAGCGTTCCCGCGTCGAAGCCCTCCAAGCCGAACTCGAAGCCGCCCAACGCGCCCTCGCCGAACTCGGCGACAACGAATAGGGCGGTCCACAAACCTCCGTCCGCCTTCACCTACCGGCGATTGGCAGCGCCCCAGGTGAAGGCGGACGGCTACGGTACGCGCCACGCCACAGGTGTCCGTCCAGCTCGCCTGAGCGGGCACCTCTCGTTATCGGCTATTGCGCCCAGCGTTCTCACTCCCTTACGCTGAGCAGCGGGTGTGAGAGTCACACCGGGCCGTGACATGCGGCGACCTGGCGAAACGAAAGGCCGTGGGGGATGGGCCGTGGTGGTTCGTACAACGTCCAGGCGCTCAAACGGGTCGGCGAGCACAACATTCCTCAGCTCGCCGAGGATGTCAGGGCAGTCCAGCACGAGATTGCCAACGTTACGCGGGGGTCGGCAGAAGCATTCGACTCGCCTGGACTTGGCGACTGTCTCTCAATGTTTGGCGCGACTGGCGCTCAGTGGGAACAAACGTGCCAGGCCTTCGCTCAGATCCTGTCAACGTCGTCGGAACGGATCGATCGAGCTGCCACGGCGATCGCCATGATCGCTGACAGCTATGCCGCAAACGAGAGCACAGGGGCGGGCTTCCTCAGCACGTTTGTCGAGAGACTCGAGAAACCTTGATCCCGGGGGAACGATGCACGGGGATACAGAGTTCAACTACCAGCTGAGCGACTACATCAAGCAGATCGTTGCCCGAGCCTCGGAGCCTGTTCCAGGGAAGTACTACGAGGTTTATCCCGGGGTCTGGGGTGAACCCATCGCAGTAGATCGGAACCTGCTGTTCAACCCGCTCACGCCACCGTGGGCTGTGCAACCATACGACTCATTTACGCTTCAACCGCCGGCCGATCAGTGGTACGCGCTGTTCCTCCCGTTCAGCAAAGGAAGTCTCGATGCGGCGACGGAGGCCCAGGACGCGATCCGGCGTTCGATCCGTAACCAGCTGAGCGACCTCGCAGACGGCAGCAACCTCGGACCGATCGGCGTCATCCGAGACGTTCTCGAAGACTGGGACGGCGAGCCCGATAGCGCTGCCTTCAAGTTCAAGTCGGTATACCTGCCCGATCTCTACGAGGTCTTCAAGAACCAGATCGAGATCGCGGAGGCCCTGGGTTTCGTCATCTCCGCTCACGCCGCGATCATCGACGCGGCTCGCGAGGGCGTCCTCAACATCTGCAAAATGACCCTCGCCCGGTTCGATCAAGCCAAAGCTGAGCAACGGGCTGCGGCGAAGCAGGCTCTCGCGGATCTGGGCGAGCAGATCGCGGGGGTGGCCGCCGACGCTATCGACGGTCCCAAGTCGATCGTCTCGTCGGCCCTAAAAGGGCTCGGACAGTCTTTGGCCAAGGAAATCGCTGGCCCTTCGGGCGAGACCCCCTGGGATATCTGCGAGACGATGGGAACCGCCGTCGTCCAGCTTCGGGAGTCGGTACTGGACGAGGAGAAGTTGATTCAGCGTTCCTTGCGGGACCTAACCAACGACTACTTCTTGATCGGGGACAGAACGGCCGGCGTCCCGATGCTGCCGCAGGACGTTCGCCTGCCATCTGATTCTGGCCGGGCATAGGCTGACGGGCAGCCGGCTGAGACGACTACGAGGCCGCAAGCCGAAGCATGGCTTCACATCCGGTCCCATTGGGCGCGCATGACAGCCGATGCCTGGGTGAGTAGGTCCGCCTGTCCAGCACCGTTCTCAACCATGACTTGTGCGAGCAGCAAGCCGTGTGTAGCAACGACGACTGCGCGCTGCGGCTCGTCGGCAACGGCGTTCTTCATGACCAGGCCACGTGCGCCCGGGACGCCGGCAACTGGTGCTCTGTCGACGTCTGGATACTCGTCGTTGGAGGCATACGCGCTGATCATCGCGTTGGCGTAGGCTGCCGCATCCCGTTCGTTCCGAAAGGCGTACAGGCGCACAGCGGCGACTGTCGTCCCCTTCTTCAAACCCCTGGAAACGCCGTAAGCGAACCCGGCCTCCCGAAGCGAAAGCTCGATCTCGTTCTTGGACTCGTTACTCAGGTTCGCGGAGACCAACGCAGCGGCCTCGATGCCAAGCAGTCCGTTGGCGCCGGTCGCAGCCTTGTATCCCGGCAGGTCGGCTGCTGACAGGACACTGCGGCTGAGATCCAGCGCTTCCCCCGCTCCCAGCGGCCCGTGCAGACCGGCGCCGGTCGCGATCCGCCAGCGCAGGTCTGAGTAGACCAGGCCTACGGTCTCGGCGAACAGACCGCTGTTGCCGTCGGCCTCGTACGAACTCCTCAGCTCGCCGGAGACCCTCGAGCCGTCGATGGCACGGACGCCGGCAAGGTCGATTCGGATTGATCGCGGACCTGCACGGCCCTTTGCCGCGGCTGAGCAGAAGTCCACCAGCTTCCGGGCCGTCTCTCCGGACGCAGACCAGAAGTCTTCGTCCACCAGGCCAGGCAGTTTGCCGCAGGCGCCTTTCTCGTAACCTTGAACGTAGTCGTCGACCACCTGAAGCGGCGTCAACCCGACCTGCACCAGACCACCGGTTTCGACTTGCCACTCGCCATCTGTTCTGACGAGGTCGGCACGCTCCACCCGAAGCGCCGTCCCCCTGTAGGCAAGCTCGAATCCGACGGTGGCTCGTTCGTCGCTCTCCGAGATGACGTGAACGTTCTCCACGGTCGACTCGAAACCACTGGTCGAGGCCGCGCACTGCTTCAGGAACTCGTCTCGCGACGCCCTCTCAGAGGGGCCCGTCGCAACCAGCGCCAGAACGTCGTCACAGCGCCCTTCGCTTTGGGCCTTGAAGAACTCCTCAATGGCCTCTTCCACGCCGTGGGATGACGACATCCGGCCGAAGCCCCATGATGCGACCTGCCAAACGGCGGCCACCAGCACGACAACGCCACTCAGGGCAAGGACACCCAGCCACTTGGATCTCCCACGAGCCCGTTCCGGCTTGGAAGCGCCTCGTAACGACATGTGACAAACCCTAACCGTACCCCGGTCTGGGTTCGTCCATCAGGCCGTGGGATCGACTGGCGCGCCCACCGGGAACGGCCGGCCCAGCGGTTCGACCGCTCGGACCAGTTCGGCGAGGAATTCGTACACGCCCGGCTCGAACGGGTCCGGGGGCACCAGGATCGCCAGGTCGATGCCGAGCTCCGAAAGGCCCGCCAGCCGGTCGGTTACGCGGGCGAGGTCCCGGTCGTCGTGGAGGAAGCCGGCGGTGGTTTTGGTGATGTCGGCGTACGGGCGGCCGACCTCCGCGCAGTGCTCCTCGAGCACCGCGAGCTTGTGCGCCACGTCAACGTAGTCGAAGATGTTGCACGCGTCCGCGTACTCCGCGACCATCCGCAAAGTCTTCCGCTCCCCACCCCCCGCGAGCATGATCGGCGGCCGGCGGATCGGCGCCGGCACGTTCAACGGCCGCTCGAGCTGGAAGTGCTTGCCCGCATACGGAGCCGAGGAGCCCGCGAACATCTGCCGGACGATCTGCAGCGACTCCTCCAACCGTTCATAGCGGACGCCCAACGGCGGGAACGGAATCCCCAAACCCCGGCACTCGTCCGCGTTCCACCCGGCCCCCACGCCAAGCCACGAACGCCCACCGGACAAGACGTCGAGCGTCGTTGCGAGCTTGCCCAGGTGCCCCGGATAGCGGAAGTGCGCCGCGGTCACCATCGTGCCCAGCTCGATCGTTCGGGTACGAGCGGCCGCCCACGCCAGCACCGCCCAGCCCTCCAGCACCGGCTCGTCGTCGGCCTGTCCCGCGATCGGCGGCACCTGGAAGAAGTGATCCATCGTCCAGAAACTGTGGAGACCGGCCTGCTCGCAGCCCTCGATGATGCTCAGCAGCTTCGGCCCCATCGCCGCCGGACCGCCCGGCCACGTCATGTCCATGACGTTCACTCCGATTTTCATGGCACATACGCTAGGGCAGAATCCGCCGGGTACCCGCCGAACCGGGACCGATATCGGACGACAAGCAAGACCTACGGCAAGTGCTCACCCACCAATGCGAGCGTCTGGATCGCCGCCAGCGCGTATTGCGCCGTCGCGTTCGTCGAGACGAAGGCCGCCTCGTCGACGGGGTTGAGCACGTTCGGTCCATCGATCCGCACTGACTGCCACGACAAGGTACGCGGATAGCCCGCGTCGCCGCGGTAGAACTCCGCCCACGCCCGCTGTGCCAGCGAAGCGTCCGACAGCCGAGCAGCCGCATAGGCCGTCAGCCGGCAGTGCGCCTGGCGCAGGTTGAGGTTGCCCAGCGACTGCCCGAGCTCGGCGGTCTGTTCCGCCGCCGTGGCGTTGTAGAGACGGCAGTACTGCAACCACGCCTGCTCGAACGCCGGATCGTCCACCAGCGAGATCAGCTCGCTGCAGATCTCCACCTTCCCGAACACCGACGACAGGTGCGACACCCCGACCGTCGGCGTCGGAACGTGGTACGAACCGTCGTCCAGGTCGTACAGAACGCCATCGGTGAAGTGTCCGTAACGCATCGCGCCGATCGTCCGCATCCCGTTCAGCAGCTTGGTTTTCGCGATCGGCGAGCCACCGCGTTCCCACTCGGTCAGCCACGCCGACGCGAGCGAGCCCCAGTCGGTGCCCAGCCCGATCGACAGCGCGTGCGGGTCCGGTTCGTACGGCTCGGTGCGGATCTTGCGGATCGGATCCAGTGTCAGGAACGTCGCGTCGGAGTCGACCTGCTCGTGCAGCAGCTCGCCCGTCCGCTCGTCGGCCGTCAGGAAGTAGTAGAAACGCCGGTACGCGGCCGTCGAGATCCGCACCTGCTTTGCCGAGTCGCCGAAGTGCAGAACGTTGTGCCGCGTCCCGAGTCCCTTGAACCGTCCCAGGTGATAGACGTCGACCTCGCCGGTGTGCCGGGTCATCGCCTCCGCGAGCCGCCAAACGTCCGCGCGGCCCGAACGCAGATAGCTGTACCAGAGCCACAGGTCCGGCGACAGCTCGGAGTTGTCCCAGCCGAAACCCCCAATGTCGTAACGCCATTGGTGCCGATCGCCATCGTAGGTGTGCATGACGTCGCCGTAGTTCCAGAAGCCGTACCACCGGTGCTGCTCGATCTGCTTCTGGTAGTAGTCGATCAGGAAGTCCAGCCGGTCCTCGATCTCGACCTTCGCCGGCGTCGAACGATCGACCGGCGCCCAGTCGCCGAACACGCCTGCCGCGTGCAGCCGCGCGGGCGGAACGGCAAGCCGGCTTGGGAAATCGACCTCACCGGCCATCGCAGCCAGCCGCGAAGCGGCCGGCGTCGAAGCCAGCGCCCAGAACGTCAGCTCGCTCGTACGCGCGATGCCGACCGGCGTGCCGAAGCCGGGCTCGTAGTCCTCGTAGGTGATCTCGAGCCCTTCCAGCTGCTCGGCGTAGGTGTCCTGCCCCATGCCGTCGTGGTAGAAGCGCAGGTCCATCGGCCGCGCCTCAGGCGACCACATCCACGCCGTCGCCGACGCCTCGTCGGTGTCAGCGCGACGGATGTCGAGCGATGCCGGATGCGACTGCCAGAAGTCACGCAGCCCGAACGCCAGGCCGCCGCTGACCCCGCCGACGTACGCCAGTCCGGACGCACGCCGCCCGCCTCCGACGTCGACCCAGCACTGGTTTTCCTTTGTACGCTTGCGAATCTGGAAGCCGTCGGCACTCAGCTGGCTGAGCGTGTAGTCGCCCCAGTTCGGGATCAGGTGCAGCCGGCTGCTCACCCTGGCGTCCCAGGTCTCGACGGCGGGCGTCCGCTGCCCGGCGACCTGCGCGGCGCGCACGGCCGCGCCCGGGTCACGGCGCAGGCCGGTCAGGCCCTTGACCGCCTCCGACAGCAGGCCGTCGCCCTCGCCGGCGAGCCGGACGTGCCGGTTGTACAGCTCGTCACTCATCGGCACCGCGAACCGCACGCCCAGCCCGGCGATGAAGCGCCGCTCGGGATCGCCGTCGAAGATGAACGTGTGGAGCATGCGCACGTTCTCCGCGCCGGCGTAGAAATAGAGCCGCACGATGAACGGCAGCCACGAACCGCCGTTGCGGTCGCGGTGCTTGCCTTCCACGCGTACGACGGCGCGCACCGGGCCTCGCTGCTCGACCTTCGCGTGTTCGACGAAGCCGGTGTAGCGGCGTCTGCGAGCGCTGCCTTCCTCGGCGTCCGAAACGTTGTCCTGCGTCAGGCAGACCAGCTGCCCCTCCCGAGCGATGACCTGGTCGCCGCGGCTCAACGACTGCACCAGATCCGTACCATGCTTGGCGATCCGGCACTGCACGACGCCGGTGTCGACGATGATGTGGCCGGCCGACTCGCGTACGGTCACGGCTTGCTCGGGCGCCGCGGGCTCGCCCGGCTCGACCACGAAGGCCTCTCCGCCGCTGAGCCCGGGCCCGGCGGCGTGCGCGCTCCACTTGAGCGATCCGTCCGGCCAGTAGCCGATCGGCCAGCTCTGCAGGGGAATCGCCGTGCCGGAAGTCGTACGAAGACTGAACGCCTGGTCGGGCCGCAACACGCCCTTCGGCCACGGCACGCCCCATGTCGTGCCGGCGAGCTCAGTGGGCGCGGAGTCGCCGAGCCAGCCGAGCGCCGTGTCCGGTACCGCCTCCGCCTCCGCCTGTTGGCCGGTCTGGGCCTGCGCTTCCGCTCGGCCGGTCGACAGGTGCGCGGCGGCGCCCATGGCGATGCTCCCAACAACGAATCCACGACGAGAAAAAGCCGACATCATCGACTCCTCGAAACCAGACGGATAAGGCGTTCACGCGCCATCCACCGGATTCGACGACGTTTCGACGACGTTCGACGAGCCCAGTGGGTAAGCGCTTACTCGTTCCTCAACCTAGGTCGGTCCGAGCGGTCTGACAACGCCACCGATGGCCGGTTGCGGACCTCACGCCCAAGCGATCGGCCCAGCCGGCTGGTATCCGTCGTTCGCGGGCAGCTGAGTGGGAAACGCGACGAAAGTTGGATGATTGCTGACCAATCTGCCGATGCCATCCCTGGCGGCCACCGCGAGGGTTGGCTCATGTGGTTCAGACCAAATTTTCCGCGGGTCGCCGCGGTCGTTGCCGCCGGCCTGACCGTTCTGCTGGGCGGCACGTCCTGCGCGGTCCGCAGAGCGCGCAGCGTCAGCCGAACCAGGCGCATGCGTCGAGCCGGCCGCCTCGGACCGCCCCTGCGACAACGGTGACGACAGCGCAGGGTCGCCTGCGGGGCGCTGTCGGCCGTGGCGTCACCACCTTCCAAGGCGTCCCGTATGCCGCCCCGCCGGTCGGCACGCGGCGCTGGCATGCTCCAGTAGCGCCCGCGGCCTGGAAGGGCACCAGGCAGGCGACCCGGCCTGGCCCGGCCTGCGCACAGCCGGAGGTCAGGGACTCCTCGGAGGACTGCCTCTACCTGAACGTCACGACGCCATCGACCATCGGCAAACGACCGGTCGTGGTGTGGCTGCATGGCGGAGCGTTCAGCTCCGGATACGGCGCCCAGTACGACGCGAGCCGGATTGCCAAGCAGGGCGACGTCACCGTCGTCACCGTGAACTCCCGGCTGGGCGCGCTCGGCTTCTTCGCCCACCCGGACCTGCCGAACTCCGGCGGCTACGGGCTGCAGGATCAGCAGGCCGCGCTGCGCTGGGTACGCGCGAACGCCGCGGCCTTCGGCGGCGACAGCGAGAACATCACGCTGATGGGCGAGTCGTCCGGAGGCGCCAGCGTCTGCGCCCAGCTCACCTCGCCTGGCGCCGCCGGCCTGTTCCAGCGTGCGTCATCGAGAGTGGCTCCTGCCCGCAGAACTGGCCGAAAGGCATGCTCGCGCCCGGCGACCCCGCGTCGGCCTACTGGGCGCCGGTCCGGCAACTGGCCGCGAAGGGACGTACCGCGCTGGGCTGTCGCACGCTCGGCTGCCTGCGTTCCAAGCCGGTCAAGGAAGTGCTCTCGCTCAACGGCGCCTTCCACCAACCCGCGTACGGCACGAGCGTCCTGCCCAAGTCCCCCACAAGGGCACTGGCCGGGTGGGTCTGCCCCACCCTGGCGGCTGATCGCCTGCTGGCCAAACGGGTGCCCGTCTACAGCTTCGAGTTCGCGGACGAGCATCCTCCGGCGCCAGACCTGCGGCCTGACTTCCCGCTGGGCGCCTATCACAGCTCGGAGCTGCCCTACCTGTTCGGCATGGGCGATGTCCGGTTACACGCCGGGCAGGCAAGGCTTTCCACCCGGATGATCGCGGCCTGGACGACGTTCGCCCGGACTGGCGCACCAGGCGGCACCTGGCAGCCGTTCCCGAGGACTCTCCAGCTGACCCCGGCCGGCGACAGGGTTGTGAACGCCGCGACCGATCATCGTTGCGCGTTCTGGACACAGATCGACCAAACCCCACGGAGGATTCCATGAACGCACCCGACGCCATCCTCGCCGAAGCCGACTACATCGGTGCCACGGCCGACGAGCTCGGCGGCAAGGGCACGGCGGACAAGGCCGCGGCCGGCATCAGCCAGAAGGTGCTCTTCCAGCGCCGAGGGCGGACTGTCCTGCACGCCGACAGGCTCGTCCTCACCAACTGGTTCGGCACCGGCGACCTCACGCTGACCCGCTCGGACGTCACCGTTGCCGAGGCCCGTTTCACCAAGCTGTACGGCCGTTTCGTCGGCGGACTACTGAACGCCGGCAAGCCGCTCATCCTCACCACGGCGCCGGTCGGCGTGATCTACCTGCTCGTCAACCGCCGCGAGTTCATGGAGACCACCGACGACCGGGCCTGGGAGGAACGGCTGAACGGCTGGCGCCGAACCTGACGCGCCGTCGAACCCCAGGGTGCGGGCCCGCGGCGACGTCGGGCTCAGTTCAGCTCGCGGGACGGCTGGGACGGCTTCTGGTTCGTCCAGCCCACCGACAGGTACGTCTCTGTCACGCGTTTGACCGGTTTACCGTCGGCTGACGACAACGCGTTCAGCCGCCGCGACAGCAGCTTCCCGCTCGCTGGATCCACGACCAGCTGCAACGTCGAGTCGACGCCAGAACGCTTGTCCCGCAACGCGATCGCCGTCCCGGTACGTCCCTGCGAGTCACGCACGACACCCTGGCTCACCACGTCCGGCAGCCCTGCCAGCAACCGGAACGCCGCCGCCCGTACCTGCGGCGAAACGGGCAGATCCACCAGCAACGCGCTCGCCGACGAGAACAACCACTGGTCCGGCTCGCCCGCCTCGGCCGGGCGATGCTCAAGCAGGAACGCCCGCAAATCCTCCACGTCCGCCGGAATCGCCTCTACCGCGGCGTAGTCGATGTTCAACCGCTCCCCCAGAGCGAACTTCGGCTCTGCCCGGTCCAGCCGGCACGGCCCGGGCTTCCTCGCGAGCGTCGGCCCGTCGTCGCCGGTCTTCCACACCTCCGGGCTGCCGTCGCGCTTCCACGCCGCGATGTCGGAGGACGAACGTGGCCGCGCGCCCTCGTCGCACGAGCCGGACCACGCATGGCCGGAACCGCGCTCTGTCCAGGTTTCCTCGATCAGCCAGCTCTCCACGGAGTACGTTCCCACGGAGTACGTCCCCACCGAGTGCGGCACCGAGATCAGCGACCGCACGTGCCAGAACGCGCCGACCGGCTCGGGCCGCAGCGCATCCACCTGCCGCGCCGCGCCCAGCAGGACGTTCTTCGCGTCGTCATCGGCAGATGCAGCCGACGGCGAGGTCGCCGGGTCGATCGCCTGTGAGTCACCGCCGGGCCGGGAGAGCATTCCGTTCAGATAGAGAGGACCGAGCAGCAACGCGAGTACGGCCACCGCCGCGACGCCCACCGTCGCGAGCCGGATCGTCCGCCGGCGGGACGGCCGTTTCTGCGACGAGCCGGCAACATGCAGCAACCGAGCGCGCGCCCGCGCCTGGCTTCCCCGCGAAGGCGGCGGCTGCTCGGGCAGCAGCTCGCGCAGACGCTCTAGCTCTCGATCTCGCTCGCCCACGATCCGCCTCCTTCCCGCAGCTTCCGCCTCGCCCGCGCCAGCCGCGAGCACACCGTGCCGTACGCGATGCCCAGCGCGGCGGCGACTTCGTCGTACGTCAAACCGGCCAGCGCCACCAGCAGCAACACGTCGCGGTCCCCAGCGGACAGCCGCGCGAGCGCACCCGCGAGCTCGCGCTGCGCGGCCTCCGCACTCACCCGCGCCAGCACCCGATCCTCGTGCCCGGCCTCCAGCGACTCCACCGGAAGCCGCCGTAACGCCTTGTACGCACGGGTTTCCCGCCGGTGATGCCGCCGGATCAGGTTGGTCGCGATGCCGTACAACCAGGCCCGCGGCTCACCTCGGGCGACGTCGAAGCGCGCGCGTTGCCGGAACGCCGCCAGGAACGTCTCCGACGCCACGTCGTCGGCCAGATCACCGCCCAGCCGTCGCGCGACGTAGCCGTGGATCTCCACGTAGTAATGGTCGAAGACCACAGCGAACCGTTCCGGCTCCCGCCGCGACGCGAGCAGCGCCTCGGTCACCTCGCTCGCGTTCGAGGTCACCGCGCCTCCTGCCGAAATCCCACAGGCGACGCCGAGCCATGCGGTCAACGCCCACTCCTCCCGTAGAGCAGCCTTCCACCCTCTCTTGCCCGGACGCGCCCGGACCCTTCTCGTGTTTTTACGGCGTGGCCAGCGCCTCGGTCGGTGACATCCGGGCGGCGCGTACGGCTGGATACAGCCCGGCGACCGCGCCGATGCACAACGTCGCGGCCAGCCCGCCGACCGTCGCCCAGGCCGGCACGACCGTCGGCCATCCCTGCGTCGAGGCGTACGCCAGCGTCGCCGCGACACCGAGGAGCACACCGCCACCGCCACCGAGGGCCGACAGGACGAGCGACTCCGCCAGGAACTGACCGCGGATCTGGCCCTTGGTCGCACCGAGCGAGCGTCGTAGGCCGATCTCGGCCCGCCGTTCGAGTACGGAGATCGCCATCGTGTTGGCGACGCCGACGCCGCCGACCAGCAGGGCCACCGAGCCGAGGCCGAGCAGCAGGCGATCGAGGGCGGCGTTGGCCGCGCGTCTGGCGGCCAGCGCGTCCGAGGGCCGGGAAACCCTTACCTGGCTGGGGTTCTCGGGATTCGCCGTCGCCGGCAGGACCGCCTGGACGGCCTCGACCTGGCTCTCGACCGAACGGGAGTAGACCTTCGTGGGGTGACCGTCGAAGGCGAGATAACGGGTGGCCGTACCCCAGCCGACCAGTGCGGCCGAGTCGAGCTCACGGGCGAGTGGAACAGGTTGCAGGATCCCGACGACGCCGAACCACTCGCCGCCAAGCCAGACGCGGCCGCCGGCCCGCCTGATGTCCAGTCGCTGCGCGGCGGTCGATCCGAGAACCACCGCGGGATAGTTCGCGGTCGCCTGGTTGAACCACCCGCCTGCGGCGAAGTCCGCGCCGACGGCTTGCGGCAGCTCGTTTCCGGCGGCGAGCACCGCGAGTCCGCCCGTACGTCCGGGTGGCAGGAGGTCGTTGCGGTAGACGCTCGCGTCGACGGTGCCGGTCGCGGCCGCGTGTTCCACCGGCTCGATCCGGCCGATCATCGCCTCCGCCTCGAGTGGCAGCTTGGCGTCGTCGCCTGCGAGCGTCTCGCCAGGGGATACGGTCAGCAGGTTGGTGCCGAGCCGTGCGAGTGTACGGTCGAGCTCGGCCTGGCTGGACGCCGAGATCCCAACCACGGCAAGCATCGCGGCGATTCCGATCGCGATGCCGAGCGCTGACAGGAACACGCGCAACGGCCGGCTGCTCACGCCGGCCACGCCGAGCCGGAGCAGCTCGACCGGCCGCAGCCGGGCGGGCTTGAGTCGCCGCGTCATCCGCGCACCACCTGGCCATCCAGCATGCCGATCCGAGCCGAACCGGAGCACCCCGGCCGGCGCAGCCGGCGGCCAGGCCTCAACCACCCGCTCATCCGCTCACCACCCGCCCGTCCTGCATGCTGATCTGCCGCGGCAGGCCCGCGGCGATGTCGCGATCGTGGGTGATGACGACGACCGTCGTGCCGCTCGCGTGCAGCTCGCGCAGTAACGTCAGCACGCCCGCGCCCGACTCGGAGTCGAGGTTGCCTGTCGGCTCGTCGGCCAGTAGCAGGGACGGTTCGCCCGCCACCGCTCGTGCGATCGCCACTCGTTGACGTTCGCCGCCGGACAGTTCGTTGGGCAGGTGATCGAGCCGGTGCGACAGGCCCACCCTTTCCAGCGCGACGTGGGCCCGGTTTCGCCTGGCCCGCCTGGGCATTCCGGTGTACAAGAGCCCGTCGGCCACGTTGTCGAGTGCCGGCACGCCGACCGCGAGGTGGAACTGCTGGAAAACGAAGCCGATCGCCGCCGCCCGCAACGCCGACAACGCCCGGTCGGACAGCCGAGCCAGCGCGTACCCGTCGATCGAGACCGCGCCCGTCGACGGCCGGTCCAGCGTGCCGATCAGGTGGAGCAGCGTCGACTTGCCCGACCCTGACGGCCCGACGATGCCTACCAGCTCGCCGTACCCAATCGTCAGCGTCACGTCCCGCAGCGCGTGCACGCCACCCGGGTATGTCTTCGACACGTCGGTGAGCTCGACCAGGGCCGTCACTTGGGCATCCCAACCGTGAGCCCGGCCCTGATGCCGGCGCCGCTGACCTCGACGAGGCCGTCGGCGAACAAGCCGGTCCTGACGCCCTCCAACCTCACCGTGCCCCCGGAGACGACCTCCAATCCGTAGCCGCCTTCGCTCAGCGCCAGCAACGCCGCCACCGGAACGGCCAGCACGTTCCTGCGTTCGCTGACGACGTACGTGACGTCGACAGGCGCCGTGTCGAGCTTCGCCAGCGCGCGCTGGTTCGCGATGTCGATCGTGACCGGCACCGTGGCCGGCCCGTCGGCCGTCGGCGCGGCGGGCGCTTCCCCTGGCTGGCCGCTCGCCTCGGCGCCGACGCTCGCAACCGTACCGGTGAGCCGCTTGCCGTCGGCCAGGGTCACGTCGACCCTCGCGCCCTTGACCGCCCACGCGAGCTCGACCGTACGCGCGTCGACTGTGACGACCTTGGTGGTGTCGGTGTACGACAGCACCTCGCCGGTCGCCGAGGCACCGACCCGCACCTTCTGCTCGGCGACGCGCAACGGCCCTTGTGCGTAAACGATCCGGCCGGTCTCGACCTTGCCGGTCTCCGGCAGCCCGAGGTCCGTCTGCCAGCGCTTGACCGCGCGTTCGGTGTACCCGCTGTACTCCTCGTCGACCGTGAATCCCTGGTAGCCAAGCGCGCGAAGGTTTCGTTCGAACTGAAGGACGTCGTTGCCCTTGATGTCCTTGCGCAGCTCGCGGAACGCGGGAATCCTGCCGTACAGCAGCAGGATCGGCTGCTCGTCGGCCTTGAGCAGCGCACCACCTCGGCGTACGGTCGCGCCGACCGCGGGAAGCCACGTGACCGTGCCGGCAGCCTTCGACGAAAGCGGCTGGGCGGTGCCGTGGTCGAGCTGTCCGGGCATTGAGCTGGTCTTGGTCAACGTACGCTGGACGATCTTCGCCGTGGCCGCCGGTTTGTCCGGCAGCCGCCCGGCGCTCTCATCACGCGGAGAGGTCCCCGGCCCGACGAACCCGAACGCCGCAACGCCGGCCACGGCGACCACCAGCAGCGTTCCGACGACGGCCGGAACAGCACCCAGCCTGCCGCGACGGCTCATCCCTGCCCCACGCCGGGCGTGAACATCGGGTCGATGATGCCGTAGCACTTGTCGAACGCCCGTTGCCACTCCGCGTTCGTCGCGCCGTAAGGCGGTTGCGGGTCGTTCGGACCGGGGTCCTTCTGCTCCGGGTCAGGGTCGGGGAACGCGTCGATGCCGTTGTCGCGCATGCATTCGGCGTAGTCACGCTGCGCGGCCAGCTGCTTCGGCGTCAACGGCTCCGGCTCGGGCTCCTCGGCGGGCGGCAGGTCCTTCGTACACTTCTCGACGGCGGCCTGGAACCTCGGATCGGTCTTCTTGGTGTGCGAGACCTTTCCGTCGTCGCCGACCATGTCGGGGAGTTCCTCGCTGAGGCAGGCGTCGAGCAGGCGGCTCCATTCCTCCGGGCTCACGAGCTTCTTCGTCGGCGTGGGGGACGGCGTGGGATCGGCGCTCGCCGTCTCCCGTACGCTCGCGACGCGTGGCTCCGGCTCGTCACTGCCGCACGCGGTCAGGGTCAGGCAGCCGGTGAGCAGGCAGGCGAAGCCGAGCATGAGAAGGCGTTTCGGCACGGGCGAGGCTCCTTTGTCGGTGGGTCTCTACCCATCACTTCGCCGACGCGGGACGAACCCTTCTCATCAGTTTCGGAAAATCGCGCACAGGTGGCGCGCGGATCCCGCACCCTGGGTGAAGAGAGCTTTGCACTGGGAACAGGAGTGCGGACATGTGGACCGTAGCCTTCTGGAAGGCCGCCGGCGAGCGAGCCATCAAGACGTTCGCGCAGGTACTCGTCGCACTGGTCGGTACCAACCTCACCGGCCTGGTCGAGGTCAACTGGGTGGGGGCACTGACCTCCGCGGCGCTGGCCGCGGGCATCTCCATCCTGACCTCACTGGCCGGCGGACCCACCGGCCCGAGCTGGGGCCAGGAGAAACTGAAGACGACGGAAGCCGCCGCCGGCAAGTAGGCCGGTGCTGGTCGCCCGGAGCCTGGCGTCGCTGGAGTACGTCAGCCCGCCACCGGGCCGTCGTCACCGGTCGTGCCGCCGCCGGAACGCCGTCGCTCCTCGGCCGCCCGCCGGCGCCGGGCCGCCCACGCCGACATCCGGCCGCCGAGCAGGCCGATGATGCCGGTCGCGAAGGCGTAGGCGAAGACGCTGTACCCGTAGTACGGCATGGCCGCGGTCGTCAGCACCGCCATCGCCCCGATGCCACCCACCGCTACGGCAGTGGGCCCCGCCCGTCGCGTGGCGCGGCCGAGCTTCTCGCGCAACTCACCGACGGCGGGCCGCAGCGCCGACTCCTGCCGCTCGACTTCGTGACGTAACGGCAGGTCGGCGAGCAACCGGCCGAGCTCGGCGGTCGTCTGCGCGGTCAGCGCCGCACCCAGCCGATCCTCGAACTCCTCCTGCGTCAGCCGCCCGTGAGCGTGGTGCTCGGACAGGATCTCGGCGGTCTTGTGCCGCTCCTCGTCACCCACGCGAGTGCCGGGCCTTCTGGTGCCCTGCGCCATCTCGGACCTCCCACCCCACGGCCGACGGATAGGCACACCATCCTAGGTGCACGACACCGGCAACCGGAGTACTTGAGACCGGTGCCGCGCCTCCCGTCGCCGCCGCCAACCGGCTGACTATGCAGCGACTATGCGCGCGAACGCCGGCGGCCACCTGCCGGAGGCGCCGGCGTTCGCTCGAGCCGCGCGATGCGCGCGGACCTCAGTACTTCAGGCCGGTCCCCGCGATCCCCTCCACGATCCGGCGCTGGAAGAGCAGGAACACCACCAGCAACGGCAGCGCGCCCAGGATCGCCGATGCCATGATCTGCGCGTACTGCAAGCCATACGCGCTCGACACCGTCGCCAACCCCACCGGCAGCGTCACCAGTGGCGTGCTCTGCAGCACCAGCAGTGGCCACAGGAAGTTGTTCCATGACCAGACGAACGTGAAGATCGCCACCGCCGACACCGCGGGCCGCGACAGCGGCATGAAGATCCGCGAGTAGATATGGAAGCGCCCGGCGCCGTCCATCAGCGCCGCCTCCTCCAGATCCCGCGGTATGCCGTCGAAGAACTGCTTGAAGACGAACACGGCCACCGGCACCGGGATCTGCGGCAGGATCACCGCCCAGTACGTGTCGATCATCCCCACGGCCGCGAACTCGCGGAACAGCGGGACGATCAGCGCCTGCCCCGGAATCATGATCCCGGCCAGGATGAACCAGAACACGACCGAAGAGCCGACGAACCGGATCCGCGACAGCGCGAACCCCGCCATGCTCGCCGCCACGATGGACAACCCCGCCACCAGCACCGAGATGATGAAGCTGTTGGCGTACCACTGCAGGATGTTCCCCGCACCCAGCACCTTGGTGTACGCCTCGAGCGTCGGCGCGTCGATCAGTGGAGTCACCGGCACCTTGATGGTCTCGGCTTCAGGCTTCAGCGACGTGTCGACCGCCCACAGCAGCGGGAACAACCACAGGATCGAGAACGCGATCAGCGCACCCACGCACACGCCGTTGAACAGCCGTCCGCGCATCGAGGGTGCCGCCACGTCGACCCTGTGGGAAGCCTTTCGGCGGCCGGCAGAGGTCTCAGGAGATGCAACGACAGAGGTCATCGAAGCTCACGCCCCCTTCTCTTGGCGGCGAACGATCGCGAACCAGATCAGTGACACCGCGAGGATGACGGCGAACAGCACCATCGAAACCGCAGAGGCGTAGCCGACCCGATAGTCGGTGAAACCGACGTCGTAGATGTACTGAATGGCAGGCCGCGTCGCGAAGTCGGGCCCACCCGTGGTCATGAGGTAGATCTGGTCGAAGATCTTCAGCGATGCGATGATCTGCAGCACCGTGACCAGAGTCGTCGTACGTGCCAGCAGCGGAACGGTGATCCGCGTCATCTGCTGCCACGGTGTCGCGCCGTCGATGGACGCGGCTTCGTACAGGTCACGCGGGATTTCCTGCAATCCGGCGAGATACAGCACGAAGTTGAAGCCGATCGTCCACCACACGGTGGTGATCGCGACCGAGAGCATCGCCCAGTTCGGATCGCCCAGCCAGACGGGAGGCGTGATGCCCAGCGCCTTCGTCCAGTCGGTCAGCAGACCCAGATCCGGCGTGTAGAGCCAGTTCCAGATCAGTGCGACCACCGCCGACGGCAGTACGTACGGTGCGAAGAACGCCAGCCGGAAGAACCAGCGCCCCCGCACCATCCGATCCGCCAGCAACGCGAACACCAGCGACAGGATCACCAGCGGCGGCGTCGTGAGGATCGTGAACCAGATCGTGTGCCACAGCGCCGACCAGAACTCCGGTGTACGGAACGCTTCGGCGTAGTTGCCCAGTCCGGCGAAGGTCGACAGCCCGCCCTTGACGAGCGAGGTGTTGAAGAAGCTCATCACGAAGCCGTACAGGCTGGGCCCGACCAGGAACAGCAAGTAGAGAACGAGGAACGGCGCCAGGAACCCAAGCCCTGCAAGACCCGGCCGACGCCGGCGACCGGACGGCCCGGAAGATTGCGACACGTCCTTCGACGCGAGAGTGGTTGTACCCACGGGAAACTCCTATCGAGCCCGCTGCTCAGATTGGCGATGGCGTCAGCGCAAGCTTGCTGATGCCTTGCTGGATCCGCTTCACCGCTGCTTCCGGTTTCGTCCGGCCGGTCAGCACTTCCCCGATCGTCGCGCCGGCGATGTTCTCGAAGTTCGAGCCGGAGCCGGAGTACCACGCCGGCGGATCATAGACAGCGGTCTCGGCCACCGAGGCGTAGTTCGACTGTGGCTTCAGCTCGCGATACTCCTGCGTCTCCTGCACGGGCAGCCAGGTCGGCACGTGCCCGCCCTCGGCCCAGGCCAGGCTCTGGTCGAGCATCGAACGGATGAAGGTGTACGTCATGTCGAGCCGCTGCTTGGACTTGTCGCGCCGCTTGGGTACGACGAACGTGTGCGAGTCGGCCTGCACGGCGTACTTCGTGCCGAAGATCTGGGGGATCTTCGTCATGCTGAACGGCATCTTGGCCGTCAGGAACGTCGAGACCTCCCACTCGCCCTCGAAGTAGAAGCCCGCCTTCTGGTTCTGGAACAGCGCCACCGCACCGCCGTAGTCGATGTCCGTCGGCATCAGCTTCTTGCCCGCGGTGAGGCTCTGCATGAACGTCAGCGCCTGCATCGCCTTGTCGGGCTCGAGGATGTCCTCGGGAGCCGTGCCCTGCATCAGCTTCCCCTCGAGCTGGCTGTAGAGCGTGTAGAACATCCGCCAGTCGGTCGCCGGGTCGCCGATCGTCGACATCGCGCCGCCCCAGGTCTTGGTGACCTCCTTGGCCTTGGTAAGCGCTTCGACGAACGCGTCGGCACCCTCGATCGGTTTCAGCTCACCGTCGGTCCCGAGCAGCCCGGCCTTTTCGCAGATGTCTGTGTTGTAGAACATCACGAACGGGTGCGTGTCCAACGGGATGGCGTAGAGCTGGCCGTCGATCGTCGCACCGTCGATCGCGCGCTTCACAAAACGGTCCGGCGTCATTTCGAAACGTTCGAGATCTGCCGGAGCGAACGGTTCCAACAGATCCGCACCCACCAGTGTCGGCACCCGGGTGAGGTGCGAGATCGCCACATCGGGCGGCTGGGCACCGAGCGTGGCGAGCGAAAGCTTTGTGTAGTAAGGGTTTCCCCAGGTGAGCGTGCTCGCCTGCAGGCTCACATCGGAGTTGGCTTTCTGGTAGACGGCTTCCATCGCTTTCATCCGGACGCCGTCACCACCACCCAGCAGGTTCCAGTACGTCAGGACTTGCTGAGAGGCAGGGCTCCCCGTAAAACCGGACCGTACGGACCCGCATCCGGAGAGGGCGCCGCCCAGCGATCCACCGACGGCCAGAACGCCTGCTGACCGAAATAGGTCACGTCTACTGAGGTTTGGTTTGGTCGACATTGATGACCTCCTCCTTTACCTGTGGAGGTGCAGCACTGTGTTTTCTCCGGCCTCGCGGTCTTCGGCCGCACGGGCCCACCCGCTCCTTCGGCCGACTGAGGGAATTTGGGGCGTTCGAGATATCGAACGTCGTACGTTATATGGGATGCCTCAGGCTACGATGACGCACCGTCGTCGTCAACAGTTTCTGCAAGCCAGGCCTACTGGAGGACCACGTGAAGCAGGCCAGTTTTGTCATCGACCCGGCTTTCCGGATCGGCGCGATCGACCCACGAATCCGCGGCTCGTTCGTCGAACATCTGGGCCGGTGCGTCTATGAGGGAATCTTCGAACCCGGGCACCCAACCGCCGACGACGACGGTTTTCGCACGGATGTTCTCGACCTGACCCGCGAACTCGGCATCAGTGCCGTCCGCTACCCCGGCGGCAACTTCGTCTCCGGCTACAACTGGGAAGACGGCATCGGCCCGAAGGACGAGCGTCCGGCGCGGCTCGACCTGGCCTGGAAGACGCTCGAGACCAACCAGGTCGGCGTCGACGAGTTCATGGCCTGGTGCCGCAAGGCCGGCGCCGAGCCGGTGATGGCCGTCAACCTCGGCACCCGCGGCGTGGCAGAGGCCGTCAACATCCTCGAATACTGCAACCACCCCGGCGGCAGCCTCTGGTCCGACCGCCGGATCGCCAACGGCGTCAAGGACCCCCACAACATCAAGCTGTGGTGCCTCGGCAACGAGCTCGACGGCCCCTGGCAGATCGGCAGCAAGACGGCGCGTGAGTACGGCATCCTCGCCTCGCAGACCGCGCGTGCGATGCGAATGGTCGATCCGGACGTCGAACTGGTCGCCTGCGGCAGCTCCAACCGGAAGATGGCGACGTTCAGCGCATGGGAGGCCGAGGTCCTCGAGCACTGCTACGACAGCGTCGACTACATCTCGCTGCACTCCTACTACCGTCCCCAGGGCGACGATCTCGCCAGCTTCCTCGCGTCCGGCGTCGACATGGACGCGATGATCGACGAGGTGGTCGCGACGTGCGACTTCGTCAAAGCCAAGTTGCGCAAGCAGAAGACCATCAACCTGTCCTACGACGAGTGGAACGTCTGGTACTCCGGCGGCGGCAACCGCCCCGAATTCGAACCGTGGACGGTCGCGCCGCACCTGTGCGAGGACGTCTACTCCCGGATCGACGCTGTGGTCGTCGGCTCGTTGCTCAACAGCCTGCTGCGGCACGCCGACCGCGTGACGCTGGCGTGCTTCGCCCAGCTGGTCAACGTGATCGCGCCGATGACGACCGAGGCCGGCGGCCCGGTCTGGAAGCAGTCGACGTTCCACCCGATGCGGCTCGCGTTCACCCACGGCCGCGGCCACGCGCTGCGCGTCGAGCCGAGCGGACCGCTGGTGGAGACCGAGGCGTACGGCGGCGTGGCCCAGCTCGACGCGACCGCGACTCTGGACGAGGAGACGGGTGAGATCGCGATCTTTGCGGGAAACCGGTCTCTGGAGGACGCCCTGCTGCTCGAGGTCGACCTGCGGGCGCTGCCGGCGGGGGCACGGGTCATCGAACACGTGTCGATCGAGGGCGCACTGCACGACGTCAACACCAAGAACGACCCGGATCGCGTGACCACGGTGACCAAACCGGCCCCGGCGATCGAGGACGGCAAGCTCCGCGCCGAGCTCGCCCCGGCCTCGTGGGGCGTGATCCGCCTCAGCACACATCAGAACACCTAGAACGCTGCTCGCGAATGACCACGTTAACCACGTAATTGGCGGGTTAACCACGCCCCGGCACGTGGCGAGGCACCTACTAGCGTGGCGAACCGCGAACCGCGTGGCGAAGCTCCAAATGACCACGTTAACCACGCCAGGAGGACCTTCGCCACGCTCCGGGGCGTGGTTAACCCGCTAAAAGCGTGGTTAACGTGGTCATTCGCAGAGGGCAGCCATCAGGGAGGGAGACCTGTCCATGCTTCGCATCCTTCGCCGCGGCTCGGTCGCGGCTCTCGCCGTCACTGCTCTGCTCCTGCCTTCGGCGGCGGCCGCCTCGTCCGCCTCGTCCGCCTCGGCCGCCTCGGCGGCAGCGGCGGCCAACGCGTCGTCGCCCAAGGTGCCTGACACGCTGACCGGCGACCTGCGGACGCACGACCCGGCGCTGACCCGCGAGGCCGGCCGCGGCGGCGACTGGTTCGTGTTCTCCACCGGCGACCCCGCCGTCGCCGGCGGCACCGTTCAGATCCGCCGCTCCACCGACCTCGGAAACTGGACGTACGCCGGCAACGTGTTCGACGAGATCCCCGCCTGGGTGCAGACCGCAGTCCCCGGCATCTCGAACATCTGGGCGCCGGACGTGAAGTACCACGACGGCACCTACTACCTCTATTACTCCGGCTCCACGTTCGGCTCGAACCGCTCCGTCATCGGCCTGGCCACCAACACCACCCTCGACCCCACCGACCCCGCCTACCGCTGGGTCGACCAGGGCGAGGTCTGGCACTCGACCCCCGACAACGACTACAACGCGATCGACCCCGGCATCGTCGAGGACGCGGCAGGCACGCCCTACCTGGCGTTCGGCTCCTTCTGGAGCGGCATCAGAATGGTCCGCCTCGAGTGGCCCAGCGGCAAAGCACCGGCCGGCCAGGGCGAGCCACTAAGACTCGCCGACCGCCACGTCCCCCCGAACGCGATCGAGGCGCCCTACATCATCCGCCACGACGGCTGGTACTACCTCTTCGTCTCGATCGACTTCTGCTGCCGCGGCGTCGACAGCACCTACAAGATCGCCGTCGGCCGGTCCAGAGCAGTCACCGGCCCCTACAAGGACCAGCTCGGCACCCCGCTCGCCCACGGCGGCGGCACGGTCATCCTGTCCGAGAACGGCACCATGTTCGGCCCGGGCGGCCAGTCGGTATACGACGGAGTCCTGGCACACCACTGGTACGACGGCACGGCGAACGGTGACTTCCGGCTCGGCCTGCGCCGCCTGCAGTGGACCAGGGACGGCTGGCCAAAACTGGTAACGGGAACGGGAGCAGCTAGATGAGCAGTACCGACACCTACGTGATCGGCGTCGACTTCGGCACGTTGTCGGGTCGCGCGGTCGTCGTCGCGGTCGCCGACGGGCGCGAGCTGGCCGACGTCGAGCACGTCTACCGCTACGGCAGCATCGAGGACCGGCTGCCTGGGCCAGAAGCCAATTCAGGCGCCAAGCTGCCGCCCGACTATGCCCTGCAGGCGCCCGACGACTGGCGCGACGTGCTGCGCAACGCCGTTCCGAAGGCCGTCGAGCTCGCCGGCATCACGCCCGACCAGGTGATCGGCATCGCGACCGACTTCACCGCGTGCACGTTCGTCCCCACCACGCAGGACGGCACGCCCCTGTGCGAGCTGCCCGAGCTCAGCGACCGCCCGCACGCCTGGCCGAAGCTCTGGAAGCACCATGCCGCCCAGCCGCAGGCCGATCGCGTCACGAGCGTGGCCGCCGCGCGCGGTGAGACCTGGCTCCCTCGCTACGGCGGGAAGATCTCCAGCGAGTGGCAGTTCGCCAAGGCTCTGCAGGTGCTGGAGGAAGACCCCGAGGTCTACGCCCGCACCGATCGCTGGATCGAGGCCGCCGACTGGATCATCTGGGAGCTCTGCGGCGAGGAGACGAGGAACGTCTGCACGGCCGGCTACAAGGGCATCCACCAGGACGGCACCTACCCGAGCCGCGACTACCTCGCCGCACTCAATCCCGACTTCGCCGGCTTCGTCGACGAGAAGCTCGCCCATCCCCTGTCCCCGTTGGGCGGACGGGCAGGAGGGCTCACCGCCGAAGCCGCCCGCTGGACCGGCCTTTCCGAGGGCATCGCGGTCGCCGTCGGCAACGTTGACGCCCACGTCACGGCGGCATCGGCTCAGGCGGTCGAGCCCGGCCAGATGGTCGCGATCATGGGCACCAGCACGTGCCACGTCGTGAGCGGCGCCGAGCTGTCGGAGGTTCCGGGCATGTGCGGCGTCGTCGACGGCGGCATCATCCCCGGCCTGTGGGGGTACGAGGCCGGGCAGAGCGGCGTCGGCGACATCTTCGCGTGGTTCACCCGCACCAGCGTGCCCGGCACGTACGAACGCGAGGCCGGCGAGCGCGGCATCTCGATCCACGATCTGCTTACGGAGAAGGCGTCCAAGCAGCAGGTCGGCGAGCACGGCCTGGTCGCCCTCGACTGGCACAACGGCAACCGGTCCGTCCTGGTCGACCACGACCTGTCCGGCGTCATCCTCGGCCTGACCCTCGCGACGAAGCCGGAAGATCAATACCTCGCGCTGCTGGAGTCGACGGCCTTCGGCACGCGGATGATCATCGACACGTTCGCGACGTCGGGCGTGCCCGTCGACGAGATCATCGTGTCGGGCGGCCTGCTGAAGAACACGTTCCTCATGCAGCTGTACGCCGACGTGACCCGCCGGCCGCTGAGCGTGCTCACCTCCGAGCAGGGCCCGGCGCTCGGCTCCGCCATCCACGCGGCGGTCGCGGCCGGCGCCTATCCGGATGTCAGGGCGGCCTCCGCGGCGATGGGGAAGGTCGAACGGTCCGTGTACGTACCGAACGAGCAGAGGGCGGATGCATACGACGCGCTGTACGCGGAATACAAGGAGCTCCACGACTATCTCGGACGCGGCGGGTCGAACGTCCTGCACCGGCTGCGCCGCATCCGGAACGCGGCGGTGAGTGGATGAGCCATCAGCAACTCCGCGAAGAGGTCTGCAAGCTGCACGCCGAGCTGCTGCGCTGGGGACTCGTCACCTGGACGAGCGGCAACGTCAGCGCCCGCGTGCCCGGCGAGGACCTCCTCGTCATCAAGCCGAGCGGCGTGCTCTACGACGACCTGACGCCCGACAACATGGTCGTCGCCGACCTGCACGGCAAGGTCGTCGAGGGTGACCTGTCGCCGTCGAGCGACGTCGGCAGCCACGCCTACGTCTACCGCGAGCTGCCCGAGGTCGGCGGAGTCGTCCACACCCACAGCCCGTACGCCACCGCCTGGGCCGCGCGCGGCGAGCCGATTCCCTGTGTCATCACGGCGATGGCCGACGAGTTCGGCGGCGAGATCCCCATCGGACCGTTCGCGCTGATCGGTGACGAGGACATCGGCAGGGGCATCGTGTCCACGCTGTCCGGCCATCGCTCCAAGGCCGTACTCATGCGAAGCCACGGCCCGTTCACGATCGGCAAGGACGCCAAGGCCGCGGTGAAGGCGGCGGTGATGTGCGAGGACATCGCGCGCACCGTGCACTTCGCCCGGCAGCTCGGCGAGGTGCGGCCGCTAGCCCAGGAGCACGTCGACGCGTTGTACGCGCGCTACCAGAACGTCTACGGCCAACGCGACCCGAAGGAGAGTTCCTGATGCCCGCAACCGAGCCCGCCCCCGAGATCTGGTTCGTGACCGGCAGCCAGAGCCTGTACGGAGACGAGACGCTGCGCCAGGTCGCCGAGCAGTCGGCGCGCGTCGTCCAGGGGCTCGACTCCGCCGAGGCCATCCCGGTGCCTGTCGTCGCCAAGCCCGTACTCACCACGCCCGACGGCATCCGGCGGCTCTGCCTGGAGGCGAACGCCGACGAGAGCTGCGTCGGTGTCATCACGTGGATGCACACGTTCTCCCCTGCCAAGATGTGGATCGCGGGCCTGTCGGCGCTGCAGAAGCCGATGCTGCACCTGCACACGCAGCACAACCTCGCGCTGCCGTGGGCCGACATCGACATGGACTTCATGAACCTCAACCAGTCGGCGCACGGCGACCGCGAGTTCGGCTACCTCGTGACCCGGCTCCGGCACCGGCGCAAGACCGTCGTCGGACACTGGGAGGACGCCGAGGTCCAACGTCGCATAGGGATCTGGGGCCGGGCGGCGCTCGGCTGGAACGAGGCGCAGCACCTGCGGATCGCGCGGTTCGGCGACAACATGCGCGAGGTCGCCGTCACCGAAGGCGACAAGGTGGAGGCCCAGATCCGGTTCGGCTTCTCGGTCAACGGCTACAGCGTGAGCGAGCTCGCCGAGCGCTGCGCCGGCATCGCCGACTCGGGGATCGACGCGCTGGTCGAGGAGTACGAGGAGACCTACGACGTCGTACCCGAGCTCCGCAAGCCCGGCGCCCGGCACGACTCACTGCGCGAGGCGGCGCGGATCGAGCTCGCCCTGCGTGATTTCCTGTCGGAGGTGGGTGCGAAGGCGTTCACCGACACGTTCGAGGACCTCGGCAAGCTGCGGCAGCTGCCCGGCATCGCCGTACAACGCTTGATGGGCGAGGGATACGGCTTCGGCGCCGAAGGCGACTGGAAGGCCGCCGCGCTGGTCCGGATCGTGAAGGCGATGACGACCGGGCTGCCGGGCGGCACGTCGTTCATGGAGGACTACACCTACAACCTCGGCGCCGAGGAACCCCAGATCCTCGGTGCGCACATGCTCGAGGTCTGCCCGTCGATCGCCGGCGCACGGCCGTCGTGCGAGATCCATCCGCTCGCGATCGGCGGCCGGGAGGATCCGGTACGCCTCGTCTTCACCGCCCCGCCGGGCGATGCGGTCGTTGTGGGCTTGATGGATCTCGGCACCCGGCTGCGGTTGGTGGCCAACGAGGTCGATGTCGTCGAGCCGGAGGCGGACCTGCCCAGGCTGCCGGTGGCGCGAGCCGTCTGGAAGCCGCGGCCGGACTTCGCGACCGCGGCCGAGGCGTGGCTGACGGCGGGCGGACCGCACCACACCTGCTTCACCCAGGCAGTGGGGATGGAGGCGCTCGACGACTTCGCGGAGATCGCCGGCATCGAACTGGTGACGATCGACGGCTCCACCGATGGCCGCTCGTTCCGCAACGAGCTGCGGTGGAACCAGGCGTACTACCACCTTTCCGGCGGGGTCTAGCTCACTGGTCGTTGAAGTAGCGGGGAACCCACCTGGCGATCTGCCACTCGTCGACCTCGGGTTCCCCGCGCAACGTGACGATCGCGTCCTGTACGTCGGACAGATCCGCGTGTGCACGTTGGGCGATCTCGACGGGATCCATGCCGTTCTGATGCGCGCGGTACATCGCCAGCCGCCAGTCGCACCTCACCGAGGCGATCGTGTCGCCGAGCTCGAAAAGCAGCCTGCCGTACCGCTCGGCCGGGTCATCGGGCAGCTCGTCGATCCGGGAGCTGTAGATCAACACGTTCGGGTTTCCTTCCCTGCATTTTGGTACGTCATGGGCTAATCTGACAGCGGAACGGAACCGAAGGAAGACGTTCCGTGGTCAGGATCTGTTGACGTCGCGGCTGAGCCCTCGATGACGTGCACTGACATCCCCCGACAATTCGGAAGGTACGCCGACAAGATGTCGAAGAGCAGTAAGTCGTCGTCGCTGGCAACGGCCTGGGGCCGGCAGCTGAAGATGCACCGCGAAGTAGCAGGGTTGACGCAGGAAGCCCTTGCCACAAAGGTCAAGTACGCCCGCAGCACCATCGCAAGCCTCGAAACCGGAGCCTTCATCGCGAGCGAGGAAGTAACGATCGCCCTCGACAACGCCGTTGCCGCCAACGGCCGCCTGGTCATGCTCCGCGAGGACATGATCAGCATCGAGATCGTGCCCGAGTGGTATCGCGACTGGCTGCAGATCCAGCAGCAGGCGACTCTCCTCCGCGGAAACGCGGTCGTCCTTCTCCCTGCACTGTTCCAGACACCGGCATATGCCCGGGCGGTCCTGGAAGGAAATGAGGACCGAGTGACTGCACGGCTCGACCAGCAGCGCATCCTGGACAAGGACGATCCGCCAACGCTGCGCTACGTTCTCGACCAGCATGTGTTGGAACGCCCCATCGGCGGACCGGCAGTGATGGCGGAACAGACCGCCCACTTGGAAGGCCTCGTGACCAGCGGTCGAGCGCATATCTTCATCTGTCCGTCCGGAGCAGTCGCCAGCGTCATCGCTCCATTCGAGCTGGCAACAGTTGATGACGACTCGCTAGGCTTCTTGGAGGCGGAGACGCATGGATTCGTCCTCAACAAGCGGCAAGATGTGCTCAACCTGGAAGCCGTATACGAAAAGCTCCTCGTGGAGGCTCTCCCAACGAGCGCATCGCTTGAGGCGATACGAAGGGCAAAAGGGCGATGGGAAAGCTGAAGTGGCTTAGGTCGAGCTACAGCGGCGGCAACGGTGGCCAGAACTGCGTAGAGGTTGCTGAGCTGAATGCTGGGCGGGCGGTGCGTGACTCGAAAGACCCAGCCGGGGCGATGCACGTGTTCGATCGGGCGGCTTGGTCGGCTTTCGTTGCTGGGGTGAAGCGCGGCGAGTTCGACCTGCGCTGACCGAGATCGGTCAGGCGCGGGCCGGGCCGGTCGACTCACGCAGCACGAGGCTGCACGGCAACGTCTGCACGCCGCTCGTCGCCGGCTGGCCGCCGATCGCGTCCAGCAGGTGCTGCGCGGCCACCCGGCCCAGCTCGTAGAGGTTCAGGTCGACCGTCGTGAGCGGCGGCCGGCAGCCCTTGGCCATCGGCTCCCAGTTGTCGAAGCCGATGATCGCCACATCGTCGGGCACGCGACGGCCACGTTCACGTAGCGTCTCGGCCACCCCACGCGCGATCTGGTCGCTCCCACAGAAGATCGCGTCGACATCGGGCTCGGCACGCAGCAGGATGTCGGCGCCCTGCCGTCCCCATTCCTCGCTCCACGAGCCGTACAGCACCTCGCCGCCCGCGACCTCGAGCCCGGACTCGTTCAGTACGTTCACCAGTCCGTTGGCCCGCATCAACGAGGCCTGGAACCGCTGCGGCCCGGTCACGTGCCCGATCCGCCGGCGGCCGGTCGCCAGCAGGTGCCGCGTGGCCACCTCGCCGCCGCCGAGGTCGTCGGGAATCACAGAGAAGTCGTCGGGATCGGTGGACTGCGTCATCGCGTAGACGACAGGCACCGGCAGGTTGGCGCCGATGCTCGGCCGCGGCTCGATCCGCCGCCCGGTGACGATGAGGCCGTCGACCCGGCGGGCCAGCAGCCGCTGGACGTAGTGCTGCTCGCGGATCGGGTCGTCCCGCGTGTCGCTCATCATGACCGCGATCTGCCCGGCGCCGAGCGCGTCCTCCGCGCCGAGCATCACGGGGATGCTGAACCGGCCGAAGCTGTCGCTCGTGACGAGTCCGACCGTGAACGTACGCCCGGCCAGCAGGCCGCGCGCCAGCGTGTTGGGCCGGAAGCCGAGCTGCTCGGCCGCCGCCGCGACCCGCGCCCTGGTCTCCGGCCGGAGCTTGCCGCGTCCGTTCAACGCCTTGGACGCGGTGCCGATCGACACACCGGCCGCAGCCGCCACGTCGCGGATCGTCGTGACCCGAGGCACAACCTGCTCAGGCGACCGCTTCGAGGACGTATCCGACAAACCTTTTCCCATCGTTCCTAGTATCCAGGCCGGCGCCAAGTCATCAGCCCAGCCTAGACGCACCTGTCCAGCTTCGACGGCATTATCTGCTAGATCCGGTACGCGCGGAACTCCCGGACACGGGTCTCTTGACGGCACCTTTACCGACTCCTACCGTGTCGGAGGAAACGCTATTCCTTACTTTCCTTCTGCTGGCTTCACAGCCCTGGAGGTGGCCGGTGCCGGCCCGAATCTCGCGGCGCGCGACGCTCCTGGCGGCTGCCTCGACCGCCGCCGGCCTGTCGCTCGCGGCCAAGCCTCCGCCGGCGTCGGCAGCTCGCGGAGCGACCTCACCCACTGGCACTCCTGTCGGAGCCCTGACAGGTGGCCAGGCCGATATCGGCTACCCCGCCTTCACCGGCGCCGAGAAACCGGTTCCTCCCGAGCCGGCCGGGCTCACCGCCGACAACACGATGCGGGCGATCTACGACGCCGACCGTTCGCGCGGCGAGGGAACCGACTTCTGGCTGGACCGGCTCCTGACCAGGCGCGGCGAGGACCCGTCCGGCGACTGGTTGCTGACCCGCGGCCGCGCGGTGTTCATGAAGGTGCACGACCCGGACGTGATCGGCTTCGGCGGCCAGGTGGCGTACTGGGAGAGCATCGACAACCACGACGGCTACGCGATCCGCTTCGCGTCCGGCGGCACGGAACTGCGGACCACCGAAGTGGTCGCCGACCGCACGCAGGCGCCGAGTCACTGGCGCGGCCACTACACCGCGACCGGCCTCGACATCCGGGTGACGAAGTACGTCACGCACAACAACGTCGCCGTCACCCAGGTCACGCTGACCAACACCTCGACCGCGACGCAGGGCATCACCGTCACCGCCGGCTCTCCGTACACCACGACGGCGGAGGGCACCGAGCTCACCGGCGTCGTCTACGCGCGGAACAACCTCACGCTGCTGTTTCCCCGGCTGTCCGGCGACGCGTTCGCAGTGGACGACTCCTCCGATGGCGCAGCCCTGAAGCGCACGATCTCCTTGCGGGCGGGCAGGTCGACGACGTTCAAGGTCCAGCTCGGCTTCCTGACCGAGGAGATCTCGGAGTCGCGCTTCGAATACCAGCGCTGCCGGACCGACTCGCCGAGCGAGGCGTTCCGCCGGCACGTCCGGGCGTACAACAAGTGGTGGGCCGACAACCTGCCCTACGTCGACGTGCCCGACGACAACATCAAGAAGCAGATCTACTACCGCTGGTGGCTGCTGCGCTTCAACTTCCTGGACGCCGACATCCCGGGCAACGACTACCAGTTCCCGACCTCGATGGAAGGCGTGCTGGGCTACAACAACGCGATCGTGCTGACGATCGGGATGTTCGTCGACGACCTGAAGTACTTCAGGGATCCCGCGTTGTCGTACGGTCCGTGGGTGTCGGCCGGCGAGGTCGCGAGGAACGCCCGTTACATGGACAACCCAGGCGATCCGGAGAACTGGAGCAACAGCTACACGCAGTATCTCTCCGAGTCGGCGTGGCAGGCGTACCTCGTGCACGGCGGGCCGCTGCCGATCGTCGAAAACCTTGCCAGGTATGCCGAACAGGACACCTACGGCCAGCTCGACTTCTACGACCGCGACGGCAACGGGCTGATCGAGTACGACTGGGGCGCGCTCACCGGCAACGACGCCGATGCGGTGTCGTTCGACTGGCGGCCGGGACGGCTGGACCGCGCGGAGTCGGCGTACGTCTACAGCAACGCGCTCGCGGCGGCGTCGGCGTACGACCTGCTGGGCGACGCCGAGAAGGCCGCGGCGATGCGCGCGATCGCCGAACGCGTGCGCACCGGTGTGCTCACCTACCTCTGGAACAGCGAGCAGAAGCTCCTCCAGCACCGGCACGTCGCCACCAACGCGCTGGTGCCGTGGAAGGAGATCAACAACTACTATCCGTTCGCCGTCGGGCTGATGCCGAACGAGGCCGAGTACAAGCAGGCGTTGCGGTTGTGGGCGGATCCGGCGGAGTACCCAATCTTCCCGTTCTTCACGGCGAACCAGCGCGACAAGGCCGAAGCCGCCGAGCAGGGGCACCCCGGCAGCAACAACTTCTCGGTCATCAACTCGACCGTGGCGTTCCGGTTCCTGAGCTCGGTGCTGCGGAACTACCCGTCGGAGTACGTCACAGTCGAGATGTACAAGCAGCTGCTGTACTGGAACGCCTGGGCGCACTTCGTCGACGGCGACAACAACTGGCCCGACCAGAACGAGTTCTGGGCCGACTGGAACGCCGAGACGCGGCACATCGACTACCGTTCGTGGATCCATCACACCATCCTCGGCGCGACCAACTGGACCGTGATCGAGGACGTGATCGGGCTGCGGCCGCGCGCGGACGGGCGCGTCGAGCTCTGGCCGCTCGACATCGGCTGGGACCACTTCGCGGTCGGCAACGTGCGCTACCACGGGTCCGACCTGACGATCGTGTGGCAGCGGCCCGGGCCAAAGAGTGGCACCGCGGAGCGTTACTACAAAGGCTTTCCGGAGGGCTACTCGCTCTACGTCGACGGTCGCCGGGTCTTCACGACCGACCGGCTGAAGCACGTCGTGGTGGACGCCGGTGTGAAACCGGTTCAGCGCGTACGGCTCGGCGACGCGCGGCTGGCAGACCTGTTCCAGAAGGCCGGCCGCGACCTCCGGCGCCCCGCGGACGCCGGCAACCTCGCCGCCGGCGCGACGCCTTCCGCCTCGTTCACCGCTTCGGGCAGCGACGTGGCGGGGGCGATCGACGGTTTCACCATCAACGTGCCGTACTGGGGCAGCAGGGGCTCCGGCAACGCGACCGACTGGTACGCGCTCGACTTCGGTGCCGTGCGGACCGTCGATGACGTCAAGCTCTACTTCTACAACGACCGGGCGGCAGGCGGTTACGCCGAGCCGGCGCTGTATCGCGTGCAGTACGACGTGGGCGGTGAGTGGCGCGACGTTCCACGCCAGACGCGGACGCCGGTGTATCCGCGCTCGAACTTCAACCACGTCGCGTTCCCCTCGATCCGCACCCAGCGGCTCCGGGTGCTGTGCACCCATCGCTCGGGCCTTTCCACCGGGCTCAAGGAGATCCAGGTGTTCCGCACCCGGAGCCGGACCTCGCCGCCGGGCAACGCGGCGCCATACGTCGTCGCGCTGCCGGATCCGGCGTTCCGGCGGCCCGGCCAGGTGCGGCTGCAGGGCGTCGTGAAGGACGACGCGCTGCCGACCGGCTCGCTCTCCTCGACGTGGAGCCTGGTGAGCGGTCCCGGCACGGCGTTCTTCGACAGCCCGTCGGAGCCGGCGACGATCGTGAAGTTCAGCGAGGGCGGGCACTACGTTCTGCGCCTGACGGCGAGCGACGGCGCGCTGGCGTCGTCGGCCGACGTCGCTGTCGAGGTCGCCGTTCTGCCTTCCATCGTGAACGTGGCGCCGTTCGGGACGGCTTCTGCTTCCTACACCTCGCCGTGGGAGTCCGTCGCGGCGATCAACGACGACATCGACCCGCCGCGTTCGAACGACACCGTCAACTCCCGCTGGGGAACCTGGCCGCAGCAGGGCACGCAGTGGGTGCAGCTGGAGTGGGCGGACGCTGTCAAGGTCGACTCGGCCGACGTCTACTTCTTCGACGACGGCGGCGGCGTGCTCGTGCCGGCGTCATGGAAACTGCGATACTGGGACGGCTCGGCCTTCGCCGACGTACCAGGCATCAGCGACTTTCCGGTCGCGAAAGACCAGTACAACAAGGTCGAGTTCTCCGCCGTGACGACCACGCGCCTGCGAGTGGAGCTGGTGTCCGGTGGTGCTTCGGTCGGCCTGCTCGAAGTCAAGACCTACGCCGTGCCCCCCGCGTCGATCCGGCCGGTTCACCAGCCCACGTTGGTGAACCAGGTGCCTCAGCTACCCGAACACGTCACCCAGGTCTACGCCGACGGCAGCGTGCTGCCGGCGGCGGCCACCTGGCAGGCCATCACCGCCGAGCAGGTCGCGAGTGGAGGCACGAAGTTCGGCGTCCTCGGCCTGGTCGAGGGTGCCGGCCTGACCGCGCGGGCGACCGTCTACGTGCGTACGACCGACGCGGTTTCGATCACGTTCCTCGAGCCGGAGGACGTCCCCACCAAAGTGGGAGTAGCGCCGGCCCTGCCCGGCGCAGTGCTGGCGACGTTCAACGACGGCTCGCGGGACAACGTGAACACGCACGTCACCTGGGATCCCGTCGACCCGTCGCAATATGTCGCACCGGGCACGTTCACCGTGCACGGAACGGTCGCCGGCACCAGCCTGCAAGCTTCCGCGACCGTCACGGTGTTGCCCTGACATCGCCGCAGCCGGCTGCGGCGGCGATGCCCTCTCAGGAGCCTTGCGCGGCTGAGCTTTTCGCGGCTACCGTTCCGACAGCGATGTAGGGATGGTGCAGTTCGCCCGGATGCCCGGTCGCGCCGACCACCCAGAGTTCGTGCCCAACGGTGACGCTTGCGGTCAGGACCCCTGCCCCAGCCGGGTCGTCCGCCCGTACGAAGGCCTGGCCTTCGCCCATGAGCGTGTACGGCTCCCAGGCGATCGGATGGTTGCCGACCGCAAGGGGCACGCCGTCGACCATCGAAACGGAGTTGAGCTCCGCGGTGTCCGCGGGTGACTGGAACTCCGACCACGCCTGGCCGTCGTAGTGGAGGACGAGCGGACGGCGCCCCAGTTTCGGATCCTCCCGCTCGCCGACCGCCCACACGTCGTGCGGGCCGGCTGCTGAGACGGTCATCACCATCGGCAACGCGCCGGGTTCGTCCTGCCTGGGAATCTCGGCCGCCTCCCACTGCCGACCGTCAAAGTGCCACAAGCCGCCGCCCGCCAACCAGACGTCGTTGCCGGTCACCGCTTCGATCTTGTAGGGATACGCCATTCCGGAGACTTCGAACGGTTGCCATCTGCCGTTGGCATAGCGATAGACCACATTTCGAGCCTCTGTGGAATCAGCGACCCAGCCGGCCACCCAGACGTCCTGCCCGCCCACGGCGACCGCGGTGAACTCGCCATAACTACCTGGCGGCAACGACGGATTCCGCACGACCTGCCAGCGCCTTCCGTTCCAGTGCTGCAGCAAGGGCCTTGGAGTCACCTGGCCGGCCTCGCCGACCGCCCAGACGTCGTCGGTGCCCGCCACCGAGACATCGAGCAAACGTCCATCGTCGAAGGGCTGAGCGGTCTTCACCCATTCGCCACTCTCGCGATACAACGCCAGCGGATGCCAGTCGCCTTCGCCGTGCTCTCCCGGTGTCTCGTAAAGCCCGACCGTCCAGGTAGCTCCGGCCCGCGAGTCGATGTCGTACAGGATCCCGTCGGGTACACCGCTGTCGACTTCCGACCACTGAAGCATCGACGGGCCCGCACTGGCCGGCCCCGCGGTGACCGAGCCGAGCATGAGCGCTCCCAGCGCGACGATTCCAGTCCAGCGGCTGATCGTTCGAACGACGTTCACTTCTCCTCCTGTGCCGTGAAGAGCTGTGCTGCCCGCTTCACTTCGTCCGCACTCAGCTCGGTCTGCCAGGTCCGGCTGGTGACGATCGACTGGAGCTGGTCGAGGGACAGGGGCGGCGTCGGACGCGACACCGGCGCATCCGACGCCCGTGTCTTGGCGTTGACCTCCGAGACCACGATCCGCAGGCCGTCCGGACGGATCAGCCATGCCCTCCAGAGCATCGGCCCCCGGCGTTCGTCCGACCCGGCATCGGGGGCGTGGGTATAGGTCTGGTGTCGTACGAGCACCGAGTCGTCGGCCAGCGTCCTGGCCTCGCAGGTGTCGCCAGGTGCTGCCACGGCATCGCAGTCGGCCGGCATGTCAGGAACGTTCTCGCCCCAGTCCAGACGGACCCAGATCGCCGCGGTCCCGTCCGCGTCCGTGTAGCTGAGCTGCGCCTCCGTACCTGCGCGTGAACCGAAGTCGCGCCTGGCCACCGCGCCCTTGTCGGTAAAGGCCGAGGCACCCCGATAGTCGCCGGTACGCGCACCCACCGGGAGCTCGTCGAGCAACAGCCGCAACGTCGCTTGCGGCGTGATCTGCACGAGCTCTTGCCTGCCGGCCGGTTGCTCGCCCGGGAGACCCGCGACCGCGACGCCGCGATCGTCGGTTGCCGGGCCGTCCGGCCCGACCGACAGGTAGATGCCACCACCCGCCAGCACGGCAAGCGTCGCTCCACAGGCTCCGAGTGCCCGAAGCACCCGGCGCCGCCTGACCACCCGTTCGCCCTGCGCCACCGTGTCCGCGACCAGCGCGGTGAGGTCGGGCTGCAGCGTTCGCACGCTGGCTCGCAGGCGTTCGGGCAACTCCTGCTCGAAATCCATCAGTCGTCCACCTCCTGGCTGCCGGCCTAACTGCCGGCGTACTCGTGAATCTCGTTGCCGAGAAGAGAACGGAGCCGCTGCAGCGCTCGCCTGCAACGCGTCTTCACAACGCTGGACCGAAGCCCGAGCGTCGCGGCCGTCTCCTCGACACTGCGGTCCTCCCAGTAGCGCAGCACGACGATCGCGCGGTCACTCGGCGACAAGGACGTCAGCGCGTCCAGCAGCACCAGCCGTAGAGCCGGGTCGGCGCCTGCCTCGGCGGCTTGCTCCGGCAGCTGGCTGGTCGGCTTCTCGTGGCTGCTGCGCAACCGCTTCTGGGATACGAACGTCCGGAACAACGTGGTGTGCGCGTAGGCCACCGGATTCTCCGCACTCTGGACCCGCTTCCACGACGCGTACAACTTGACCAGCGTCGTCTGCAGCAGGTCCTCGGCCTGGTGGTAGTCGCCCGTGAGCAGGTATGCCGAGCGGAACAGCTGCGTACCCCGGCCTGCCACGAACCCCACGAAGTCCTGCGGATCAGTAGTCACACGCGGTCGACTCCCCTCGTACTCGCCGTCAGGCGTCCCTTCTCACTGGTAGAGACGCCATGGCGCACCCTTGAGGAAACACGCCGGACAACTGGCAGCCGATGCGATGGGTCCGCTGGTGTATCCGGTCTGGATCACCAGCCAGCACGGCTGGGTCCGGGTCCGCCGGGATATCTCGACGCAAAGGTTTTCCTTCGTCATATGTTCGTGACAGTCCTAAACGGGACATGCGCCTTGACCACGCCTGACCAGCGGTTCTACGGTGGCGAGGAAATCCTATTCCTCCAGTTTCCACGTGCGCTAGGAGTCAGATGGGCACGCCCGAGACTTCCCATTCCGAGCCAACCGAACAGACCCGCGGACCGGCGGTACCCACAGCCGGCTCCAAGGCCGTCCAACGACCGCTCGGCCTCGATGATGTCCGGATCACGGGCGGGCCGCTCGGCCGGTGGCAGCGGGTCAACCGCGAGTCCAGCATTCCGCTCGGCCTCGAGCAGATGGAGAAGGCCGGCAGCCTGCCGAACCTGCGGATGGCGGCCGGCGAGGCGGATGGTGAGTTCCAGGGATACCGCTTCCAGGACTCCGACCTCTACAAGCAGCTCGAGGCCGTCGCCTGGGAGCAGGGGCGCGAGCCGTCGGACGAGCTGGCGCAGTTCGTCACCGACGCCGCCAAGGTGCTCACCAAGGCCCAGCAGCCAGACGGCTACCTCAACTCGCACTACCAGATGGTCAAGCCGGACAAGAGGTACGAAGAGCTGGAGTACTCCCACGAGATGTACTGCGCCGGCCACCTCTTCCAGGCGGCCGTCGCCAACGCGCGCATTGGCGGCGACGAGGGTCTCACGACCGTCGCGAAGAGGTTCGCCGACCACCTCGTCGACGTGTTCCTCAAGGGCGGCAACCCCGGCATCGACGGTCACCCCGAGGTCGAGACCGCGCTCGTCGAGCTCTATCGCGTCACCGGCGAACGCACCTACCTCGAGCTCGCCGAGAAGCTGGTCAACAACCGGGGCAAGGGCACGATCACCAGCAGCGGCATGGGCAAGCACTACCTGCAGGACCACCTGCCGGTACGCGAAGCCGACACCGCGGTCGGACACGCCGTCCGCCAGCTCTACCTGGACGCCGGCGTCGTCGACGTCTACCTCGAGACCGGCGACGAGTCACTACTGAACAGCTCCATCGAGCGCTGGGAAGACACCGTCGCCACCAAGACCTACGTCACAGGCGGCCAGGGCTCCAGACACGCCCGCGAGTCGTTCGGCGACCGCTACGAGCTCCCGCCGGACCGCGCGTACAACGAGACGTGCGCGGCCATCGCCAGCATCCACTGGAGCTGGCGCCTGCTCCTCGCCACCGGCGAGAGCAAGTACGCCGACCTGATCGAACGCACGCTCTACAACGGTTTCGCCGGCTCCACCTCCGCCGACGGCACCCGCTTCTTCTACGTCAACCCCCTGCAGCGCCGGCACGACCACGTCGAGGGCGACGACCCCGGCCGCCGCCGCGAGTGGTTCGCCTGCGCCTGCTGCCCGCCGAACATCATGCGGCTGGTCGCCTCGCTCGGCCACTACGTCGCGACGACAGCCGGCGACACGCTCTCGATCCAGCAGTACGTGCCCGGCCAGGTCAGCGCGCGGATCGCCGGCAGCCCGGTGACGCTGAACGTCGAGACCGACTACCCGTGGGCGGGCACGGTCGCCGTCACCGTCACCGACTCGCCCGGCGAGTGGACGCTCGCCCTGCGCAAGCCCGAGTGGAGCGTCAACACCACAGTCGCAGTGAACGGCGAGCAGCTCGACGCCACGCCGGACGAACACGGCTACCTCCGCGTCACCCGCGACTGGCAGCCCGGCGACACCGTCACGCTCGAGCTCGACCTGACGCCACGGAAGGTCTATCCCCACCAGCGCATCGATGCGGTACGCAACAGCGTCGCGATCGAGCGCGGCCCGCTGGTCTACTGCTTCGAGCAAGCCGATCAGCCGGCAGGCATTGACGTCGAGGATCTCGTCCTCAGCCAGAACGCCGCCCTCAGCGTCCGCGAGCAAACGGATCTGTCGGAGGTCGGCCCTACGATCCTGATCGAAACCGAAGCCATCCAACTAGCGCAGCCGAAAGCCACCGGGCTGCCCTACTCCACCACACCACCATCCGAACTCGCCACCACGACATCGACGACGGCGGTCGCGATCCCCTATTTCCAGTGGGACAACCGGGACGGCCGCGCGATGCGGGTGTGGCTCCCGCTCGCCTAGGAGTCCCCATGGCCGGACCACTGCTCGGCTCCCAGTTCAACCGACGTGACCTGCTGCGGCTCGGCGGCCTCGCTGCCGCCGGCGCCGCGGCGTCCGGCCTGTCCGCCTGCGCAGACACAGGTCCGGGCTCCGCCAGCCAGGGTGCCGGCGGCTCCAAGCAACTGCAGTTCATGTACTGGGGCTCGGCCTTCGAGCAGAAGGCCGTCAACAAGATGCTCCAGCAGTTCGAGCAACACAACAAGGGCCTCACGGTCCGGCCGGTCTACACGCCGAACGAATACGAAACCAAGCTCAACACGCTCGTCGCCAGCAAGAAGACACCGGACGTCGCCTACCTCGGCGGCGGACAGGTCTATCGCCTTGCCGAGCAGGGCAAGCTGATCAACCTCTATCCGTACCTCAAGAAATATCCCGACCTCGCCAGCCGGCTGCCCTACACCTACTACTGGTACGGCAAGGACAAGCTCGCCGGCACGCAGACCGCCAACGAGGTCATGCTGCTGTGGTACAACAAGAAGGTCCTGCAGGATGCCGGTATCGAGGCACCTCCGGCCGAGGCGAGCAAGGCCTGGTCGTGGGACCAGATCGTCGAGAACGCCGACAAGCTCACGTTCGACCAGAACGGCAAACGCCCGAGCGAGGCCGGCTTCGACTTCAAGCAGGTCAGGCAGTTCGGCCTGGCGGCCAACTGGAACGAGTACGGCTGGTACCCCCTGATCCGCAGCAACGGCGGCGACTTCGTGGACGAGACCGGCACGAACTACACCCTCGACAGTCCCGAGTGTGTCGAGGTGTTCCAGAACCTCCAGGACCTGATCTACAAACACCGCGTCTGCCCGACGCCGGCCCAGATCGGCAACAACGCGCCCACCACGACCGTCCAGCTGCAGACCAAACGCATCGCGATGGCGATCGACGGGCAGTGGGTGCTGCTCGACATGGCTGAGAGCGACGTCGACTACGGCATCGGCGTACTGCCGAAATACCAGGATCCGCTCACGATCGGCTTCGCGGCCGCGACGATCGCGTTCAAGGGCAACGGGCACGACGAGGAGACCGTGGAGCTCTACGCGTTCCACAACGACCCGCGCTATGTCGACCTCTACGACAGCGGCCTGTGGATGCCCCTGTCGAAGAAGTACTACACCGACCAGGCCGCGATCGACTCGTGGACGAAGAACGACTCACATCCGCCGGAGTTCCGTACGGCGGTTGTCGACTACACGCTCAACCACTCCGTTCCGGAGATTGGGCAGACCATGAAGAACATGGATGCGATCAGCGAAGTGCTGACTCCCGCCATCCAGCAGATCCAGACCGGAAAGGCCAAAGCCAAGGACGTGCTGACCGCCTTGAAATCGAAGGTGCAGCCGCTCCTGCAAGGCCGGTACCCAAGCCAGGAGCTCTGACGAATGAACAGCTGGACCCGACGCGACCTGCTCCGCTTCGGCGGCCTGGCGGCAGCCGGTGCTGCCGCCGGCGGGCTCTCCGCCGCCTGTGCCGACACAGGGCCCGGCTCCTCCGGAGGAAGCAGCGGAGACAAGACCGAGCTCGAGTTCATGTTCTGGGGATCGACCTTCGAGCAGAAGGCCGTCAACAAGATGCTCCAGCAGTTCGGGCAGAAGCACAAAGGCGTCACGGCCAAGCCGGTCTTCACACCGAACGACTACGACACCAAGCTCAACACGCTGATCGCCAGCAAGAAGGCACCCGACGTCGCCTACATCGGCTCGGCCATGGCCTACCGCCTCGCCGAGCAGGGGAAGCTGGTCAACCTCTATCCGTACTTCAAGAAGTACCCACGGCTGGCCAACCAGCTGCCCGGCACCTACATGTGGTACGGCAAGGACAAGCTGCTCGGCACGCAGACCGCCAACGAGGTCATGCTGCTGTGGTACAGCAAGAAGGCGATCCAGGATGCCGGCGTCGAGACGCCGCCGGCCGACGTCGCCAACGCGTGGTCATGGGACGACCTGGTGTCCAACGCCTACAAGCTCACGCTCGACCGCAACGGCAAGCACCCTGACGAGAGCGGCTTCGATCCCAAGCAGGTCAAGCAGTTCGGCATCTCGTGCAGCATCGAGTATCCGCCGGCGTGGTACGGCTTCCTGAAGTCGCGCGGGGTCGACTTCGTGGACGAGTCGGGCGAGAAGTGCCTGCTCGACACGCCCGAGGCGATCGAGGTGCTGCAGAACCTCCAGGACCTGATCTACAAGCACCACGTCGCTCCGACGCCCGCGCAGGCCGGCGGCGCCGACGCTCCCGCGACCAACGTTCAGCTGCAGACCCGGCGGATCGCGATGGTCGTCGACGGGCAGTGGATCCTGCTCGACATGTCGCAGAGCAACCTCGACTACGGCATCGGCGTGCTGCCGAAGTACCAGGAGCCGTTCACGACCTCGATCGGCGGCGCCACCGCTGTGTTCGCCGACACCAACGACCTCGACAAGGCGATCGAGCTGTTCGTCTTCCACAACGACCCCGACTCGGTCGACCTGTTCAAGGACGGGCTGTGGATGCCGCTGGACAAGAAGTCCTACTCCGACCCGGCGGCGATCGACAAGTGGGTCAAGAACGACGTGCACCCGCCCGAGTTCAAGACGGCGGTCGTCGACTACACCCTCAACCACTCGGTGACGGCGTTCGGTCAGCTGCTGAAGAACCAGGACAACATCAACGAGGTGCTCACGCCCGCTCTGCAGGAGATCCAGACCGGCAAGCGCCCGGCGAAGGCCGTGCTCACCGAGGTCGTGCCGAAGGTCAACGAGCGGCTCCAGGGCTGGTACCCCAGGCAGGAGGTCTGATGCAGCTGTCCGGGCAGGGCCGGCTCGAACGTCGCTGGGGAATCATCCTGGCGATGCCGGCCATCCTAGGATTCGTCATCTTCACGATCGGGCCGATGCTCGCCTCGGTGTTCTTCAGCCTGACCGACTGGACGATCGGCAGCAGCCCGTCGTTCATCGGCGTCGACAACTACCGCACGCTGGCACACGACGAGCTGTTCTGGAAGTCGTTGAGCGTGACGACCTACTACACCCTCGCGACGGTGCCGATCGGGTTGATCGTCGGCTTCGCGATCGCGATGCTGCTCAACCAGCAGGTGCGCGGCCTCGCGATCTGGCGCACGATCTACTACGTCCCCACGCTGGTGCCCGCCATCGCGAACGCGCTGCTGTGGATCTGGATCTTCAACCCCGACTTCGGCCTGCTCAACTCCCTGCTGCGGCAGGCGGGCGCGCCGACGTCGCAGTGGATCTACTCCGAGACGATGGCGGTGCCCTCGCTGGTGCTGATGAGCACGTGGGGCTTCGGCAACGCGATGGTCATCTTCCTGGCCGGCCTGCAGGGCGTGCCGCGGCACCTGTACGAAGCGGTCTCGATCGACGGCGGTGGCGTCTGGCAGCGATTCCGGCACGTGACGCTGCCGATGATGACGCCGACGATCTTCTACAACCTCGTCACCGGCGTGATCGGCACGTTCCAGGTCTTCAACCAGGCTTACGTCATGACCGACGGCGGGCCGAACAACGCGACGTTGTTCTACATCTTCTATCTGTACCGGACCGCCTTCACCGAGAGCCAGATGGGCTACGCGAGCGCGCTGGCTTGGGTGTTGTTCATGGTCATCATGGTGGTGACGTTCTTGCTGTTCCGTAACGCACGACGCTGGGTCTACTACGAAATGGCTGGTGCGCGATGACGGCGGTGGATACGGTCTCGTCGGCCGCCGGCTCGTCGACCGCGGCGGACGCTCCGCCGAAGAAGCCGTTCGCGGTGGGGCGTGTCGTGCTCTACGTCGTGCTGGTGCTCGGCGCGATCCCGACGATGCTGCCGTTCGTCTGGCTGGTTCGCAGCGCGTTGATGAACGACAACCAGATCTTCATCGCGCCACCGGAGTGGATTCCACGTCCGTTCGAGTGGGCCAACTTCACCGGTGCGCTGACGTCTCAGCCGTTCTTCGGCTACTTCCTGAACACGATGATCATCGAGATCGCCGTCGTGACGGGCACCATTCTCACCTGCTCGGTGGCGGCGTTCTCGTTCTCGCGGCTGCGGTGGCGCGGGCGGAACGTCGTGTTCGCCATCCTGCTGAGCAGCGTGATGCTTCCGTACGCCGTCACGCTGATCCCGACGTTCGTGATGTGGCGCTCGCTGGGCGCGCTCGACACGTTCTTCCCGTTGACGGTGCCGGCGTGGTTCGCGGGCGCGGGCGGCGGCGTGTTCAACGTCTTCCTGTTGCGGCAGTTCTTCCTGACGATCCCGTTCGAGCTGGACGAGGCCGCCTACATCGACGGCGCGTCGCCGTGGAAGGTGTTCTGGACGATCGTGATGCCGCTGTCGAAGCCGGCGCTGGTCGTCGTCACCATCTTCACGTTCATCGGTGCGTGGAACGACTTCCTCGGGCCGCTGCTCTACCTCAACGATCAGGCCAACTACACACTGGCGTTGGGCCTGGCCTCGTTCCAGAGCACCTACACCGCCCAGTGGGGCTATCTGATGGCGGCGTCGACGGCCGTGATCGCGCCGATCATCGCCCTGTTCTTCTTCCTGCAAAGGTACTTCATCGAAGGGGTAACGCTTACTGGCATCAAGAACTGAGGGGTGGGATCTGGATGAAACGTCGAGGCTTGCTGGCCGCGGCGGCCGCGGGGCTGGCGTCGTCCCAGCTGCCGGCACTGCCGGCTGATGCTCGTGCTCGTGGTGGTGCGAAGGAGACAACTGTGGCGGCCGGCCAGATCAGCGACGCGCTGGTCTACGACATCTTCTTCCGTCAGGTCAACGCGTATGGCGTGCAGCTCGTCGACTGGGAAGGGTATCTCGCCAATCCCTACATTGAGCTGACCGTACGGCCGCCGGGGCCGGACGTCGCATTCCCGTTGACGATCGACCTGTTCGCCGAGGGCACGTCCCGGTTGATGATGGACCTGCCGAGCACGCTGTCCGCCCGTGGAGCTCGAAAACAACTGGTCCTCACGGGCCCGGCGGATCGCGAGATCTTCCGGCTGGCGATCCATCCGCGCCGTGGACCTGGGCCGGACGAGCTGTACCGCCTGCACCTGAAGACGACGGACGCGACCGGTGCGTCGTCCTCGCTGGTGATGCCGATTCGCGTGCAGGTCGACCAGAAGACGCCGCTCGAGCCGCCGATCCCGATCTCGTTCGACTACCGCTACGACACCATCACGGGCTACTTCTCCGATCCCGCGTTTCGTACGGCTGCCGAGGCGGCGGTGAAGGACTGGTTCTACTTCTTCGACCTGACGCCGTTCGACACCGTGCCCGCCGGTGCCGAGGTCGGCCACCTGCCCGGCAACGACTGGCAGGACGAGATCCAGGTGTCGAACGACCAGGCGTACAACGGGATGTGGGTGTTCTTCCGCGGCATCCAGACGCCTTACTCGACTGGCTACCCGACGAACAACGGGTCGTTCCACACCGTCGGCGGCTCGCCGACGCCGTACCACCGTTCGACCGCGATGATCTTCGAGTACAACGAAGACACGATGGAGCTGTTCACCTCCCTGGCCGACGAGGACTGGTATCTCACCGACCTGGGCCGCTACATCGACGTCCACGGCCTGGTCATGCACGAGTACGGCCACGCGGTTGCCTACCACAGCTGGTGGTCGGGGATGGCCTCGTACGTGGCGGCGCGAGGCGAGGGCTACTCCAAGGTGATCGAGTATCAGGGCTATCCCGTGCCGCTGGACGGCAGCTACCACATCCCGGGCGACTATCCGTACTGGGACAGGCTGAGCGGCCAGAACGGCGGCTGGATCCACCTGTTCCCGACGCGGCGGTGGATGCTGACCAAGCTCACACTGCTGATCGCGGAGGCGGCGGGGTGGAAGCTCAACCGCAACCTCACCCCGTTCCTGGCGCCGTCGATCGTGAGCGCGTCCCTGCGCGGCGGCCGGCTGGGGCGGGCGTACGACATGCGCCTGCAGGCCAAGGGCGGCGTCCCGTTCTACGACTGGCAGGTCGTCGACGGTGCGTTGCCGGCCGGTCTCGCGCTGGACCGCTTCACCGGCCGCATCTCGGGAACGCCATCGGCGACGGGCCGTTCGACGTTCACTGTGCAGTTGCGCGACTACGACAAGCTCAGTACACCTGTGGAGAAGGAGTTCACGCTCGCCGTGACCTGACGTCCCGATTTTCGCGACGGGTTGCGATTCAGCACCCGTTCGTAGGGGCTGCCGTGACCTAGGCTGTCTATGGTGACGGGGAGCTATCGACCACCACCGCCGCCACCCATCCAGTGGCGGCCCGGTGATCCGATCGTGATCCGTCTTCGGCATGCCGGCTTCCTGCGGTTCCTCTACCCCATGATGTTCGGCATGCTGGGCGCGGTCTTGCTCGCGAGAGGAATCGCCGGTTTGCCGGTGGAAGGCATGACCGTCAGCCATATCGCCGAGGCCGTGGTCGGGGCACCTACGCTGGCTCTGGCCGCCTTCCTCTGGTTCAGGCCGCGGCCGCCGGCACCCAACCTCGTGGTGGTGGAGCCGCCCGGCCTCCGCTGGTACGACCGCGGCTCATCCTGGGCAATCGCCTGGACCGAGCTCGCGGCCGTCTCGATCGCCACCTCCAAGACACTGGGCGGCTACAGCACGTTCCCCCAGTCGCCCTACACAGTCTGGGTACGGATCGACCTCTATCCCGGCGATCCCGGCTTCCAGGAACGGCATCCTGACCTCACGCCGTTCTGGGAGGCGGCCGGAGGCCAACAGTGCTACCGCATCCCACTCGGCCAAGCCGAATCCGAACTCCGCGCCCTCGACAACGGCCTACGCATGTACGCTCCCACCCACTACCGCGGCACCACCGACGAAGGCTGGTCCCCCAACCCCTTCCGCGACCAGTAACCAAACTCTGGTAGGGATTCGAACCTACGGCCGGAGCGAAAGCAGTTGTTGCGTGTGCAGCGGCAGGTGGATCTGGCCGACACCTTCGACGAGGAAACGCAGCGGGCGCGGCTCGTCGACGACCAGCTCGTCGTTGGACAGAATGAAGATGGGCAGCCGCACGTCGAGGTCCTCGTCGTCGATCTGCCCGGCGATCGCGATGAACAGGTCGGCCTGGCGGCGGATCAGGTCGATCAGGCCGGGCATGCCACCGGCCCGCGCGATGACGCGACGCAGGTTCCACTCGTCCAGGCTGGCCCGGTTGTCGTACGCCGTCCGCTCCCCGGCGACGATGGCCAGCGCGTTGCTCAGAATCGCGCTGTGCCCGACGACGAGGTGGGCGAGCAGATGCTCGGCATCCCACTCACCCGCCGGTGGCGGGCCGAACCCGCCGTTCTCCGCCTCCGCCAGGAACGTGTCGTACGCCACGCGCAGCTCGTCGGTGTTCACGTTTCGCCCGTCTCTCTTTCGCGCACGTGTTCAGGACGGGGTCCGCCCCCGGCTGGTTACGGCGCGGAGAGCTGGTAGTCAGCGGACGGGGAGGGCGAGGCCGGCGGCGCGAGGCTTGGACGTCGCCTCGGTGACGCCGTTACGGTGCAGCAGCTCAATGCCCAGCCGCGCCCGCCGTACGCGTTCGCGCGTCAATGCCACCGTCGTCGACTCCAGGTGGGTGCCGGCTGGATAGACGTCCGGTGCGTTGCGCAAGCCGAACTTGATGTAGACCGGCGCCGCCACGTCGATCAGTTCGGGCAGCTCGTGGTGGCGGACGTACCCACCCACGTTGTCCGGCGCCTCGACGTACACGTCCACAGGGATGTCGATGGCCATCCGGATCGCGGCGATCTCGGCGAGGCTCAGGTCCGTTGTGAGGTTGAGCGTGTCGGCGCCGAGGTCCTCCAGCACGCGCGCCGTCGCGGCGTTGGACACGGGCAGCATCACCGACACCTTGGCCTGCATGTCGGACGGCAGATGTCCAGCGGCCCGGAGCTTTCCGAACGCCGCCAGCACACCGAGGTCGGAGATCAGCACGCTGCGGACCCCATGCGCCGCAGCCCGCAGTACGTCGTCGAGCACCGCGCCGACCTGGTCCTGTCCGTGTGCCGTCGCCGCCATCACCGAGCCGGCCGCTGACCGGGCGGTCGCCGACAGGCCCCAGCTCGCGCACGGGCGTGCGAACAGGCTGATCTCCACGCCCGCGTCGTCGGCGAGCGACACCATCTCGTCCAGCTCGGCGTCGGTCAGCAGGAAAACCCCGCTGCCCTGGGAGATCCGGCGCACAGGGACATCAAGCGAGTCAGCCGCCTCCAGCGCGGCCGACAGGCAGCGCGGCCCTTCGGTGCTCGGGATCTCCACGCGGTAGCGCACGCCGTCCGGAAAACGCTTGTCCGAGGTCGGCAGCTCGCGGGGATCACTACCCGGCAGCTGAATGGACTCCAACAGGTGTTTGGATGCGGTGCTCGCCACGCGGTCTCCGGCTATGCTCGGCACAACAAGGTGTTCGGTATATCGGACGCTATTCGTATACTCGAACATCATCCTCTCTGTCCGATCGGCGTACGTCAAGGAAAGAAGGCAGCGACCATGGGTCGTTCGGTGCCCGCTCTGACCCGGGCGTTCGACATCCTCGAGTTGTTCGCGGGCGTCGAGGAGCTCTCCGTCCCCGAGATCGTCGACCGGCTCGGGCTCCCGCGTACGTCAGTGCACGAGCTGGTCGGCACGATGGTCGAACGTGCCTATCTGGCGCCGGTGCCAGGGCAGACACACCGATATCGGCTGGGTATGGCCGTGCACCACCTCGGCGCGCTCTACGCCGAACGCCTCGACCTGGCCCGCGAAGGCCAGGCCGTCGCCGCTGATGTCGTCGCCCAGTGTGGCGAAACCGTGCACGTCGCTGTGCTCGACGGCGCGGAGGTCGTGTACGTCGCCAAGGTCGACAGTACCCACCCGATCCGCATGGTGTCCGCAGTCGGCCGTCGCCTGCCCGCCCACTGCACCGCGGTCGGCCTGATGCTGCTCGCCAGCCTCGACGACACGAAGCTGGACGTTCTCCTCCCTTACGAACAACGACTTCCCGCCATGACCCGGCGCAGCATCACCTCGCCGCGGACGTTACGCAAGCGGCTGGCGGAGGTGCGCGAACGCGGTTTGGCCTTCGAATACTGCGAGTCCAACGAGGCGGTGGCCTGCGTCGCCGCCGGCGTCCACGACCGTACGGGCACCACGGTCGCGGCGATGAGCGTCTCCGTACCGACGCTGAGGTGGAACGATCAACGTGGGCAGGAGCTGGGCCGGATGATCACCAAAGCCACCGACCGCCTGTCGGCACGGCTCGGCCACCAGGCGCTCCAGCTCTAGCGCGGCAGGTAGCCGTCGGCGGCGAGACCGAGCACGTAACGACGAGTACGTTCCGGCGTCCACCCCCACTCGGCGTGGTGCGCCCGCAGGTGAACGTACGGAAGGACGACCGCGCTGCACAGCATCGCGGCATACGGCCAGGGATCGCCGACGCCGACGATGCTGCCGTCGCGGCGGCCGTCGTTCAACAGCGTGACCAGAGGCTCCAGCATGTTGACCGGCTCGCCGTCCTTGTGGAGCTCGGCCTCGTGCAGGAACTGGTCGGAGTGCGAGAGCAGGGCGAGGTGCCGATCGGACAGCTCGCACAGAGCTTCCAGGCAGGCGCGCAGCCGGGCCGCCGCGTCACCGGGCATCGTGAGTGCGGGCCACAGCAGGTCGCGGCAGTCGTCGGCCAGCCGGCGGCGCAGCTCCCGTTCCACCGCCGCGCGGGTGAACCCGTGCCGCCACACCGTGGCCCGGGACACGCCCGCCGCGGCGGCGATCCGGTCGAGGTTCACCGCGGCCCAGCCGTCTTCGGCGAGCAGGGCCTCGGCGACCTCGAGCAGCTTTCGATCCATGACCCGCAGGCTAGGGGGCCAGCACCTTACGCAGGGCGGCCGCGGTCTCCTCGGCTGCTTCGGGCGTACAGGCATAGGTGTCGGCGTTGGCGAGGTACTCGGTGCCGGCGGTCGGCTGGCTCGTCCACCAGGGCAGCAGCCACAGGTGCATGTGCGGGTAGGCCCGCATGGACGCCCAGCTGTAGACCCGATCCGCGCCGGTGACCTCGTGGATCGCGGCCGTCAGGCGCTGCGTAGCCGGGCCGAACGTGGCGGCCTCGGCGGCGTTCATCTCACCGGCGTCCAGGAAGTGCCGCCGGGACTCCAGGATCACCAGACCGCGCGGTCCGTAACGGCCGGTCCGCGGCGTGCAGCCGGCCTTCCAGTGTTCGTCCTCGTAGATCCAGCCGCCCACGGGCTGGTTCTCCTCGCCACGGTTGTCTCCACAGAACCAGCAGAGGCGCTCGGCAGCCAGGTGCTCGTCGTACTCGGTATGCATGCGCGTAGCGGACCATGAGACTTCGAGTTTCAGCAAGCGTCCGCCGGCGTCAGGCGGCCGGTGCCTCGAAGTCGTCGAACTCGGCGAGCCGGAGCGGCCAGTACGGGTCCCTTCCCACCAGTCCGAGCAGGCGGACCTGCAATGGTGCGTGCTCCGGCACCTCGACCGCGGGCCCGTACTTGTCGGGCAGGTCCTCGAACGCGAGCGCCGCGCTCGTGTTGACCCACAGCCGCACCGTCTCCTGCGGCTCGATCGTCGCGTCCTGGCCGGTCGAGCGCGCCAGGTCCCAGCCGTGCAGGACCAGGTCGTCGCCCAGGACCTCATCGATCGAGTCCGCCAGCCCGGCGTCAGCGTGCTCCAGCAGCAGCTCGACATCGATCCGCGCCGACCGGAACGCGATCAGCGGGTCGTACGACACCGACGGCGCGGCCCGCAGCGCCCGCCCAGCGGCGGCCAGCACGTCACCGTGCTTGGACACAACGTGGTCGACCAGGTCGAGCGCGGCCCACCGCCGGCACGGCGTCGGGTTCCACCACTGGTCCGGCCGCACGGCGGCGATCTTGCGTTCGAAGGCATCCGCCTGCCTGCGATAACGAGCTGCGATGGCGTTCATGCCCGTACTGACCGCCGCCGTGCGCGAAACTCATCGCGCCCGCCTGCCCGGGTATAGAATGAATGAGGCGTTCATTCATTCTATACAGAAGCAGGAGCCATGCCCCGTAGCCAGGCGACCAACCAGCGCATCCGCGAGGGCCGGCGCGCCGACGTCCTCCGCGCCGCCCGCTCGGCACTCGCCCGCAAGGGCCTGGCCACGACCATGGCCGACGTCGCTGAGGCTGCGGGGATCAGCCAGGGGCTGGCCTATCGCTACTTCGCGAGCAAGGACGAGCTGTTCCACACGCTCCTTTCGGAAGCACTGCTGTCCGAGCAGGACGCACTGTCCCAACGCCTGTCCGGATCACCGGGCCAACGCGTGGCCCAGCTCGTCTCGGCGCTCGTCGAGGGCCGCCGCCGCAACCCTGAGCTCCACCAGCTGCTCGGCCACCTCCTCGCGGCCGAACGACCGCCGAACGACCTGATCGAGCTCGTGGAGAGCCGCAAGCACCGTTTCCAGCGGCGCCTGCGGCGGTTGATCGTGGAAGCCCAGGCCGCGGGCGAGCTGGCCATGGACGACCCGGATCAGCTGGTCAGCGCGCTGTCCGCCTGCCTCGACGGGCTCGCCAGGATCCCTGCCGAGCAGTTCCCGGACGCCCGGATCGTGCTGCGCCTGCTGGCCGCGCCCGCTGCGTCCTCGCCCTCCTCGCCCTCCTCGCCGACGAACGGAGAGACACGATGACGACGACGCGCCTCAGTGTGCCCGGCGCAGACCTCTACTACGAGGTCCGCGGTTCCGGGCCCGCTCTGCTGCTGATCCCCGGCAGCAACGGCGACGCCGGCTTCTTCGACGGGCTCGCCACCGCGCTCGCCGACCGCTACACCGTCGTCACGTACGACCGGCGCGGGTTCTCGAGAAGCCCTCTCACGGAGCCGTTCGGCAGCGCCTGGAGCGAGATCCACGCCGACGACGCTCGGCGGTTACTCGCCACCGTCACCGACGGGCCGGCCCTGGTCTTCGGGAGCAGCGCGGGAGCGATCATCGGCTTGGACCTGCTGACCCGGCAGCCTGATCTGCTCCGGGGGCTCGTCGCACACGAGCCGCCGCTGGCCGAGATCCTGCCCGACGCCGCGGCCTGGCGGACGTTCTTCGCAGAGGTCTACGACACCTATCGCCGCGGCGCTGCGGGCGAGGCCATGCAGCGGTTCATGGCTGGCATCGGCACCGCCAACGCGGGCAGGCCGGCTCACCTCGACCCCGAGCTGGGCCGCCGCGCCGCGGGCAACGTCGACTTCTTCTTCCAGCACGAGCTACGCGAGGCGACGGGGCACCAGCCCGACCTCGCAGCGCTCGACGCCCTGCGGAACCAGGTGGTCCTGGCCGGCGGTGCCGGTTCGCGCGACCACTTCCCCTATCGGCCGAACGTCGTTCTCGCCGCTCGCTGGGGCAGGGCCGTACTCGACTTTCCCGGCGACCACATCGGCTACTGGTCCCAGCCCGACGCGTTTGCGACCACGCTTGCCGGCGCGTTCGAGAGCCTCACGCCCTCCGAAACTCGTCGCCCAGGCTGAGACGATGAACGAGTGACTCCGCCCCAGGAACCCACCCTCGTCCCCGAGCTCCTCGTCACGAACACGAAGGCGAGCCTCGAGTTCTGGTGCGGCCTCTGCGGCTTCGAGATCGCCTACCAGCGCGAGAACGAGGGCTTCGCGTACCTCACCCGCGGCAGCGCCCACGTGATGCTCGAACAGGCCGGCGTCGGCCGCAACTGGATCACCGCCGGGCTCGACCGTCCGTACGGCCGCGGGATCAACTTCCAGATCGCGGTGGACGACCTCGACCCGATCCTGAGCTCCCTCCGGGCAGCCGGTCACCCCCTGTTCATGGAGCCGGAGACGAAGCACTACACCGTCGGCGACCGGAAGGTCGAGGTCCGCCAGTTCCTCGTCACCGACCCCGACGGCTACCTCCTCCGCTTCCAGACCTCCGTCCCGCGGCCATAGGCTGCCGCGGATGACATCGACAGACGACCAGGGACGTCCGGAGCCGCCCTCGCGGTCGCTGAGGCCGAGACCCATGCGGGGAAACGAGCGCCACGCCGAATGGAACGACGACCTGTGGGCCGCCGACCCTCACCGGCGAGTAGGCCTCGCCAGGCGAGGCCGGCCACAAACCGTCAACCCCGGATCGCGCCTGCGGTGAGGCCGGACATGAACTGCTTCGCGCCCAGCACGAACGCGATGAAGATCGGCAGCACGCTGATCGTGCTGCCCAGCATCACCGCGGCAGTGTCGGAGTGATACAGCGTGTTGAGGTCGGCCAGCGCCAGCGGATACGTGAACTTCTCCCGCGTGTTCAGCACGATCAGCGGGATCTGGAAGCTCGTCCACGTCCCCATGAACGTGAAGATGCCGAGCGCCCCAAGCCCCGGCCGGATCAGCGGCAGCACGATGCTCGCCCACGTCCGCCAGTCGGACGCGCCGTCCATCCGCGCCGCGTCGTACAGGTCGACCGGCACGGTCTGAACGATGAACTGCCGCATCCAGAACACCGCGAACCCGTTCACCGCGCCCGGGATGATCAACGGCCAGTACGTGTCGATCCAGCCCAGCCGTGCGATCAGGATGTACCAAGGGATCAGTCCGACCACGCCCGGAATGAAGATGGTCGCCAGCACCACCCGCCACATCCACCGCGACCCTGGCGCCTGCCGGAACCGCGCGAACGCGAAGCCCACGAGCGAGCACAACACGAGCACCAGCACCGTGTGCGAGACCGCGATCAGCAGCGAGTTGACCATCGACCGCAGGATCGGGACGACCGACGTCAGCTGCTCCCAGTTGGCCTGCAAGGCGTCGCCGGGCAGCAGCGGCGGCGGGAACTTGTAGATCTCCTCGTTGCTGTGCGTCCCGAGCACGACCATCCAGTAGAACGGGAACACGAACGCGAGCACGAGCAGCCAGATCAGCCCTGTGACGACCCAGCGCGCGACCCTGTCGCCGGAAGTCTGTGCGATGTCACTCATGAATGCCCCTTATTCCGCACGTGCCCGCAGCAGCCGGCTGTTGAGAATGGTGAACAGAGCGATCAACGCGAAGATCACCCACGACAACGCCGACGCCGCGCCGAGCCGGAACTCCGTGAACGCCGTGCGATACAGCAGCGTGCCGAGCACCTCGGCCGCCTGGTCGGTGCCCCCGGTGCCGCCCGTCAGCACGTACGGCTCGTCGAAGAGCTGGAACGAGCCGACCGTCGACGATGTGGCGCTGAAGAAGATGACCGGAAGCATCATCGGGAACGTCACGTGCAGGAACACCCGCAGCCGCGAGGCGCCGTCGACCTTCGCCGCGTCGTACAGCTCGCGCGGGATCGTCTGCAGGCCCGCGACGAAGAGGATCATGTGGAAGCCGAGGAACCGCCACGCGATCATCAGGATGATGATCGGCTTGATCCAGCCCGTCGAGGCGAGCCATTCGTACGCCACTGTGTCACCCGTGACGAACGTCAGGAACGAGTTGACGAGTCCGGCCTGGGTCGAGAACAGCACGCCCATGATGATCGCGATCACGGCCGGCGCCGCCAGCAGCGGCAGCAGGAAGATCATGCGCAGCAGGTTGCGCGCGCGGATGACGTACTCGTTGATGAGATACGCGAGCACGAACGCGGCGCCCACCGTCAGCACCGTCGAGCCGATCCAGATGAAGACGGTGTTCCACACCGTCTTGCCGAACACCGGATCGCTCAGGATCTGCGCGTAGTTGTCGAGCCCGACCCACGAGGGTGTGTTGAGCCCGTCCCAGTTGGTGAAGCCGAGCCACAACGCCGCCGCGATCGGGAACAGCCCGAAGACCGCGAACACGACGAAGAACGGCGAAACCATGAGGTAGAAGTTGCGGTGTTCCTTGATGCGCTTGCCGAGCGGCGCGGCCTGGGCGACCTTGCCGCCGCCCTTGCCCGCCTGAGTTTCCGTTGCCGTCACAGTTGCCACCAGGCTCACCCCAGCTTCGATTCGACCGTGGCCTTGGCCCGCCGCAACGCGTCCTTCGGCGACCGGAAGCCGTTTTGCACATCGGTGACGGCAGTGGTCAGAGCCGTGATGGCGATGCCGTCGTTGGGGTTGGTGATCGGCGTCTTCATGGTCGCCGACACCTCACGGAAGATGTCGTTCGGGTTCTGCCCGTCGTAGAACGGATCCGGCTTGTTCATCCACGTGTCCTCCAGCACCGGCGTCCAGGCGGGATAGAGGTCGCGCTGGTACATCAGGCTGAGGCTGTCCGGGTCCTGCGTCACCCAGCGGCAGAACTCATACGCCGCCAGCTGGTTCTTGCTGCTCTGCAGCACGCCGATGAAGTCACCGCCGGAGTTGAACGCGCTGACACCATCGGTCTCGGGCGCGAACGTCACGCCCCACTTGCCCTGCGTCGACGTGGCGTACGTGCCCTTGAGCCAGCCGCCGAACCAGTTGCCGGAGAAGAACGTCGCGATCGTTCCGGCGTTGATGGCGGCGCCGCGTTCCTGGTCGGTCATCTCCGGCGCCAGCACGCCTTCCTTCCGCAACCGCGGCACGTACTCCAGCGCCGCGACCATCTCGTCGGAGTCGAACGTGCTGTTGCCCTGCTCGTCGAAGTACGAGATGCCGTACTGCGCGCGGATCGCGCCGACCACGCTCTCGGGCTTGTCGACCAGCCAGCGTTTCCCCTTCTGCACAAGCTTCTTGCCGGTCGTTATGAAGTCGTCCCAGTTCTTCATCGCCTCGTGCACTTCGCCCGGGTCGGTGGGCAGGCCCGCGTCGGCGAACACGTCGCGGCGGTAGAACATCCCGCCCGGTCCGGTGTTCTTCGGCAGCTGGAACACCCGGCCGGTCTCGGTGTCGGAGACGTAGCTCCAGGAGAACGTGGCGTAGCGGTCGGAGTACTGCCCTGCCTTGAACGGCGGCTTCGACAGGTCGACGAAGCCCGGCTTGGACTTGAAGTTCGAGACCGAACTGATCTCGATCATCGCGACGTCGGGTCCGGTTCCGGACACCAGCGCGCCGAGGATCTTGCTGTTGTACGTACCGCTGAAGCCCTGCACCTTGACCTTGATGTCAGGGAACTTCTTCTGGAACGACGGGATCGTCTCCAGGAAGGTCTTGTCGTTGTCGGGCCAGGTCCACACGGTGATCTCACCGGTGCCGTCACCCAGCTCACCCTTGCCCTGTGCGCATCCGGAGAGCGCTCCCAGTCCCGCCATCCCGGCGGCCGCACCTGTGGCAGCCCCCAGGAAACGCCTGCGAGACAACCGCGGCCCGGTCATCGACGTCACCTCCATCCGATCGGCCAGAGCAGGATAATGTGTTATTTATTCATGCTCAAGACCTGACAGTGAAACGTGTCTGAAACAGGGTGACCAGGTGGCTGCCGGACTGCTTCCCTCCAAGCTTCGCGAGACCCTCGACCTCGACGGCCAGTGGACGTTCGAGCTCGACCCCCACGACGCCGGTGCCCGCGAGCGCTGGTACGACCGTGCCCTCCCGCGGCCGATCAACGTGCCTGGTTCCTGGGAGGAACAGGGATTCGGCGAACGCGCGCCGGAGTTCATCGGCGGCTGGACCAAGCGCTGCGCCTACGACGGCAAGGCGTGGTACTCCCGCGTCGCCGAGGTGCCCGCGACCTGGGCGGGCAAGCGGATCTGGCTGCAGCTCGACCGCGTGGGCTGGCAGTCCTCGGTCTGGGTCAACGGTGTCCGGATCGGGTCGGAGGACTCGTTGTCGGCGCCCCACCGCTACGACGTGACGCCCGCGATCCGGCCGGGCGAGAGCAACCGGATCGCGGTCTGCGTCGACAACGCGCCGGAGGGCGTCCTCAACTACGAGGGCCACATCCACTCGCGGCACACCGCGACCCGGTGGGGCGGCATCACCGGATCGGCCCGGCTGGTCGCGACACCAGAGACCTGGATCGAGCAGGCCGAGGTCTCCCCCGATGCCGGAACCGGCCAGGTCCGTCTCGCAGTCCGGTTGGCCGGCGAGGTCCTGCCGGGCCTGGTGACCGTACGCGTGCAGGCCGGCTCCACGGTCGTCGCCGAGGCGACGTCGGCCGCGAACGGTCAGCAGGAGCTGACGTTCGACCTCGCGCTCGGCACCGACGCGCGCCGCTGGTCCGACCGCGACCCGTTCCTGCACGACGTGGTGGCCGAGTTGCACGCCGACACCGGCGAGCTCGTCGACTCCGTGCACGACCGCTTCGGCCTGCGGACGTTCGCCGCGCGCGGGCGGTCGCTGACGTTGAACGGCGAACCGATGTTCCTGCGTGGATACGTCGACTGCTGCATCTTCCCCTTGACGGGCTATCCGCCGTCGGACAGAGCGGTCTACGAGCGGCAGTTCTCGATCGCGAAGGAATTCGGCTTCAACCACGTCCGGCTGCACTCGTGGACTCCGCCGCGCGAGTTCTTCGACGCCGCCGACGAGGCCGGAATGCTCGTACAGACAGAGCTTCCGAACTGGTCGAACGCCAACAGCGAGCTCTACCTCGCCGGCGCCGGCGACTTCCTGCGGGCCGAGCTCGACCGCGTACTCGCGGATCTGCAGCGGCACCCGTCGCTCGTCATCGTCGCAATGGGCAACGAGCTGTTGCAGGCTCCTCCGGGCGGATCCGGGCATCGCTACAGCCCTTACCTGAACGAGCTCGTGCGGCACGGCCGCGAGACCGATCCGACCCGGCTGTACGTCGATCAGAGCGGCTTTGGATACGTACCCGAGGAGTCCGAGCGGGAGACGGATGCCTTTGTGCTGCACACGTTCCGGGGCTCGACGCCGGACACGACGGCGACCTGGCAGGACAAGATCGCGGGCGGCAAGACGCCGGTGATCGCGCACGAGCACACGCAGATGGACATGTACGCGCGGTTCTCCGAGATCGACAAGTTCACCGGTGTACTGGAGCCGTCGTGGTTGCTGCAGGCGAAGGAAGGCCTGGAGAGCAAGGGCCTGCTGGAGGACGCCGACCGGTTCGTGGAGGCATCGGGTGCGTTGCAGGCGCGTTGCCTGAAGGAGCTGTTCGAGCGGCTGCGGCGTACGCCTGGGCTGTCGGGCGTACAGATGCTCAACTTCACCGACTTTCCCGGGCAGGGCACGGCGCTGAACGGCGTGCTCGACGTGTTCTGGGACGAGAAGGGCAACGTCTCGGCGGAGGAGTTCCGGCGGTTCAACGCCTCGACGGTCCTGCTGTGTTCGGCGCAGCGGCGGACGTTCGCGGCCGGCGCGTATCTCGAGGCGGAGCTGGCGGTGTCGACGTACGTTCCGGTTTCCGGTGCTGTCGACTGGCGGCTGACCGACGCTGCCGGCGCCGAGTTGGCGTCCGGTTCCGCGGACGTTTCGCACGTGTCCGTTGGGCATCCGTGGCCGGTGGCGGCGCTGTCCGTGCGGCTTTCACAGCCGGGCAAGGTCACGTTGCATGTCGAACTGGACGGCGTAGCGCACAACTCCTGGGACTTCTGGGTGTTCGACGACCAGCGCTGGCAGGACGTCCCGCGGCCGGTTCGCGTCCGGCCGAGCGTGCAGTGGCTGTCGGACTACTACTCCGGGATGGTGGCCGACGAGTACAGCTTCCTGCGCGGCTCGACCGAGACCGATCCGTCGCAGCAGGTGCTGATCAGCGACCGGCTGCACGTGCGCTACGTCGACGCTGTGTTGAACGGCGCGACGCTGCTCTGGCTCGCGGAGGACGAGGCACTGGCCGACAGCGTTCAGTCGAGCTTCGAGCCGCTGTTCTGGTCGTTCCTGTGGTTCCCGGAGCAGCCGAACCAGACGATGGGCCTGGTCGTCGACGACCACCCGCTGCTGTCGAGGTTCCCGCACGACGGGACGTCGGACTGGCAGTGGTACCACCTCGTCGACGGCGCGACCGCCGTCGGGCTGGACGCACTGCCGGCACTGCGGCCGATCGTCGGCGGCGTCGACAACTGGAACCGCGGCAAGCGGCTGTCGTACCTGCTGGAGGCGCGCGTCGGGCGCGGACGTGTGCTGATGACGACGTTGAAGGTGCTGGAGCACTTCCACAGCCAGCCGGAGGCCGCGCATTTGCTCGACGCGATGCTGCGTTATGTCCACTCTGAGGCATTCGAGCCGAAAACCGATATTTCGCTCGCGCAGCTGTGGTCGATTGTCGACAAACCCGTCGGTTACTCGCGACCGTAGGTTTTTTCTGGATATTGACAGGCCAGCCGGAAGATTCTGGATTCGGGCCGGTATTACACGCAAAAATCTCTTCGTCAGACCTGTTGACTTCCCGGAAACCAAGGTTCATTCTGGTAGGCCTAGCTCGTGGCGAGGATCACATCCCGCGAGCTGGGCGGAACTGACCCGGTACCCGGCTCCCGATGACGCAAGCCGCGGTCGACACCGCTCAACGGGAAGGTACAGGATCATGAGGGAGCTCTATACGTACGAAATCTCGACCATCGAACGCGACGGCCTGTGGCGGCTGTCCCACATCGAAGACGAGACATTCACCCGCGACCCGAAATCCATCGCCAGGGCACTGCTCGAGCGCTGGATCATCGGAAACCACGACAAGTTGACCGGCGGCGAGCGCATTCTCGTCTATGGCAACCTCGCACATCCCGAAAAGATCGTCGCCAAAGTGCGCGTCCAGGTATACCGAGGCGGCCTCGACGGCCGCGACCGGCGACCAGTGGCGGTTGCTTACCTCGGACACGCCGAGAGCGATTTTCCCAGTAACCGGCAGGCAGGCCGACTGCGACGTCGCCTGCGACTGCCAAGGCAGCGACACACGTCCGCGGAGGATCTTCAGCTCGCCGGATCCGCTGCCTGAACGAAACCGGTGAGGGCTCACCCTCGTTCGGGCCCTGATACTCACCGAGCGCCGCAGCGTTGCGGCGCTCTTGCATGTCCGGACCTTTTTCTTTGCATTCCCTTTGCGCTGAGCCGCCTGGGCTGTGCCGCCGTGCCGTGGCGGTCTGTGGCGGTCTGTGGCGGGCCGTGCGGCATGGGGGCGGTTGGCTCTAGGCTTGAATCCTTGCCTTTTGAACAGGAGGGGAGCCCCAGCCGTGAGAGAGCGCTACACGTACGAGATCTCCACCAGCGCGTCAGGCGACCGCTGGACGCAGGATGTGCTGGCTGACGACACCTTCAGCCGCGATCCGCGCTCGGTCGCGCGTGCGCTGCTCGAGAGCTGGGTGATCGACAATCCCGGACGCGTGACCGGCGGCGAACGGATCCTCGTCCGCTTCGCCGAAGACCCGGGCGAGGCCGCCGAACGCATCGCGGCCAAGGTCCGGGTCCGCGTCTTCCGCGGCGGCCTCCGCGACCACCCACCCCACCCCGTGGCGATCGGCTACCTCGGCCACCGCGACCGCGACTACGCCGAAGAGGAGCCGAGTCCACTCGACCAGCTGAAGTCGAAGGGACGGGAGCTGGCTCGGCACGAGCGGGTGCAGAAGGCGCAGCGAGTCGCCCGCAGGGCCGCCAAGGACCCTCGGGTAGGCGTCGCTGGCGCCGGCGCACTGGTCGCCCTGATCGCCGGCTGGCTGGCCACCCGCCACTTCCGCGGCCGCAACAAAGGCGGCGGTGCGGTCTGACGGGTTACCATTACGCAATTCCCCACCCCTCAGCGAATTGCTTGGTCCTGGTGTCGTGTCCTGAAGATCAGGAGCCGTGAACTGTCACCGACCGGTGAGCCGTGCCAGTCGCCGCGTACGTCGATATCGGCGAAACCCGCGAGCTCGAGCTCGTGCCGGAACACGTCCGCTTCCCGGAAGAACAGCGTGCTGGTGTAGACCCGTTCCTCACCGTCGGCGAAGACGTTGTGCGCGTCGAACACCACCCGGCCGCGCTCGCGCTCGTCGACCTCGGTGACCTCGAGCCACTCCTTCAGGTGCCCGAATGGTGTGTCGCGCTCGCCGTACGTCGCTTCGCGATTCCACCGTTCCCACTCACGATAGGCGGGATTACGCGTCTCGAAGCTGAGCGTGCCGCCCCCGCGAAGTGTGGCGGCGAGCCGGCTGAACGCGGGCCGCAACTGCTCCAGCTCGAGGTGCATGATCGCGTTGCTCGTGCAGATGGCGAGGTCCGCCTCCAGCCCCGGCGCAATCGCGCGGGCGTCGCCGTCGATCCAGGTCACCTGCTCGGCGCCCGGCTGCCGGCGCGCGTACTGGAGCATCGCCCAGCTCGGGTCGACGCCGTACACCGCACGCCCCGCCTGGACCAGTGACCTCGTGAGCAACCCCGTCCCGCACCCGAGGTCGACGATCGTCCTGGCGCCGAGCTCGTCGGCCAGCGCGCGGTAGTAGGCGTGGTCCTCGCCGCCCGGATTGTCGACGTCGTACAACTCGACGAGCTGAGTGTCGCGGTACGAGTCGCCCGCGGACGACTCCTTGCGCAGGTAGACCCAGTGCTCTCCGGCGCCGAGCTTTCTGGGCCGGTCGGCCGGCAGGTGCTCGGCGACGTACTCCACCTGCAACGCCGGCCAGAAGTCGGCGATGCACTCGGTCTCCGCGAACGAGACCTCTTCGAGCGTCCACTCGTCCGGCCTGCCGGCGTAGAGGAACCGGACCCGCAGCTCGCCTCCGTCGAGCAGGTACGCGACGCCGCGCAGGTCGGGCGTCACCCGGTCCAGCATCGACCCGGCGATCGAGCTCATCACGTCGCCCGGCCGCGGCCACCCGCTGTCGTCGCCTGCGGCGCTGCTCATCGTTCCCGCTCCCGGTCGCTCCTCAGCGGAACGTTCGCGTACGTGATCGGCGTGCGCGACAGGTCCAGCGCCTCGCCCATCGAGCAGAAGTAGAGCTGGTCGTCGTGCCGGGTCAGCGCCAGTCGTAGCCCCAGGTCGACGAGTTCGATCGCCGCGCGGTCGCCGTCCCGGAGCAGCCGCAGCTGCCCGACCTTCGTACCCGCGATGGTCGTGACGTAGTCGCGGTTCCAGACGCCGTCGGGCAGGAGGTCGGCGGAGAACTCCGCGACCTGGTTGCGATAGAACGTGAAGCCGTCGTTGCGGACCAGATAGTCGCCGTCGACCCGGAACCGGGCCCGCGGGTCGCTGCCGGCGGGCGTACTGCCGCCTCTCCCCCACGAAGCTTCCGCCGAAGTCCGGCGTCGCACCCTCGCCGGCGGCAGCCTGCTCGGAGGCCACACCCAGCAGGTCGTGGAAGAACCGTTGCGGCACCTGGCTCGACGGCTGGAACGCGTCGCCGTTGGTCAGGATCACCATGCCGATCCCATCCGACGGCGACCAGACGACGTTGCACGAGAAGCCGAACCCGCCACCGCCGTGGCCGCGGATCACCCGTCCGTCCCATCGCAGGTACGCGGTGCCGAGCCCGTATCCCAGGTCCTGCTCGGGCTCTGGAAACGGTACGGAGTACATCGTGGCCAGGTGTTCCGGTGCGAGCAGGCCCTCGCCGCCGGCCAGGTGGAACCGGACGAACCGGCAGGCGTCCTCGACGCTCGCGTACAGCCCGCCGGCCGCCACCATCGGGATCCATACCGGGACCCGTTTCACCTGGCTGTCATGGCCGATCGCGCGATCCCGTTCCGCCGAGATCGCGCGCTGGTCGAACGTCGTCCGGTCGAGCCCGAGCGGCTCGAGGAGCCGCCGGCGAGCGAAGGCGTGGAACGGCACGCCCGTGACGAGCTGCACGGCGTACGCGGCCAGATCGACGCCCAGGTTGGAGTACTCGTAGTGATGCCCGACCGGGAACCGCAGCCAGGTGGCGCAGCGTTATCTCGCGTTCCGGGTGGGACTCCCAGACGCTGTTGACGGTGAAGCCGGGTACGTACGTGGGGATCGGCACGTCGAGGTCGATCAGACCGTCCTGCACCGCCAGCATCACGGTGGTCGCGGTGTAGAGCTTGGAGACCGACTGCAGGCTGAACATCGTGCGTGCCGTCACCGGGCGGCCGCGGCCGGCTGTGCCGAACGTCTGCGACCACCGGAGGCCTGACGCGTCGGTGACGCCGATCGCCGCTCCCGGAACGCCGTGTTCGGTCAGGAGCTCGGGAACGGCGGCCGCCAGCCGCCGCGTCACGTCGTCCAGGTCGGCCACGCGGATCAATGTAGGTGAGAACCAGCGCCGGCCGCATGCCGGTTTTGGACCACGGTTGGTGTTGACGTCGATCCGTTCCGCTGTCACTCTGCGAGGCAGAAACCCCATCCGGGCCTCCTGCGTCTCGGTCCGGGCCTTTTCCGGGAGGGAATCATGAAGTCCATTCGGCGTGCCGTCTTCCCGGCCGTCCTCGCCGGTGCGATGTCGCTTCTCTTCGGTGGCCTCGTATCCCCCGTAGCCGCTTCTCCTGGGGCCACTCCGACCGCGAGCGGGCTGGAACGGCTCTCATCCGTACGCGACTCTCTCGACACGGGCACCCCCGGCACATCCTGGGGCGTCGACCCGGTGAACAACCGCGTGATCGTGCAGGCGGACAGCACGGTGAGCGCCACTGAGTTCACCCGCCTGCGCTCAGCCGTTCGCGACTCGGGCGGAACGGCCAAGCTGGTGCGCGTGGCCGGCACGTTCCGTTCGCTGATCTCCGGTGGCGACGCGATCTATGGCGGCGGCTACCGCTGCTCGCTCGGCTTCAACGTCCGCAGCGGGTCGACGTACTACTTCCTTACCGCAGGTCACTGCGGCAACGTCGCGAGCACGTGGTACGCCAACTCCTCGCAGTCGACGGTGCTCGGCAGCACGCAGAACTCCAGCTTCCCCAGCAACGACTACGCCCTCGTGCGCTACACCAACTCGTCGATCACGGTGTCCGGCACCGTCGGAAGCCAGGACATCGCCAGCGCGGCCAACGCTTTCGTCGGCGAGTCCGTGACGCGGCGGGGAAGCACCACCGGTGTCCATTCGGGCACGGTTCAGGCGCTCAACGTCACCGTCCACTACTCCGACGGCGGCACCGTACGCCAGATGATCCAGACCAACGTCTGCGCCGAACCCGGCGACAGCGGTGGCTCGCTGTACGACGGCACCAAGGCCATCGGCCTGACCTCCGGCGGCAGCGGCAACTGCCGTACCGGCGGAACGACGTTCTTCCAGCCGGTCACCGAAGCACTGAGCAGGTACGGCGTCTCGGTCTTCTGAGCTTCTCGATCGGCACGCGTACGTGGAGCCCGCCATGCGTTTGTGGTGGGCTCCACGTGCACGTGCCGACCGTCAGCCGATCACTCCCGTCATGATCCGCCGGGGCGTGATCTCGAACAACGAGTCTTCGGGCGGGTTCGCGAGGTAGTCCGCGCGGAACTCTTCGGGCAGGTACTTCTCGACCAACGTCTCCAGCACCTCGGAGGGGAGCGGGCCGAGGCTGGCCACACCCTGCACGCTGACGTACTTCGCCTGCGTGCTGTCGACCGTCTGGACGCAAAAGGACAACTCGCCGCTTCCCTGCCGGTGGAGCCGTACCTTCTTCGTGGAGGTGTTGGTCGCTACCTGGAACCGGTTCTCGGAACGTAGGTGGTTGAACCACACCGGCGTCACGTGCGGCGGCCAGCCCGGCTCGTCCACGGCCAGCACAGCCACGAGGGGCTGCCGCAGGAACTCGGCGATCTCGTTGTCATCCATCTCGCGGAACTCCACGCGTACCTCCAGTCTCCGTTTGCGTGCGACCTCAACGCTATGGTGAGTTGTGGCCAGATTCTGACCACAACTCCGGAGAAGATTCGGCAGCGTGACGACCGATCCGAGCAGCCGCATGCTGGAGCTGCTCAGCCTGCTGCAGACAGGGCGAGACTGGGCGGGCGCGGACCTCGCGTCCCGGCTCGGCTGCTCACCCCGCACCCTCCGGCGCGACCTCGAGCGGCTGCGCGAGCTCGGCTACCCGGTCGAGTCCACCCGAGGCCCGCGCGGCAGCTACCGCCTCGTCGCCGGACGGGCGATGCCGCCGCTGCTCCTCACCGACGACGAAGCCGTCGCCACGGTCGTCGGCCTGCGGTTCGCGGCTTTGGCCCAGGTCGACGGCGCCTCGGAGGCCGCGGCGAGTGCGTTGCGCAAGCTCGAGCAGGTGCTGCCGGCGCGTCTGCGCAGCCGGATGCAGGCGGTCTCGGCGTCGACCGAGGCGGTGTCACGCTCGGTACGGTCGGTCGACCTCGCCTTGTTCCAGAGCTTGGCAACGGCGATCCAGGGCTGCCAGGACGTGGGTTTCGCGTACCAGAACCGATCGGGCGCAACCTCCGACCGCCGCGTCGAGCCATACCGCCTGGTCTTGCTCGGCCGCCGCTGGTACCTACTCGCCTGGGACCGCGACCGCGCCGACTGGCGTACGTTCCGGCTCGACCGGATCAGCTTGCTGACCGTGCCAGGGACGACCTTCCACCCCCGCCCCTTACCCGACGACAGCGCGGTGAGCTTCGTCCGAGCTGCGACGGGCTTGCCGACCGAGCAGCAGGCCGTGGTGCGCTTCGAGGCGCCTTACGACGTGGTGGCCGACCGCCTGCTGGCCCAAGCCGGCGCGCTGGAACCGCTCGACGAGACATCGTGCCGCTTCATCAGCGCGATCGACACCTGGGACTGGCTCGCCATCACGATCGCCCTCGTCGGCGTGCCGTACGTCATCGAAGGACCGCCGGAGTTCATCGACTTCTCCCGCGGATTGGCCACCCGCATCACCGACGCCACCCGCTGATCTGAAGCACACACCTCGGGTGATGTGGCATCACTCGCCACCTGCTGTCGAGGACCAACGTCACGAAAGAGACGAGAGAGCAGGGCCGGCGAGTAGTCAACGACCTCGGGTCGCCCGCCGGACACGACCCGGCCTCTTCATGAGCTATGTCCATCTCCTGGCGCCGAAGTCAGGTTGTCCCTGGCCCGCTTCGCCGTTTGGCGGAATTCTGGGTGGTCGTTAACCAGTTCCCGCTGCCTCTCACCGGGCAGACCCAGTGCTTGTAGAAGGTTCATGACCACCACTGCTGTAGTGACCTTCACTACGGCGAACAACACGTCTACGGACTGACGCGGGGTCTGGCCGGTATGGGCAAGACCGTTACGTGCGTGGGTGGCGGCTTTGGCCCACTGTTCCACGTCAGGAACCAGCTTCTCCATCGCTTCCGCATCCGGCAGCGCCGCGAGAGCGCGTAGGCGCTCGCGAAGGGTCGGATCATTGCGGATCACACCCTTCACCATGAACGATGCTTCTCGGGTGTGTTTCCCAGCAGCACCGCCCTCAACGCTTCGAAGTCCGCCCTCGGCATGCGGGTCTCGTCTATATCGAGCGCACGATGCATGACCTCAGCCGCACCGACCGCCGTCAACAAGTTCCCCTCGATGTAGCGCGCCGGGGCATAACGGAGTCCAAGCACCATGTTGGAGGCTGCGAGGAGTCTCTCGCGAACCCGCCACCAACGCGGCACGATTTCCTCGAATGGAATGTGGTGACAGGTGAAAAGCCCGGCATGATGATCGACAGCCTTGGCGTCGGCGTCGCCTCCGACGATGCCCTGGAAGTAGACGGCAACTTCGCGATCTCGCGTTGGGTAGCCCTCCGGCTGGTCCTGTTCTTCCGGAGGCATGCGAAGCCGCAGCCACAAGATCGCGGAAGCTCGATGCGTCGCCAGAGAAACGAGGTCCTGTACAACCTTGGCGAGGTCTCTGGCTGCGCTCAGCGACACCGCGCTCTCGGGCTGCAATTGGACGAACACGGTGTCCTTCATCCGACCGATGGTCTGGCCGCGCCCCTCCTCGAAATGCGGCAGCGTGTGTTCGTGACAAAGAGTGATGGTCATGCCATCCACCACGGCTGACGGCTCGTTCACGGGCTCGACGGAGATTGTGCCCCGGCCGTCTATGCGCTGATTCTCCCGGCCGATTGTTCCGGAGAAGACCGACGAGCCAGACCACCGGTTCATGTTCTCCACGGACACGAGGCTCGAGGTAAAGACCTCATCCTCGGCGCCTTCGAGATGCACGCCTACGAGAGCTGTCAGCGCAGAAATGGTCTGCTTGTGAGGGCCGCCGGATCCGAAACCGTAGGAGATGCTGCTGATGGGGAAGCAGGCGAAGAGCGTGATCTCCTTGTTTTCTGCGATACCCCAGATCACCGACCAGGTTCTCGTGCCGTCCGTTACCGCAACGCCACCACCATCCAGCTGACGAAGCACGCGATCTTCGAACCCGCCGATCAACGACAGCCACAAGCCTTCGTCAGGGTCATACCGGAGAACGCCGGGGACGGCTCGATCGGGCTCATCCGGAAGCCACCAGTGTCCCGTCCACTCTCCCGCAACATCGAGTCGTGGTGTACCTACCATCAGCGCTCACCGCAACGGCGAGGCATGTCGCTGAATCCCTCACGGGTATCAGGGCACGCAGAGTCTGCTCGCACCAGAGTGACCGTCATCCCTGTTACTTCCCACTAGAGGGTCAGACGTTGAACTTGAACTCCACGACGTCGCCGTCGGCCATGATGTAGTCCTTGCCCTCCAGCCGGACCTTGCCGCGGCTGCGCGCCTCGTTCATCGAGCCGGCGTCCACCAGGTCGTCGTACGACACGATCTCGGCCTTGATGAAGCCGCGCTGGAAATCGGTGTGAATCGCGCCCGCGGCTTCGGGGGCCGTCGCGCCCTTGCGGATCGTCCAGGCGCGCGACTCCTTCGGACCCGCGGTGAGGAACGTCTGCAGGCCCAGCGTGTCGAACCCCACCCGCGCCAGCATGTCGAGCCCGGACTCCTCCTGGCCCGTCGACTGCAGCAGCTCCAGCGCCTCGTCCGCCGGCAGCTCGACCAGCTCCGACTCGATCTTCGCGTCCAGGAAGATGGCCTGCGCCGGAGCGACCAGCGCCGCGAGCTCGGCCTTCAGCGCGTCGTCGACCAGCTCGTCCTCGTCGCAGTTGAAGACGTAGAGGAACGGCTTGCCCGTCAGCAGGCTCAGCTCGCGCAACGGCTCCAGGTCGGTGCCGGCCGCGAACAGTGTCACGCCGGACTCGAGGGTCGCCTGCGCTTCCCGTACCGCGGCAACCATCGGCGCGCGGTCCTTCTTGACCCGCGCTTCCTTCTCCAGCCGGGGCAGCGCCTTCTCGACCGTCTGCAGGTCGGCCAGGATGAGCTCGGTCGTGATGGTCTCGATGTCGTCGCGCGGCGAGACCTTGCCATCGACGTGTACGACGTTCGGGTCGGCGAACGCGCGTGTGACCTGGCAGATCGCGTCGGCCTCGCGGATGTGGGCGAGGAACTGGTTGCCGAGTCCTTCACCCTGACTGGCCCCGCGTACGAGACCGGCGATGTCGACGAACTGCACCGTCGCGGGCACCGTCTTCGCCGAGCTGAAGATCTGACCGAGCACCTCGAGCCGCGGATCGGGTACGCCGACCACGCCGACGTTCGGCTCGAGCGTCGCGAACGGATAGTTCGCGGCGAGCACGTTGTTCTGCGTCAGCGCGTTGAAGAGAGTCGACTTGCCGGCGTTGGGGAGCCCGACGATCCCGATCTGCAGTGCCACAGCGGGCAAGCCTACTTGGGAGCCGCCTCCAGCCTGAAATCGAAGCACTGTCGGTGCCCTCTGACATGGTTTCCGTCATGAACGCCACCACGTTCTTCGTCTTCGTCCTCGGTCTGGCCATCGGGGGCGCGCTCGGCGTGCTGTGGATGCGCTCGCGCGCGATCGACCGCCAGGTGCTCACCGACCAGCTCGACGCTCGGTTCCGCTCCGCCGAGGCCGTCGTGGCGCCCGTACGCGAGAGCCTCGACCGTTTCGACGGGCGCCTGCGCGAGCTGGAAAACTCCCGGATCGCGCTGGAGTCGACGCTGCGCCAGCAGGTGGAGAGCGTGCGCAGCACAGGCGAGGCGTTACGCCAGCAGACCGGCTCGCTGGCGGCGGCGTTGCGCAAACCGCAGGTCCGCGGCCGCTGGGGCGAGCTGCACCTCGCGCGCGCAGTGGAGCTGGCGGGGCTGGTCGACCACTGCGACGTGAGCTTCCAGCACACCGCTGTGACCTCGGCGTTCGACGAAGACGGCGTGCAACGCCCGGACCTCGTCGTCCACCTGGCAGGCGGCAAACACGTCGTGGTCGACGCCAAGGTGCCGTTCGAGGCCTTCCTCGACGCCGCCGAAGCAATCGACGACTCCACCCGCGACGAGTTGCTGGCGATCCACGCGCGCCACGTCCGCCAGCACGTCGACGTCCTGGCCGGCAAGGCCTACTGGCGCCTGCTGCCGACCACGCCCGAGTTCGTCGTCCTCTTCATGCCGGGCGAGTCGTTCCTGTCCCACGCCCTGGAAGCCGACCCGACGCTGCTCGACTACGCCGCCGGCCGCAGGGTGATCCTCGCCACACCGACAACGCTGATCGCGCTGCTCCGCACTGTGGCGTACGCCTGGACCGAACAGGCGCTCACCAGCAACGCCCGCGAGGTCTTCGAGCTGGGGCGGGAGCTCTACCAGCGCCTGGGCCGCCTGGGCCGCCACCTCGACAAACTCGGCCGCTCCCTGACCTCAGCGGTGGGCGCCTACAACGAAGCGGTCGGCTCGTTGGAATCCCGCGTACTGGTATCGGCGCGCCGCCTCCACGACCTCCACCTCACCGACGAAGCCCTGCCGGGCCCCGCCCCAGTCGACCAGTCCCCCCGCCCCCTGTCCGCCCCCGAACTAGTCCTCGACGACCCATAAGCCGCGCCCGGCGGGTGCCGGCGCGCTGCCACTAGACCGGGCCCGCCGCCGAGCAATGGCGCATGAGTGCGCCGCGCGTCGCGCTTGCGCCCGAGTCGGCCATCATCCGCTCCGCGTGTGCGGGTGCACGTGCAGGTGCACCTTGCCACCTACCAGCCGCAGCCACGGCCACCGCCTCCACCACCATCATCGGAGTCGGAAACGGCGCGCTCTGCTGAGCAAGTGTGTGCCGGAAGACACACGACCTCGCGTCCATTCACCGCCGGCGCCATCGAAGCCCGCGCCCGGCCAACGCTGCCACCGCCCATTGCCGGGATCGGTAATCGCTCGCTCCGCCGAGCAGCGTGTGCGGATGCATCACGCCTCCCACCTGCTGCCGACCGCTGCCACAGTTCATCGCGTGTGTCCGCTCATCGCGTGTGTCCGCAGACCGCCGCCCTTGGCCCACCACCGCCATCGTCCGGTTCCGCGGATCTCTCACTCGCGATTTCTCGACGCCCGTGCGACCCCTGCCCGGTGCACCAGCAGCGCATCATCCGGTTGGCCGCCAGCTCCGTGGATGCGCCGCCATCAGCTCACGCGACCGCGCACTATGACCGCATCGCATCCACTGCCACGCCTGCTGCTGGCCGCATGGCCAGCACGACGGCGAGCGCGGTTGGCTTGTTCAACTGCTTGAACGCCTCCCGTACGACCTGCACGTTCGGCATCAAATGGTGCGCCAGTCGATCGCATCGCCAACGAGGTTGCTGTCAACCGCGCAACGGCCCGTGACCTGCGCGTTGTCCGCACCAAAGAGCAAAAGCTCGGTAAATCCGTGCGCCCAAACGCACAGCGCTCCACCCAGTAGGGCCCAACGCCGTACCAACGGCGTGTGAACGTTCGGCCTGCGACAAGCACCCCAGCGCATCGGCCGGTGTCGGACACGCGACACGCCCGTTGCGGCCTGCGACGATGCGATACGACACCATCGCAGGCCGCTCCATCACGTACCTCTCGAGCTGCGAAACCCGCCTCGAAGAAGCCGATTCGCGCCCTCCAACTGCTCCGCAAACACCGCAACAGCCGGGTGACACGGGGTGATCCGGCCGAAGAGATTGAGACCGTCTCGTGACGTGAAGGGGCATTGGGCTCTACGGTGGGTTCCGTGCAGGAGTCCGGATGGGAAAGTGTCCCAACACCGCCGTGGCCTCCGCACGCCGACGCGCCGGATTCTGACGCACCTGCTTCGGGTGAGTCCGAAGACCAGAATTCGGAGCAGGCACCGGGAAGACGTCGTGCTTCGTCGTCCCGGTCTGGACACCGCGGCGAGTACTCGGTGGAAGCCGACAGCGACGAGCTTCCGATCGAACCTGGGCGGCGCGCCCGGGGACGTCGTGCTGCCTACTCGCAGTCTCAGCAGCCCGAGCAGCAAGGCGGTCCAGACTGGGCGCAGCGATACCAACAGCCGTCCGGTCCGCCAGAGCCCCCGCGTCCAGAATCGCGTGACTTCGACGCACCTGAGTTCGGGCAACCCGGGTTCGGGCAAGGCCCTGACCAGCCGCGCTTCGAGCCGCCGTCGTTCGAGCCGCAGCGTCTCGACCTGCCACAGTTCGAGCAGCCCCGCTACGAGCCACCGCCGTTCGACGGACCGTCGTACGAAGCGGAAGACGACAGCTCCGCCACGCAGATCTTCGAACCATCAGACAGCGGCCTGAACCCTGGCGCTCCACCACCGCCCACCCAAGCCGACGACCCTCTTCGCGGCGGCCGTCGCCGCGCGATGTACGACGAGGGACCGGGCGACGTCTTCGCCGCGCCGCAACCGCCGGGCGCCGCCGGAATGCCGCAGCCGCCGCAAGGTCCCCAGGTCTCGCCACCGCCGGCGCCGCCGGGCGCGTTCTACGACCAGGACCGCGAAGAGCGCTACTCCGAGCCGCCGGCGCCACCGCCGTGGGCCGCGCAGCAGTTCGAGCAGCCACAGCAGTACGACGAGCGGCCTCCGCAGCGCTACGAACAGCAGGGCTTCGAGCAGCCTCAGTACGGCCAGCGCTTCGAACAACCCCCGTTCGAGCAACCACCGTTCGAGCAGCCGCAGCAGTTCGACCAGCCGCCGTTCGAGCAACGCCAGTTCGAGCAGCCGCAGTTCGACGAGCCACCCGCCGGGCCACCGCGGTTCGAGCAGCCACAGCAGTTCGACCAGCCGCCGTTCGACCAGCCGCCGTTCGAGCAACCGCGTTACGACCAGCCTCCGTTCGAACAGCAACAGTTCGACCAGCGGCCGTTCGAGCGGCAGGGTCTCGAGCAACAGGGCTACGACCAGCCCGGCTACGAGCCCGCGCCGTTCGAGACGCCGAGGTTCGACCCTCCGCAGGCCGAGCAGCGACGCTTCGAGCAACTGCCGTACGAATCGGGATACGACCAGCAGTACGAGCAGCAGCCGTACGAACCCGCGCCCTTCGAACGGCAGCAGGGCTACGACCAGCCTGGCTACGAGCAGGCCAGGTTCGAGCAGCAACAGCCGCAGCCGCAGTACGACGCCCCGCCCTACGACCAGGGCGGATACGACGCGCCGCCGTTCGAGCAGGCCGGTTACCCGCCGCAGGGTCAGTTCGGGCACGCGCTCTCCGAAGCGCCGCCCGAGCAGCCGCCGTACCCCGAGCCTCCGTACGACGCCGGTCGCCGCGGGCAGCCGCCGCCCGTACAGCCTGATCCTTCCGAGAGCCGCTGGCAGGAGCCGAACGCGCACCTGCCCGACCTACTCGGCGACGTACCCGACCCGCTCAGCGAGACCGCGCATCCGGCCGACCTGCCAGGTGGCGGGCCTGCCGACGACGATCCGTTCGCCGTCGCCGAGCCCGACGCCGCTCGGCGCGATCGGCAGCGCGGACACCGGCCCCTGTTCGCCGACGACGACCTGGACGACGAGCCCGGTGGACCTCCAGGCCCAGGCGGCGGTGCCGCGATGTGGCCCGGCGGCCCGCCGATGGGCGCCGGTCCGGGTGGTCCGCCTGGTGCGCCGGGTGGTCCTCCGGGCGCCGCGATGCTGCCGCCCGTACAACTCGGACAGGAGCCCGACGCACCGCCCCGCCGACCGCCGCGGCCGGGTACCGACCCGCGTGGCCAGGCCGCGCCGGCGCCGCAGGGCTTGCGTAGGGGCATGCCGGGCTGGTTCTCGGCCGTGGTCGGATTCTGCGGCAGCGTCGGGATCGCGGCTGTCGACCTGCGGCTGAACAGCACGCTGGGTGTGCTGTACGGCTTGCTGTTCATCGTGATCGCCTGTGGCGTGGCGGCGACCGTACGCAGATCGGACGTGTTCACGGCCGCGGTGGCGCCGCCGCTGCAGGCGTTGGGCACGCTGATCCTGGTGGCGCTGCTGGTGCCGCAGGGCTTGGCACAAGGTCAGACGTCTCCGGTCACGGCACTCGTAGCGGGCCTGGCGGGCCAGTGGTGGTCGATGATCGCGGCAACCGCGATCGCGGGCGGCACGATCGCGCTGCGGGTGGCACTCACCGACCCGCCGGACGACGGCGAGGAAGACTACGAACAGGAGCCGTCGCCGAAACGCCGGCCCGGCCCTCCGCGCAACCGCCCGTCAGGTGGCGGCCCCGGCGGCGGAGGCGGTCCGGGCGCCGGCGGGCCAGGTGGCCCCGGCGGACCGGGCAACGGTCCGGGCGGCCCAGGAGGCGGACGCCCAGGCCAACCCCGCCACCCCGGCCCGGGTCGCGCCCCCGACCCGCGGGACCCCCGTGACCCCCGCCCCGAAGGCGGCCGACGCCCCGGCCCGCCCCCTCCCCGCCGCGACGGCCCACCGACCCCTCGCCCGGCCAAGCGCAGGTAGCCCGAGGCCTCACGGACGCTCCGGGCGAGCGAACGAAGCGCGCCCACCGCGCGGCCAGATGATCAGAGCAGCGCTCCAACGCCGGCGCCGGGCAGCCGAGCCCGGAAGCCTGGATGTTGCGGAACCACCAGCCAGCCGGCACTGACCGGCCTTGGCCTGGGCAGTCGGCGCGGGCCGGAGGTGGCTCGGCAGCGCCGGCCGTCGACGAAGCGCAATCGGCGCACGCGCGAGAGGGTGGCTCAGTCGGTGCCGACTGGTCGGAAGCGACTATTCAGCGGGCAGCGGCGGCGCACATACACGCGCCAGCCGCGCATCAGGCAGACCCGGCAAACTGCGGCGTCAGAACCAGCTGGCGCACCGCATGCCGCGCTCCTCAGGACTCCGGGGTGGCCGGTGCCGACGCCGCTCGAAGGTCTTTGCGCAGCTCCGGCGGCAGCGCGAACGTAAGGCTCTCCTCCGTCAGCATGATCTCCTCCGCCGCCGGAAAGTCGTGCTCCCGCAGCAGCGACAGCACCCCCTCCACCAGCGCGTCAGGCACGGAAGCCCCGCTCGTCACACCCACCACCGTGGCGGCAGAGAGCCACGCCGGGTCGACCTCGGAGGCGTTGTCGACGCGGTACGCCGCAGTCGCGCCGGCCTCCAGCGCCACCTCCACCAGGCGCACGGAGTTGGAGGAGTTCGCCGATCCCACCACGATCACGAGGTCGGCGCCGCCTTCGCGGACGATCTGTTTCACCGCCAGCTGCCGGTTCTGCGTGGCATAGCAGATGTCGTCGCTCGGTGGGTCGACCAGCAACGGCAGCCGCTCGCGCAGGCGGTCCACCGTCTGCATCGTCTCGTCCACCGAGAGCGTGGTCTGCGACAACCACACCACCTTCGACGGATCGCGGATCGACAGCTTGTCGACGTCCTCCGGCCGCTCGATCAGCTGGATGTGCTCCGGCGCCTCCCCCGACGTCCCCTCGACCTCTTCGTGTCCCGCGTGCCCCACCAGCACGATGTCGTAGTCGTCCTTCGCGAAGCGCTTCGCCTCGTGGTGGACCTTCGTCACCAACGGGCACGTCGCGTCGATCGTCTTGAGCGAACGTGACGACGCCTCAGCGTGTACGGCAGGCGACACACCGTGCGCCGAGAAGACCACCGTCGCCCCGGACGGCACCTCGGACAGTTCCTCTACGAACACGGCCCCACGCGCCTCCAGCGTGTCGACCACGTGCTTGTTGTGCACGATCTGCTTACGCACATACACCGGCGGACCGTACAGCTTCAGGGCCTTCTCGACCGTGATCACCGCCCGGTCAACACCGGCGCAGTAGCCTCTGGGCGCGGCAAGCAGTACACGGCGCTGCGTCGACAACATGGCTCCCATCGTAGGCGGGCACCCCAAGTCCTACCCCGTCCCCGCTACGCTTACCGGCCATGCCGTTCCCGGATGAGCTGGTCCATGGCGTCATGGTCGTTCCCTATCGAGTGACCTGGCCCCGCGACTTCGACCGGCTCGCCGAGCAGCTCGACAAGGCGCTCGGCCGACTGGCCCTGGCCATCGATCACGTCGGCTCCACCTCGGTCCCGGGCCTCCCCGCGAAGGACTGCATTGACGTTCAGGTAAGAGTCGCCAAGCTGGACGAGCAACGCATCGTCAAGGCGTTCGACAAGATCGGTTTCCGGCTCCGCCCCGAGTCGTGGAACCGGATCGAGATCTCGGGCGGCGAGGAGTGCGAGAAGCTCGTCTTCGCCCCGCCGGTCAACGCGCGCCCCTGCAACGTGCACGTACGAATCAAGAACGGCCCGAACGTACGCCACAACCTGCTCTTCCGCGACTACCTCCGCGCCGACGAGCGTTCCCGCAAAGCCTGGGGCGACTTCAAGTCGCGCCTTGCCCAGAGCGTGACCGACATCTTCGCCTACGGACAGATCAAGGCACCCGCCATGGAAATCCTCATGAGTGCCGCCGAGACGTGGGCCACTCACACCGGATGGTCCGTCGATGCCGTTCAACCATAACCACCACTACCACCGCCTTCTCCTACGCAAAGTCCCCCAGCACGCCCGCACGGCGCTCGACGTCGGCTGCGGACACGGCCTGTTCGCCCGCCGGCTGGAGCAACGCGGACTGGACGTCGACGCGATCGACCCCTCGGACGAGGTCATCGAGGTCGCAAAACAACAGTCGAACGGCTCGAAGGTACGATTCCGGACCGCCGACGCCACCACCTGTGAGCTCGGCCAGTACGACTACGTCTCGTGCCTGGCGAGCCTCCACCACACGCCGTTCGACACCGTTACGCGCCTGCGCGACGCGCTCAATCCAGGCGGGACGCTGGCAGTGCTCGGCTTGTACGACGACCTGCCGTCCGACCGCTGGATCGACGTCGCCGCGATTCCGGCGAACGTGATCGCCAAGCTCGCGGTCTACACGACCGATCGCGTACGCGGACTGCCACCGGAGCCGCCCTACCCGCCCGTAGCCGTACCCGACCTGACCTGGGAACAGCTGAAGAAGGAGTCCAGCAAGCTCCTTCCCGGCCGCAAGCTGCGCCGCCTGGTCTTCTGGCGATATCTGATGGTCTATCGCAAACCGATCGGCTAGCCTCCGAACAGACACGAGGAGGTGAGGCTTGATGGTTACGCACCGATCCGCACATCACTGTGCCCTGCGCAAACCTCAACCTCACAAGGAGAAACTCCCGTGTCCGACTTCCCGGGCATCCGCCTTGACCTCAACCCACCGCTGAACGACGACGAGCTCAACGCGCTCTACGCCGCCAGCTGGCCCGGCCACTCGAGCGCGAGCTTCGGCCACATCAGCCGGCACGCCCAGATCTGGCTCACCGCCCGCCGCGACGAACGGCTGGTCGGCTTCGTGTATGTCGTCGGCGACGGCGGCGTCCACGCGTTCCTGCTCGAGCCCACCGTCCACCCCGGCGAGCGGCGCCAAGGGCTGGGCAAGCACCTCGTTCAACAGGCCGCTGACCAGGCAAAAGCCCAGGGAGCCGAGTGGTTGCACGTCGACTACGAGGACCACCTGGAGCCGTTCTACCGCGCCTGCGGCTTCCGCCCGACCCCAGGCGGACTGCTGCGCCTGACCAAGTAGAACACTTGACAACACATGTTTCGAAAGATTAGTTTCGAAACATGTCTGATGACGACGTCAAGCCGCTCGAGGATCCGAAGGCGATGCGTGCCCTCGCGCATCCGATCCGCCTTCGGATCCGCGAGCTCATCGGTGAAGAGGGCCCGATGACGGCCACCGAGGTCGCCGAACGGATCGGTGAGAGCCCGGCGAACTGCTCGTTTCACCTTCGTACGTTGGCGAAATACGGCTTCGTCGAGGAGGCCGAGAAGGGCAAGGGCCGCAACCGCCCGTGGAAGATCAAGTCCAACGCGATGCGGATCGAGCCGGAGAACCTCACCGGCAACGCGCGCCGGGCGGCGCTCGAGATATCGGCCGCACTGCGCCGGCTGATGTTCGATCGAATCGAACGTTGGGCCCGCGAGCAGCTGACCCTTCCGAAGCGCTGGCGCAAGGTCGGCTTCGCGATGGAGTTCAGCACGTACATGACGCCGGAGGAGCTGAAGCAGGTCGGCGAGGAGATCGGCAAGGTACTGGAGCCGTACAAGCGCAAGCGTCCCGAGGGCACAGACCCTGTGACGCTTGCGATCTGGGGCTTCCCGACGATCGGACCCGGAGATGACTGAGACCCGTACGGCGGCGATCACCAAGGCGGGCCGTGGCGCGGTCGCTGCCGTCAAGCTCGTCGCGAAGGCCAGCCGAGGTGCGTTCGTCGGGACAATCGTCTTGTTCGCGGTCTCCGGAATCGGCCTCGTCGTCGAGCTCCTGATCGCCCGCATGCTGCTGACCGAACTCCTGACCCACGGCGGCACCGTCACCACCGCGCTCTGGCAGTTACTCCTCGCCGTCGTGCTCGTCGCAGCGCTGGTGACGTTCTCCGGCGCCGCCGCTACAGGCATACACCGCCTGCTCGCCGAACGCGTTGTCTGGTTCACCAGTCAGGGCATGCTCGAAGCCGCGATCCGCTCGAGCCTGCGCGACTTCGACACCCCGGAGTTCCACGACCAGATCCGGCGGGTCCAGCGCAACAGCGGCAGCGCGATCCCCATCGCGATGGCCGTCCCTCAGCTCATTTCGGCAGTCGTCAGCGCCGTCGGGCTGGCCGTTGTCCTGGCGGTCATCAACCCGTGGCTCGTGCTCATCACCGTGGCGTCCTGCGTACCGATCTGGCTTACAGGGCAGACGAACAGCCGCGAGATGTACTCGTTCAGCTTCGGCGACACGCCCAACGACCGTTCACGATTCCAGCTCGAGCGGATGCTGACCGACCGCAAGTCGGCACCGGAGGTACGCGCGTTCGGGCTCGGTCGATACCTGCTCTCCCGGTGGGTCGACCTCTATGCCGAACGGCTGGCCGGGATCGCCTCGATCGTGCGAACCTACTTACGCCGAACGGCCCTCGGCAGCCTGGTCGGTGCGGTCGTCCTGTGCGGGGCGGTGACGGCACTGCTGTGGTTCGTACGTCAGGGCGGAATCAGTCTCGGCTCCGCGATCGCCGCCTGCGTGGCGATTCTCATGCTGGCCAACCGATGCCAACAAGCCGCGGTCAGTCTGGCGAGCGCCACCGAGCATTCCCTTTACCTGGAGGACTTCCAGAGGTTGCGGCACTGGCGGACCGACAGCACGGCCCAGCCGCGTGATGTCGAGCCGTTCGGGAAGCTCGCCGTGGACAACGTCTCGTTCGCCTATCCCGAGTCGACCAAGGCCGCGCTGGAGAACGTCAGCTTCGAGATCGGTCGCGGCGACGTGATCGCGATCGTCGGGCACAACGGCTCCGGCAAGACCACCCTCGCCAAACTGCTCGCGGGTCTGTACGCGCCAATGGAGGGCGAGGTCCGCTGGGACGGGAAATCGCTGTCCACGTTGACGGACGGCGGCGGCATCCGGCAGATCGGCGTTGTTTTCCAGGAGTTCGGACGTTATTGGTTCTCGGCCGCCGACAACGTGGCGATCGGCGACGTGACCCGGGTCGACGACCGGGTGGCGATCGCCGGCGCGGCTGCGGCAGCCGGTGCCGCGGACTTCCTCGACAAGCTGCCCAACGGTTTCGACACCGAACTGGGCGCCGAACTCGAAGGCGGCGTCGACCTCTCGGGCGGCCAGTGGCAGCGGATCGCGATCGCCAGGGTGCTGTTCCGCGACGCCTCGTTCATCGTGCTGGACGAGCCGACCGCGGCGCTCGACGCCGAGGCCGAGGCGCAGCTGTTCGAGACGATTCGCGAGCTGCGCCACGGCCGTACGGTCGTTCTGATCTCACATCGCTTCTCCACCGTACGATCCGCCGACCGGATCCTGGTGCTCGACGAGGGCCGGCTGATCGAGGAGGGCAGCCACAGCGAGCTGATGGCACTCGACGGTAAGTACGCGCATCTCTACCGTTTGCAGTCCAGCGCCTACGTCGACGAGATCCCCGCGCGGTAGAGGTCTCGCAGCAGGCAGATCTCGCCGCCGTGGTGCATCGTCTCGCGGTTGATGTGAACGATCAGCCCGGCCATCGGATCGTTGGCGTACGGCCCGCCGCGCTCGCCGAGCGGCTTCGCCAAGCTCTCCTCGTCGAGCGCGGCGATCGCGTCGTGCCAGTTCGTGTAGTGATTCTCCAACCAGGCAAGGGCTTCGGCGGCGGTGGCGGGCGCGCCTGCCGTACGCAGGTCGGCGAACATGTCCGGGCTGTCGCCGAAGAACGCGTTGTATCGTCCGGCGAAGCAGCCGATCGCGACGTGGTGCATCCGCCACGCGATCGTCGTCACCGGCGCGGGATCGGGCGGCGGCGACTCCCAGTCGGGCAGGTAGGTGCCGTCCGGCCCGCCGGGGCGGATCGTCCAGCTGTTCTTGGCGGGCTCCCAGAGGTATTCCGCGTCGGTGAGCCCTTGCAGGCGCGGCCAGAGGTGGAAGTCCCAGTAGAACTCGAGCTGCCCGATCAGCAGGCCCTTGATGTCGATCGTCATGTCCATCTGGATGAAACTAGTGACCAATGACGTCAGCGCTTGACATATTTGGACGATGAACTTCGCGCCGGACCTGTACGCGGGTACCGCTGATTTCTATGCCCGCTATCGCGTGCCTTATCCCGACTCGCTGCTCGACGACCTGCGCTCGCGCGCCGGCCTGGACAGTTCTGGACGCTTGCTCGACCTGGCCTGCGGGCCTGGGAAGGTCGCGCTGCCGCTCGCACCGTACGTAGCCGACGTCGTGGCCGTCGACCAGGAACCGGACATGATCGAGGTCGGCCGGCAGCTGGCCGAGAGCCTGGGGATCGGGAACGTGAGCTGGCGAGTTGGCCGTGCGGAGGATCTGGAGTTCGCCGCCGGGTCGCTGAAGCTCGTGACGATCGGCAACGCCTTCCACCGGCTGGACCAACAGATCGTCGCCGGGCTGGTCAAAGAGTGGCTGGAGCCGGGTGGATGCCTGGCGCTGCTGTGGTCGAGCGGGTTCGGGTGGGGAACGGAACCGTGGAAACGGCTCGTCAACGAGGTGGTCTACAAGTGGACGGCGCCGCCGAGCTCTCGAGGAGCGGCCGTGACGTCGCCCGACACCCTGAACCCCGCGACCCATGAGGAGGTCCTGCGCGCGGCCGGCTTCGCCGAGGTCGACACGCAGGAGTTCCTGGTGCGGAAGGTCTGGACGGTCGACGAGATCGCCGGCCATACGTACTCCACGTCGTTCGGCTCCAAGACCGCCTTCGGCGATCGGCTGGCAGCGTTCGAGACGGAACTACGCGAAACGCTTCTGGCCTATGACGGCGGCGGTGAGTACGCCGAAGAGATGAGCTTCGCGCTCATGCTGGCCCGGTGAGCCGGATGCAGGCGCTCGGCCGCGGCTGAAGTGGGCGAAGCGCCACGCCCGGACAGCTGTGTCCGCCAGCAAGCCAGAAACCGGTTTCAGCCGGGCGACAAGACGCGGCGGAAGGCGTGGCGGGCTCGCGCGAGCGCCGACTTGTCGCCGTGGAGCTGGAGGCGTTGGTTGACCGCCAGCGCTACTCCCATCAGGTCGAAGGCCACCTGGGCCGGGTCGCGGTCGGCGGGGAGGTCGCCTGCGTCGACGGCGGCGCGGGCTTCGGTTTCCAGGAAGCGCGTCCAGGTGGACAGGTGGTCGGCGATGGCGGTGCGGACGCGGCCCGGCCTGCCGTCGAACTCGGAGGCGGCGGCGGTGAAGAAGCAGCCGCCCGGAAAGACGTCGCGGTCCAGGTATGACAACCAGGCGTCGCAGATGGAACGCAGACGGGCCAGTCCCGGCGTCGCGCCCGCGGCGCGCCCAGGCACCTCGCGGCGGAAGATGCGGGCCGCTGCCTCCAGCACGTCCAGCTGCAAGGCCTCCTTGTTGCCGAAATGTCCCAGCACCCCCGCTTTACTCATGTCCAGCGCCGCCGCGAGCCGGCCGATCGTCAACCCCTCCAGCCCTTCCACAGAAGCGATCCGCACGCCGATGGCCAGGATGGCCTCGTGCGTGGCCGCCGCCTCGAGGATGGATCTGCGTGGACTCATAGCCAGCCAGTTTAGCGTACGACCGTTCGCTATAATCCGATCATGGACGGATCCCAGATCATCGGCCTCGGGCACTACCAGCCGGCCAAAGTGCTCACCAACGACGATCTCGCGAAGCTGGTCGACACCAACGACGAGTGGATCCGTTCCCGGGTCGGCATCAGGACGCGGCACATCGCCGAGGGCGAGACGGTCGACGAGATGGCGGCGTACGCAGCCGAGAAGGCCTTGGCACACAGTGGATTGACCAGCCACGACATCGACCTCATCACGGTCGCGACGTGTACGGCCGTCGACCGGTCGCCCAACATGGCGGGCCGGGTGGCGGCGCGGCTCGGGCTCGGCACGCCCGCGACGTACGACATCAACACCGCCTGCTCCGGTTTCTGCTACGCCCTCGCCACCGCCGACCACGCGATCCGCGCGGGTGCGGCGACCAACGCGCTCGTCGTCGCGTCGGAGAAGCTGAGCGCCTACACCGACTGGACCGACCGTTCGACCTGCGTCCTGGTCGGCGACGGCGCCGGAGCAGCGGTCGTCACCAAAGCCGAGACGCCGGCCATCGGCCCGGTCGTGTGGGGTTCGGTTCCCGAACTCAGCGATGCGGTACGCATCGAAGGCGAGCCGGCGTACTTCTCGCAAAGCGGGCAGGCCGTCTTCCGCTGGGCCACCACCGCGCTGGCCGACCTGATGCGCGAGACCTGCGCCCGCGCCGGCGTCACACCGCAGGAGCTCGGCGCGTTCGTCCCCCACCAGGCCAACCTCCGGATCATCGAGCCGCTCGCCAAGCAGCTCGGCGCCCAGAACGCCGTCGTCGCCCGCGACGTCGTGGACTCCGGCAACACCTCCGCCGCGAGCGTGCCCCTCGCCCTCTCCAAGCTCGTCGAACGCGGCGAGATCCCGAGCGGCGCGCCCGCTCTCCTGTTCGGCTTCGGCGGCGGCCTCGCCTACGCCGGACAGGTCATCCGCTGCCCGTAGAAGAAGAGCTCAGCAACATCGTCGTCAGCCGCGAGAGGTCCTCGTCGCCGTGCCCGGCATCGATCGCGCGGCGCATCAGCGAGTACGCCGCCTGCTGCACGCTGACATCCAAGCCCCGGCCGACGGCCGCGTGGATGACGTGCTCCAACCCCGCCGCGACCGTCGACAGCGTCGCGATGTCGGCGTCGTGGCGGTCCTCGTCGAGGCGTTCGGCGTGCTCGGCGATCGAACTGCCGAGCAGATCCGCCAGCCCGGCAGCGAACGGCGCGAGCTCAGCCCCGGAGATCCCCTCGGCACGAGCCAGCGCGAACGCGTGCGCCATGCCCGACACCGACGTCCAGAACAGGTCGAGCAACGCCACGTCGTACGCCGCCGCCCGGCCCGGGTCCGTGCCGAGGAACGACTGCGTTCCGCCCAACGCCGCCAGCACGCCCTTGTGCCGTTGATAGAGCGGCTCCGGCCCGCTGTAGATCAGCACCGCGCCCGGTGTTCCGATCGTCACCGTCGGCGTCATGATCGAGCCGTCCAGATAGTCGATGCCGTGCTCATCCGCCCACGCGGCCATCGAACGCGCGCTGGCCGGCGAGTCGGCCGTGAGGTTCACCAGCGTCCGCCCACCCAGCGCCGAAGCCGCGGGGTCGACGATCGCCTGTACGGCCTGGTAGTGCACCACGCAGGCGATTACCAGCTCAGCGCCCGACACCGCGTCCACAACGGAGTCAGCCTGCCGCGCTCCCGCGGAAACCAGCGCGGACGCCTTGCCCGCCGAGCGGTTCCACACCGTCGTCGGATGCCCAGCCGCCAGGAACGCCGAAGCGAGCGCTCGCCCCATGTTGCCGAGCCCGAGCACTGTCACAGGAATAGTTGTCATGCCGACGACGCTAAAGGTTCACGTCGACGTGAAGGTCAAGCGCAAATCCCAGGAGGCCCGAAACATGCGAATCGGCGAGCTCGCCAAGCTGACGGGCGTCAGCAAGCGGGCACTGCGCTACTACGAGGAGCAGAACCTGCTCACGCCGAATCGCCTGAACAGCGGCTACCGCGACTACCCGCCGAGCGCCGTCGAGACTGTCCGGCACGTACGCACCCTGCTCGCCGCCGGCCTGCCCAGCCACCTCATCGCCGAAGTGCTGCCCTGCATGGTCGACACCGGCAACGGCCTCGCGCCCGGCTGCCGCACGCTGCTTCCACCGCTGGAGAACGAACGCGACCGCCTCACGGCGATGATCGACAACCTGCAGACCGCGCGCACAGCGCTGACCGAGCTGATCGACCGTACGCCGGAAGACGACTCGGAATACAACGAATGGCTGGCCAGGCAGGTCGTCTAGGCCGGCCCGCCGAGCTCCTTCTCCAAAGGAGTACGAAACCGCGGGATCACCCGAACGCCACCGAACCACTCCGCCAGCCGCTCGACGTTGGCCTCGACAGCCTTGCGTACGTCGCGATTCACCTTCTCGATCAGCCGATACTGCACAGCCCCGCCCGCAGTCTGCGCCCAGCCGCCCACGATCCGCCCGTCCGCCCAGATGCTCGGCCCGATGTTTCCGTTGACGTCGAACAGCGCCGAACGACAAGCGGCCGAGAGGTAGAAGTCGCGCTCCTTCCAGCCCATCGGCGTCGGATCCAGGCCAGGCAGCATCGCCACCCAAGGCTCGACAGCCGCGACCGGCGCGGCATCCGAGGCCAGCACCAGCCCGGGCTGCCCGTCGAGGTCGACGTCGACCACGTCGAGCTTCGCCAGCGCCTTCTTGATGACGCCGAGGCCAAGGCCGGTCCACCACTTCAGGTCGACGAGTGTTCCCGGCCCGAACGCCCGCAGCCATCGCCCGACCAGCTCCACGGTCGCATCGTCGGCCGCCATGGCAGGCTGCTCAGGCAGAAACGTCTTCGCCCAGGCCCACCGGTGCTGGCTCGACAACCACGTCCCCACCGGCCGTCCCCGGATCAGGTGCCCTTCGGCCGCGAGAATGAACAGCGCCCGCGTCGAGATGCTCTGCTTGCCTTCGTAGGGCTTCCCGCGCGCGAACACGATCTGCGTGCGCAGCAACGGCTCATCGGCCCCGAGCTCCGCCGCCGTCGCCTCACCTCGCGTCTCGATCGCCTTCAGCACATGGCCTTCGACGACGGAGAACCACGCCTCGACGTCCGGTGCGATCTCGTCGTCGGCGAGAAAGCCCATCAACCGCTTGCGTTCCCGCGCCGCGATCGCGTCAGTGCACGCCGCCTGCACCATCGGCATCAGGTCGACCGGTTGGTAGAACATCGTGCGCCGCATGCCGAGCATGCGCACGACCGAACGATCCTCGTACAGCACCTTCGAGATCGCATCCGGCGTGAGATATCCGGTCCGCACGGCGGCAGCGACGTACGCCGACGCCGGGTCGGTGCCGTGCAAGCCGACCAGATCGCGCGCGACCGTCACCAGGTCAGGCGCGGCCGCAGGCGCGCTACCGGCAACCACCGCCAGATGGTGGCGCACTCCCAGCCGCGCCCGCCGCTCCGCTACGTCGATCCGTCGTACAGCCATGACAGACAGGTTACTGATAGCTCTCGCGCAGGTGTTCGAATCGCTGCACGCTGTCGTCGAGCCCGCCCGGCCGGTTGCGCTCCAGCCAGATCCGGCGGAATTCCTCGACGAACTCCACCAGGTCGCCCAGCAGCTCCTGCCTCGCGGCCTCCGGCTCCGGCTCGGCGTCCAGCAACAGCCGCCCACGCCGGCAGGCGTGCTTCATCATCCGGGCGGAGTTGAGGAACTCCGAACGCAACAGGTCGGCGTCGGCACGCTCCGACGCGGAAGACTCCAGCGGCTCGAGCGCCTGGTCGATCGCGGCCTCCGCCCGGTCGAACATCTCCGGAGTGACGCCCTCGAACCGCTTGCCGGTGTAGCCCTCCGGCACGCCCTGCAGGATCCAGAAGAACAGCGTGGAGTTGACCTGCCGCGTGTCGATCTCGAGGTAGGCGTTGCCGAGGTCGTAGGCCATCCGTCCGTACGAGCCGGTGCGGTCGCGGAACGCGTGCCACGAGATCGCCTCGGCCAGATCCAGCGAACGGTTGGCCGAAAGCGCCCAGGAGTAGGCCGCGCCGGCCGCGAACCCGAGGTAGCTGATCGGCAGCACCTGCCAGTGCCCGCGGTCACCCCAGTCGGTCATGAGGTAGCCGGAGGCGCCGTGCTCGAGCCCGGCCTCGGCGGCGTTCAGCAGGTTGCCGAGGGCGTTCTTGGTGCGGCCGCCGATCGTGCACCACGACGACGTGCCCGGGCAGACGTAGAACGGCACGCCGGCCGCGGCGTAGTTGGCGCCGAGCTGCGCGAACGGGTGCTCCGCCTCGTAACCCCAGCCGAGCGCCACGGCGTCCTTCGGCAGCTCGGGGATCAGCTCCGGGTGCTGCTCGATGATGTCGCCCCAGTACTGCATGGTGTAGCCGCGCTCGCTGACGTCGTTGTAGAGCGAGAGCAGGAAGTCGAGGTAGACCCGGCCGATGCCGCGCTCCTCGACCAGCGACTTGCTGCGCCCCTGCCCGAGGTCGAACGTCTCGTCGCAGCCGACGTTGAGCTGCTTGCTGGAGAAGTGCGGCAGCAGCTCGTCGAACAACCCGCTCACCAGCGAGAGGCTGCCGGGATCGACCGGCGAGATGCTGAACGGGCCGCTCATCGAGCCCCACGGCGTCTCGAAGTCGCCCTGCACCTCGGCGAGGTGGGCATAACGCGAGTGCGTCAGCCAGCGATGCATGTGCCCGAAGGCGTTCTGGTTGGGGACCAGCTCGATGAACCGCTCGCGGCAGTACGCATCCAGCTCGAGGATCTCCTCGCCGGTGAACGGCGACGCGTGCTCCCACACCTCGCGGTGGTCGCGGTAGGCGAACGTGTGCTCGGTGTAGAGCTGGACCTGGTTGACCTTCCAGCCGGCCAGCAGGTCGATCAGCGCGCGTACGGTCTCGACCGTCGGCACCTTGTCGCGGCTGATGTCGAGCATCACGCCGCGAGCCGCGTGGTCGGGCCAGTCGGCCGCGGTGAGGCAGGGCACTGTCGCGCCGTGCTGCTCGACCAGCTGCACCAGCGTGCTGACGCCGTAGAAGATCCCTTGCGGCGTCGCGGCCTCGACCAGCACGCCGGTGGGCGTGACGGTCAGCTCGTAGCCCTGCTCGTGGGGTACGCGCTCGGGCACGATCCGCAGCGAGACACCGAGCTCGCTCTCGGAAACGTCGGGCGCGGCCGAGATCTCCCAGCCGGTGCCGGCGTACGTGCGAAGCGCTGCCTGCAGGCGCTGCGCGGAGAACAGCAGTGCGCCGGCGTCGGGTCCGGACAGCGCGATGAGCCTGCCCGGCTCGACGGTGTAGCGCTCGTCGGTGGGTTCGAGCGAGCGCGGCAGGGGCAGCAAGTTGAGCGACATGGGCCCATCCTGCCGTAAAGCTTCGCTTTCGCCACCGGACCTGTTCGGCGAAACGTCACCCCGGCGCCCGCCAGAGCCTGCAGACTACGCCCGTGAACCTAGCCCGTCGCCGGCTGTTGCAGGCAGCCGCTGCCGCCCCGATCGCCGCCGTTGCCGCTCAGACGCCTGCCGCGCAGGCCGACACCGGCACCTCCGCGGCTTCCACGACCGAGCGATTCACCGTCGCGGTCCTGCCCGACACCCAGTACCTCCTCGACGAGGGCGGCTCGGACCACGAGCCGGTCCGCGAGACGCTGCGCTACCTCCTCGGCGAGCGCGAACGGTCGAACATCGTGTTCATGGCGCAGCTCGGTGACATCACCGAGCACGGCACCGCGACCGAGATGCGGGCCGCGGACGGGATCTTCAGAGCCATCGACGGCCGGTTGCCGTACAGCGTGCTGGCCGGCAACCACGACGTCCCTTCGAGCACGGACGACCAGCGCGGCGACACTCCGTACCTGCGGACGTTCGGGCCGGCGCGGTTCGCGCGGTCGCGTACGTATGGTGGCTCGTCACCGGACGGGTACAACAGCTTCCACCGCTTCCGGGCCGGTGGGCTCGAGTGGCTGCTGCTGGCGCTGGACTGGCGGGTTTCGGACGCCGGCCTGGCGTGGGCACAGCGCGTTCTCGACCAGAATCCCAAGCTGCCCACCATCCTCACCACGCACGATGTCGTCTGGGCCTCGGACGACGGGGAGGCGTCGCTGTCGGATCACGGGCGGCGGCTGTGGGACCGGCTGATTCGCGACAACGACCAGATCTTCCTGGCGCTCGGCGGGCACTACTGGCCGCCTGGGCGGGTGACGCTGACCAACGATGCGGGCAACCCGGTGCACCTGCACATCACGAACTACCAGGATCGGTACTACGGCGGCGCGGGAATGGTCCGGCTGTACGAGTTCGACCTCGTACGCAACACGATCGACGTGTCGACGTTCTCGCCGTGGTTGCGCAAGCAGGCTTCGCGATCGCCTTCGCAGCTGGAGGCCGAAACGGTCGATCTCACGTCCGGCGTCGACCGGTTCGCGGTCGAGGTGGACTTCCGTTCGCGATTCGGCGGCTTCGCTCCACCGGATCTGCCGGCGCCGCGGCCGCCGCAGGCCGTGATGCCGCGCGGGACGATCGCGTACTGGCGATTCGACCAGGCCGGCCTGGCTGTGCCCGGCGTTGACGGGACGCCGGTCGGGGACGGCACGGTGGCGCGGGACCTCAGCGGGAACGGCAACGACCTGCGCGTCGAGCGGCTGCACGCCAGCGGGCCGTCGGCGCTGCGGTGGTCGGCCGAACACCACGACGCGCAGCCGGCGCACGCCAGCCTCCGGTTCGACGGTGGGCAGTCGCCGGATCGCGGCGCGGTGCTGCGGACGGGGGCCGATGCGCCGCTCAACAGCGAGAAGTTCCAGTCCGGCTACACGATCGAGACGTTCATCAAGCTGCCTGCTCCGTTCGAGGGCGATCACGCGTGGATGGGGATCCTGAGCTGGGAGGGACGCGCGGGCGACGCCGGGAAGCACAGCGGCTGGTCCGACCTCGAGCCGACGTGCAGCCTCAACCTGTCGCCGGAGCGTTTCCTGCAGTTCGTCGTCTATCCGGTACCCGGCGACGCCGACCCGACGTCGTGGAGCCACGCCCTGCCGGTCGGACGATGGACGCACCTCGCCGTGGTGAACGACGGGCGCCACACGGTGCTCTACGTCGACGGGTCACGGATCGCGCGGAACGCGTCGGAGGAGTCGAACGGCATCACGACCCAGGGCAAGCCCTTCGCGATCGGCGGCACGCAGTTCGACAACGCGTACGGCCAGGGCTTCTACGGCTGGATCGGCGACACCCGGATCGTGGCTCGGGCGCTGCGCCCGAGCCAGTTCCTCCGCATCGTCTAGCCCGGCACCACCCGATGTGGACGCCACGACCGCCGGCTGCGAATGACCACGTTAACCACGCAATTGGCGGGTTAACCACGCCCCGGGACGTGGCGAAGCACCTACAGGCGTGGCGAAGCACCTACAGGCGTGGCGGAGCACCTGCTGGCGTGGCGGAGCGCGAATGACCACGTTAACCAGCTAAATACGTGGTTAACGTGGTCATTCGCACGCGCCCACAGGCCATGCTCGCAAGCCGAGCAGGTACGCCGGCGCGCGGCCGGAGCTCTAGGCGTGGGCGAACCTGGTCAGCGTGCGCTCCGGTCGCAGGCCGGCCAGGTGGCGGGTGTACATCCGGAAGTAGGCCAGCTCCTCGCGGTTACGCAGCGGCGGCTCCACCACGTCGCGCTCCCGCTCGAACTCCGCCGGCTCGATCCCGTCGCTCACCTGCTCGGCCAGCACGTCGGCCGCGCCGCTGCCGGTGCCGAACTGTTCCTTCTTACGATCGATGATCTTGTCGGGCAACCAGCCCCGGAACGCCTCACGCAGCAGGCGCTTCTCCACGCGATCGGCCCCGACCGTCTTCCACTGGATCGGCAGGCTGAGCGCGCACGCGATCACGTCGTGGTCGAGGAACGGAACCCGCGCCTCCAGGCTGTGCGCCATCGTCACGCGGTCGCAGCGCTGCAGGTTGAGCCCGTGCAGCTCACCCAGCCCACGGACGAGCTCCGCCTGCAAAGCAACGGGGTCGGTGAAGTCGGAGTGGTAGTAGGAGTAGCCGGCGAACAGCTCGTCGGCGCCTTCGCCCGTCAAGACGACTTTGACGTGCCGGGACGCCAGCTCGGCCAGGAACCAGTTGGGCACCGCGCTGCGAATCAGCAGCGGATCGAACGACTCGACAGCGGCGACGACATCCTCCACAGCGCCGAGAGCGTCCCTGCCGTCGAACGTGGCCTCGTGGTGGTCGGTGCCGAGGAACTCGGCGACCTCGCGGGCCGCCTGCAGGTCGCTGCTCTCGGGCGTGCCGACGGCGAACGTCTGCAGCGTGCGGCCGTCCTCGGCCAGCGACTTGACCGCGGCCGCGGCGACGATGCTGGAGTCGAGCCCGCCGGAAAGGAACACACCGACAGGCACATCGGCCATCAGGTGCCGCTCGACCGAGTCGACGATCACGTCGCGCACCTCGGTGAGAGTCTCATCGGGCATCGGTACGTCGAGTTGGACAGGCGCCGGCGAAGCCTCGATCGGCTGCTCGGTAAGGCGTTCCAGCGTTGGTGCGTGGGTGGCGAACCGAACCAGGCCGTCCTCCGGAGTCCACCAGCAGCCGGGCGGGAACGCCTCGACCGCCCAGCGCACCTCGGGATCGAACGCCCTCAGTTCGGATGCGAAGTGGACGACGCCGTCGTGCCGGGCCCAGTAGAGCGGCTTGATGCCGAGCGGATCCCTTGCCGCGACGAACATCCCGGGCCCTGCGGCGCACAGCGCCCACATGCCGCGGAGTTCGGTGAGTGCTTCCGGCCCTTTGTCGACCAGCAGTCGCAACGCGACCTCGCTGTCGGAGCTGGTCCGGAACCGGTCGTGGCCGAGTTTGTCACGAAGCTCTTCGTGGTTGTAGATCTCGCCGTTGCAGACCAGCGAAACGCCGTCTGCCTCGAGCGGCTGCCGGCCGCCCCCGAGGTCCACGATCGACAGCCTGGTATGGCCAAGCCAGGCAAAGTTGGGTATTGATACGTCGCCGAGGTCGTCCGGCCCACGGTGCAGAAGCTGAGAAAGCATACGCACACCCGTGGCCGGATCGCTGTCACCATAAATCGCTGCTATTCCACACACGTGGTATGAGCATAACACACTAATGACCCACCAGCCGCCCGAGCAGTTGCTCGCCGAGCGAAGAAGCCTTGTGTACAACAGTTTTTCCGCACTGATTGCTGCTGACAAGCCCTGCTTCACGCAGCACCTTGGCGTGTTGGCTGGCGGATGCGACCGAAAGTTCGAGCACGGCGGCGAGCTCACTCGTCGTCCGATGGTCTTCCGCCAACCGCTCGAGCACCTGCGCACGAGTGGTTCCGAGCAACGTACGCAGGGCCTGCCGTCCGCACACCGGCTCGGCGTCGAACCAGCCGGCTTCCAGCTGCAGCGGATAGACCAGCACCGGCGTGCCGCCGGGCGGCTCGTGCAGACCGCAGTCGTCGTAGGCGAAGAACGACGGCTGCAACACGATTCCCTTGCCTCGCAGGAAGATGTCGCGCTCGTCCGGCTTGTCCGCGATCCGTAGAACCGGCGTATCCCAACGTAGTAACGGCGAAACCTCCGACAGCATGCGCGCCGCCCCACCGTGCGCCATTGAGTCGCCGAGCCGGCGGGTCTCCGTTCCGGCCAGCCGGCGGATTCGCGGCCAGTGTGGCGCGAGCAGCTGGTCGAAGTACCGCCGCGCCAGCCGGCGACCGGCGTGGCCCGCTCCGCCGGCGGCGGCTGCGGCTGCCAGCTCCGGACCCAGCCGGCGCCAGCTCGCGCCCAGCCGCACCCGCGCTCGGCGCCGCCACTGCCCGAAGACCGGCTCACCGGTCTGACCTGCCAAGATGCGCAGACTGCGGCTGATCTCGCAGCCTACGTCGGCGTCCCGCCCGAGTCGGACTCGCGCAAGATCGTCTGGCGTGAAGTGGATCCGCCACATGACTGTCCCCCGTTGGTCGTGCTCCCCGTTGGACACCAGCCTCGGACAGGGCGCTATCAAACCGCTATATCCGCGCTATAAAGGTCGGCCGCCGATGCGCGAAGGGCTGTCCGGGTTGCCGATCCGGCCTCGTTTCGGCGTACGTTGAAACGATCGCGGGCCGCGCGACGACCGGCCAGGCTCTTGTGGCATGAAGCGAACGGGGAAGCTCACAACGGCTCTCGCCGCGGCGGTCGTGCTCGCCGGCGGCGTCACCGGCTGCGGGGTGACGAACGCCGAGCCACCGCCTGGCAGGGCCCTGACCAGCAAGGAACGCGCGCTGCTCAGCGACGCCGAGCAGATCCTGGTGCAGCGCTGCATGAGCGAAGCGGGGTTCAGGGTCTACCTCACCGACCCGCCGCCGCAGCCCAGCGACCTGCCGTACGGCAACGAGAGTGTCGCGTTCGCTCGTAAGCACGGACTCGGCCTGGGCACCGTCGACCTGGACTCTTATCGCGCCAATCACCCCAACACGCTTTACCTCCAAAGGCTTTCGCCGAAGGCGCAGCAGGCGTACGGCGAGGCGCTACACGGCCGGCGGGGTACTCGCGAGCTGACCATCAAGCTGCCGACCGGGTACACCGTCCAGCAGAATCCGGGCGGCTGCACGGCCCAGGCGCAGGGACAGCTCTACGGCGGTTTCGAGCGCTGGTTCAACGTAAGCACGTACGTCGAGAACCTCTCGCCGTTGTATGCACGGAAGCTCGAGGCCGACCAGCGGTTCCGCAAGGCGCTGAACGGCTGGCAGCGCTGCATGCGCGAGCGTGGACACGACGCCGGAAGCCCGGACGAGCTGCGCGCACAGTTCACCGAACGCAAGCGGGCCAAGGCCGACGAGATCGAGGCGGCCGCCGCCGAAGCGGAGTGCGCGACCAAGACCCGCCTGGTGCGGATCGGCGAGGACCTGGAACAGACCTACCGTAGGCAGGTCTACCAGGAGCATCGCGACCTGATCGCCGACTACCAGGCGCTGTCCGTGTCCGCTTTGGAGCGGGCCCGGACGATCACCAACACGCGACAAAACCATTAGCGGAGGGAATCAGCATGCTGAAGAAGATCCTGTCGATCGCCGGGACGCTGGCGGTAGCGGGCGGCTTCGCCCTGGCGACCGGCCCGGGGATCGCCAGCGCGGACAAGGGCGACTGCCCGGTTGGTGCGTTCTGCGCCTGGTACAACACGCCGTACGAAGGCACGATGTACCACAAGTACGTCAACGGCACCTGGCCCGAGCCGGTCAAGAACGACGACGCGTCCTGGTTCAACAACGGCACGCCGCAGGCCGGCGCCGACCACGTACGTGTCTACGACGCGGCTCCCAGCCCGGACCGGATGACGTTGTGCATCCACCAGGGTGCGTCCGGGTACTGGGGCGGCGAGGCCGACGACGAGGCCGACATGAATGCCGCGGCGAACAAGGGCAACTACCACAAGTGGGGCGGTGAGTGCCGTTCGAGCGAGCCTCAGCTCGACTGATCGGTGACTCGTCGACCGGACCGGCTCGCGGGCTTCCCCGGGCCGGTCCGGCCTGTCGGTGGGTGGGCCTAGGGTTCTCGCATGGCGTTGGAGACATCGCCGGAACACCCGGCTCCCGTACGACAGATCGCCAACCTGCTCGGCCAGTGGGTTGGCCGGCTCGGCGTGGTCTGGCTCGAGGGCCAGGTCGCTCAGCTCACCCGCCGGCCCGGCACGACCGTGGTGTTCCTGACGCTGCGTGACACCGCTGCCGACATCTCCGTGCAGGTGACGTGCCCACGCCGGATCTACGACAGCGTCGACCCGCCGGTGATCGAGGGCGCGCGGGTCCTCGTCCACGCCAAGCCGACCTACTACATCCCGCGCGGCACGCTCTCGCTCGCGGCCGACGACATCCGGCCGGTGGGGCTCGGCGAGCTGCTCGCCCGGCTGGAGCGGTTGAAACGCCTGCTCGCGGCCGAAGGGCTGTTCGCCGCGGAGCTGAAGCGGCGGCTTCCGTTCCTGCCGCGGAAGGTCGGGTTGATCTGCGGGCGCGACTCCGCTGCCGAGCGCGACGTGGTGGAGAACGCCAGGCGGCGATGGGCGGCCGTGAAGTTCCGGATCGAGAACGTCGCCGTGCAGGGGCCGCAGTCGGCCGAGCAGGTGATCGAGGCGCTGCGGCGGCTCGAGACCGACTCCGAGGTCGACGTGATCGTGGTCTCGCGGGGCGGCGGGTCGGTCGAAGACCTGCTGCCGTTCTCCGACGAGGGCATGATCCGGGCGGTGGCTGCTTGTCGCACTCCCATCGTCTCCGCGATCGGGCACGAGCAGGACCAGCCGTTGCTCGACCTGGTGGCCGACGTACGCGCCTCGACCCCGACCGACGCGGCCCGGCGGATCGTTCCCGACGTGGGTGAGGAGGCGGCGCGGATCGTTCAGCTGCGGTCGCGGGCGTACGAGATCGTCGCGGGGCGGATCGAGCGTGAGCGCACCGGTCTGCACAACCTGCGGGCGCGGTCGGCGCTCGGCAATCCCTTGCGCGAGATCGACCGGCGTCTGGAGGACGTCCTGGGCTGGCGCGACCGCGGGCGGCGGTGCCTGCGGCAGCAGTTGGACCGGGCCGGTGATGATGTCAGGCACAACCTGGCGCGGGTGCGGTCGCTTTCTCCGCAGGCAACGCTCGATCGGGGGTATGCCGTGCTGCAGAAGGCCGACGGTGGCGTGGTCCGTTCTCCCGAGGAGGTCACGGTGGACGAGCAGCTCGACGCGCGCGTAGCCGGCGGGCGGTTCCCGGTTAGGGTCGAGTCGTGACAGAGACACCTTCCGCTTCCGCGACGTCGTTGTCGTACGAGCAGGCCCGCGACGAGCTGATCGAGGTCGTGCGCAAGCTCGAAAACGGCGGCACCACGCTGGAGGAGTCGCTGCGCCTGTGGGAACGCGGCGAGGAGCTCGCGGGGATCTGCCAGGCCTGGCTCGACGGTGCGCGCGCCCGGCTGGAGGCCGCCTCCGCGGCGCCCGGCGCGGGTGACGAGCACGAGGACCTCGAAGACTAGGGGTGTTGTGATGACCGAACCGACGGCGATTCCACGGGATCTACGGGTCGACGCCGACGCTCCCGACCGTAACCTCGCGCTCGAGCTGGTCCGCGTCACCGAAGCCGCCGCGATGGCCGGCGGCCGCTGGGTCGGTCGTGGCGACAAGAACGGCGCCGACGCGGCGGCCGTCAACGCGATGCGCACGCTGATCGCGTCGGTTCAGATGCGCGGCATCGTCGTGATCGGCGAGGGCGAGAAGGACAACGCGCCGATGCTCTACAACGGCGAGCTCGTGGGCTCCGGCGAAGGCGCCGAATGCGACGTCGCCGTCGACCCGATCGACGGCACCACGCTGACGGCGAAGGGCATGGCGTCGGCGATCTCGGTGCTGGCCGTGGCGCCGCGCGGCGCGATGTACGACCCGTCCGCGGTCTTCTACATGGAGAAGCTCGCGACCGGACCCGAGGCCGCCTCCGTGATCGACCTCACCGCGCCGATCAGCGAGAACATCCGCCGAGTGGCGAAGGCCAAGCACGGCGCACCCGAGGACGTCACGGTCGTGATCCTCGACCGCCCCCGCCACGAGTCGCTGATGGCCGAAGTGCGAGCGACCGGCGCCCGCATCAAGTTCATCTCCGACGGCGACGTAGCCGGCGCGATCATGGCTGCGCGCTCGGGGACTGGCATCGACCTGCTGGCCGGCATCGGTGGAACACCCGAGGGCATCATCGCCGCCTGCGCGATGAAGTGCCTGGGAGGCAGCATCCAGGGCCGCCTCTGGCCCCGCGACGACGCCGAACGAGCAAAGGCCGTGGACGCCGGCCACGACGTCGACCGCGTACTGACGACCGAAGACCTCGTCCAGGGCGACGACGTCTTCTTCGTCGCCACCGGCATCACCGACGGCGAGCTCCTCCAGGGCGTCCGCTACAGCGGTGGCCACTGCACCACCCACTCGCTGGTCATGCGCTCGCGCAGCGGCACCATCCGCTCCATCGAGTCCGAGCACAGCCTGGCAAAACTCCGCGCCTACGCCGCCATCGACTTCGACCGCGCCAGCTGACACCCGGCACCCGCGCATCGGCGGGCGGCCAGCCCACCGCGCCAGCCGCACGCCTCGCCCGACACCGCACTTCAACCACACCCACCGCCACGCCGCCCGGCGAAGGTAGCCGCGGGTCGGTGGGTCGGGCGGTGGCTAGGCCTTACCCCGCCGCAGCCATTTCTTGAAGCTCTTCGGCGGTGGCTTGGCCTGTACCTCGCCGAGAAAGACGGTGCCTCGGATCTTGATCACCGGTGTGCCGGGCGTGCGCGCGGTGTAGACCTTGCTGTTGCGCTCTCCCAGGATCGTCGTGCCGGGCTCGAGTTCGACGGCGACGTCCTCTGGTACGACGATCTGCAGCTCGCCGAGCACGATCTGGCTGTCGATCACGACCTCTTGCGGCATCGACGCTTCGGTGAAGTCGAGTTTCACCGAGCCGAGGATCGCCCGCACCGTCAGGTGGCGCGGCGCCATCCACTGGCCCTTGATCTTCTGCTCCGAGAAGAACGCGCTCACCTCGCGCACGCCGGCCGGCACCACACCGCCGCCCGCGGTGCTCGACGCGTGCCGCGCGATCTCGCCGCCGGGCAGGTCGCGGGTGACGACGGCGAGCTCGGCGTACGTCTTCGCGGAGTACACCTGCTCCAGCCGCTCATCCAGCTCGGTCAGGGTCAGCCGTCCCTCGGACGCGGCCTGCCGGATGATCTCGGCCTGCCGTTCCCGATCGTCGTCGGACGCCCGAAGGTCGCCCGCGCCCGCGTACGCATCCACGACACCGAGCGTAACGCCTGCGAGCGACGTCCTATCATCTGTTCGGCCCTGGGGAGGGCCGGTTTTCGCCTGGGGAGGGTTCACGATGTCCAAGCGCAGGATCGCTGTGCTCGTTGCCGCCGTTGCCGTACTGCTTCCGTTGCTCGCCGTAGCCGGCTACACAGCCACCACCAAGTGGCTCCTCGCCGGCCCACCGAACGAATGCGACCTGATCCCGCGCCAGGACCTCGAGCAGATCCTGAGGTCCGACGCCGAAGTGACCCTTCGCAGCGCCACTCCGACCAGGGCCGGCGGCTGGGAGTACTACTGCTCCTACCAGCAGCTGACCGACGAAGAAGACCCCGGCTTCCTGTCCGTCACGGTGTCGACGGCCGGCATACCCGTGCCCGACGTCGCTCGCGACGACAGCTCCGAGCGCAGACGATTGAGCGGGCTCGGCGACGAGGCTTGGGTGGGCGAGAGGGCCGCCGGGATGCGCGCCGGCGACATCGACGTCCGGCTGGCCGGGTCCATCGATGGCGGATTCACGCCCGGCGGATTCGAGCAGGCACTGCGCGCCATCTCCGGCCGGCTCGAGACCGTGCCCGAGTTCCCGCGATCCGACCCGGCCGGCGTCTGTGCCCGGCTGGACGCCGCGCTCGTCGAGCGCCTCGCCGGAACGGAACTACCTGGCCGGAGGGGCGTGGTCCGCGAGAACGGCGACGTGAAATGTTCGTTCGAGACCTCGAACGCGATGTTCCGCGTCGAGTCGACCACCGACCTGGAGGGCTTCGACTCGCGCTTCGCACCTGCGAACACCCCCATCACCGGTCTGTCAGCCAAGGGAGCCAGGAAGGTCTCGGAGCTCTCGGGAACCGGGATCACATTCGTCGTCGACGGGCGGCGGTACGACGTGACCCTCAGCCTCGACGGTGAGGAACCGTCGATGGAGAGCACGAATCTCCCGAAGATGGTCGTCGACGCGTTCGCCGCCTGCGGAGACGACCTCGCCGGGTGCAGACGATGACCACGCGCGAGCACAGCCTCCTGATCGCGGCCGGCGCGTTGCTGCTCGGCCTGGCGGCGTGCACCACCAGCCCCGAAGCCGAACCGCCGCGGCCGGAGCCCACCGCCGCAGCCACTCGACAGACCGCCGAGCAGACACCCGACGAGTGCGATCTCCTCTCGGCCGCCGACGTACGCGAGTTCGCCGGAGCCAACGCCGAGATCGCCGATCGGGCGGCCGAGCCCCGCCACGGTGGCGGGTGGATGTACCACTGCACCTACCTGACCCGCACGAACGGCACCTACACCGCGCGCCTGCGCGTCTCCGTGCTGGAGAACACCATCAGCCCCTACCTGAAAGAGCCCGACCTGAAGCAGGTGACCGGTCTCCAGGGCGAAGCGCGGGCAAGCGACACGATGGCCGTGCTGCAGTGGGGCGAGACCTCGGCGCAGATCGATCTCGAGACCGAATCCAGCCGGCCCAGCGCAGCCGAACAGGCGCTACGCAGGGTCGCCGCCCGCTTGGAAACCGTGGAGGCGTTTCCTGCCGTGGACCTGTCCGGTGTCTGCGCGCACCTAGACGTACGAGCCGTTGAGCGCGCCGTCGGTTCCGAGCTGCCAGGCCGCCGGTCAGCGATCGCCGCCAGTGGGGAGGTGAGCTGCGTGTTCGGCGGGACCGAGGCCCGGTTCGTCGTCCGCTCGACCACGAACCCGAAGGACGTGTCGGACAGCCGCGGCGACGCGCACGACATCCGTGTGCCCGGTATCCCGGTCAAGGCCACCGGTTACGCCGAAGGGGTCAGCTTCGTGCTCGGCAACCGCTTGTTCGCGATCGAGGCGCGGCGGGCCGAAGGCGTACTGGTCGAGAAGACCGAGCTCCCGAAGATGGTCGTCGAGACGTTCGCCGCCTGCGGAGACGACCTCGCCCGGTGCCGACCACGCTGACATAGGGTTTCGGCTGTGTCAGAGATCGTGGCCTACGACGAGAGCCCGCGCGGGTCGGCCGCGCTGCGGCGGCGTACCGACGGTGACGGCGGCGAGCCGATCTTCGAGCTGATCGTGAACGGCACGTTCGTCATGGACACCGTCGACAGCTCCACCGAACGCCTGCTCGCCGAGGCCGCCCTCGAGCGCACCGATAGCCCGGGCACAGTCGTCGTCGGTGGGCTGGGGCTCGGCTTCACCGTCCAGGCTCTGCTCGACGACGAGCGCGTACGGCACGTCGACGTCATCGAGCTCGAGCCGGCGGTCATCGAGTGGGTACGCGCCGGCCGGATCCCGCACACCGCCGGCCTGCTCGCCGACCCCAGGGTGCGCACCCACGAGAGCGACATCCGCCGCTGGCTGCCCGAGCAGCCGGACGCCAGCGCCGACGTGGTCCTGCTGGACGTCGACAACGGCCCGGGCTTCCTGGTTCACCTGGCCAACGCCGAGATCTACGAACGGCCGTTCCTCGACGAGCTCGCCCGTGTCCTGCGTCCGCAGGGTGTCGTGGTGTTCTGGGCGGCTGCGCCCGCTCGCCGGCTCGCCAAGCTGCTGCAACGACGCTTCGGCGGCTGCGAAGAACTCCACCGCGTCGTTCAGCGCGACGCCCGCGAGCTCGACTACCACCTCTATCTCGCTCGCAGGTCATAGCCGGCGCGCAGCCAAGCCCCAGTGAGGTTGGTCACGGCACCGGCCACGACCAGGCGCTATGCCAATTACATTGATGCGATCAACATTGACAACATGTTGATCGCGGAGCAACAGTCCTGTGCATGACGACGAACGCGACCAACGGCCTGATCGAGGTACCGCCGGGCCTCGCCGGAGTGGCCGTCACCGACACGACGCTCGGCGACGTCCGCGGGCTGGAGGGCTTCTACCACTACCGGCAGTACTCCGCCGTCGACCTGGCCAGAACCCGTTCTCTGGAAGACGTTTGGCACCTCCTCCACGAAGGCGTCCTGCCCGACGCGAGCCGGCGCGCGGCGTTCGCGGCCAGAGTCGCGCCGTTGCGGCACGTCGACCCGTCCGTCCTCGCCCTGCTGCCCGCCGTCGCGCACAGCACCGACGCGCCGATGACCGCCCTCCGCAGCGCGATCTCCCTCGCCGGAGCGGCCGCCGGCCTGCGGCCGCTGTGGGATCTCGACGATGAGACCCGCCGGAACGACGCGTTGCGCATCTCCGCGCAGGTGCCGGCGTTGCTGACGGCCCTGCACCGGCTGCGCCACGGCCAGGAGCCGATCCCGCCCCGCGAGGACCTGCCGTACGCCGCGAACTACCTCTACATGATGACCGGCGAGGAGCCGGATCCCTTGTACGCAAGGGCTGTCGAGCGATACCTCTGCCTCACCGTCGAGCACGGCTTCAACGCCTCGGCGTTCACCGCCCGCGTGATCGCGTCCACCGGCGCCGACCTGGCCGCGTGCGTCGTCGGCGCGATCGGCGCGCTGTCGGGGCCGCTGCACGGTGGCGCGCCGAGCCGGGCACTGGACTCACTCGACGCGATCGGGACACCCGACAACATCGACCCGTGGGTACGCGAGCGCATCCTCGCCGGCGACCGGATCATGGGCTTCGGCCACCCGATCTATCGTACGGAGGACCCGCGGTCGCGCCTGCTGCGCGAGACCGCCGAAGAGCTCGGCGGGCCACTGGTCGACTTCGCGGTGCAGGTCGAGAGCCGTGTACTGGCACTGCTCGCCGAGCTCAAGCCGGAGCGCCAGATCCACACCAACGTGGAGTTCTACGCCGGCGTCGTGATGGAGTTGTGCGGCCTGCCGCGCGACATGTTCACGCCGACGTTCGCCTCCAGCCGCGTGATCGGCTGGTGCGCGCACATCCTCGAGCAGGCCCACGGCCGTAAGATCATCCGGCCGTCGGCGCGTTACGTCGGACCGCCACCGCCCGAGCGCGTACCCTCGGCCTGAGTTTCCTCTCGCAGGGCACGGATCTCCGCGCGCAAGGCGGCCAGCTCGTCGAGGACGACGGCGTCGGTCGCCTTGTCCTGTTGGCGTTCCTGCTGGTGCGCCGCCTCCTCGTCGTGGCGGGTGCCTTCCATCGCGCTGACCATGACGGCCAGGAAGAGGTTCAGGACCACGAACGTCGACACCAGGATGTAGAGGAGGAAGAACAGCCACGCCGTCGGGTGCTCCGCCATCACCTGCTGCGCGATCTCCGGCCACGCCTCGCCCGTCATCACCTGGAACAGCGTCCACAGCGACGTGCCGAGGTCGCCGAAGTACTCCGGCGCCGTTCCGCCGAACAGCTTCGTCGACATCACCGCGGCGACGTACATCACCATCGACAACAGCCCGACGATCGACGCCATCCCCGGAATCGCCGACAGCAGGGCGTTGACGACCCTGCGCATGCTCGGCACCACCGAGATCAGTCGCAGGACGCGAAGCACGCGGAACGCCCGGAGCACCGACAGCCCGCCGGTCGACGGCAGGAGGGAGATGCCGATGATCAGGAAGTCGAACCAGTTCCAGGCGTCCCGGAAGAACGACAGCCGGTACGCGTAGAGCTTGAGCAACAGCTCGACCACGAAGATCGTCAGGGCGACCTTGTCGATGACGTGGAGCGCGCCGCCCGCCCGCGCCATCACCGAGTGGGACGTCTCGGCGCCGAGGGTAACGGCGTTCAGCAAGATCACGACCGTGATGGCGTGCTGAAAGCGCGGTGCCTCTACCAGGCGGCGGGCGCGTTCGCGTGACGTCACGACTACTTCCTTTTACGAATCCTTTGCGGGCGAGGCTCCCGTATACAGGGCTCGCGGCCGAAATCGCAAACGATGTGGGTACTCCTCGGTCGCGTGCGCGATCAGCCCGGCCATCCGTGCCAGCAGGAAGACCACCTCGCCCGAGCCCGGCGTCAAGCCGAATTTGACGACGAGCGCGCCGAGGGCGAGGTCGACGTTCGGAGCGGGCATGCCGCGCTGCTCCATCTGCTGGAGTACGTGTTCGATCACGGCGTCGAGTGGGCTGGGGCCCGCCTGCCGGACGAGGTCGAGCAGGAGGTCGGCACGCGGGTCGCGGTACTCGTACACCTTGTGCCCGAAGCCCGGCACCCGCTCGCCCGCACGTAGCCGCTCGCCGACGACATCATGCCCGTCGGCGGCCGAGCGCAGCATCGTCTCGACGGCGGTGGAGACCGCGGCGTGCAGGGCGCCACCGCCGGCGGCGAGGCCGGTGGAGAGGACGAGGTACGGATCCGCCCACGCCGACGCCGCGACTCGGGCGGCCAGGGTGGAGGCCGCCAGCTCATGGTCGGCGAGGAGGGCGAGGGCGGCGTTCAGGGCGTCGAGCTGAGGTACGGTCGGGGCGGCCGGGCTCAGCCTCGACCACAGGCGGTGCGCGATGGACGTACCGGCGGACGGGCTTCGCTCCGGCAGACAGTCCACGACGGCGGCGACCGCATGGCGCCCGGCCCGAGCCACCGAAGCCGCCCGCCGATCGTCTCGATGCGGGTCGACAGCAGGAATCGCCGCGACGACCACCCGCATCCGGTCGACGGCACGAGCGGAATCGGGCAGTGCGGCAGCCACCCCCCGACCGACCCGCACCATCGCGTCCGGCGCCCGCCACGGCTCTGGGCCAACCGCACCGCCCGCACTGCTACCCGCACCACCGGCACCGCTCGGGCTGCCAGTGCCTTCAGGCTCCCCGGCGGCAGCCGAGCCACTCGCGCCGGCTAAGCCACCAGTCGCCTCGGCACGGCCCGAGTCATCCGAGCTGCTCAGGTTGCCGAGCGCGTCCAAACCGCGTGGGCCGTCCGGGCCCTCGGAGCTACCGGGGTTGTCTGATGTTCCCCACAGGAGCTCGGCCACCTGCTCGAACGACCACGTAAGCGCCAGGCGCGTCGCGTCCTCGCCTCTGTAATACAGCCCGCCGGCCGGGTCGAGCAGGGTCAGCTCGGTGTCGATCACGACCTCCAGCGCACCCGCCCGCCCACCTCGTCGCTGGCGGGCGGCCAGTCGTTCGACCTCCGCCCGCGCGAAGCGCGACGAACGCCGGTCCGGGCCCTGGTGCCGCTGCAGTACGCCGCGGCTCACGTACGCGTACACGGTTTCCGGCTTCACCCCCAGCAGGTCGGCGGTCTGCTGGGTGGAGAGCCAACGCGGTGTGTCGGTCGTCACGGTCATAGAGTCTGCCCATGGCCGAGGAGACTGACTACCGCATCGAGCACGACACGATGGGCGAGGTACGCGTACCCGCCAGCGCGAAGTGGCGGGCGCAGACCCAGCGCGCTGTCGAGAACTTCCCGATCTCGGGTACGCCGCTGGAGTCGCAGCACATCCGGGCGCTCGCGCAGATCAAGCGTGCCGCCGCCCGCGTCAACGCCGAGCTCGGCGTGCTCGACACCGGCCTGGCCAAGGCGATCGAAGAGGCCGCGACGCACGTCGCCGAGGGCCGTTACGACGACCACTTCCCGATCGACGTCTTCCAGACCGGCTCCGGCACCTCCAGCAACATGAACACCAACGAGGTCATCGCGACGCTGGCGACCGAGGCTTCCGGCCAGGCCGTCCACCCGAACGACCACGTCAACGCCTCCCAGTCGTCCAACGACGTCTTCCCCTCCTCCATCCACATCGCCGCGACGAACGCCGTCCTCACCGACCTGCAGCCCGCCCTCGCGCACCTGGCCGAGGCGCTGGAGAGCAAAGCGACGGAGTTCGGCGACATCGTGAAGTCCGGCCGTACCCACCTGATGGACGCGACGCCGGTGACGCTCGGCCAGGAGTTCGGCGGGTACGCCGCCCAGGTGCGCTACGGCATCGAACGCCTGGAGGCCGTACTCCCCCGCGTCGCCGAACTGCCGCTCGGCGGCACCGCGGTCGGCACCGGCATCAACACGCCGCCCGGGTTCGCGCAGAAGGTGATCTCCGAGCTCGTCGCATCGACCGGCCTGCCGCTCAGCGAAGCGCGCAACCATTTCGAGGCGCAGGGCGCCCAGGACGCGCTGGTCGAGCTGTCCGGCCAGCTGCGCACGATCGCCGCCGGGCTCTACAAGATCGCCAACGACATCCGCTGGATGGGCTCCGGCCCGCGGACGGGCCTGGCCGAGCTCGCGCTGCCCGACCTGCAGCCCGGCTCGTCGATCATGCCGGGCAAGGTCAACCCCGTCCTCTGTGAGGCGATGCGCCAGGTCGTCGCGCAGGTCGTCGGCAACGACGCGGCCGTCGCGTTCAGCGGCTCGCAGGGCGACTTCGAGCTGAACGTCATGCTGCCTGTGATGGCGCGCAACCTGCTGGAGTCGATCCGCCTGCTGTCGAACGTCTCGCGCCTGTTCGCCGACCGGCTCGTGGCCGGGCTGGTGGCCAACTCCGAGCGCTGCCTGGAGTACGCCGAGTCGTCGCCGTCGGTGGTGACACCGCTGAACAAGTACATCGGATACGAGAACGCCGCGAAGGTCGCCAAGACGGCATTGGCCGAGCGCAAGACGATCCGGCAGGTCGTACTCGAGCAGGGCTACGTCGCGCGCGGCGACCTGACCGAGGAGCAGCTCGACAAGGCGCTCGACGTCTTGTCGATGACCCATCCGTGACCGAACCCATGAGCGCAGCCGGCAAGGTACGCGAGTTCCACGAGGCGTTCGGGCTCGGTGTCGCCGCCGAGCCCACGCCGCGGCCGGAGACCTGGAAGCTCCGGATCGCCTTGCTGCGTGAGGAGTTCGAGGAGTACGTCGCGGCGGCGGAGGCCGGCGATCTCGTGGAGGTCGCCGACGCGCTGGCCGACATGATGTACGTCATCTACGGAACGGCCGTCGAGTACGGCATTCCGCTGGACGCCGTACTCGACGAGGTGCACCGGTCGAACATGAGCAAGCTCGGCGCGGACGGGCGGCCGGTGTATCGCGAGGACGGCAAGGTGATGAAGGGCCCGGCCTTCCGCCCGCCGGATGTCGCTGGTGTGCTCGAGAAGACAACGAAGCGGTTTCGTTAACCCGCTGAGATCCTCCCCGGCAACCATGCCGCCCATGGTGAGCGTCGTACCAGCTGTACCTCGTTTTCAGCCTGACCGCATTCAGGCAACGACCGAGCTGGGAGGGGACCCATGCGTGCCCTACGTACGTGTGCCATCGCTGCCATCGTCGCCCTGGTGGCGCTGACCGGGTGTTCGGAGCGAGGCACTGCCCGCAACGTTGACACCGCATCGCGTCAGGACGCGGCGCAGAAACCCGCGCCGAAGCAGGCGAATCCGCAACAGGGGAACGGATCTCAGCGCGAGTCCGACGACGCCCTGGCCCAACAGCCCGATGCCAGGGTGAACAAGGGCGAACCACTCGAGAGCAAGGCGCAGAGCACGCCGCTGTCGACGTTCGCGATGGACATCGACACGGCATCCTACGACTACGCACGCCGTACGATCCAGGACGGCCGCCTGCCGTCAGGTGAGACGGTACGGCCGGAGGAGTTCGCCAACGCGTTCCGCCAGGACTACCCCCAGCCGGCCGGCGACGGCTTCTCGGTGACAGCCGACGGCAGCCGGATGCCTGCCTGGGGAGGCGAGGACGCCGCCGAATCCGTACGCCTGTTGAGGATCGGGCTGCAGACGCGCGACGAGACGACTGCCGCCCGGCCCGATGCCGCGCTGACGTTCGTGATCGACCGATCCGGGTCGATGAACGAGCCCGGGCGGCTCGACCTCGTACAGAACTCCCTGCACACGTTGGTCGATGCGCTTCGTCCGACCGACTCGGTGGCGATCGTCGGGTACAACGACGAGGCCAGTGTCGTGCAACGCATGACCCGCGCGGCCGAGCGATCCGAGCTGCACAAGGCGATCGACGCGCTGAGCGCCGACGGCAGCACGAATCTCGAAGCGGGCTTGACCACCGGCTACACCATCGCACGGGAGGGCTTCCGCAAGGGCGCCACCAACCGCGTCATCCTGCTGTCCGACGGGCTCGCCAACACCGGCAACACCGAGGCCGACCCGATTCTCGGACAGGTCCGCGAGCAGGCCGGCAAGGGAATCGCGTTGCTGTGCGTGGGAGTCGGCAGCGAGTACGGCGACGCGCTGATGGAACGCCTTGCCGACAAGGGCGACGGGTTCGCGGTCTACGTCAGTGAGCGGCGGCAGGCGGAGAAGCTCTTCGTCAGCAGACTTCCCGCGACGCTGACTGTGCGGGCGCTCGACGCCAAGGTGCAGGTCTCGTTCGACGAGCAGGCGGTCGACACGTACCGGCTGATCGGATACGACAACCGGGCGTTGGCAGCCGACGACTTCCGTAACGATCAGGTCGACGGCGGCGAGGTCGGTCCCGGACACAGCGTGACGGCGCTGTACGTCGTCCGGCTGCGTTCCGGCGTGAACTTCGAGTCCGATCCGCGGGTCGCCGAAGCGCGCGTTCGCTGGCTGGATCCGACGACCCGTAAGGCAACCGAGATGTCGACGACGGTCACCGCCGGGCAGCTAGGCGGCACCTACACCGCGGCCGACGAGCAGGCGCGGGTGGCCTACACCGCGGCGGCGTTCGCGGAGGTGCTGCGGGCGGGCGCGGGGGCGACCGGCGTGCGGTACGCCGACCTGTCGAGAGAAGCCGATCAACTCGCCGGCCGTTCCGAGGACCGCGACATCTCCGACCTGGCCTCGATGATCCGGCAGGCGTCGAAGCTGTCGAGCTAAGCCGTCCGGTGGGTGTGGCGCCCGCCGGTATGGTCGGAGTTGATGCTCGACACGAACCCCAGCACGCTCCGACCATCCGGCGAGCCGCCGTATTGGGAGCCCGGCACGCAGATCTGGTGGCGCTATCGCCGGCCCGGCTGGCAGCCCGGCCAGGTCGAAGGCATCCGGCCGATGCGCGTCATCCAGGACGACGCGACGGCGCTCGTGGCGTGGCTGCCGTCGGACACACCGATCGTGAAGTCGGTACGCGCGGACGGCTCCGACAACCGGTCGGCCGGCCTGGAAGAGATGTTCGTAGGCGAACGAAGGTCACGCCGGGCTCGGTGGCTGGGCAACGGAACCCTCAAAGTCGCCCCGACGGGAGTGCCGTGGTCGGTCTGGCTCTTCTGGGCGGCGGACGGAACCTTCAGTGACTGGTACGTCAACCTGGAAGACCCGCACCAGCGCGACGACCGCAACCTCGTCACCAGCGACCACGTACTCGACGTCGTGGTCAAACCGGACCGGCGGATCCGCCTGAAGGACGAGGACGAATTGGCGGCGGCAGTGGTCGCAGGCCGCTATACGGCCGAGGAAGCGGCCCGCATCCACGCCGACGCGCAGAGGGTGGAGGCGCTGGCCCGGCAATGGGCCTCCCCCTTCTGCGACGGCTGGGAGCATTGGCGGCCGGAGGCCGGATGGCCGCTGCCGCAACTCCCGGACGGCCTCGCCACCGACTTCTGAACCGGCCGACGTGGCCAGCCGCCGTTGACGCCGCCGGCCGGCGCCGGCCGCTGGGTGACCGCCGCCACTCCCCGACGGCACCGCCACCGCCATCCGAGCCGGCCGACGCGACACCCGGAGCTCACGCCACTTGCCGCGAGCCAGCCGGCCGCCGCCGCAACTCCCCGACGACATCGCCACCGACTTCCGAGCCGGCCGGGTGCGGCCAGCCGGGCTTGACGTCGGCAGTCACGCGCACATGTCGGTGCCGCAGCCTAAGCTCCTGTCCATGGGCTTCCGTTGGCGAACGTAGCCGCCATCCGTCCCCGCCACCCGCGCAGGCACGACACCGCCGCCACAAGTCACTCGCGGATGTCGGTGCCGCAGGCTAGGGTTTCGCTCATGGGTTTCCGTTAGCGAACGTAACCGCCATCCGTACCCCATCGCCCGCTCAGGCATAGCGCCGCCGCCGCGAGGTCCCCCAGTGGTGCCCGCGTTCACCCGACCGGTTCATCACGTCGCGGCGTTGCTTGGCGCCGCCCGTCCCGCGAGGCGATGTCTCTTGACCACAGTCGAATCCGCGCGCCCTGGTGGCGTGTTCGCCGCGATCCGGGCGCGCCGCGCCGCCCGGCGAGCGGCGCTGTCGTTGTTGTTCCGCGCGTTCCCCGGCAGCACCCTCCTCCTGGCCGCGTTAGCCCTGCTGGCCGGCATCGCACCGGCGGCGTTCGCGGCTCTCGTCGGCCGCGTCGTCGACCAGGTGCCGGCGGCCCTCACCGGCGGCCTCGGCAGCGCACCAGGCCGCCTGCTCCTCGGCACCCTCGCCGCGGTCGCTGTCGTGCTGGTCGCCCAAGAGCTGGTCGGCGCCGGCGCCGAGCTGGTCTCCACAGCGCTCTACCGCCGCTACGACGGCTACCTCCTCGGCCGCGTCCTGCACTCCACCACCGCCGGTACCGGGTTGGAGCTCTACGAAGATCCCGCCCTGTCCGCCCAACGCGACCGCGCCGCGCAGATCGCACGCTACGGCCCGGGCGAGCTGGTCGGCGGCATCACCGCGCAGTGGACCGCCCGCGCCCAGGGCCTCGCGGCCACCGTCCTGGTGGCGACGATCGAGCCGTACGCCGCCGTCCTGCTCGCCGTCGTCTGGATCGGCGTCGCTGTCGGGCTGCAGACCAGCTACTACCGCGCCGATCCGTTCTGGACCGACCCGATGCGGCGCGCCGCCTACCTCAAGGACACCGGCCTCCGCTCGGAATGGGCCAAGGAGCTGCGCATCTTCGGCCTCGGCGACTGGATCGTCGGTCGCTTCACCGCCGAGTGGACACGCGTGATGCGCGAGCTGTGGCGGGCCCGGCGCACCGACTACCGTGCGCTGGCGGTCATCGCCGCCGTCCTCGTGACCGCGCACGCGCTGACACTCGCCTGGGTCGCCCACGCCGCGACTGCCCACACCCTGACCCTCGGCACGGCCGCCGTACTCGTCCAGGGCCTGCTCGGCATGGCCGCGATCGCGAGCATGGAGGGCGACGTCTGGATCGAGAACGGCGCGGTGCCCATCCCCGACGTCGTGCGGTTCGAGTCCGGCGTACGCGAGCTCGCGAAGCGGCACCCGGCGGCAACGGCCAACGCGCCCGAGGTGGAGCAGGACATCCGCTTCGAGAACATCGGCTTCGCCTACCCCGGCCGCGAACCGGTCTTCGACGGGCTCGACCTCACCGTGCCCGCCGGCAGCTCGCTGGCCGTCGTCGGGCTGAACGGCGCCGGCAAGACCACGCTGGTGAAGCTGCTCACCGGACTGAGCCACCCCCAGCGCGGCCGGATCCTGATCGACGGCATCGACCTCGCCGAGATCGACCCCGACCGCTGGCGGCAACGCATCGCCGCCATCTTCGCCGACTTCGTTCGCTACGAGCTCCCGGCCAGCGACAACATCGGCCTCGGCGCCGTCGAGCACCTACGCGCCCCCGACCTCGACGAGCGCGTCCACCGTGCGGCCACCAGAGTCGGCGTGGCCGACCTGCTCACCGAGCTCCCCGACGGCCTCGGCACCACGCTGTCCCGCCGCTACGAAGGCGGAGTCGACCTGTCCGGCGGCCAGTGGCAGCGCGTCGCGCTCGCCCGGGCGATGCTCGCCGTCGAGGCCGGTGCCCGGGTGCTCGTGCTCGACGAGCCCACAGCCCACCTCGACGTACGCGCAGAGGCCGATATCTACGACCGGTTCCTCGACCTCACCGCCGGCCTGACGACGCTGGTGATCTCGCACCGCTTCTCGACCGTACGACGGGCCGACCGCATCGTCCTGCTCGACGGCGGCCGGATCACCGAGCAGGGCTCCCACGACGAACTGCTGGCAGCCGACGGTCGCTACGCCCACCTGTTCCGCCTGCAGGCAATGCGCTACCACGCGAACGGAGACTCCGACGATGACTGAAGCCCCGCACCGCGCGGGCCTTGCTCAGCATCGCCCGCCAGACCGACCAGCGCCACATCACCCCCGCCTTCAGCCGCAAGCCCGGCCACACCAAGCCACACCGCGCGGACGGAGGCTCCAACCATGACTAACGCCTCCGCCGCCGGACGACTCCGCACCGCGCGGGTTCTGCTCCGGATCGCCTGGGAGACCGACCGGCGCGGCACCGCGCTCGCGTTCGGGTGCGTGCTCGGCGAGGCGATCGTCACCGGCCTGTTCGCGTACTGGCTGAAGCTGCTGCTCGACGGCGTGCAGCACGACAACCCGACAAGCATCGCCTGGGCCGCAGCCGGAATCGCGGTCTCGATCACCGGCGGGCTCGCGCTCGGCTACGCCGGCGAGCGGGCCCGTGCGTCGCTGAACGAACGCGCTCACCATCAGGTCGAGCAGCGCCTGCTGCGCACGATCGCGCGCGTGCCGACGCTGGAGATCCACGAGACGCCCGGCCACCTCACCGAGCTCGAGCTGCTCGACGGCGAGTCCTGGGAGTTCGGCAACACCATCCCCGCGCTGGTGCGGTTCTGCCACGTGCTGCTCCAGGTCCTGATCACCGCGGTCCTGCTGGCCGCCGTCGACCCGCTCCTGCTCGCGCTGCCGGCGTTCGGGATCCCGCTGCTCCTGTTCAGCCGCTACACCAACGGGCTGTTCCACCGCGGCCAGGTGCTGGCGGCCGACCCGAGCCGTCGCGCCGACGACATCTACCAGCTGTGCACCCAGTCCGGCCCGGCCAAGGAGCTGCGGCTGTTCCGGCTGCGCGACGAGCTGCTGGCCCGGTTCACAGCCGCACACCGCGAGATCGCGAGCATCCATGTGCGGTTGCAGTTACGCGGCCAGGCCGTCCGCCTGCTGACCCGGCTGGTGTTCGTCGCCGGCTACTTCGGCGCGATCGCCTACGTCGTCGTGCGCGCGGTCGACGGCCGGGTCAGCGTCGGTGACGTCGGGCTGACCGCCGTACTCGCCGGGCAGGTCCTCGGCCTGGTCGCCGGTTCGGCCGAGACGGTCCAGTGGGCGCTGCGTTCGCTGACGACCGCCAGCCGCTACGTCCACCTGGTCGACGTGGCCGAACGGATCCGTTCCTCGACCGACGCGTCCGTGGCGGCGCCACCCAGGCTGACCACGGGCATTCAGGTACGCGGGCTGACCTACCGGTACCCCTCGGCGGCGGCACCGACGTTGCGCGACGTCGACCTCGACCTGCCGGCCGGCTCCACGGTCGCGGTGGTCGGAGACAACGGCGCCGGAAAGACCACGCTGGTGAAGCTGCTCGCGGGCCTCTACCGGCCCGACGCCGGTTCGATCACCGTCGACGGCGTCGACCTGGCCCGGCTGGATCCCGACCGCTGGCGCGAACGCGTCTCGGCCGGGTTCCAGGACCACGCGCGCTGGGAGTTCTCGGTACGCGAGGCGGTCGGGCTCGGCGACCTGTCCGCGATCGACGATCCAGCCGCCGCGACCGCCGCGCTGGCCCGTGCCGGCGCCGGTGACCTGCCCGGCCTGCTGCCGCAGGGCGTGGAGACCCAGCTCGGGCCGCGCTGGCCGGCCGGCGTCGACCTGTCCAGCGGGCAGTGGCAGAAGGTCGCCCTCGGCCGCGCGATGATCCGCACGGCACCGCTCCTGCTGCTGTTGGACGAGCCGACCGCGGCGCTCGACGCCGACACCGAGCACCAGCTGTTCGAACGCTGGACGCACGCGGCGGAGGAGCTGCGGCATGCCTCGGGAGCGATCACCGTGCTGGTCTCGCACCGGTTCTCCACCGTACGGATGGCCGACCTGATCGTCGTCGTCGCCGACGGAGGGGTTGCCGAGCTCGGCACGCACGACGAGCTGATGGAGCTGGGCGGGCGATACGCCCGGCTGTTCAGCCTGCAGGCAGCCGCCTATCGATAAGCCCCTACTGCGCCTGACCTCGTAGGTCCCGCCGTCGTCTACTACAGCGGGCGTAGACGCGAAGACGCCCGTCAGGCGATGTGCCAGCACCCGCACCGCCGCGACGCTAGGTGGCATGTCGAATCGTTCAGCTCAAGCCGTAACAAGGCGGGCCGGCAGCAGCGCTCCGGCGGGCCGTGGGTCCGGTCTGTTCAACACGTTCCGGGTGTTCGTGACGCTGCAGGCCGTTGCCATCCTCGGGCAGGCGATCTTCGCCGGGATCCTGCTCGAAGGGGACGGCCGCACGCTGCATGCCGCCAACTCCTTCTCCGTCCATCTGTTCGCGCTGCTCCAGGTGATCTTCGCGATCCTGGTCTGGCGTCCGGGCCGCCAGACCGCGCGGTACATCCTGCCGAGCGTTCTGCTGCTGCTCTTCGGCTTCCTGCAGAGCGCGATGGGCGGCTCCCACAACCGCTACATCCACATCCCGCTCGGCGCGCTGTTGCTGGCCGGCGCCGTCGTCCTCACCGTGCAGGTCTGGTCGGAGCGTCGCTCCAGCGCCAAGGCCAAGGCCGAAGCGGCCAGCGCGGCAGCATGAGCGTCAGCCGACGCGGCGCGCTGAAGCTGTTCGGTGCGGGCATGCTCGCGGCCACCGCCTCCACCGCGGCCGCGAGCTGCTCGTTGCTCGGCAGCAGCACCCCCGAACCACGGCTGCTGCCGAGCACCGCCAAGCTGCCGAAGCCGTACGGCGTTCCGCTGCCCATCCCGCCGGTCGCTCGACCGGTCAGCACGACCGGCCCGTCAGACGTTTACGAGCTCGAGGTCAAGCCGGCGAAGGCCGAGATCATCCCCGGCCTGCGAACCACGATCTGGGGGTACGGCGGCACGTTCCCCGGGCCGACCTTCGAGACCCGCGCCGGCCGGCCGATCGTCGTCGACCAGCGCAACCGCCTGGCCACTCCCATCTCCACCCACCTGCACGGCGGCCGCGTTCCGGCGAGCAGCGACGGCTACCCCACCGACGTCATCAAGACCGGCGAGGAACGCCGCTACGAATACCCGATCGACCAGCGCGCCGCCACGCTCTGGTACCACGACCACCGGATGGACTTCACCGGCGCTCAGGTCTGGCGCGGCCTCGCCGGCATGTTCGTCGTACGCGACGACGAGGACGACAAGCTTCCGCTCCCCAAGGGCGACCGCGAGATCCCGCTGGTGATCTGCGACCGCTCGTTCGACACCGGCGGCAGCCTGCTCTACCCCTCCCTCGACCACACGCTGACCAAGACCCACGGCGTGAAGGAGGCCTACGCCGGCGGCGTACTCGGCGACGTGATCCTCGTGAACGGTGCGCCCTGGCCCCAGCTCGAGGTCGACCGCGCCCGATACCGCTTCCGCATCCTCAACGCGTCGAACGCCCGCACGTACCAACTCCAGCTCGACAAGGGCGACCTCGTCCAGATCGGTACGGACGGTGGCCTGCTGCCCGAGCCGCAGAAGACGCGCACGCTGACGCTGGCGGCCGGCGAGCGGGCCGACGTCGTCATCGACTTCGCGCAGTACCCGGTCGGAGGCGCGGTCACGCTCACGAACGCGGCGGCCGAGGGTACGGCGGGCCGCGTGATGCGCTTCCGCGTCGCTCGTAACGCCAAGGACGACTCCCGGATCCCGGCCAAGCTGTCCACGATCGAACAGCTCGACCCCGCCAAGGCGAAGACCACGCGCGAGTTCGAGCTCGCCAGCGCGGATCTCGACGGCCACACCGGCTGGACGATCAACGGCGAACCGTTCGACCCGAAGCGAGTCGACGCCGACCCCAAGCTCGGCACCACCGAGATCTGGAAGGTCACCAGCGACATCGCTCACCCGATCCACCTGCACCTGGTGCACTTCCAGGTCCTGTCGATCGACGGCGAGAAGCCCGGCAAGGAGCTGGGCTGGAAGGACACTCTCGACGTTCAGGCCGAGCAGACCGTCGAGCTCATCATGCGCTTCGACGGCTACCGAGGCCGCTATGTCTTCCACTGCCACAACCTCGAGCACGAAGATATGGAGATGATGTCGAACTTCGAAGTGGTCTAGCGTCTGATGCCATGACCCTCGACCTGTCGGCATGGGATCTGCCGGTCCCCCTGGACGCACGGCAACCGGACCGCGGCTCCAACAACCTGGTCTGGCTGATCGACGACACCTACGTCCTGCGTATCTACCAGAACCTCGAGGTCTCGCGGATCGAGGCGGAGCTTCGGCTGCTGGAGGCGCTGCGCGCGGTCGACGGTCTGCCGTTCGCCGTACCCGTGCCAATCGCGAGCTCGAGCGGCCGCGCCGTCGTCGGCACGGTACAAGGGCCGGCGGTGCTGTTCCCGCTACTGCCGGGACGGACGGCCGAGCGGACCGATCCGCACGAGATCGAGCTGACCGGCGAGGCACTCGGCCACCTCGACCTGGCGCTGGCCAAGCTGCCGCCCGACCTGGCCCCGATCGACTGGCGCGGCACGCTCGACGCCGTACACCCGGCAGTGCCTTCGGTCGCCGACCTGTGCACGGAGCTGGAACGCCTGCTCCCGGCCGAGGACGGCGTACGGCGGCTGCGCGACCAGGCCGAGGAACTGGACGAGGACTACCTCCGGCTGCTCGACAAGCTGCCGGTGCAGATCATCCACGGCGACCTGGCGACCTCGAACGTCCTCATCAACACCGACGGACAGGTGTCGGCCGTCCTCGACTTCGAGATCGCGGGCCTGGACCTGCGCGTGACGGACCTGGTCGCCGGCCTCTCGATGGCCGTCGACTGGGAGGACCCCGCCCGAGCCGCCGAGCAGGAGTCGGCCTTCCGCGGCGGCTACCAGCGCGTGGTCACCCTCGACGCCGCCGAAGAAGCGGCGATACCGGCGTTGCTACGCCGCCGCCTGCTCGGCAGCGCCATCTGGCGCGCCGGCCGCTGGCGACTCGGTCTCTCCGACCTCGACGACGTACGCGAACGGCTGGCCGCCATTCCCGCCTAGGTCGTGTTTCAGAAATAGGGCCGGTGAAGCTCGCGGCTCCGGCGGCGTAGCCGCCAAATGAGCACAGCCGCGCCGCGCTGCCACAACCCCGCAGCATGTCGGGAGTGTCAGGCTGAGGGCGCCGCGGGCCGAAGATCGTGCCGGGCATACTCCGCTTAGGGTAGGCACAGCGGCGCCGTCAGCGTGGATGCGGGCCACGCGCCGGAGGCGCAAATCCAATAGAGCGCCCGCCTCGAGGTGGTCTAGCGTCTGATGCCATGGCGCTCGACCTGTCGGCCTGGGATCTGCCCACACCGGTGAACGCGCGGCATCCGGACGGCGGCACCAACAACCTGGTCTGGCTGGTCGACGACACGTACGTGCTGCGCGTCTACCAGAACCTCGAGGTCTCAGGGATCGAGGCGGAGCTTCGGCTGCTGGAGGCGCTGCGTGCGGTCGACGGCCCGCCGTTCGCCGTACCCGTGCCGATCGCGAGCTCGAGCGGCCGCACGATCGTCGGCACGGTGCAGGGGCCGGCGGTGCTGTTCCCGCAGCTGCCGGGACGGCCAGCCGATCGCGCGAACCTCCACGAGGTCGAGCTAGCCGGCGAGGCGCTGCATCCGGCGGTGCCTTCGGTCCCTGACCTGTGCGCGGAGCTGGAACGCCTGCTCCCGCACGAGGACGGCGTACGGCGACTGCGCGAACAAGCCGAGCAGGTGAACGAGGACTACCTCCGGCTCCTCGGCGAGCTGCCGGTACAGATCGTGCACCGCGACTTCGCGATGTCGAACGTGCTCGTCAATGCCGACGGACAGGTGTCGGCCGTCCTCGACTTCGAGATCGCGGCCCTGGACCTGCGCCTGATGGACCTGGCCGCCGGCCTCTCGATGGCCGTCGACTGGTCCGCGGACGGCGCGGAGGCGCGGGAGACGGCATTCCGCCGGGGCTACCAGCGCGTGGTCACCCTCGACGCGGCCGAAGAAGCGGCGATCCCGGCGTTGCTACGCCGCCGCCTGCTCGGCAGCGCCATCTGGCGCGCCGGCCGCTGGCGGCTCGGCCTCTCCACCCTCGACGAGGTACGCGACCGGCTGGCCGCGATCCCCGCCTAGCAGACGTCCGCGACCCGGCCAGGCAGGCGCGCATCGGCCGACCCACGACACCTCACCCACGACACCCGACCCACGACACCCGACCCACGACACCCGACCGGTCGGAAGCTAGGCCGGATCGCGCACTGCGCGGACCGAGAAGAACGCCGGCAACGTCGGATCGTCCAACGCCGGCAGCGGGAACCGCTCCGCCTCCGCGCCCGGAAACTCGTGCAGGAACTCCAGCCGCAGGCCGGCCTGTGCCAACGCCGTCACCACATCCCCCAGTGAGTGCGGCCACTCCCGCGACTCCTGATGCGAGAGCCCGGCATCCGACACGGCGTACGAACCGTCGGCGACCACCACCAGCGGCTCCGGCGCCGCGAAGTAGCTGCTGCCGGCAGCCGCGTTGGCCAGCGGATGGCTGTCGAGCAGGTACAACACGCCACCCGGCTCGAGCAACCGTGCGCACACACGCGCCAACGCCGGCAGGTCCCGGATCCACATCAGCACGCCCTTGGACAGGAACACGACGTCGTACCTCGACGCCAGCCGATCCGGCGCCGCCAGCACATCGCTCTCGACGAACTCGGCGGCCAGGCCGGTCCGCTCAGCCAGCTCGCGCCCGATCCGCACCGCCTCGCCGGAGAAGTCGACGCCGGTCACGTGGGCGCCGAGCCGTGCCCACGAAAGCGTGTCGAGCCCGAAGTGACACATCAGGTGGACGAGCCGCTTGCCTTCGACCGGGCCCACCTCGTCGATCTCCAGCCGGCCGAGCGTGTTCGCGCCGGCGAGGAACGAACCGACGTCGTAGTGCGCCGACGCCGCGTGCAAGGGCGCCAGCTCGTCCCACAACTTCCGGTTGACGGCGGTGTGCTCATCCATGCCCGTGACGGTGCCACAAACGCACGAGGCCTGGCGACCGGTTTTGAAACCGGCCGCCAGGCCTCGAGACGTAGAAGAGCCGCTACTCCGCCGACGCCGGCTCGGCCTCGGTCTCGGTCTTCGCGCCGTTCGTCAGGTTCGCGCCCGTCGCGGGGTCGAACAGGTGCATCTTCGAGGTGTTGACCCAGAACGTGTCCTGCTCGTTCTCCTTGACCGAGCTCGCCGGATCCAGCGAGATGATCAGCTGCGGCCGCATCGCCTCCATGTCGAGGTCCTGGACCAGAGCGTCGACCTCCTTGCGAATCTCCTCCGGAGAGTCGTACGGCACGTAGGCGTACTGCTCGTTGCCCAGCCACTCCGTCACGTCGACCGTGGCCTCGAACGTCTGCCCGCTTGCCTTCTTCGTGTCGTCGACGAAGCGCGCGTCGTTGAAGTACTCCGGCCGGATGCCCGCGATCAGCAGCTTGCCCTCCAGCTCGGCCGCCGCGAGCCCGGCGGGCAGCGGCACGTCGCAGAACGGCAACTCCACCCTGCCGTCCTTGACCGACGCGGGCAGGAAGTTCATCGGCGGCGCGCCGATGAAGCCCGCGACGAAGAGGTTGACCGGGTGTTCGTACAGCTCCCGGGGCGTCGCGCACTGCTGGAGTACGCCACGCCGCAGTACGGCCACCCGGTCGCCGAGGGTCATGGCCTCGGTCTGGTCGTGGGTGACGTAGACGGTCGTCGTGCCGAGCCGGCGCTGCAGCCGCGAGATCTCCGTGCGCATCTGCCCACGCAGCTTGGCGTCGAGGTTCGACAACGGCTCGTCGAACAGGAACGCCTGCGCGTCGCGGACGATCGCCCGGCCCATCGCGACCCGCTGGCGCTGGCCACCGGACAGCTGGGACGGCTTGCGCTGCAGGTGTTCGTTCAACTCCAGCAGCTCGGACGCGCGCTCGACCTTCTCCTTCACTTCCGATTCCGGCAGCTTCGCCAGCCGCAACGGGAACGCGATGTTCTCGTAGACGGTGAGGTGGGGGTAGAGCGCGTAGTTCTGGAAGACCATCGCGAGGTTGCGGTCGCGCGGCGCTTTCTCGTTGACGCGGTCCCCGCCGATCATCATGTCGCCGGACGTGATGTCCTCCAGCCCGACGATCATTCGAAGCAGGGTCGACTTCCCGCAACCCGACGGTCCGACCAGGATCATGAACTCGCCGTCAGCGATGTCGAGGCTGACATCGTTGACGGCCTGGAACCCGTCACCGTACTGCTTGACGATGTTTTTCAGCTCGATGGCTGCCATGGGCCAATCAACCCTTCACCGCGCCGGACGTCAGGCCGGCGACAATCTTGCGTTGGAAGAACAGAACGAGCGCGATCACTGGAATCGTTACCACAACCGCCGCCGCCGCGATCGCCGCGATCGGCTGGGTGAAGAACGACTCACCAGTGAAGAACGCCAGCGCTGCCGGCACCGGCCGCGCGCTGTCGGACGCGGTCAGCGAGATGCCGAAGACGAAGTCGTTCCAGGCGAAGAAGAACGTCAGGATCGCGGCGGTGAACACACCAGGCGCCGCGAGCGGGACGATCACCTTACGGAACGCCTGCCACGGTGTGGCTCCGTCGACCTGGGCCGCCTGTTCCATCTCCCACGGAATCTCACGAAAGAACGCCGACAGCGTCCACAGCGACAGCGGCAGCGTGAACGACATGTACGGAATGATCAGGCCGGCCCACGTGTCGTAGAGGCCGATCGAACGCCACATGTCGAACAGCGGCGGCACCAGCGAGATCGTCGGGAACATCGCGATCGCCAGCGCCATCGACAACACGAGCTTCTTGCCCTTGAACTCCAGCCGCGCGATCGCGTACGCCGCGAGCGTCGCCAGCACCACCGACAGCACGGTGGAGATCAGCGAGATGCCGATGGAATTGCGCAGCGCGCTGGTGAACAGACCGCTGTCGAACACCGTCTTGTAGTTGTCCCAGGTGAACTGCTGCGGCCAGAAATGCTTGTCGGTCGCGTCGGCCTTGAACGACAGCGAGAGAATCCACACGACGGGGAACAGCGTGTAGACGAGAATCAGCGCGCCGCCGATCGCCCACCAGACTTTGGCTTTCGTACGCATCAGCGGTCCCCCCTCACCTGCGAGAGATCGGTTCTGAACACCTTGATGAAGACGAACGCGATGACCAGTACGCAGAGGAACAACAGCACCGAGACCGCCGAGCCGAGCCCGACCGCCGTCCGGGTGATCATCTGCCGGTACGCCAGGAACGACACGGTCTCCGTGCCCTGTGCACCGCTGGTCATCACGAACACGTTGTCGAAGATGCGGAAGGCGTCGAGCGTACGGAACAGCAGCGCGACCATGATGGCCGCCTTCATGTTCGGGATCGTGACCTTCCACAGCCGCTGCCAGGGCGTCGCCCCGTCGACCTTCGCGGCCTCCTGCAGCTCCTCCGGAACCTGCGCGAGGCCGGCGAGCAGCAGCAACGACATGAACGGTGTGGTCTTCCAGATCTCCGACATGCAGATCGCCGCGAGCGACGACCAGAACTGCCCGAAGAAGTCGTAGTTCTCCAGGCCGAACCAGGTGTTGATGAAGCCGGAGTCGGGCGCCAGGGCGTACCGCCACGCGAACGCCGAGACGACGGTGATGATGCCGTACGGAATCAGGATCGACGTGCGGACGCCGCCGCGCCCGAAGATGATCCGGTGCATCACCATCGCGAACGCGAACCCGATCACCAGCTCCACCGCGACGGTGATGATCGTGATCAGGACGGTGACGCCGACGTCGTGCCACCACAGCCCGTCGGTCAGGATCGTGGCGTAGTTGTCGAACCAGATGAACCGCCGGCTGTCGGGGTCGGTCAGGCGATAGCTCTGCAGGGAGAGCCAGACCGCCTGCAGCATCGGGTAGGCCGTGACGAGCAGCATGAGGCCGAACGCAGGGGCGCAGAGATACCAGCCGAGCCGTTGTTCGTGCCTGGCTCGTTCGGTGGCGCGCACACGCACCTTCTGGACGGGTGCGGATGTTGGCGCTTCCACGGTTGCCATGGGGTGATCCTCCTCTCTTCCGGTCTCAGATCAGCCGCTTGTCGTGCAGGACGTCGACGATGAGCTGGGCACTGACGCCAGGCGTCTGCTGTGTCACCGCGCCCGGCGGGTGCCAGGTGTTCTGGATCGCGGCGGTCACGTCGGCGTAGTACGGCGTGATCGGCCGCGGCGCCGCGGAGTCGACCGAGTCGCGGAGCAACCCGGCCATCGGGAAAGCATCCCTGATCGCCTGCTGGTTGTAGACGTCCGGCCAGGTGGCGAGCAGGCCCTCACCGAGCATGTACGTCTGCTGGCTCTTCTCCGACGTGATGCACTTGACCGCGTCGACCGCGAGCGCGGGGTTCTTGGTGAACGCACCGATCGCGAGGTTGACACCGCCAAGCGGTGGGGCGCTCTTCGCCCCCTCCTTGACCGTGGGCCACCGGGTGTAGCCGAAGTCGTCGACGACGGCCTGCTGCTTGTCGATCTGGCCTTGCAGGGAGCTCTTCTCCTTGTCGGACTTCGCCGAAGAGAGCTGCTTCTTCAGATCGTCGAGCTTGGTGGTCTCGGCGGTGTAGACGAACGGCCAGTTCGTCATGAAGCCACCGCTCTTGTCGTTGAACCCGGTCTGGGTCGTGCCCTCGTCGGAGTTGCTGAGGTCGGCCGGCGCCGCCTTCGAGTGCGCCAGAGTGCGGATCACTTCCGCGGCCGCCTTGCCGGCGTCGGAGCCGATGCTCGGCGTGACGTCCTTGCCGGCCTCGGGGTTCTTCAGGATCTGACCACCCGCCGACGCGACCAGTCCGTTGATCAGGACGGTGTAGCCCTCGTACTTCTTCGCCTGCACCTGGACTGTCGTACCGGTCTTCGTCGCCGCGTCGATGACCTGCTGCCAGCTGAGCTGCGAGCTCGAGTCGATGGTCAGCCCCGCCTTCTGGGCGACCGACTTGTGGTACCAGAGCAGTTGTGTGTTGGTGTTGAACGGCACGGCGTAGAGCTTGTCGTCCCACTTCGCGCTCTCGAGTGGGCCGGACAGCATGCCGTCAGTCAGATCCTTCGTCTCCTGCCCCGAGAACGGCCGGACGAAGTCGGCGTTCGCGAACTCGGCGAGATACGGCAGGTCGAGGCTCATCAGGTCGATGCCGGAGTCCTTGGCCGCGAGTCGCCGGACGAGTTGCTCGCGCTGGCCGGTGGAGTCCCGCGGCAGCAACGCGGTCTGGATCTTGTAGCGGCCGCCGGCCGCGGTCGTGCATTCCTTCGCAAGCTTGGCCTGCGTACCGTTGTCTGGATTGATGTACCAGGTCAGGACTGGCGTGCCGGATCCCCCACTACACCCGGCCAGTCCAGTGGCCCCGATTAACGCGGCCACGCCGAGCACTGCGGTTCTGGCTCGCCTGGTTTTCAGGTTCGTGCCAAACACCCTTGGTCAGCCTTCCCATTTCGGGTGCCCGCAGGCTCGCGCCCGCGGGGGCTTCACTGTTCGTACAGGTTCCGTACGGAATCATCCTGTCGTTCCTCAGCGATTCCGCAAGACCTATGCCCGTTCAAAGTGGATCAAGAACCCGAAATTTTCGCTGCGCGGGACTGATGACCGGAAGGTGCCAGCCTGTCCGGAATGCGATGCGGGCCTGGCGTGGTAATGCGAAAGGTCCCCACGAGGGGGACCTTTCAGCATGCGAGCCGTAAGGGGCTCGGGTGGCTCAGCTCAGTAGTGGTTGTTGTTCTGCCAGAAGTACCAGGCGCCGCACGGAGTGTCGTAGCGGTCGGCGATGTAGTTGAGGCCCCAGGTGATCTGGGTGCGGGCGTTGGTGCGCCAGTCGTCGCCAGCCGCGGCCATCTTGTCGCCGGGGAGGGACTGGGGGATGCCGTACGCGCCGGACGAGGGGTTTTCCGCGCTGACGCGCCAGCCGCTCTCGTGGTCCCAGAGAGTGTCGAGGCACTGCATCTGGGCCGAGCTCCAGCCGCGCGCCTGCACCATCTCGGCGGCGATCCGCTTGGCGGTGCCGGGGCTGTAGCGCTCGAGGTCACGGGATGCGCGCTCCTCGGCCCGGCGGCGCTCGGCGGCCGTACGGTCGAGGACACCACCGCCGCTGGCATCGACGAGCTGCTCGATCGGCGTCGCCGTGGGCTTGGGGGTGACCGTGCGCTGGGTGTAGCGAGGCGTGCCTCGGCCGGACTTGGCGTCGGACCTGCCTGCTAACTGGTCGGCCTTCTTGGTCGTGAGCGGGCCGGGCAGATTGAGGTCGGCGAGGACGAGCTTGGAGTCGTCCGGGTCGCCGGACCCGAGGCTGAGACCGCTGAAACCGCCGGCCAGGAACGTGCCACCGGCGACAACGCCGGTGACGCTCACACTTGCTGCCGTAACCGCCGCGAACGCTGGGGTAGCGCCGGGAGCAAACCGGCGCCTGGCTTTATGCCGGCCGGGCGCCTTGTGCTTGGGCGAGTACTGCGACTGCGACACGCAGAACCTCCGGACAACGTCTCCCTACTTCAGCCGAACTCCGGGATGGAGTTCAGCCGTAAACAGGGAGTATAGGACCGACTACTCACTGTTTAGGAACTGCCGGCCTCGTCGCGCCCCAACGCTTTGGCCTCGGATACTTTCCCATAACGATCATGACTTCCGCCAGAGGTTCGGCAAAAGACTTGTGATCATCACCGGGCGTTATCGGCCGCATGCGGCTTGACATCATCAGCAGGTCGCTGACCTGCGATTATGTAGTCTATCGCGGGGCAAAACGGACGAATTACGCGTACGCTCCCGTGGCCACTTGAGGGCAGAAACGAGGGTGCCGAAAGCCGCCTGCCAGCTCGGAGCGCGTTCTGCGGTGGTTTAGGGATCTTGTAACCGTGACCTCGCCGAAGATGAACGGGTGTCCACGCCAGAGGGGATCTCCGCGCGCGAGTCCGAAGGGCTCGCTCTCGTCGGTGAGGGGTGCGGCAACGCCGAGATCGCGGGGCGGCTGTTCATCTCCGTACGCACGTCTCGTCGCTCCTGCACAAGTGCGGTGTCCCGGATCGCTGGGGCTGGCCAGGCACGCGGCCCAGGAGGGTGCCCGGCTGGACGGAGTCCCGCTGGCGATCGAGCTCGCCGCCGCACGCAGCCGGTCGCCGGGTACGACCGGCCTGCAGGCCGCGCACGCCGACCAGCTGCGGCTGGTGTCCGGCGGCCGGGGCGTGGACGAGCGGCACCGCTCGCTGCGTGCCGTACTCAGCCGTGGCGCCCGCGGTACGTGCCGTGCTCTGAGGCTGCCGGCGCCCAACGCAAGGGAGGCCGCACCGGGCCAGAGCCCGGCGCGGCCTCCCAACCGGGAAAGCCCGCGCGCCCTAGAGCGACACGTCCTCCAGCATCTCCGTGACCAGCGCCGCGATCGGCGACCGCTCGGAGCGGGTCAGCGTCACGTGCGCGAACAACGGATGCCCCTTGAGCTTCTCCACCACCGCGACCACACCGTCGTGCCGGCCGACCCGGAGGTTGTCGCGCTGCCCGACGTCGTGTGTCAGCACGACCCGGGACCCTGCGCCGATCCGCGAGAGTACGGTCAACAGGACGTTGCGCTCCAGCGACTGCGCCTCGTCGACTACGACGAACGCGTCGTGCAGCGAACGGCCACGGATGTGGGTCAGCGGCAGCACCTCGAGCATGCCGCGATCGACGACCTCCTCGACCACATCGGAGGTGGTCACCGCGCCGAGAGTGTCGAAGACCGCCTGAGCCCACGGCTGCATCTTCTCGGCTTCGGTGCCCGGCAGGTAGCCGAGATCCTGACCACCAACGGCGTACAGCGGCCGGAAGACCACGACCTTCCGGTGCTGCCGGCGTTCCATCACCGCTTCCAGCCCGGCACACAGCGCCAGCGCGGACTTGCCCGTGCCGGCCCGGCCGCCGAGACTCACGATCCCGATCTCCTGGTCGAGCAGGAGATCCAGCGCGACCCGCTGCTCCGCGGAGCGCCCGTGGATCCCGAACGCTTCCCGGTCACCGCGGACGAGCCGGATCCGCTTGCCCGGCGTGACCCGGCCGAGGCCGCTGCCGCGTTCGGACATCAGGACGAGCCCGGTGTGGCAGGGCAGGTCGGCGCCCGCGGGCAGGTCGATCTCGCCCTCGGAGTAGAGCGTGCCCAGCTCGTCGCTGGTCACGTCCAGCTCGACCATGCCGGTCCAGCCGGTCTCGACCGGCAGCTCGGCGCGGTACTCCTCGGCGGTCAGGCCGACGGCCGACGCCTTCACCCGCAGCGGCAGGTCCTTGGAGACCAGCACGACGTCCAGACCGTCCGCGGAGAGGTTACGCGCGACGGCGAGGATGCGGGTGTCGTTGTCGCCCAGCCTGAAGCCAGGTGGGAGCACCTCGGGATCGGTGTGGTTGAGCTCGACCCGGATCGTTCCGCCGGTTTCGCCGATCGGGATCGGTGCGTCCAAGCGCCCGTGCTTGATCCGCAGTTCGTCCATCGATCGCAGAGCCGTGCGAGCGAAGTAGCCGAGTTCGGGGTGATGCCGCTTGCCCTCCAGTTCCGTCACGACGACCACAGGAATGACGACTTCATGTTCGTCAAATCTGTAAATCGCGTGGGGGTCGGCCAGCAGAACGCTGGTGTCGATCACGTACGTGCGGCGCTCTGAGCCTGATGCCCCTCGCCGCCTGCTGTGCGATGCAGCCACTATGCGCCCCTTTCGGGTCGGCACGGGGTCCGAAATCCCCGACCGCATGGATCGACGGTACGTCCGTTACCCACTTTTCAAAAGGGGGACGCGCCTGTCCGAATGATGACGCGCAAGTAAAAAATCCCGCTGTAACCGAAGGCGGGGTTCTAACGACCGTAACGGCGGCTGCGGGCGGCGTAGGCCCGGATCGCACGGAGAAAGTCCACCTTGCGGAAATCCGGCCACAGCGCTTCGCAGAAAAAGAACTCACTGTAAGCGCTCTGCCACAGAAGGAAGTCGGACAGCCGCTGGACGCCGGAAGCTCGGATGATCAGATCCGGGTCGGGCTGGCCCTTGGTGTACAGGTGCTCGGCGATGTGCTCGACGTCGATGACCTCGGCGAGCTCCTCGATCGTCGTGCCCTTGCTGGCGTGCTCGTGAAGTAGTGAACGCACAGCATCGGCCACCTCGCGGCGGCCGCCGTAGCCGACCGCGACATTGACGAGCATTCCCCGAACGTCGGAAGTCTGCTCCTCGGCTTGTTTCAGCGCGTGGGCGACGTTTTCAGGAACGAGATCGAGCGCACCGACCGGATGGATCCGCCAACGTCTGGTTTCGGCCATCCTGCCGACGATTTCGGAGATGATCTCGAGCAGCGGCTCGACCTCGTCGGCGGGACGCGAGAGGTTGTCGGTGGACAACATGTAGATCGTCGCGACGTCGACGCTCAGCTCGTCGCACCAGCCCAGGAACTCGGGGATCTTGTCGGCGCCGGCCTGGTGCCCACGGGACGGATGCTCGCCGAACGCGCGCGCCCACCGCCGGTTGCCGTCGATCATGACGGCGACATGCTTCGGCAGCCGGTCCGACGGCAGGGATGCCATCAACCGGCGCTGGTAAACGCGGTAGACGAGGTTCCGTAGACCCATCCGCCTGGTCGCCTCCTCATACGTACGACTGACGTGCACCTGGCCTGGTTACGCAGCACCAACCGAGTGGGCCGGCCGAGCCAGCCGTGACGCCGATCACCCGAAAAGCCGAACCGAGGTTACTCCGTTTCGATCCAACGGTGGGTGTCGCCGCCATGAAGGGTGACTCCTTACTAGGCTGATTGGTTGCCTGGTACGCCAGTTCGGAGAGAAGGTTTTCCACGATGCGGGTCGTGAAGTACACGCACTCCTGCGTACGCCTGGAGAAGGATGACCACGCGCTGGTCATCGATCCCGGCTCGTTCAGCGAAGAGGAGCCGCTCGACGGCGCCACCGCCGTGCTCATCACCCACGAGCACTTCGACCACCTCGATGTCGAGAAGCTCAAGCGCCACCCCTCACTGGAGGTGTGGACGAACGCCGCCGTCTCCGAGCTGCTGGCCGACGCCGGTCCCGAGCGCGTCCACGTCGTGGCCGACGGTTCGGCGTTCACGGCGGCGGGGTTCGACGTCACGGTGCACGGCGAGCGACACGAGGTGATTCATCCCGATCTGCCCCCGGTGCCCAACATCGGCTTCTTCGTCGACGATCAGGTGTTCCATCCTGGCGACGCGTTCACCCAGCCGGGGCGGCCGGTGACGACGCTGTTCGTACCCGTCGGCGCTCCGTGGGTGCTGGGCGCCAACGCTGTCGACTACGTACGCGCCGTCAAGCCGGCGTTGGCGTTGGGCATGCACGAAGGGTTGCTCAACGACATCGGCATCAGCGTTCACAGCGGCCTGATCGAGCGCATGTCGGAAGCGGTCGGCGTCGACTACCGCCTGCTCACGCCCGGCACGGCAGTCGGTGTCGAGTGACCGACTACGCCTTCCTCGTCCTGCCGGCGGCCAACCGCGTCTACGCCGAATCGGCTGTGGGGTTGACGATCGCGGAGCTGGAGGTGTTCGGCTCGACGGTGCTGAACGCTCCGCTGACCGACCTCGCGGCGACGCGGATCGGCGGCGTGCCGTACGTGACGTTCTCTGCAGACCCTGGGCTGACTCCACGAGACGTCTCCTACCTCGCGAACCTGTCGTCCGGCTATGCGTTGTTCGTGCGTTCCGCGGACGGAACGGGCGAAACGTTGCTGCGGCCGGTCGAGCTCACGCCGCTCGACGTCTTCGACGACGACCTGATCACGATCCAGAAGTACGCCGGGAAGACCAACGAGCACTTCACGAAGCTGCTGCTCAACGTCACCGTGCTGGCCAGCTCGTTCGGCTCGTCGATGCTCGACCGGCGCCTGCACGTGTTCGACCCGCTGTGCGGCCGCGGCACGACGCTCAACCAGGCGCTGATGTACGGCTACGACGCGACCGGCATGGACGTCGACGGCAAGGACTTCGAGGCCTACTCCGGGTTCGTGCGGACCTGGCTGAAGCGCAAGCGCATCAAGCACAAGGCGGAGACCACGCCGGTACGCCGCGAGCGGCGCGTCCTCGGCCGGCGGCTGCACGTCGACATCGGTGCGGACAAGCAGGCTTACAAGTCCGGCGACAAGCTTTCGTTGACGATGGTCAACGCCGACACGTTGCAGGGGCGGGAAGTCTTCAAGGCCTCGTCCTTCGACGTGCTGGTGGCCGACCTGCCGTACGGCGTACAGCACGGAAGCCGTTCGCCGGCGGCCGCCTTGTCGCGGAAGCCGCTGGAGCTGCTGAAGGCCGCCCTGCCGGTATGGGTCGAGCTGCTGCGGCCCGGAGGCGCGGTCGGGCTGGCGTGGAACACGCACGTGGCCGCGCGGGAGGAAGCCGCCGGGCTGCTGACCGCCGCCGGGCTAGAGGTGTGCGATGGGCCGGCCTACCTCGGCTTCCGCCACCGCGTCGACAGCTCCATCGACCGCGACGTGCTGGTCGCGCGTAAGCACAGCTGACACCGCGTCCAACGTACGATCCAGCTGACCGCGGCCATCGGCGAAGCGCGGCACCGGGCTCAGATAGCCCCGCCTGCCGAAGTGCCGCGCCTCGTCCAGCCGATGGACGCTGATCCGCCCCGCGCGGCGCGCGCTGTTCCACCCGCTGCGACGCGCGATCAACCAGTGCGCCGGGAACACCATCCGTCCCAGCCGCTCGACCCAGTCGTGGCGGCTGACGAAGTGGTAGAGGTGCTCGACGCCCGGCAGGTGGCTGCGCGCGTCGACCACGCCGCCGATGCTGACGATCGTGACCGGCGGAGTCTGCAGCGCGACCTGCAGCAGCGGCGCGATGCTGACGGCGGCCTCGGCACCGCCGCTGTAGCCCACGAGGACCAGCGGCGCGCCGGAGCCGCGCACGTAGCCGGACGCGGTCAGGTGCTCGAGCACGGTCTGGGCGACCGCCGAGCGGTACGTGTCGTGGTAGCGCCGGTCGGACGCCACGAGGAACTGCGCGATGTTGCGCAGGAAGATCAGGATCCGGAACCGCTTCGCGGCCAGCCGCCACCACCGGCCGAGGCGAGGGTGGGCGGCCAGCGCGCGGTTGAGCGGGGAGTACGGCGTGACGTGCCCGACGAAGCGGGTGCCCGGCAACACGCGGCCGAGCCGCTTGATCACCTCGCGCGCGACCCGGGTGTCGCGGGGCGCGGACTTGCCCACGCCGTCGAGGTAGACGAGATAGCGCTCAGGAGCGCGCGGCTGGTCGGGAATGCCGGCCTTGCCGGGCATCGCCAGGCCGTCCAGGTCGACGTAGTACGGCAGCGACGCCGGCAGCTTGGCGTCCCGGCGGCTCCAGCCCGCGCGCAGGCCGATCACCTCGCCGGGTGCGAGCACCAGCAGCACGACCACCAGCACGAAGATCGCGCCGACGATCACCGTGCTCGCGGTGTACAGGATCGACCCGAGGAGGCTCAAGACAGTCCCTCCGCGATAGCGGGGGCGCGCACGCCGTGGTGGCGGTGGAGGAACGCCGGCAGCGTACGCACCAGCCAGTAGCCCACGGCCCCGCCGAGCACGGCGAACGTGCTGTCGACCGCGGGCAGGCCGGACACGTCCTGCAGCCGGTTGATCAGCCGGACGATCACCCACGCATGCAGTCCGAGGTAGAGCAACGGCCCGACGTGCGGCGCCAGCTCGATCCCCGACAGCAGCAGCGGCGACAGGCCGGCCACCAGCAACGGGATGAGCCTCTCCAGCCGCAGGTCGTTGCCGGCGCGCAGCTCGGCCAGGACCGCGGTCATCGCGAGCCACGCGGTGACCGCGAGCGCGCGAAAGCAGGTCTGGCCCAGCAGCCGGCCGATCAGCCTGCGAAAACCGACAGGGCCGCCACGTAGCAAGCGCCACAGGTCGCCGACGGCGTCGGACAACGCCACGGTGACGACCATCAGGACGGCGTTCATCTCACCTCACCCGGCCGAGTCTCGGCACTTCGGATCATCTCACCAACCCAGTGTTCCCATAAACAGAAGGCCGAAGGTAAGGATCTTCTTCCCCAGTCTTACGGGCATGTGGTCCGATACGCTCTCAGGCACGGGTGAGAGGGAGGGACGCACGTGGTCGGCAAGTCTGGCCGGGTGACGGGCAGGATCGGCCCAGGGCTGGTCGGCGAGGTGATGCTCGCCGTCCGCGGCGGAGTGGAGGCGTTCTACGCCCACCCGACGATCCCAAGCGACGAGATCGAGGTCGGCTCGATCGTGGTCGTCGTCGAGTACTACCCGCCACGAACCGTTTACGTCGCTCCCGCATCGACCTGAGTAACAGCCGTCAGAGGAGGGGGACATGCCTACATCAGTCGCAATCGTCATCGCCGTGGTGACCGCCATCGTCGTACTGATCGTCTTGTTCAAACTGGTTTGGCGGGTCGCCGAGCCGAACGAGGCGCTCATCATCTCCGGGCTCGGCGCGAGGAGCCACAACCGCGAGACCGCCGACAGCCTCGGCTTCAAGATCGTCACGGGCAAGGGCACCGCCGTGCTGCCCGCGTTCCAGACCGCACGCCGGCTGCGACTCGACAGCAGGGCAGCCCAGCTCGCCGTCCACTGCGTGACGCAGCAGGGCATCCCCGTCCAGGTACGCGGCGTCGCCATCTACAAGGTCGGCGACGACTTCTCCTCGATCGCCAACGCCGCCAGGCGTTTCCTGGAGCAGCAGCAGACGATGGACGGCGCCATCCACGAGCTCTTCACGGGTCATCTGCGCTCCATCATCGGCAACCTCACGGTCGAGGACCTGATCGTCAACCGCGACCGCCTCGCCAGCGAGACCCGCAGCTCGGCAGCCGACGAGATGAGCAAGCTGGGGCTGGTCGTCGACTCGTTGCAGGTCCAGGAGATCGACGACGAGACCGGCTACATCATCAACCTCGGCAAGCCGCACGCGGCCAAGGTCGCCTCCACCGCCCGGATCGCCCAGGCCGAACGCAACCGGGAGGCCACGCTGAAGGAGCAGGAGTCCGAGGCAGCGAACGCCTCGGCGATCCGCGACACCGAGATCAAGAAGGCGGAGTTCAAGGCGCAGGTCCAGCAGGCGGCTGTCATCGCGCAGCAGCAGGTCATCGAGCAGGAGACCAAGAACGCCGAGCTGGAGGCCTACCGCGCGGAGAAGCGCCTGGAGGCCGAGGTCCGCAAGCCGGCCGACGCCAAGGCGTACGAGGAGGTCACGCTCGCCGAGGCGGACCGGCAGGCCCGGATCGCCCGGGCGCGGGCTGACTCCGAGACCACCCGGATGAAGGGCGAAGCCGAAGCCGACGCGACCAAGATGATCGGGCTCGCCGAGGCAGAGGCGATCCAGGCACGGGCCCGCGCCCTGTCGGAGAACCAGGAGGCCGTCATCGCCCAGCAGCTCGCGGAGAACTGGCCGGAGATCGTCGAAGCCAGCTCGAAGGCGCTCAGCAACGCGGACAACCTGATCGTGCTGAACGGCGCCCAGGGTATCGAGGAGCTCCTCGCCAAGACGCTCACGCTGGGTGGCACCGGCCTGGGCCTGGCTCGGCAGCTGCTCGCGAACCTCGGCGAGAACAGTACGGAGAAGCCACAGCTGCCCGCTCCCACCGAAAACGGAGCCACCGATGACGGGGCCGCGCTGAAGGCCGTTCCGACGAGTCCGGAGCAGCAGCCCGGCTGATCGCACCGCCTCGTCGTGCGCCTGTAATGACCACGGGTGCTCGGTCATTTCGCAGCTGCCAGGTGAATTCGCCTGGCAAAGTGCTGGCTGTGCGGCTCCGCCGCGTGGCCAAATGACCGAGCACCCGTGGTCATCGTGGCCGCGGAGGGGCACAGAGGGGCGCAGAGCTCGAGTGTGGCCGCGGCGCTTCGAGGCCGCCAGGTAGGCGTTACGAGCCGGTCAGACCGTGTCCGGCGAGGTGGCGCCCGAAGTGGTCGGCGAGCTCCGCCACCGCCCGATCGACGTACTCCGGCTGGTCGTACAGGTCGATGTGGCAGGTCGTGTCGAGCCAGACCAGGCGCTTCGGCTCGCCGCAGGCGTCGAACGCGGCCTGGGCCACGCCCGGCGGGCAGTACTCATCGACCCGGCCGTGCACCAGCAGTACCGGCCGCGGCGCCACCAGCTCGGCCACGCCCACGGCGTCCAGCGTGAGCAGGGAGTAAGCCGAGAACGCGGTCATCTCGTTGTGCCACCACGCGCTCGCGCCGCGCTCGGTGGCGTAGTAGTCGTGCGGTTCCTGGCCGCCCATCGCCACCTCGCCGGACAAGCCGACGGCCGGGATCATGCGCTCGGGTGCGACGGCATAGCCCGCGAGCAGCTCCTCCAGCGTCTTGGTGTACGCCGCGACGCCCATCTGCGACCGGAACCAGCCCGGAGAGTTGTAGCCGCCCGCCACGCCGGCCATCGCGGCGATCCGCGGGTCCAGGGCGGCCGCCCGCAGCGCGTATCCGCCGCCGAGGCAGACCCCGACCACGCCGACGCTCGAGACGTCGGGGCGGGCCAGCAGGAACGACACCGCGTCGCGCAGGTCGGCGAGCTTGCCCTGGGCATCTTCGTGCTGCCGCGGCAGCCCGTCGCTCTCGCCGAAGTTGCGGTGGTCGAAGGCCAGCGTCACAAAGCCGCAGTCCGCGAGCTTCTCGGCGTACGTGCCGACCACTTGATCCTTCACGCCGGTGTACGGGCCGGTGAACACCAGTCCCGGCACAGCGGCCGGTGAGCCCGAAGGAGTCCGCAGGTCACCGGCCAGTCGCAGGCCTTCGGAAGGGAATGTCACCCGTTCGTGTCGCACGGAGATCACCTGGCCATCGAAGTCGAGGCGCACCGGGTTCACCCCAGATTGTCCTCCGGCGCTTCGGCTTTGTCAGGCCCCTCGCCGCGTACGCGCTCCAGGTGGACCATCGCCTCGCGCAGCTCGTCCAGCCATTCCTCGGCGTGCTTGCCGACCAGCTTGACGCACCACGACAGCGCCTCCGAACGGGTACGTGCCACGCCGGCCTCGACCAGCGTGTCGAGCACCTGCCGCTCGGACTGCCGCAGCCTGGTCATCACCGGCACGGACAGAGTCGTGAACATCTCGTCGGCCTCGCCGCAGCGCGCACCCCAGGCGACCTTGCGCCCGGTGGCGTGCTCCAACTCGCGTGCGATCCGGATCCGCTGGTCGCGTGTGCGCTCGCGGAACTCCTTGATCTTGCCGGACTCCGCGGCCGAACGTTCGACCTCGGACGTGTCTTCCTCGAGAGCGGGCGGGGTGAGCCGTCCGACCACGGTGATCTCCTCACGATCAGTGATCACCTCGATCGGCTCGACGAACCACCCCTCCGGCAGGCGTCCGGCCAGCCAGCCCCGGACCCGCTCGACGTGCTCCTGCTTGGTCGTCATGTAATGATGATTACACCGTTACGTCCATCCGGCAAGAGTCCGCCGTGGCCGACTGCGGCAGCAGCCAGCATGCGACGGCGCCACGCCGGCCGGACCGTGCAGGCCGGCAGCGTGGCGCCGTACAGCGAACGTGGCTGTCTTGTCGGGAACACCTGTCTTCTCGGAACACCTGGGCCCCGGCAGAGCCAGCCACCGGCTCGCCAGGGACAGCAAGCCAGGCTCTAGCTCAGTTGTTCGGCCATCGCGTCCTGGGCCAACCGGGCGACCCTGCCGACGTTGAGGTCCCAGCCCATGCCGAACGCCGCCGGGTGGACGAGCTTGTCGTCCTCCGGCGCCCACCAGGTCGCCTTCAGCCGCTCGACGGTCGGCGGCCGCCAGTCGTAGGGAACGCCCGCGACGTTCCCCTGCCAGGTGCGCTCCTCGGCCGGCCGGCGCAGCTCGCGCGCGATCGAGACGGCGACGAGTGTGGCGCCCGCCCCGATCACCAGCATGTCGAGCGGTCCTAGCTTCCGCTTCTTGCCCATGACTTCCTTCCCTGCCTGCTTCCCTGCATACAGTCGTTGCCACGCGTTGTCAGGTCGACACCGAACGTGGCATGTCGATCCTCGCAGCAAGCTCCGACACCGTGCCCACCGGCCGATCGCACACGAAGCCGCGGCAGACGTACGCCGCCGCCCCACCGTCGACGAGTGGCCGGTCGGCGAGCAGTGGTACGTCAGGTGTACCCACGTCTCCCGCGACAACCACAGCTCCCGGCGACAACGTACGCAACGCCGCGCGGAACAACTCCGCCCGCCGCGGGTCGCCCGCGTCGCCGACGATCGCGATCTCGAGCGGCCCGGCGAGCAGTGCCTCCGCGACCGCGAGGCCGTAGCCACACGCTCGCGGCGCCCGCTCGGCCAGCAGCCCGGCAATACCCACCGCCTGTTCGGCCGCGGCTCGATGCCGACCGGATCCGGTGTAGGCAGCGTAGGTCAGCAGCGCACCGGCGGCTGCGAATTGCCCAGAAGGAGTGGCGTTGTCGGTCGGATCTTGTGGCCGTTGGATCAGATCCTCTGCATCGTCTGAGGTATCGAAGAACTGTCCGTCCGCGCCGGCGAACCGCGTCAGGATCGTGTCCAGCAGCGGCTCGGCCCGCCGCAGCCAGATCGCATCGCCGGTCGCGGCGAGCAGCGCGAGATAGCCGGTGGCGACGCAGGCGTAGTCCTCGAGTACGCCCGCGCTGCGTCCGGCCTGCCCGCCCAGCGACGTGCGCAGCAGGCGGCCGTCGTTGGTCGTGTGCACGCCCACAAGCAGCTCGGCCGCGGTCCGGGCGGCGTCGACGTAACGCGGCTCGGAAAGCAACCCACCGGCCTCGGCGAGCGCGGCGATCGTCAGGCCGTTCCAGGCGGCGACCACCTTGTCGTCGCGACCCGGGCGTACGCGCTCGCCCCGCGCGCGCAGCAACCGCTCGCGGATCGACGCGAGAGCACCTTCGTCGGTTGGGTCCTCGAGCAGCCGCAGCGTCGACGAGCCGTGCTCGAAGGTGCCCTCAGCCGTTACGTCGAACAGTTTCGCGGCCGTCGCGGCATCCTCGTCGCCGAGCACCTCGCGCAGCTGGTCGGGCGTCCAGACGTAGAACTTGCCCTCGACGCCCTCGCTGTCGGCGTCGAGCGCGGCGGCGAAACCGCCTTCTGGCGTGAGCAGCTCGCGCAGCAGGAACTCCGCGGTCTCGCGTACGATCCGCTCGGCCAGCGGCGAGCCGGTCAGCCGCCACCAGTGCAGGTAGACCGGGAGCAGCAGCGCGTTGTCGTACAGCATCTTCTCGAAGTGGGGCACGACCCACTGGTGGTCGACGCTGTAGCGGGCGAAGCCGCCACCGATCTGGTCGTACATGCCGCCGCGCGCCATCGCGTCGCAGGTCTTCTCCACCATCCGCAACGTCGCGGCATCCCCGGTGCGGACGTGGGACCGCAACAGGAACTCGAGCACCATCGACGGCGGGAACTTCGGCGCACCACCGAAACCACCGTGGGCGGAGTCGAACTGCTGGCCCAGCGTGCGAACGGCAGCGTCCAGGGCGTCGGCCGTCGGCGTCGAACCTGCGGGGAAAGCCTGCTGCGCAAGGGACTCGACGACCTTCGCGCCCGCTTCGAGGACGTCGGCCCGGCGCTCGTCCCACGTACGTACGATCGCGGCCAGCACGTCGCCGAACGCCGGCATGCCGTGCCGCGGCTCTGGCGGGAAGTACGTACCGCAGTAGAACGGCTCGCCGTCAGGGGTGAGGAAGCACGTCATCGGCCAGCCGCCCTGGCCGGTCATCGCCTGCGTCGCCGTCATGTAAACCGCGTCGACATCGGGGCGTTCTTCGCGGTCGACCTTGATGTTGACGAAATGCTCGTTCATGTAGGCGGCGGTACGCTCGTCCTCGAACGACTCGTGTGCCATCACATGGCACCAGTGGCACGCGGAGTACCCAACAGACAGCAGAATCGGCACGTCCCGGCGGCGGGCCTCGGCGAAAGCCTCGTCGCTCCAGGGCCACCAGTGCACCGGGTTGTCGGCGTGTTGCAGGAGGTACGGGCTGGTCTCGGCGCCGAGTCGGTTCATTCGACCACCGTAGCCCGGGCTCCGAGATCGACGTTACGACGGAGGGGACGTCGATCGCGGAGCCCGCTTCCCTCATCGAGCAGCCCGGCGCCGCTCCTTGCACCAGCCCGCTCCATCTCTTGTTCGTACGAGCGACGCGGCCGGATCACGTCGGATCTCGCCGGATCTCGTTGTCTTCTCGGCGATTCCTGTTCGCATATCGCACGAAACTCGACTTCCGCGCACAGTCGGACTTGAATGAGCCGTCGAGGGCACCTACGTACCGAAAGAACCGGCGACCTTGTCGAGAGGTGAACGATGGCGCTTCGCGATACTCCTCCGTTCCGTGCCGACCACGTGGGCAGCCTGCTGCGACCCCCGGCGCTGCTGCAGGCCCGGGCGGATCGCGCCAAGCAACGCATCACGGCCGAGCAGCTCCGCGAGATCGAGGACGCGGCGATCCCCGAAGTCGTGCACCTGCAGGAGGACGTCGGCCTGCGGTCGGCGACCGACGGCGAGTTCCGGCGCGCGACCTGGCACATGGACTTCATCTACCAGCTGGGCGGTATCACGCCTGCCGATGAGCAGATCAAGGTCGAGTTCCGGAACGCCGAAGGCACCATCGAGTTCATGACGGCGGCGTTGCACGTCGGCGAGAAGGTGCGGCTCGACGAGACGATCTTCGCCGACCACTTCGCGTTCCTGAAGAACGTCACGACGTCCGCCGTGCCGAAGCTCACGATCCCGTCGCCGAACATGGTGCACTACCGCGGCGGCCCGGCCTCGATCGATCCGTCGGTCTATCCGGACGTCGAGGAGTTCTGGAGCGACCTGTCGGCGGCGTACGCCGAGCAGGTCCGGCGGCTCGGCGAGCTCGGCTGCCGCTACCTGCAGTTCGACGACACCAGCCTGGCCTACCTCAACGACCCCGCCCAGCGCGCCATGCTCACCGAACGCGGCGACGACGCCGAGCACCTGCATCTGCGTTACATCCGGCAGATCAACGACGCGCTGGTGACCAAGCCCGAAGGCATGGCGGTGACCACGCACATGTGCCGCGGCAACTTCCGTTCCTCGTGGACGGCCGAAGGCGGCTACGACTTCGTGGCGGAGGCGTTGTTCTCCGAGCTGAACGTCGACGGGTTCTTCCTGGAGTACGACGACGCCCGCTCCGGAACGTTCGAGCCGCTGCGGTTCGTACCGCCCGGCAAGCAGGTCGTGCTCGGACTGGTCACGACCAAGCGCGGCGAGCTGGAGTCGAAGGACGACCTCAAGCGCCGGATCGACGAGGCGGCGAAGTACGTCTCGCTGGACCAGATCTGCCTGTCGCCGCAGTGCGGCTTTTCGTCAACGATGGAAGGGAACGCGCTGACCTACGAGCAGCAGGTGGCCAAGCTGCGGCTGATCGTCGAGACCGCCGAGGAGGTCTGGGGCTAGACGATCTATGGAGTGAGCGGCTGGGCCGGGCGGCGCGCCAGCCGGCCGTCCAGCCAGGCCAGCAGCCCGACGGTGACCACCGCGATGCCGGCCAGCCCGATCCGGTCGAACGTCGTGTCCGCCGCGGCGAGGATCCCGAACAGCGTGTGGCCGACCAGCGCCCCGCCGGCCAGCGCGAGCGCGTGCCGATCGGTCCAGTGCGCGGACCTCCCCCAGCGGCGCACCAGCACGTTCGCCAGCCCGGCGAGCGCGGCGCCCACGGCCATGGGCAGGAACACCCACAGGCCGTGCGTGAACGCCGGCTGGCGAGCGCCGCCGAACGGGAACAGCAGGCCGAGCACCACGCCGACGCCGAGGCATCCGAACGCGGCCAGCGCACCACGCGAGGGCACCGGCGCCCGGCTGTCCGGGGCGAGAACGCTCCGCGGCAGCACCCGGAGTGCGACCACGGCCAGCACAGCGATCGCCACGACGCAGCCCAGCAGCACCGGTAGAGGCGCGACGTACCCCGGATCCTGCGAAGGCGGCACCGACACGCGCAGCAGCCCAAGCCCGAGCAGCGCGACCACTCCGGTGATCACCAGGCCGCCCCGCTTGAGGTACGGCACGGTCCGGTGCGCCGGGAACAGCAGATCGGTCAGCAGGATCGGGATCACCGCACTGAAGACGACGTGGTAGATCGCGTTGACCTCCCAGTACGCCACGTTCAGCCCGAACAGGCGGGGCGCCCAGCCGGCCGCGCCGTAGAGGTGCGGGCTGGACAGGGCCTGGATGCCGATCCCGTCCTCGGCCAGCTCGTAGGCCAGGCCGAGGAGCACGATGCTCGGCCAGCCCCGGCCGGTGCGGCGGACGGCCTCGCGGACCAGCAGGATCCCCGCGCCGTAGACCGGCAGCCACAGGAGCACCAGCCAGGCCATCCGGAGCGGCGTGCTGCCGAACGCCAGCTCCGCGATCAACGGCGTCAGCACAACGAGGGTCAGCGCGGCCCGCCGGTTCCCCGGGCTCGTTCCGGTCGTTTTCGTGGACATGGCGACAGCCTGGTGCACTGTCGCCGCCACCACCTATGACATGTCGTTCGGACCGCCCATGACAAATGGCCGAACACCCCTCAGGCACCCTCGACGTCGCGTTCGAACGTCGCTTCCATGCTCTGGCCGTACGCCGTCGATGTCGTCCGGGGTCGCTTGGCGAAGCTCGATCACGTCGGATCCTCGTCCGCGATCCAGGAGCCGTGGAAGCCGGCCGGCACCCTGCGCGGCAGGCGGACCGAGGCGACCCTGGCGAGGTCGTGGGCGTCCAGGACCAGGAGCTCCGACTCGTCGGCCGTACGCGAGGTGACGATCGACAGCAGCCAGCCGGTGTCCTCCGCCTGGCTGCCGGCGGCCGGCACGAACACGGCCTCGCCTGGCGCCTGGTCGGCGCGCAGGTCGTACGTGGTGGCGGATCCGACTGTCGTGTCGTACTTGACGACGGCGTTCTCCGAGACGGTGAAGAGGAAACGGCTCGGGAGGCCGGTCAGCCCGTCGTTGATGGTCGGGAACTCCACGTCGCGGTCGTCGAGCTGCTCCTCTTTCACAACACCGGTCGATGGGTCGAAGACCCAGCGGTGCAGGTGCGCACCGCCCAGCTCCGCGGCCGCGGCGGCGGGGTTGGCCGTGCCCCCGATCGAGGCCCAGATCGCGTTGAACGCGCCGGGCGTGTAGCGGGCGGCCTCCAGGACGACCCGGCCCGCGGCGTCGTCGCGGGCGTTGCCGACGTGGAAGACGTAGCAGGGGTCGACGTCGAACCACGCCACTTTTCCGCTCCCGTCGCGCGGCATGACGCCGATCCGCGCGCCGTACGTGTCGTCCCAGCCGACCGGCATGCCCTTGCCCACAAGGGAGACGTCGAACACCAGCGGAAGGTCGAGCCAGACGATGTGGTTCGCGGTGATCGCGAAGTCGTGCATCATCGTCGGACCGGGGACGGCGATCTCGCGGCTCTCGACCAGCTCGCCACTCGCCGACAGCCGGTGGTAGGTGAGGTACGGCGGGCGGAAGCCGTAGCCGAAGAAGTGCAGCTCGCCCGTGGCCGGATCCTGCTTCGGGTGGGCGGTCATCGCCGTCGTCAGCCTGCCGTGGAAGTCGCACGGGCCTACGGTGTCGAGCTCGGGCGTCACTTCGTACGGGAAGCCGTTCTCCACCAGCGCCAGGATCTTGTCGTTGTGGTGGATGACGTGGGTGTTGGCGGTGACCGCCGTACGGTCGACGCCGGCCCCGGTGAAGTGCTCGGCGCCCTCGAGCCTGCGGGTGCGCACCCAGCGGTTGCGGTACCACTCCGCGCGGCCGGCCCGTAGGCGTACACCGTGGAGCATGCCGTGGCCGGCGAACCAGTGGCCGGGATCCTGTCCGGGCAGCGGGTTCGGGCCGTTGCGGAAGTAGCGGCCGTTGAGCTCGTCGGGCAGCACGCCCGTGACGGGGAGGTCGACCGCGTCGATCTCGTCGGCCACGGGGGCCAGATGTCCTTGCAGGTAAGCCGATGTCATCGTGCGGTCCCCAGGTCGATGGAGGCGTCTGCTGCCTGGCGGCGGGCCCGGGCGCGGACGACGTTCGGGTAGTAGACGGTGAACGCGGCGGGCAACACGAAGCCGAGCACCTTCACCGCGATCACGGCGACGGTCGCGTGCGGCGCGAAGTGCAGGAGTGCGACCAGCGCGACGGAGGTCGCGGTGAAGCCGGTTGCCCAGACGGCCGTCAGGACGGCGTTGAGGCGGTAGAACACCGGGCTCTGCCAGACCTCCGGCGGCGCCATCGTGCGGGCGATGCCAAATGTGAACGGCTTACTGATGGCCAGCGAGCCCCAAGCGGTCAGCGCGAGCCAGCCGAGCGACGCGGCCGGGCCGTAGTCGCCGAGCGGTGCCGGCGAGATCGTGAACGACGCGACCGCGAGACACGCGAAGAACAGCGCCGAACTGGTCTCGATCACCACCTGGTCCCAGCCGCGGCCACGGCGGCGCTCAACGATCAGGAGGACGGTCGCCAGGACGAAACCGGCCAGCGCGCCCCATCGCGACTCCCCTCGCGTACTCAAGATCGCGAACACGATCCACGGCGCGAAGCTCTTGAGATACCCCAGCACTGGTGCCCCTCTGCATCGATATTCCAATGTTGACAGGTCGAATCTAGAAGCTCCAGTTGCGACCTGTCAACATTGGAAGGTAAAGTCTTCGCCATGAGCCTTCGACACGCGATGCTCGGGCTGCTCAGCGAGGGTCCGGCCAGCGGATACGACCTGATGGGCCGGTTCGAGGCGTCGCTGTCCTACGTCTGGCCCGCGACGCAGAGCCAGATCTACACCGAGCTCGGCAAGCTCGCCGACGCCGGCCTGATCGAGGTCAACGCGGAAGGTCCGCGGGGGCGCAAGGAGTACGCCCTGACCGACGCCGGGCTCGCCGAGCTCAGGCACTGGATGACCGAGGTCGAGCCGGTCCCCAACCGTCGCACCGACCGGATGCTGCGCGTGTTCTTCCTCGGCGCGGTGTCGGCCGAGGAGGCGCAGGCCTACCTCAGGCGACAGGCGGAAAGTGCCCGGCAGGAGCATCAGGAGCTGAAGCAGGTCCTCGCCCTCGTGGAAGAGCACGCCGACGATCCGCTGTCGACCTATGGCCGGCTGCCTCTGGAGTGGGGGTTGAGAGCGACCGCACTGCTGGAGGAATGGAGCGAGTGGGCGGCGAACGAGCTGAGAAAGTAGCGAGCTGTTGGAGGTTTCTCGGTCTAGACCAAGGAACCTCCAACCAGCCGAGCTAGCGTTCCTGTTCGGTCGGACGGACCAGGATCTCGTTGACCGCGACGTGCCGGCGCCTGGTCACGACGTACGCGATCAGGTCGGCGATGTCGTCGGCCTGCAGCGGCTCGATGCCCTCCTGCCTCGCCCGGACCACCTCGCGTACTTCCGGCCGCAGATGTGTCGTGAGCTCCGTCGCCACCGCGCCCGGCTCGATCAGCGACACCCGGACGTGCCGCCCGGTCACCTCCTGCCGCAGGCCCTCGCTGAACGCGACCACTCCGGCCTTGGTCAGGTTGTAGACCGCCGATCCGTTGCTCGACCGCCGGCCCGCCACGGAGCTGACGTTGACCAGGTCGGCCACCCGCCGCGGCTCCGACTCGGCGGCCCGCAGCAGATGTGGCAAGGCCGCATGCGAGACGTAGAGCAGGCCCTGGACGTTCAGGGCGACCATCCGATCCCACTCCTCGGTCGGCGCGTCGACCGCGGGGCCGAGCAGCATCACCCCCGCGTTGTTGACCACGGTGTCGAGCCGGCCGAACTCCGCCACCGTACTTTCGACGACCTCGGCCGCCTGGCTCTGCTCGGTCACGTCGGCCACCAGGACCAGCGGCTGCGCACCGTCGTCCGTACGCAGCGCGGCCGCCAACTCCTCCAGCCGATCTTTCCGCCGCGCCACCAGCGCGACCGACGCGCCCAGGCCGGACAGTGCCCGCGCCGTCGCCTCACCGATCCCGCTGCTCGCACCCGTGATCAGCGCAACCGTCCCTCGCAACATTTCTGTCATGCCAGCTTCTCTACCCTTTGCAGGACAGCGGCGCCAAGCGCGAGGGGCGGGAGGACGGCGTGGAGTACCGGCTGCTCGGACCCGTCGAGGTCTACGACGGCACTCGTTCCATCCGGCTCGGTGGGCCGCGCCGGCTCACCGTACAAGGCTCGCCACCGGCCACCGCGCGCCAGCAGATCCTGATCGCGATCCCGGCCTTACGCCGTGAACTGGGCGACGCGATCGTCACCGCGATCGCCGGTTATCGGCTGCGCGCCGAACCCGACGCGATCGACCTCTGTCGCTTCGAACAAGCCGCCGGACTCCGGGACGCGCTCCTGCTGTGGCGCGCCCGGCGCTCGGTGGCGTGAGCGGGCTGGAGTCGGAGGCAGCGCGGCTGGAGGAGCAGCGCATCAGCGTGCTCGAAGAGTGCCTGCACATCGAGCTCGACCTCGGCGCCCACGCCGAACGCGTCTCCGAGCTGTCCGGACTGGTCACCGCGCATCCACTGCACGAGCGGCTACGCGGGCTCCAGATGCTCGCGCTGTACCGTTCGGGCCGGCAGGCCGACGCCCTGGAGTGCTACCGGATCGCGCGAACGCCTGGTCGGCGAGCTCGGCATCGAGCCGGCGCAGCCGTTGCGGCAGCTGCACCAGCTCATCCTCAGCGGCGATCCCGCGCTCGACCTGCCCGCCGAGGATCCTGGCCCGGCGCGGGCCGGACACGCCGCCACGCGACTTCACCGACTGGGAGACCTACGTCCGCGCGGTCACCGAGCGCTACCGCGGCCGGATCGAGGCGTACGAGCTGTGGGACAACGCGAACTCGCCGTTCCGCTACAACGGCAGCGTCTCGAGCCTGGCCGAGCTCGTCCGGCGGGCGGCCACCGTTCTCCGCAGCGCCGATCCCGCGGCGAAGGTCGTGGCGCCGTCGTTCTGCGACCTGTGGGAGTCCCGCGCGCGGGATGTGCTGTACGACTTCGCGCTCGTGGGCGGCTACGACGCCTGCGATGTGGTCGCTGTGAAGCTCAGCCCTCGGGAGACTTCGGGTGCACCCGAGGAGGCGGTCGTGCTCGCCGGTCTGATCGACCAGACGCTCCATCGGGCCGGCGTGAGCTTGCCGATCTGGTCGATGGGCGCCTCGCCGTACGTCGTACCAGCGCCACTGTACGGCTGTGGGCGCGGAGCTGCGGATCACCGAGCTGCCTGTGCTGATCCGCTACGGCTGAGGCGTTGCGCGATCCTGGGCGTCGAGTACGTCGTCGGCGTGCTGGTGGGACCAGGCCGCGAGCGGCTCGAACGCGTCGAGCAGGCTCCTGCCGAGCTCGGTCAGGTCGTACTCCACTCGTGGCGGAGCTTCGCGATAGCTCCGGCGGCGGACCAATCCGTTGTCCTGCAGGCGATGCAGGGTCTGCGTGAGCACCTTCTGCCGGATGCCGCCGATCGTGCGCTGCAGCTCGCTGGGGCGGCGCGGGCCCCTGCTCAGTGCCTGCAGGACGACGAGGTTCCACGTGTGGGACAGCAGGTCGACGGCCACGCGCGCTGGGCAGTCGGCGAGGAACCCGTCACGCACCGGATGGTATGCATCGGGCGTTCTAGCGTTCACGACTGATGACGTTAGCGCGATTCCTCTGTGGGAGGCGAACGATGCGGATCGGGATTCTGGGTGCGGGCTCGATGGCCGAGGCGCTCGGTGGGCACTGGCGGCGGGCGGGGCACGAGCTGATGGTGAGCGGCCGGGACAGGGGCAAAGCGGCCCTGGTGGCCGAGCGTCTCGGCGGACTCGCCGGTTCGTTCCACGAGGCGGCCGGCTTCGGCGAGGTGACGCTGCTCGCGGTGCGCGCCGAGGGGGTGTTCGACGTGCTGGCCGCTGCCGGGGCGGGATCGGGCACGCTGGCCGGGCGGGCGCTGATCGACTGCACGAACCCGGTCGTCCCGGGGAGGTTCACGTTGTCGACCGACGGCGGGCCGTCGATGGCGCAGCGTGTGGCTGAGTACGCGACCGGATCCCTTGTGGTGAAGGGCTTCAACCTCGCGCATGACGGCGTCTGGCGGATGCGGCCGCCCGCGTTCGACGGCGTTCCGCTGTCGGTGCCGTTGTGTGGCGACGACGCTGATGCGCTCGAGCTGGCTGCCGGGCTGGTGTCGGACGTCGGCTGTGTACCCGTCGTCACGGGCGGGCTCGAGCGGGCAGCTCTGCTGGAGGCGACGGCGGCGTTCGTGATCGGGTTGCTGTTCGCCGGAGAGGATCCGCGGGCGGCGCTTCCGCCGTTCGAGTTCGCCGTGCGGTGAGCCGCTGAAACTAGCCGCCGAGGGCTCGGCCCAGGCGCTGGACGGCCTGCAGCGCTTCGGTGACGTCGTGCTCGGCACGGCCGCTCAGGTGCAGTCGCAGGGTGCGGTCGAGCTTGTCGGACACCTCGTCGGGGTCGGCCTGGTCGCTGTGCGTACGCAGGAACTTGTACCAGTCGCCGATCCGGATGCCGAGCACCTCGAGCTCGTTGGAGGCCTGCACGAAGTCGTTCATCAGCCCGGGTACGCGGGCGACCCGGCCGAAGTTCTTGCCGCCGTCGTAGGCGGGCTGGTCGGCGATCTGCGCCTCCCGGCCGGGGTAGGGGTGCGCCTTCGGCGGCGCGTTGATCGTGCGGTCCGCCCCGATCGCGGCGTCCCGGGTGTGCTGCCAGTAGTGGTTGCGGTAGGTGGCTGCCCACTTGGCGGACGCGACGTAGGGCTCGGCGGCGACGGGTGCGCCGGACAGCACGTTGTCGAGGTACCACGGCACGACGACCAGCAGGTCGTGGTCGGCGCAGGCGGCGGGGGTCGTGGTGAAGCGGAAGCTCGGCTCGCCCTCCTTGGCCAGCAGGAACCAGCCCTTGAGCTCGATCCCCAGTGCGACGTCGACGCCGTTGGGGCCGCCCTTGCGGACCAGGCGTACGTCGGGGAAGCGCTGCGCCTGGCGTTCGAAGGTGTAGCCGAGCCAGTCGTTGTCGGGATCCCAGAGCGGGCGGGCCTGGTTGAGCGTCTTGACGACCTGGCCCTCGATCGACGTGCCGAGCAGGGTGTTGAGGCTGTGCAGGTCGGTCGCGTTGACGCCGGCGATCTGGTTGTGGAACTCGAAGTGCGCCGGCAGGCCGGCGAGCACCGTGCGCAGTCGCACCTGCAGCTTGGTGAGCGGAGCGTCCGGATCGAGAACAGGTTCGGCCGGTGGCTCGGGTGCGCCGGAAACCGCCGGCAGGACCGGGGCCTCGAACAGGCCGTCAGCGGTGTTGGTCACGGCGTCGCCGCCTTCACATCAGGCGGTACGGCGGCTTCCTCGGCGGCGGGGTTCGCCGCCTCGGCCGCGGCGCGTAAGCGTTCGGCCGCCAGCTTCGCGAAGCCCTTGTCGAGCTCGGCGGCATAGGGCTGCCGGCCCAGCGCGACCGCTGCCACGGAGGCGGAGGCCAGGCCGCCGAACGGCTCCCACACCACGTCGCCAGGGTTGGTGACCGCTTTGACCAGGCGTTCCATGAACTCCAGCGGCTTCTGGTTGAGGTGCGCGGACGACCCCGCCGTCGGCTTGTAGACCCGCGGCGCGGCCCGGCGCAGCGTGCCCTTCAACCGCTCGTCGTCGTGCAGCGGGCCGCGGTGCCAAACGTTGGTGATGCCGTGCTGGTGGTTCCAGCGGTAGCGCAGCGCGTCCCACTCCTTGGCCGTCACGCTCGCGCGGCCGTCGAGGCTGAAGTAGGGCCAGCCGGTCTCGACGCCGTGCTCGTTGGCGTAGGTCGCGAGCTTCTCGAACATCTCGCCGGGCGGCCAGTACCACAACCAGTCCTGGGTGAGGTATTTGCGCGTGGCCGCATTGCGTACGCCACAGGCCTCGTTGGCGCGATAGAGCGGCAGCCCGGAACGCACCCACTCGTGTCGCAGCCACTGCTGAACGGGCAGCGCGCCGCCGGGCGTGTCGATGGCGAAGCGGCGCTGGTAGAGCACGCAGACCTCCGACACCACCGGAAAACGTCGGATCGTCTTGCCGTTGACGTTGCCCGCGACATGCCCGACGCCCTTGTCCCAGGTGATCGTCTGCACATAGTCCCAGCCCTGCTCGACCAGCAGCGGGTGGACGGTGGCCCAGCCGACCTCGGTGTTCCAGAACCAGAGCGTCGTCGCCGGGTGCGCGGCCCTGGACCAGGCCTCGACATGCGGGCGATACCACTCGACCAGCCCGTCGGGGCCGGTCGTGTCGCCGTGGAAGCCGCGCACACCGTAGGCCCCATCGCTGACGATCGTGACCGGCGTGGGCCAGCCGGCGTAAGCCTTGCTGACATCACCCTTGTGCAGCACGAACGGAGGCGCCGGCTCGCCCGCGGCACCTGACTTCGTCCTGACCTGACCACCCACGAGAGCGAGGCTATCCGCCCCCACCGACAGCCGCCCTCCGGCTCGCCGGACGCGCGCTCAGCTCAGCTCAGCGCCTCGCCCGTTGTCGTCGGGATGCCGGCCGGGATGTCGCCGTCGTGGCGGTCGCCGGTGTTGACGGTGCCACTCGGCTCGAACATCAGGATCGCGCCGCCAGGGGAGGACGGCTTGTGCTCGACGCCCTTCGGGACGACGTAGATGTCGCCCTTGGTAAGCGTCACGGTCTGTTCCGCGCCGCTGTCGTCACGGATCGCGATGTCGAAGCGGCCGTCGAGGATGAGGAAGAACTCGTCGGTGGTTTCGTGGACGTGCCAGACGTGCTCACCCTCGGTGTGCGCGATCTTCACGTCGTAGTCGTTCATCCGCGCCACGATCCGCGGGCTGTAGATCTCGTCGAACGAGGCCAGCGCGTCGGTCAGGTTGACAGGTTCCATGCCGTCAAGACTGCGCCGCCGGCCCGGCGGCCGTCTTGTACGTTGTTGATATGCGCGAGGAGTTGCCGGCCTCCTGCCGGATCCGCGCCTGGCGACCACCGGTGGCCGGGATCGCCGAGGTCTTCCACGCGCACATGGTCGACTTCCGCTACCCCCTGCACAGCCACGACACGTGGGCAGTCCTGATCGTCGATGACGGGGCGATCCAGTACGACCTCGACACCCGCCGGCACGGCGCTCACGGAACGCGATCGGTGACGGTGTTACCGCCCGGAGTCGTTCACAACGGCTATCCCGCCGAGTATCACGGACAGTTCCGGAAGCGCGAGCTCTACCTCGACAGTGACTTTCTGCCATCGACGCTGGTCGGCCCGGCCGTCGACTCCTCGACGTTCTCCGACCCGGCGTTGCGGGACACGCTCAGCCGGCTGCACGAGCGCCTCGCCGCACACGCGGATCCCATGGAAGTCGAGACCGGGCTGGCCCTGGTCGCCGAGCGGATCAGGACCAACCTGCGACCTGGACAGGCCCGGCCTGCCCAGGCCCTCGAGCCGGGCCTCGCCGAACGCCTGCACGACTTCCTCGACGGCCACCTCGCCACGAAGATCACCCTCGCCGACGCCGCCCGTCGCTTCGACCGGACCGTCCCGCACCTCGTACGCAGCTTCAAGCGGCGTTACGGCGTCTCGCCGCACGCGTACGTGATCGGCGCGCGGATCGACCTGGCGCGGAGACGGCTGCTCGAGGGCATGCCGCCCGCGCAGGTCGCCGTGGAGGTGGGCTTCCACGACCAGGCGCACCTCACGCGCCACTTCAAGCGCTACCTGTCGGTCCCGCCCGCCCGCTACGCCATGCGATCGATGCAGCCCGGCCAGAACGGCATGGGCGCCGCCGGGTAGGCGACGGCGTCCCGCTCCTCAGCGGGTGTGCGGACCTGCCCGGCGAGCTCGCTGGCGTGGGTAGCCCCAGGGGGTATGCTGAATCACATTCCCACGGGTACCCCCAGGGGGTAGCATGAACGCAGGAGGTCGACCCCATGCAAACCGAAGAGCACCACGAGCACCAGACCGTTCCGGGCTACCTCGACAGCAAGCAGGCCCACCTGAAGAGGCTACGCCGGGTCGAAGGCCAGATTCGAGGCCTGCAGCGCCTCGTCGAGAACGACACCTACTGCATCGACGTACTGACCCAGGTTTCCGCGGCCACCCGCGCGCTCGAGTCGTTCGCGCTGGGACTGCTGGACGAGCACCTGTCGCACTGCGTCAAGGAGGCGTTGGCGAACGGCGGCCCGGAGGAGGCCGACGCCAAGGTGAAGGAAGCCTCGGCCGCGATCGCCCGCCTGGTTCGGTCCTGAGCCGGCCCCGAGCGGGGCCTTGAGCCGCAAACCCACAAGCACACAAGGAGTTTCCACGTGTCCGTCACCACGACCTACATCGTCAGCGGTATGACCTGCGACCACTGCGCCCACGCCGTGAGCTCGGAGCTCAAGGGCGTCGCCGGCGTCAGCGATGTCACGGTCGACCTCACGTCCGGCGGCGAGTCCAAGGTCACCGTCGTCAGCGCCGACCCGATCGCCGACGACCAGGTGAGCACCGCACTCGAGGAGGCGGGCGACTACCGCCTCGTACGACCATGAGCAACACAGCGACCAAGGCAGCGACGGCAGCGGAGCCCGACCGTCAGTTCATCGAGCTGACGATCGGCGGGATGACCTGCGCCTCCTGCGCCGTACGCGTCGAGAAGAAGCTCAACAAGCTCGACGGCGTGGAGGCCACGGTCAACTTCGCGACCGAGAAGGCCACGGTGCGTTACCCCGCCGAGGTCGCGCCGGAGAAGCTGGTCGCGACCGTCGAGGCCACCGGCTACACCGCGCAACTGCCCCAGCCGCCGGCCGCCGACGACACCGAGGGTGACGGCGAGACCGGCGAGGATGCCGAGTCTCGAACGCTGCGTCATCGGCTGATCGGCGCAGCTGTGCTGAGCCTCCCCGTCGTCCTGCTGTCGATGATCCCGGCTCTGCAGTTCGACTACTGGCAGTGGCTCGCGTTCGCGCTGATCTCGCCGGTCGTCACCTGGGCGGCGTGGCCTTTCCACCGCGCCACCGCCATCAACCTGCGCCACGGCACCGCCACGATGGACACGCTGATCTCGCTGGGCGTGATCGCGGCGTACGTCTGGTCGGTCTACGCCCTGTTCGTCGGCGACGCCGGTACGCCCGGCATGCGCATGGAGTTCACGCTGCTGCCCGCGCAGGGCGCCGGCGAGGAGATCTACCTCGAGGTCGCGTCCGGCGTCACGGTGCTGATCCTCGCGGGCCGGTACGCCGAGACCAGGGCCAAACGCCGTTCCGGCGCCGCGCTGCGGGCGTTGCTCAAGCTCGGCGCGAAGGACGTCGCGGTCCTGCGTAACGGTGTGGAGACCCGCATCCCGATCGACCAGCTGAAGACAGGCGACGAGTTCGTCGTACGGCCGGGTGAGAAGCTCGCCACCGACGGCGAAGTGCTCGAGGGCAGGTCCGCGATCGACGCCTCGCTGCTCACCGGCGAGCCGGTGCCCGTCGAGGTCGGCCCCGGCGACGCGGTCGTCGGCGCCACGGTCAACACGTCCGGCCGGCTGGTCGTACGCGCGACGCGGGTCGGATCCGACACCCAGCTCGCGCAGCTCTCCCGGCTGGTGGAAGCGGCCCAGGCGGGCAAGGCGCCCGTGCAGCGGCTGGCCGACCGCATCTCGGCGGTGTTCGTACCGATCGTGATCGCGCTCGCGGTGCTGACGTTCGGCATCTGGTACGGCATCGACGGCTCGGCGGCGGGCGCGTTCACGGCGGCTGTCGCGGTGCTGATCATCGCGTGCCCGTGTGCGCTCGGACTCGCGACGCCGACCGCGGTGATGGTCGGTACGGGACGTGGCGCGCAGCTCGGCATCGTCATCAAGGGACCGGAGATTCTCGAGTCCACCAGGGCGGTCGACACGATCGTGCTCGACAAGACCGGCACGGTGACGGCAGGCAAGATGAGCCTGCGCAAGACCGTCGCGGCAGCGGGCGTGGCCGAGGCCGACGTGCTCCGCTACGCCGGCGCGGTCGAGGACGCCTCCGAACACCCGATCGCGAAGGCCATCGCCGAGGCGGCGCGAGCGGCTTCGGAGCCGCTGCCGCGGGTCGAGGAGTTCGTGAACGCCGAAGGGCAAGGCGTCCGGGGCGTCGTCGAGGGACGTACGATCAGCGTCGGCCGGTCCGGCTGGACCGCCTCGGAACTGCCGGACGAGCTGGCGTCAGCGGCCGAGAAGGCCGAATCCGACGGCCACACAGTGGTTTGGGTCGCGTGGGAGGATCGGCCGCAGGGCCTGCTCGTGGTGTCCGACACCGTGAAACCCACGTCGGCTTCGGCGATCGAGGCATTTCGGTCGCTCGGCCTCACGCCCCGGCTGCTGACCGGTGACAACCGGCGGGCCGCGCGTACGGTCGCGGCGCAGGTCGGCATCGCCTCCGAAGACGTGATCGCCGAGGTGCTGCCACAGGACAAGGTCGACGCTGTGAAGGCCCTGCAGGACAAGGGGCTCTCGGTCGCGATGGTGGGCGACGGTGTCAACGACGCGGCCGCGCTCGCCCAGGCCGACCTGGGAATCGCGATGGGCACCGGCACCGACGTGGCGATCGAGGCCTCCGACCTCACGCTGGTGCGCGGCGACCTCCGCGCCGCCGCCGACGCGATCCGGCTGTCTCGGGCGACGTTGCGTACGATCAAGGGCAACCTGTTCTGGGCGTTCGCCTACAATGTGGCGGCGATTCCGCTGGCCGCGTTCGGCCTGCTGAACCCGCTGATCGCAGGCGCGGCGATGGCGTTCAGCTCGGTTTTCGTGGTGACCAACAGCCTGCGACTACGGCGCTTCCGGGCGCTGGCGGGAGGCGCGTGAGCAGAAGATTCGCCGTCGCGGTGGCATTGATCGCGGGGTTGCTGGGGATGCACGGCTTCACCAGCAACCACGGATCAATGCCGCCCCCGGCGAACGGCATGGGCTCCCACAGCGCCGCCCCTGATGCCACGATGGCAATGCCGGGCAGCGCCCACGCCCCGCCCGGCGGCGCAGCGGCAGCCGAACCGGCGGCCGACGCCGCGGCCAGCAGCGGCGGCTCGATGGCGAAGCCGGTCAACAGCCACGACCTCGCCGGTGCCGCGGCTGCCGAACCAGCGGCCGGCGAGCCCGCGGGCGGGAGCGGTGGCCCGATGGCGAATCCGGGCAGCGCAGCCACCGCCACTTCCGTCGCTTCGGTCACGGACGGGGCGGGGCATGCCATGGGCGCGCTCTGCCTTGCGATCCTCACCGGGCTCGGCTGGCTCCTGCTCACCCTGCTCCTCGGCCGCCGGGAGCGAGCGACCACGGGCGCAGCCGGCCGGCTTCACCCGCACGCCCGCGCGGCCGAGCCCGCGCCACCGTCACTGTCGGAACTCTGCGTGCTGCGGACCTGAGCGCTGTCGAACGCCCTCACTTCGCACGCAATCCGACTTTGACGAAAGGAACCACATCCCATGAAGCGCGCGCTGGCGCTTTGTGCTGCCCTGCTCGCGATCACCTTCGCGGCAGCCTGCGGAGGCAGCTCAGGCAGCGACCACAACCAGGCCGACGTCGACTTCGCGACCGGCATGATTCCGCACCATGCGCAGGCGGTCGAGATGGCCGATCTCGCGCTCGAGAAGGCCACCAACGCCCAGGTCAAGCAACTCGCGACCGGCATCAAGCAGGCGCAGCAGCCGGAGATCGACCAGATGTCCGGCTGGCTCGAGGACTGGGGCGAGGAGGTTCCGGCCACCGGCGGCGAGCACCAAGGCGGCCACACCATGGCCGACGGCATGATGAGCGCGGACGACATGGCCACGCTCGAGAACGCCACCGGCAAGACGTTCGACCAGCAGTGGACGAAGCTGATGATCGAGCATCACCAAGGCGCGATCACCATGGCGAAAGCCGAGCTGAGCAAGGGCGGCAGCGACGACGCCAAGCAGCTCGCCCAGGCCGTCATCGACGGTCAGAGCAAGGAGATCGCCACGATGCAGGCCCTGCAGCCCAAGCTGTAGCCGGACCGGCCAGGGAGACGCCGGCGAGCCAGAAACTCAGTCGTTCGCCGGCGTTCTCCCTTGCCTGACAGCGAAAATCGACCCGATCACCAGGCACACACCGACGATCAGCAGCACCACGCCGCCCACCAGGGCGTTCTCCCAGATCCGCCCGAGCGCCGTGGACGGCACGATCAGCGCCGCCAGTACGCCGAGCGCGGCGTACGTCCAGTCGCGGCCGTACCAGAACAGTCCGAACAGCGACAGGATCACCACCGCACCCACCGCGAGCCCGATCGCCGGGTAGCGCTCGTCGAACGCCCCGACCTCCGCGCCCAGCACGGCCAGCGCCCCGCCGAGCACGCCCGCCATCGGACTGGAGCCGGCCAGCCCACCCCGGCGGATCCGGTCGAGCACGATCCACAGCGCGCCGTAGAGCACGAAGCCGATGCCGTGCGTCCTGAGCTCACCCCACGACTCCGGCACGTTGTCGAGTATGTCGAGCAGGATGAGCAGCCCACCGGCGAAAACCGCTACAACCAAAGGCGATCCGCGCCACAACGCGTACGCCGCCGCGCTCACCAGCAGCAACACAAGCCCAGGCGGCCACGACCGGTCGACCTCGAGCGCGACCCACGTGGTGATCGCCGCTGCCACGGCGCCCAGGGCGGCCACCGTCGAGATCGCGGCCGGCCGGCGGGTCGCACCCGACCGCGCGGCCAGCCCGAACGCCGCCCCCAGCAACAGCACCGTCGCGGTCGCGCAGATCGCGATCCGGCCGGGCTTGCTGAGCTCGTCCCAGGTCAGCGACACCAGCAGGAGGAGCGCACCGATCACCAGCGCGCCGCCGACGTACGACAGGACTTCCCCGGCCCGTTCGCGCCGGGTCGTCGTGGGCTCGGATCGCATGTGAGGCGCGACTCCCCGCTCGCGCAGCACGTGCTCGACACGTTCGGCCTGCTCGGCGGAGAGCGTGCCGTCCTCGACGAGACCGGACAGGGACTCCCGCAGCGGATCGGCCATCGCTGCCTCCCTCCTACGTCACGAAACCTACCCACCCCAAAGCCGATTGTCAGCTCACGAACCGGCCGGTCGCGGCACCGTTGAGCACGAGGTCGGCCACCTCGGCGCCCAGCTCCTCCCCCGGCGAGCCGGTGCTACGCGAGAACCGCGACGCGAGCCGCAACGTGCCGACCACCGCCTGCGCCAGCAATTCCGGACGTACGCCGGCCCGCAGCGAGCCCTCCGCCTGCCCCCGCCGGATCAGCTCCACGAACGCCCGCCGCATCGCCCGGCTCGACGGCGGTACCGGCGGCCGGCGGACCTCGCCGGGCAACGGCTGCAGGTCGGTGCCGACCGACAGCAGCGGATAGCGCCGTACGATCCCGGCCATCGCGACGATCAGCTCCCGCAACGCCGCGAGCGCGTCGAGCTCCCGTGCGGAAGCAGCCTGGATCGCCTGCGAAGCCTCCTCCGCGGCCGCCTCGTAGATGGCCCGGCGCAGCGCGTCGCGGTTGGCGTAACGCCGGTAGACCGTGAGCCGCACCACCCCCGCCTCGTCCGCGATCCGCTGGATGGTCGCGCGCGGGTCGTCGGCGAGGACCCGCGCCGCCGCCTCGAGGATCCGCTGGTCGTTGCGCAGCGCGTCGCTGCGCGGGCCGCGTCGCCGGGAAGCCACCATGAGCCTAAGTGTTACAGATCCGCCACACTTTCTTATCTACGCTGGCTCCATGAACCTCCTCACCACAGCCGGGCAAGGCCTGGTTGCCGTCAACGTCTTCACCGTTCCTCCGGAAAGCCAGCAGGAGGTGATCGACTGCATCAGGGACGCCGGCGATCCGGCCACGATTCCTGGCCTCCTGTCGATGCACCTGCTGCGCAGCCTGGACGGCACACAGGTCATCAACCACATGCTCTGGGAGAGCCGGGAGGCGTTCGACGCCGCCACAAAGGACAATCCCGTCATAGCAGCCACCAGAGACCAGGTGCGCCGCCTGCGACACGGGACGAAACCCAACCGCTACGAGGTTATCGACGTGCTGACCTGATCCCGATGGCGTACGGTTGCCTCGGCAGGGGCGGCTCCTGGGCGTGCTTCCTTCTTCTCAGCAGTTAACTGATCAGCGCGTCCGCTCTCCGCCCCTGCCGCGCGACGACACCTGCGGGAGGGAACGATGGACGAACTGGCGGACGTGCTGCTGCGCCGCCGAACGGTCGTTCCCGAGCTGGCCGTGCACGCCACGAAGCGCTGGCTGGCCGACCGGATGCTGCGCGTCGCCGTCGACGTCGAAACCGGTGTGCGAGCACTCGAAGCCGAAGCCCTGCAACGCGGCTTCCTGTTCTCCGCCGGGCTGCGGCATGCCCTCCGAGCGCTTCCCGCCGAGGATCTCATGCGCCTCGGCCATGGACTCCTCAACGGGCTCGACCAGATCGTCGGCACCAACGTCAAGCACGTACCGCTGTTCCGGCGTTTCCCCCACAGCGTCCCGGCCGACACCGGCGAGCTCTACGTCCGCCGGATGTTCGCCTACCTCGTGCAGGAGCCCAACCAGCCCTGCGTGTTGTGCGGAACGGTCGGCTCCGTGCGACCCGTCTCGCCGTGTGCGCACCTGGTCTGCCGCTATTGCTGGGATGGCTCCGACCTCAGCGGCTGCCCGATCTGCCATCGGCGCATCCCGCAGGACGATCCGTTCCTGCAGCCGTCAGAGCCCTCCGGCCGGGATGCCGGCGGCGTCCGGCGGGAGGGCAGCCTCGTCCTGCTGTCGTACGAAGCCGACGCGAACGCGATGGCCCGCGACCTCACGACGAAGCTGCTCGCCCGCGAGACACCGCTGTCTCCGCAGGACCGCCTCGACCTGGCGGTGTTCGCCAAGGCACTGCCCGGCCACGAGTGGCTGCCCGACCGGATCCCCGTACGCGAGGCCCGCGCCATCGCGCTGGCCGGCGTTCTCCCAAGCCTGCAAGCCGATCCGGCGATACAGCAGGCGCTGGTCGACCAGCACGTCGACACCGCCACCGACGTCCTGCGTCTCCTCTACGCCTTGATGGACGGCGATCCCGGCCTGCGCCGGCCACCGGCCACGCGCACATCGGTACGCCGGAGCCTGCGCCGTGCGCTGCTGGCCAGGATGGAACGGATGCCGGTCGACCGGCTGGCCGAAGACCTGTTCCGCCACGCCGAGCCCTGGAAGCACCTCACCGAGGTCCTCCACCCGTTCGAGTACCACCGGCGTTTCCCTCGCGTGGCACTGGCTTTCGCGGCCGTCCGCGGTACGAAGCTCGACGGCGATACGGCGTTCGCGCACGCGCTGGCCGCCACGGCCGGGCAGCACACCGAGACGTTCGAGATCCGGCGCGGACAGCCGAGGCTGAAGACGTTCAACGGCCTGGTCGAGAACGCCCTGCGCGCGGGCGACGGCCGGCAGGCCGTCGAGCTGCTCCGCCGGCGTCCCGGTGAGCTCGTCCGCCGGCTCTGCCAACTGCTCCGTGCCGCACCACTGCAGCCGGTCCTCGACGCGCTCCGTGACGTCGCACCCGACGTGGCGCCGGGTGTCCTCATCGCCACGCTCGGGCAGCTTCGCACGCCGCCGGGCGTGACCCGGCTGTTCTTCCCTTCCGGAGGATCGGCGAAGGCCTGGACGCAGCCCGGCACGCAGCCACCGCTGCCCGCCGAGGCAGTCCGCAAGACCTCCGAGCTGCTCACCGGTGAGCTGCTCCGGCGAGCGGAATCCCTGCCACCGCTCGGCAGAGTGCTGCTCGACGACGGTCTCGCCAGCCTGCTGGCGCCCACTGCGGAACGATCCGCCTCGTCGGCCAAGGTACGGCTGCCGCGCGGCAGCACCCAGCAGCTCCCGTTCGGCGAGCGCCTCCGCTTCTTCCTGCACTGGGCGGAGCCACGCACCATCGAGGTGGATCTCGACCTCTCGGTCGCGCTGTTCGACGAGAGCTGGACGTTCATCGGACTGTGCTCCTACACCAACCTGCGGTACGCCGGCACGGCCGCGGTGCACTCCGGCGACCTCACCTCGGCCCCACAGCCGTTGGGCGCTTCGGAGTTCATCGACCTCGACCTGCCGGCGCTGCGAAAGCTCAACGCCCGTTACGTTCTGCCGACCGTCTTCAGCTTCAACGACGTACCGTTCGAGAAGCTGGAGCGTGGCTTCGCCGGCTTCATGACCAACCCCGACGGGCTGTTCGATCCGCTGGCCGTCGAGCAACGCTTCGAGCTGTCCGGCCCGGCGAAGATCCTGCTCCTGCTCGTCGCCGACCTGTGGACGCGGACGTTCCGCTGGGTCGACCTCAACCTCGGCGGCCGCGCACCGGCCCACAGCGTGGAGGTCCACGAGTCCAGGCTGGGCGGTCTCGGCGCCGCCGTCGAGGACGTCTTCGGACTCGGCGACCGCGTGACGCTGTGGGAGCTGGCCTGCTGGAACGCCGCCGCGCGCGGCCAGGAGGTCATCGTCCGGCGTACGAACGGCGACCTCGGCATGTACATCCGCCGGCCGGACGAGAGCACCGCCGGCTTCGCCACCCGGCTGATCGCGCTCACGCCACCCGACGCCGAACTGTCCGGCGACGCCCTGCCCGCCGGAATCGACTACGCCGCACTGGTCCACGGCAACGCCGACCTACCCGACGGCGTGTCGGTCTACGCCCTGTATCCCTGGCGGCTCGATCCCACCAGACTGCGCATCCTCGACGCCGCCGACCTCGCCGCGGAGTTCGCCTCAGTGCGTGTACGGCCGGTGCAGGTCGACCTCGGTGTTGAGCCGGACACCGAATCCCGGAGTCTCGGGTAGCTTCAACCGCCCGTTCTCGGGCACCGGCTCGTCAAGCAGCAAAGGCGAAAACATCGGCACGACCTCGCTCGCCTCCGGATGCATCATCAGGAACTCCGAGAACGGGCTGTTGTGCCGGGTCACGACGAAGTGGTAGGAGTAGACGCTCGACCCGTGCGGAATCACCAGCACACCACGCGCGTCGGCCAGCGCCGTGATCTTGAGCAACTCGGTGATTCCCCCACACCAGTTGACATCCGGCTGGATGACGTCGGCACACTCCATCTCCAACAGCAGCCGGAAACCCCACCTCGTCCACTCGTGCTCGCCGGTGTTCTGCCACATTCCCGTCGGCAGCCGGCGGCGCAGCTCGGCGTAGCCCCAGTAGTCGTCGGGCGGCAGCGCCTCCTCGATCCACCGCAGGCCGTACTCATTCGACGCGTGCGCCAGCCGGGTGGCGTAGTCGAGGTCGAGCGACATCCAGCAATCCCAGGCCAGGAAGAAGTCGTCGCTCACCCGCGACCGCATGGTCGCCAGCTTCTCGAGGTTGGCGCGCAGGCCTTCCGGCCCTTCGGCCGGCCCGTGCTGCAAGGGCAGCTTGCCACCGATGAAGCCCATGCCCTCGGCCAGATCCGGTCGCGCGCCGGTGGCATAGAAGATCAGCTCGTCGCGGACCGCGCCACCCAGCAGCGCGTAGACGGGCAGTCCGCGCAGCTTGCCGAGCAGGTCGTACAGCGCGAGGTCGATCGCGCTGATCACGTTGACCACCAGGCCTTTCCGCCCGTAGAACAGGCTGGAGGAGTACATCTGGTCCCAGATCTTCTCCAGCTCGTGTGCGGGCGCGCCCTCGACGAACCGGGCCAGGTGCTTCTCGACGAGGTACGCGCCAGGCTCGCCGGCCGTCGTGGTCGCGAAGCCGACCGTGCCGTCGTCGGCCTCGATCTCGACGACCAGCGTGCCGAGCACGTTGATGCCGAACGACTGCCGGCTGTCGCGGTAGTCGGGATAGCGCGCCATCGGACTGGAGATGTGGTCGTCGATCCAGTGCTTGACCTGCTGGTCGTGGTAGTCGGCGCCACCGCCGCGGACGACGTAGGCCCGGACCTCGCGAACCCTCGGGAAAGCCATGCGCCTTTGTCTCCTAGGTGTCCTGGGCGAGTAGGCGAACCGGTCCCAGCATGCCCGAGAGCTGCTGTCCGGCGAAGACGTATCGCGTCGGCGAGGCGTCGTTGAGGTAGGGCCCGAGTGTGTTGAAGACCGTCACCTCGATGGTGTTCGCCCCCGGCTGGGCCGCGGAGGTGATGTCGAAGCGGTACGGCGACCAGATCCGCACGCCGATCGGCCGGCCGTTGACGCTCACCTCGGCCGTGCCGCGTACCGTGCCGAGGTCCAGGGCCACCTGGCCGACGGACCCTGCCGAATCTGGGAGCAGGACCTCCTTGCGGTAGGTCACGCCGCCGGAGTACGACGCGAGCCCGGCCTGGTCCCACGGCCCGGGCGACAGCCGGCCCTCGCCGCACTCGAACGTCGCCGGGCCGTCCCACAGCGCACCCTCCGTACGCCCGTCGGACGGCTGCACGCGTACGGTCAGCACGCGGCCCTCGCCGTGAGGGTCGGCCAGCTCGACCGTGCGTTCACCTTCTGGCACCGCGATCTCGGCGTCACCGAGCCAGGCCTGGAACGAGTCGACCGCGACCGGCAACGTCGCCGACACCGCACCCGGCGGCACCGCGACCTGGAACCACTCGGCTGCCTTCTCGGCGCCCGGCCGGGCTTCCGGCACCAGCTCGACGACACCGCCCTCCACCGCCTCGGGATCGATCCACCGGCTGGCCGGCAGCGCGTGCGGCCGCGCGACCAGTTGCGACCAGCGCGCGTCGTACTGCTGCGACCGCCTCACGACGGTAGGGATTGGAACGCCGTTGCGCTCGAACGTCCATGACGCGTCGGTCACCACCGAGGTCGACGTGCCGTCGGCGTTGGTGAACCGCGCGTCGACGAACGCCGCCAGCGCACGGCCGACATCGGTGAGCCGCACCTCGATCGTGTTCGTGCCCTGCCGCAGAACTCCGGTGATGTCGTACGGCAGCACGCGGTTCTGGCTGCCGTACGGCTCGAACGCGCCCTGCGTGCCGATCTCCTCGCCGTTGACCAGCAGCGTGGCCGGGCCGTCGGTGCCGAGCTGCAGAACGCCCTGCTGTGGAAGCGCTTCGAGCTCGAAGCTGCTGCCGATGCTCAGCGCCGACCCGACCGACGATTTGTCGCCCGGCTCCAGCCAGACCGGCCGGGCGAACGCCTCCGGGTCGGTCGTCAGCGCCCAGTAACCACGCAGGATGCCGTTCTTCTCCGCGGTCACCTCGAGCTCGAGCTGGTTCGGCCCGGACGGGTCCGGGGTGACGTCGTAGAGCCGGAGGTAGCCGCCCGGATCGGCCGGGAGGTCGCTGCCGTTCCAGCGGCCGGTCAGCCCGCCGTTGGTGGCGATCGCCAGCGTCACAGGACTTTCGCCGTCGTACGGAAGTGCCGTGCGCAGTGAGACGGTCTGCCCCTTCTTGACCGACTGCACGTGCCAGAACTCGTCCGGAACGCGACCCTTCGGCCCGAGCCAGCTCGCCTGGAACGGGTCGTCCTGGATGCCGCGCGAGAGGGAGTAGCGCAACGGCTGCCAGTCGGCGTCGCCGGGCTCGCGGATCCAGCCGAACGTGCCGTAGCCCGCCACCACCTCCGACCAGTCGTCCGTGCCGTCGATCCGGTGTCGCATCCGCCACTGCTGAACGGGAAGCGGCCCTTCGTGTGCGGGCAGCGCGAGGTCGCCGTAGCGGTTGTCCGTGGTCGGCACGATCCCGCTCGACCAGCCGGCGTCCAGCGGAATCTCCTTCCAGGTAACGGCCTTGCGACGCTCCACGCCCGCGGGCGCCGCCTCCGCCGAGCCGTCGCCGCCGGCCTCGCCGTCCGTCCAGACCAGCACGGCTGCGGGCACCGAGTCGAAGTCGACCTCGACCTCGGTGCCGCCGTCGACCGGACGGGTGACGGCCGGTTTCGTCAAGCCGGTCAGGGGATCCCACTGCTCGACGTCGGCCGCCACACCGGTCAGCCGGATCGTCGTCTTCGGGCGGTAGCGAGCTGGATCGAAGTCGTAACCGTTCTGGTAGACGTCGTAGTGCCAGTGCCCGGTGTCGGAGATGATGGGGTTCTTGGTCGCCGTCCCGAGCGGCGACGCCGGCACCAGCGCGACCTGCCGGTCGCCGACCCTGCGGTGGAGCAGCGGCCCCTCGAGCTGGGCCGGCCGGCCGAGCCGTTCCAGCGCTGCCGGCACCGCCTCCGGATCGGTCACGTGCACCGCCGATCCGCTGTCCAGCAGGGCCTTCAGGCGCTGGATCGCCTGCACGCCGGCTTCGTCGGTCGGGTCGGTGACCTGCTCCGGCAGGTCGCCGACGACCACCAGCAGCCCGCCGGCCTCGCCGAACTCCGCGAGCTTCCGCGCGGTCTCCGGCTCCAGGTAGCTTGCCGACGGCAGCACGACCGCGCGATAGGTCTCGCCCGCGGTCCGCAGCGCCGAGCCGGCCACGGTGGCACCGGCCGTCGTGTCGTCGTCGAGGATGTCGAAGTCGAGGTCGGCCCGGTTGAACACGCCCGGCTTGGCGTTGTACCAGACCATCCGCCCGACCAGCGCGTTGTAGGCGTCGTTGGCCCGTTTGGCCGCGGGCAAGTGTCCCTTGACGAACGTGCACGCCTGGATCGTGGCCGACGGGAAGAGGATGCCGACGTCGCACACGTGGTCGCCCCTGGTGAGCAGCCAGGAGAGGCGGCTCACGGTGTCGGCGAAGTGCTTGTAGTGCCGCCAGTACGGCTGCCGCCAGCAGGTGCTCGGCGGCGCCCACTCCCACCAGCCGCCGTGCGTGGAGTAGTAGACGGCGTGCGGGTCGTACAGCGTGGCGCCGGCCAGCAGCCACGGCACGAGCCAGTCGAACGTCTCCTCCAGCGTGCCACCCCAGCCGCTGCTGTGGAACGACTCGATCCAGGTCCGCGGCCGGCCGTAGTGGTGGGCCAGCGAGCTGTGGATCTTCGCCTCGCCGTGGTGGTCGCTGCCGGGTGCGCTGAACCAGCGGTGCGTACGCATGTAGTCGGCGTACTGCCAGGTGCCGGCCAGCGGTTCGCCTGTCCTGGAAGGGCTCTGCTGGTCGACACCGAACGTCAGGCCGTGCTTCTCGTGCCACTCGTACAGCGGCTGGAAGAACGCCTCCTCGGCCAGCGATCCGCGCACCCGCTGGAAGTCGGCGCGTACCCGAACCGACTCCGGACCCCAGTCCTCCCACAGCGCGGCGATCGCCGGCTCGATGCGGTAGCCGCGGCGCTGTTCGAACTCCTCCGGGAACGCCGGGCTCCACATCGGCAGCGACGGCAGCTCGTCCTGGAACGAGCCGACGATGACGTCGCCGAAGTAGCTCGCGAGGTGCCGCTCGAAGGCGACGTGAACGATGTCGAACAGCTGTGCGCAGGCGTCCCGCGACATGTAGTCGAAGCCCTGCCGGAGGCTGTAGGCCAGCATGATGCGGTGCCTGCCGCTCTCGGCGCCACCCGTCCACTCGGCCTTGCCGTCGTTGACCGGAATCGGCACCGGCGGGCCGGTCACGGCGCCGGACTCGTCGATCGGCAGCGCGCAGGCGCCGATCGGTGTGCCCGCGACCGGACAGGTCAGCTCGGCCGGGCCGTCGACGTCGGCCGTCACGCGTTCCAGCGAGGCACCGGCGAACTCCGGCTCGGCCAGCACGATCCGGCCCTGCAGGCTGGCGCCGGAGAACCCGATCTGGTCGTAGAACCACAGCCGGAACCCGCGCGTGCGAGCGTGCGCGCACAGGCCCTCCCACAGCTGCCACCAGGCGTCGCTGAACAGCGGCGGGTCGTCGGCGAGCGCGCCGTAGAGCGGGCCGGTCGGGGCGAGGTTGAGCACCACGGCGTTGTAGACGCCCTGCTCCGCAAGGCGATCCAGCTGCCAGCACAGCCGCTCCAGCTCGACCTTGCCGCCGCTCCACCACCAGATGGGCACGGGTGAGAACTCTGGGTTGGGTTGGGCGAAGCCGGCGAAGAGCTCGCCGTGCGCGGACTGGCTCACGCGTCCTCCCTCTGGCACGGGCGGTGATGTAGCGACCCGAAGGGCCGATATCAGGGTGGTTGGGCGGTTGGGCGGGGGCTGTGGGACGGCGTGACCATCTCTTGCCTTTGGTCTGCCCAATGCTCGCAAACTCGTGACAATCGCGGTCTTATCGGCGTACGGTACCGGGTACTTCAGTGTGGTGAAGTGGCGTTCACATATGAGAACTGGAGCTCGACCGTGACCATGCCCGTGAAATCCGCCGACCGCGCGCTGGCGATCCTCGAACTTATGACGAAGTGCGAGAAGCCGTTGACATTTTCCGAAATCGCGCAGGCGTTGCACTACCCCCGTTCCAGCTTGCATGGCCTGTTGCAGACACTGGTCGAGCGCGGCTGGGCGGATTTCGACGAAACCGGCCACACGTTCACCGTGGGCATCCGGGCGCTGGAGGCGGGCAACGTCTACACCCGGTGCCTCGGACTGGTCGATCGGGCGCTGCCGCTGATGGAGGGCGTACGCGACACCGTTGACGAGACCGTTCAGCTCGCGGTGCTCGACGGGCTGTCCAACGTCTACATCGCGAAGGTCGACGGACGGCAGACGCTGACGCTCGCGTCCGAGGTGGGCCGTCGGCTGCCGGCGTACGCCACCGGTGTCGGCAAGGTGCTGCTGGCCGGACTTGGCCAACCAGAGTTGGAGATTCGGCTGGGCGCCGCCAAGCTCTCGGCCGTCACCTCGAACACGATCACGGACAAGCAGCGGCTGCTGTCCCACCTGGCCGAGGTGCGGCGCAGAGGATTCGGCGTGGACAACGAGGAATACACCATCGGCATCCGCTGTATCGCGGTGCCGGTCTTCGACTACGGCCGCCGGACGATCGCGGCCATGAGCGTTTCGGTGCCGGCGATCCGGTTCACGCCCACGCACCGCCAGCAGGCACACGGGTTGCTCGCCGAGGCGGCGGCGCGGCTGTCGGCCGCGCTGGGTTACCGGCCCGCCAACCAGCAGATCCAAACCGCGGAGGTCAGATGAGCATGTACAACGTCCAGATTCTTCCGGTCGGGCGAGGCGACGTCCCTGGTCCCGAGCTGTTCTGGATGGGCGGCTGGGACGAGTGGCACACCCTGCTGTTCCAGTCCGTGCTCATCCGTGGCGACGGCGTGGCCGCGCTGGTCAACACCGGCCCGGCCGCCGACCTCGGGCCGATGAACGCGCACTGGTCGACCGTGCTCGGCGAGCGAGCGGCGATGCGGCGCGAGCCCGGCGAGTTCATCGTCGACCAGCTGGCCGCGCACGGGCTCACGCCCGAGGAGATCACGCACGTCATCCTGACGCCGCTGCAGCTCTACACCGTGAGCAACGTGGCGCTCTTCTCCAACGCTCGGATTTGTCTGTCCAAACGCGGCTGGGTGCACTTCCACACCACGCACACGCATCCGCACGACAACCGCGCGACGTCGCTGCCCGACGACATTCTCGTGCACCTGGTGACCGACGCGTGGCCGCGCGTACGCCTGCTGGAGGACGAGGACGAGCTGGCACCCGGCCTGCGTACCTGGCAGAGCGGCGTGCACCACCGGGCGTCGGTCGTGGTGGAGGTCGACACCGAGCGCGGGATCGCGGCGATCTCCGACAGCTTCTTCGTACTCGACAACGTGGAGAAGAACATCCCGATCGGCATCAACGAGAACATGTACGAAGCGATCGACACGTACCGGCGCGTGCGTGAGACGGCCGACCTGATCGTGCCGCTGTACGACGAGGGCAACCTCACACGCTTCAAGGACGGGAGAGTGGCATGAACGAGCGCACCGTTCTGGTCACGGGGTCGGCGCGCGGCATCGGGCGCGCGACGGCCGCGCGGTTCGGAGCCGAGGGCGCGCGGGTCGTCGTCAACTATCCGCCTGGGGAGCTTTCGTTCGCGGAGGAGACGGCTGCCCTGGTGCGCTCGGGCGGCGGCACGGCCCTGCTCGTCGAAGCCGACGTCGGAGACCCGGCGGCTGTCGCGCGGATGGCCGAGGTCGTACACGCCGAGTGGGGCGCTCTGGATGTGCTGGTCAACAACGCGGGAATCTGCCCGTTCGCGGACTTCTTCGACATCGACCTCGAACTGTGGGATCGAGTCCAGCACGTCAACCTGCGTGGGGTTTTCCTGGTGACACAGGCCTTCACGCGGCGGATGGTCTCGGCCGGCCGCGGCGGGCGGGTGATCTCGGTGTCGTCGATCTCCGCCTGGGTGGGTGGATCGCAGCAGGTCCACTACTGCACGACCAAGGCCGGCATCTCGTCGTTGATGAAGAGCCTCGCGATCGTGCTCGGCCCGCACGGGATCACCTGCAACGCCGTCCTCCCCGGCGCGATCGCGACCGACATCAACCGCGACGACTGGACCAACCAGGAGAAGCTCGACTATCTGAGCAAGCGGATACCAGTCGGGCGAATAGGTGAGCCGAAGGACGTCGGCGAGGTGATCTGGTTGCTGTCCCAACCCGGAAGCGCCTACATGAACGGCTCCGAAGTCCTGGTCGACGGCGGCCTGTTCGTCAACCTGCAATAGGTGTGCGGAGTCAGTCGCAGGCCGAGCGCCCGCCAGTCTGGACGCCCGTCTTCGGCCGGCCCGTCCGTGAGCTCAAACTGATGAAGCCGATCCCGGGCTTCTGCACATCACTGCTCCAAGGAAGGAACTCCAGGATCGGAATCGCCTTGTTCTCCGGATCACCGTCCGGACAAATCGAGATCCAGCCGCTGGCCCCGCCTACGCTCGCGTTGCCGTGCAGGCTGCCGAGATACCCGAACACCGTGTCCGCCCGCACCTCGCGGGTGTCGTCCCTCGCGGCGATCCGTACAGCCGCAGCCGCTGTCATCACGGCGTCGTGGCCCATGATGGCCTGGCCGTCGCTGAGCGGAACCTCGGCGAACTGCGTCTCGTAGAACCCACCCGGCTGGAACCGCCGCACGGTGTCCGGCGAGAACGCTGCGGGATGTCCGTCCCACGCCGACGGATGCGCCTGGCCGGTGAACTGGACGGTGAGGTCGGCGCCGAGCTTCTTGCGGAACTCCTCGTCACCACTGAGCACGTTCGCGTCGTCCCCGGTCAGCACGGTGAGGTGCTTCCCCTGGCAGGTACGCGCCGCCAGCGCGTTCGCGAAGTACTTCAGGTGCGTGCCACGGCCCGCGAAGTAGACGATCTGGGGTTGCTGGTTGCAGATGTTGCCGGCCATCAACGTGAACAGGTTCTCGTACCCGTCCCGGGACGAGTCGTACCGCTCCGGCTGCCCGACCAGCTCGATGCCCGAACCGCGCAACGCGAGCTGGAACTGCTCCGCAAGCGTGTTGGAATAGGGATCGTCAGTGGTGTCCCGGACGAGCATCACCTTCTTCCACGCCGGATGGAGTTCGGCGTGGGCCACCATCGCCCGAGCCTCGTCGCGGTTGGTCGGGGCGACCCGCACCAGCCCTTCCATCCCGGAGAGGTTCTCGCCGGACAGCGTCGACCCGAAGACCGCTATGTCGTCCCGGGTCAGTGCCTGGATCGCCTTGACCGTGCCGGGCAGGGTCTTCGACACACCGGCGACGGCGACCAGGTTGTCCGAGGCTCGCATCTCCTTCAGCTGCTGGACAACCGGCTCCCACTGCGCGCCGTCATCACCGGGATTGGCCAGCAGCAGCCGGATCGGTGGCCGGCCGGTACGGTTCCCCTCGTGCTGGGCGACATAGGCACCGACCAGCTCACGGCGGTTGGTCTCGGTCGTGGCGGCGGCGTCGCGACCACCGATCGTCATCGGCAACAGATAGGCCACGCTGACGTACGGCTTGGACCGGTCGATGCTCTTGTTCTCCATATAGATCTTGTCCGAGACCCCCTTCAGCTCCGTGGCGAACGCGAACCGGCCATCACTGACGCCCACGCACTCGTCCCTGGGTCCGTGCCTCCACACGCCTTCGGAACAACGGTTGCCCCGGTTCACGCCCCAGGCCAGCGCGCCGGAACCCGCGGTCACGAGCACCACGACGAACACGTACAGAAGGACGCGCTTGATCCGTCCGGTCGGACGAGTAGATGTGATCACAGCAAGCTCCAGGCGCTTCCGGGCAGGTCCCAGGGGAGTGGGTTCTCGTGGTAGATCCGTTCCAGCTCGTGCAGCAGATCCTTGGCGTCCTGGCCGTCGGCGAACCTGACGAGCTCCTGGTATCGGTTCCCGACGCATACGTGCAGCTCCTCGGCGCTCGCTCCGAATCGGGCCGGCCCACCGAACCGATCAGCGAGCTGCCACAGCGCGGTGACCAGCCCATGGATCGCGTCGGCTCGTTCAGGGTCGGGCGGCAGGTCGGCCGGCTGCTGGGCGGGCTGGTCGCCCGGCCGCTTGGGCGCCGAGGTGACCAGGGCCACTTCGACCAGCCAGCTCACGAGGTCGGTCTGGCAGAATCGGCTGTCGAGGTACTCGACGGCTGCCGCCACCTCGCCGAGCGCAAGCCGATGGTGGGCCCGTTGCGGCTGTTCTCCGCGACGATCGTGGTACGTCACGAGCCGTTCGTGCTCGTCGTCGTAGCCGCCCTCCCGTACGACCGCCTGCTGCAGAAGGCGGCGCAGGAAGGGGTGCATGAGCGGCGGCCGCCTGTCCGACCCGCCGAATCGTTCGAGCAGACATGCCTCGGCACGGGCTCGCAGCGCCGGCACGGGCAGCACGAGCGCCGACCGCAGCGCGTAGGTCGCGTCGACATCCCACAGTTGTCCGGTCATGGCCCGCCTCAGGTCCTCGACCTGTGGCTCCTCGAGGTCCAGCACGTCGGCGGCGGGTGGCGTCGAAATGTCGAGTGCGGCAGCCCTGCGCAGCGCGTGGCGAAGGTCGGCGCCGGCGTCTGCCAGCCATCGTTCGAGGAGCCGTTCGGCCGCCGATGACCGCTGTTCCCCCTCGGCCGGCGCCGGCCGGGTCAGCAGCACTTCGCGTACGGTCTTGCGAGTGTCCGCGGCGATGATCGTCTGGAGTACGTCGACTGCCGAACCGGAATGCCCCGTGGTCAGCCAGTGCGTGATCTCGGCCAGCTGTCGTGGATCGTCGAAGTCCTCTCGTTCGGCCAGCTGCCGCACGTCGTCAGGGCTGATGTCGCCGAGCCGGACGGGATACGACCAGGAGCGCTCGCCGCGATGGGTCACGTCACGCTCGCTGTCCCAGTCCTCGTAACCGAGTTGCGCCAACGTGCGGGGCGTCCCACCGGGCCGGGCCGGATCGACCGCGGACGACGGCAACGTGCGGCTACTGGCCACCAGCACCAGCGGAGCCGGCGGCTTGTCGTCGCGGTGCCTGCTGTGAGTCGCGCGTACGTAGGCGTCGCAGAACCGCCGGCCACCTTTGGAGTCGGCATCGTCCAGCACCGCGAGATATTTCAGCGGACGGTCGAACGACGTCAGCACACCGTTGAACGAACGGTGGAGGTCTTCGAGGAACGCGTCGAACAGCAGATCGTCGACGGCCCGGACGTCGGCCATGGTGTTCAGCTTCAGCTGCTGGTTGATGTGGATCGCCACGTCGATCCAGTCACCTGCGCGCGCCCAGCGCCGGACCGTGCCGAGCCACTTCCCCCACCCGGTCAGCAATCGTCGTTCGCCGGCCCAGCCGAGCCCGGAGATCAACACGTGGGCGGCGCCTTCGAACCAATCCGGCAGCCCCGCGACCCGCTGGATGATTCTCGCCGCCTGCGCGACGTTCGGCCTGCTGGTGAAGAGCCGGTTGAACCACCTGAGCCTGCGATGGACGTGCGCTCGCATCTGCTGTCTCCTGGCCGCCGGCGCCGCCGCCAGCGCGATCGGGGCGCCCGCGACGATCAGGCACAGCGTCAGCAACGGAAACCGTACGTTGAACGTCTGCTTGCTCCGGCGGCTCAACTCGTAGGAGACCTCGACAAGAACCTTGCGAGCTTCGTTCATCGACGGGGCGCCGAGTCCGATTCCGCTGAACGGAACGACGCCGTTGTACAGCTCCTCCAGATATTGAGCGATATGCGTCTTCCCGCTGGCCCGCGGACCGAACAGCAGGACAACCGGGAGATCACGACTACGGCTTCCTTTGGTGCAGCGAAGCAGTTCGGCGACGAGATCGAAAATCCGCTCGTAGCCCACCGGAGAGTCGAGACCGACCCTTTTCTTGCTGTTCATCTCCCCCACCCAACAGCCGGCCGGATTGCCTCGTTAGATAGCAGAGTGACTATAGCCCTACACGAAGTTACTCGCCAGAATTCTTCGAGGTTTTGGCGAACATGCGAATGAGGAGATAGGCGACCAGGCCGAATGGCGACAACAAGATCGTCAGAACGAGCACGGGTGCCATCAACAGGCCGTGCAGGCCTTTCTCCCTGCTGTCGAAGTACATCCAACGGCCGACGAAGAGGTCGAACGCGATCAGGTGAGCCCAGATTGCGGCTGAGCCGTCGACGCTGCCGAGGATGTCGTGCACGCCGTCCAGTGAGGGACGCAGCATCGCGAGGGCGAACTGGCCCAGAATCGGCGCGATCTGGACGAAGTAGATCGCCAGCGGTGGCAGCACGATCAACGGCGATCCGATGATGCGCCGCGTCCACGACCACCGAGGGGCGAGAATCATCAGGGCCCAGAACGGCGCTGCCACGTAGAACGTCAGGTCGAACAACAGCTGTGTCATCGGGATCCCTTTCAGCTCGCGGTGGCGACGGCGGCGTTCGTCCGGCCACGCAGCAGCGTCACGGCCACGCCGGCTCCCGTTGCCAGCAAGAGGATTCCGGCCGCCAGCAGCGTTGCCGCGTCCGGGTGGATCAGCGACTGGCCGCGAGCTGCCTGCCAGGCCGTGAGCAGGACCAGGCCGAGGTAGGCGAGCGCGACCGTACGTACCAGGTTGACCCGGACCGCGTCCGAGCGCAGCTTGGCGAACCGTCCGGACAGCGTGACCAGCGCCAGCAGGAACAGCGGAATCGCCTGCAGGGCGTGGATTCCGATGAAGTGGGAGACGCGGAGGTCGCCGCCGACCGTGCTCCAGCCGACGACCGGCAGGCCCGGTCCACCGTCGGCCACACCGACGCTGTGGGCGCCGACGATGCCGCTCTCGTCGTCCGGCAACGGCACCACCCCGATGCTCGGCGTGGTCATCAGGAACGCGACCGCCATGCCGATCAGCGCGATCCCGAGCCCCCCGCGCAGAGCCGAGGCCATCGGCCGGTCGCTGATCCGTTCGCGCAGCAGCACCACGGCCAGGATCAGGTTGGACACCCAGGCGACCACGATCATGACCGCCATCGACGTCCAGATCCCACCGTCCAGCGCCGTGGCGTAGTTGAAGTGGCTCGTCGTACCGCGGACGACCTGCGTCGTGATCGCGGCCAGCTCGCCGAGCAGCATGACGGAGAAGATCGTGCCGACCCACCAGGCCAGGCGCCGGCTGCGCTGGACGTACGAGATCAGCCAGGCGAGCGTGGCGGCGTAGATCGCGATCGACACGCCGAACTTGAACGGCTTGAGCCAGATCGGCGCACCGGTGAGCACGCGGTCGTCGAACAGCAACCCCCCGATCGTGAGGAGCGTGACTGTCAGTGAGGCGGTCGTGCCGACCAGCAACGGTCTGTGACCAAAGACCGCGCGGACTACAGCGTTGTTGCGGAGTGTCATCTTCGCTTCCTCCCAATTACAGATAGCGTGCTATCCACTTGACGGATAGTACGCTATCTACTAGTCGAGGTTCTGGCAAGGGAAGAGGAGGCGAACGAGTGCGGATCGCGGAGCTGAGCCGGCTGACAGGCGTACCGGTGCCGAGGATCAAGTACTACATCCGCGAAGGCCTGGTGGATCACGGCGAACGCACGCAGTTCAACCAGGCCACCTACGACGAGAGCCACGTGAAGCGGGTCAAGCTGCTGCGGGCGCTGGTCAGCATCGGTGGGCTCTCGATCGCGCACACGCGGGAGGTGCTCGAGACGCTCGACGAGCCGAACCCGTCGATCGACTACGTACTCGGCCACGCCATGCCTCGTACCGACCTGGAGAAGCCGCCGCGTACCGACGAGAACGGACAGAAGGCAGCGGCGGCGCTCGCGGCGCTGATGGAGCGGCGGGGCTGGCGGCAGCCGGAGCGCGAGTCGGCGGGGGCGCGGTCGTTCGTCGAGGCGGCCGCGTCGTTGTACGACCTGGGACTGGAGCACCTGCTGGACGAGCTCGACGCCTACGCGTCCGCGGCCGAGTCGGTGGCGGCCGCGGATCTGGCGATGGTCGCCCGGATGCGGGAGCCGGCGGCCATCCTGGAGAGCGCGGTCGTCGGCACGGTGCTGTGCGAGATCCTGCTCACCGGGCTGCGGCGGATGGCGCACTCGAACGCGTCGCTGCGGCAGTTCCCCGATCCGGCCGCGGAGCCGGGCTGATCGCTTGCAGAATGTCGGGGTGACGTTGGGGATCGAGCTGCGGCCGGCGGCTGCCTCCGAGGCAGCGGCGTGGCTGGGGCTGTGGGAAGAGCGGCAGCGCTCGGCGTTGACGGCGCGAGGGTTGGGCCCGGCCGACGTGTCCGAACGTCTGGCACAGATGCGCCGGATGCGGGAGGAGGCCGTCGACTTCTCGGTGTCGGTGGTGGTTTCCGGTGGCGCGCCCGGGCCGGTGGGCTTCGCCGCCGGCGGGCTGTTCGGGCCTTCGTCCGGGCGGTATGGCGTGGTGGTCGACCTGTGGATCTCTTCGGCGCTGCGGCGGCGGGGGTACGGGCGGGCGGCGCTGTCGTCGATGCTTTCGTGGCTGCGTTCGGCGGGGGCCGATCGGGCGCTGGTGACTTTGGACCCGGCGGATGCCGCGCAGGCGGCCTTGTTCCGGGGTGGCGAGGTGAACAGCCAGCGGATGGAGCTGCGGCTTGGGTCGTTCGAGGGGCTCGCCGCGTTGCCGGACGGTCTGTCGTGGCGCCCGATGACCGAGGCGGAGTATCCGGGCTGGCTGGCCTCGGAGATCGCGGGCTTCGCGCAGGAGAACGTCGAGAGCGGAACACTGCCGGAGCCGGCGGCGCAGGCGCGGGCCGAGGAGGTCTACGCCTCCCTGCTGCCCGACGGCCTGGCGACCCCGGACAACAGCCTCACCGTCCTCGAAGCCGCCGGCGAGCCCGTCGCCCAGCTGTGGCTTCGGCACCACCACCGGCACGACCGGTCGTTCGTCTACTCCGTCGTCGTCGACGAAGGCCAGCGCGGCAAAGGCTACGGCCGGACCATCATGCGCCTGGGCGAACGCTTGTCCCTGTCCGCAGGCGACCACGTTCTGGGGCTGAACGTCTTCGGCCACAACACGGCCGCGGTCGGCCTCTACACAAGCCTGGGCTACAAGGCCACCGACCAGTCCCGCACCATCCTGCTGTGACGGCTTGTTGCCCGGCGCGCTCGCGAAACCGGTTTCTCGAGCCAGGAACCGGTTTCTGAACGAGCCCAGGTCGGTCGAGCCGCGCGGCCGGGCGGGCGACGGCAAGCTGCGGCAAGCAACAGACCCGGATGCCCGCCCTGCTTCGAGAAACCGGTTCCTCGCCCTCCAGAAACCGGTTTCTGTGGTGGCCATCCCGCGCGACAAGAACTGTGCTCCCCTAGCCGACGGCGCCAGCGCCGAGCCGCACCGACCAGCTGCCGCGAACGGCAAGCCTTGCCACCAGCACCCGCGCAGCCACGCGCCCAGCAGCCCGTCGCCAGCCCCGATCCGCCAGTCGGTGCGCGGGCCAAGGCGCTCATCTCCCGGCCAGAAACCGGTTCCTCGCACTCAGGAACCGGTTTCTACAGCCACCACTCGCGACACGAACTGCTCCCCTTGCTGACGGCGGCAGGGCCGAGCCGCACCGACCGGCTGCCGCGAACGGCAGGCCTTGGCACCAGCCACCGCGCAGCCATCCGCTCAACAACCCGCCGCCACCCCCGATCCGCCAGCCGGCGCGCAGCCACACGCTCAGCACACTCCCCGTCAGAAACCGGTTCCTCGTCCCAGAAACCGGTTTCTCGCAAGGGAGGCCACGTGGGCCGCCTGGCCATCGGGCTTCGGCTACAGGCGCGGGTCCACTGGTTCCGATTCCAGGGCGAGTACGGCGAACACGCATTCGTGGATCCGCCAGAGCGGTTCGCGCTTGGCCACGCGGTCCAGCGCTTCCAGGCCGAGCGCGTACTCCCGCAGCGCCAGCGAGCGCTTCCGGCCGAGACCGCGGTCCCGGAGGCGCTCGAGGTTCGCGGGCTCGGTGTAGTCCGGGCCGTAGATGATGCGGAGGTACTCCCGGCCGCGGCATTTCACGCCCGGCTGCACGAGCCCCTTCGCGCCTCGCGACAGGTTGGCGTACGGCTTGACCACCATGCCCTCGCCACCAGCGGCGGTGAGGTCTTCCCACCAGCGGACCGCCTCCGCCACGGACGACTTGTCGTGAACGTCGACGACGCGGTGGCGGGTCGTCGTCACCAGGTCGGGATCGGCGGCGGCGAGCCGCTGGATCTGGCCGAGATGCCAGCCGTGGTCGCGCGTCGCGTAGGTCGTGCCCTCGGTGGCGAGGATCTGGAACGGCGCCAGCCGGACGCCTTCCAAACCGGCCGTCGGCCAGCAGTAGTGGCGGTAGGCGTCGGTGAAGTTGTCGATGTTCTCCGCCCGCGACACCGTCCGCGCCAGCAGGTCCGACACCTCCACGCCGGACTCCGAAGCCTGGCGCAGCGAAGCCACGGCCGCCGGCAACGCCGCCCGTCCCGCCGCGCCCACCGCGGCGTACTGATGCTTCAACAGGTCGACCGCCTTCACCGACCACGGCATCAGCTCCGCGTCGAGCAGCAGCCAGTCGGTGCCGAGCTCGTCCCACAGACCCGCGGTGCCGATCGCGGATCGCAAGCGGGCAAGGAGTTCTTCGGTACGTTCGTCGTTGAAGAACGAACGGCCCGTACGCGTGTAGACCACGCCGGTACGCCCGTCCTGCCCGCCAAACCTCGCACGAGCCACGCCGGCGTCCCTGCACACCAGCACGACAGCGCGCGAGCCCATGTGCTTCTCTTCGCAGATCACCTGGCCGATGCCATCGCTCGCGTACGCGTTGAACGCCTCGGCCGGGTGCTCCAGCAGGTCCGCCTGCCGCGACGTCGCGCACGGCGCCATCGTCGGCGGCAGGTAGAGCAGCCAGCGCGGGTCCAGCGCGAACCGGCTCATCAGCTCCAGCGCACCCGCGGCATTGTCCTCGCGTACGGAGACCCGCCCGTGCTGCGATGTCTCGATCACCCGGCGCCCGCTGACGTCGGTGATGTCGAGGATGCCCGGTTCCCGCCCCGCCGTCGCGTCCTCGAGCACCGAATCCTCAACCAGGAAAGGCTTCACCGGCTCGTACCACACCTGCTCGGCCGGTACCGAGACCAACTCGCGTTCCGGATAACGGAGAGCCGTGAGCCGCCCACCGAACACGCATCCGGTGTCGAGGCACATGGTGTTGTTGATCCATTCGGGCTCGAGCGTCGGCGTGTGGCCGTACAGCACCATCGCCTTGCCGCGGTACTCGTTCGCCCACGGATAACGCACCGGCAGGCCGTACTCGTCGGTCTCGCCGGTCGTGTCGCCGTACAACGCGAACGAACGCACCCGCCCCGACGACCGGTTGTGGTAAGCCTCCTTCAGCCCGGCGTGCGCGACCACGAGTCGCCCGTCGTCGAGGATCAGGTGCGAGACCAGGCCGTCGCAGAACTCCAGCACAGTCTGGCGAAACTCCGGTGTCTCCCGGTCGAGCTGCTCGAGCGTCTCCGCGAGCCCGTGTGTGACTTGGACGTTGCTGCCCTTCAGCGCGCGGATCAGCTTGTTTTCATGGTTTCCTGGTACGAGCAGCGCGTCGCCGTCGCCGGCCATGCCCATCGCGAGCCGGAGCACGCCAGGGCTGTCCGGGCCCCGGTCGACCAGGTCGCCGAGGAAGACGGCCTTACGTCCTTCGGGATGCCGGGCACCAACCGGCTGGCCGAGCTCGTCCCGCGTCAGCGCATAGCCGAGCTCGGTCAGCAACGACTCCAGCTCGCTGCGGCAGCCGTGCACGTCGCCGATCACGTCGAACGGGCCGGTTTCAGTGCGCCGGTCGGTGAACAACGGCTCGCGTACGATCGTGGCCTCGTCGACCTCCTCGACCGAACGCAGCGTGTGGACGCGCCGGAACCCTTCTTTCGCAAGGCGTTTCGCCGACCGGCGCAGCATTGCGTGCTGCCGGAGTACGACCTGCTTGCCGAAGTCGCGGTCGGGCCGCGACTCGTTGCGGTCGATGCAGACCTGCACGGGTACGTCGAGCACGATGGTCACCGGCAGAACGTCGTGGCTGCGGGCGAGGTCGACGAGCTTCTTGCGGTCGTTCGGCGAAACGCTCGTCGCGTCGACGACGGTGAGGCGGCCGGCGGTCAGCCGTTTGGCGGCGATGTAGTTGAGCACGTCGAACGCGTCACTCGTTGCCGCCTGGTTGTTGTCGTCGTCGGAGACCATGCCGCGGCAGGCGTCGCTGGACAGGATTTCGGTTGCCAGGAAGTGTTTCCGGGCGAACGTCGACTTGCCGGAACCGCTGACGCCGACGAGCACCACGAGGCAGAGGTCGGGGATGTTGAGCGTGGTCATGCCGCCCTCCCTGCTGTCTCGTCGGTACGGGTGAAGACCGCCATCTGCGTGGGCGGGCCGTGCTCGGGGTCCTCGTCGCCGATCGGAACGAACCGTACGGAATAGCCGTAGCGGTCGGCGGTCCTGGTGGCCCACTCGCCGAACTGCGCGCGGCTCCACTCGAACCGGTGGTCGTGGTGGCGGTGCTCGCCGGCTGCCAGGGCGCCGTAGTTGACGTTGTACTCCTCGTTCGGCGTCGTCACGATGACCGTCGTCGGCCTGGCCGTGCCGAAGACGTTGTGCTCCAGCGCGGGCAGGCGTTCGGGATCGAGGTGCTCGATGACCTCCATGAGTACGGCGGCGTCGTAGCCGGTCAGCCGTTCGTCGCGATATGTCAACGACGACTGGAACAGCGTGACGCGCTCGCGCTGCCGGTCGCTCAGCTGGCGCAACTTCAGCCGCCGGGCGGCGATCTCGAGCGCGCGGGCCGAGACGTCGACGGCGGTGATCCGGGTGAACGTCTGGTCGCTCTGCAGCTGGCGCAGGAGAGCGCCTTCGCCGCAGCCGAGGTCGAGTACGCTGCCGGCCATGGCGTTGCGCAACTCCAGCTTGACGGCCGCGTGCCGGCGTTCGACCAACGGCACCTGCGTGATCGTCGCGGAGTCGACGGCGTTGTCGACCTGCTCCGGCTCGGTGTCGTCGATCTCGGCGAGCCGGCCGATCGCGGTCTGCACGAGACGGCGCTTGTTGGAGAGGTAGCGGCGCAGGATCAGCTCGCGTTCGGGATGGTCGGCGAGCCACTCACCGCCGGCGCGGATCAGCTTGTCGACCTCCTCCGGGCCGACCCAGTAGTGCTTGGCCTTGTCGAGGACGGGGAGGAGGACGTAAAGCTGCTTGAGCGCGTCGGCGAGGCGATGCGTGCCTGTCAGCTCGACGGTTGCGTACGGCGCGTGCCCCCAGTCGGCGAACTCCGGATCCGCGAGAATCGGGATCGCGGTGACCTGCCAGCCGAGCGGCTCGAACAGGCGGCCGACGAGCTCGGCGCCGCCGCCGGAGCACGGAAGCGCGGGAATCCCGACCTCGAGCGGGAGCTGGCGGGCCGCCAGCTCGGGGCGGGCGTTGCAGGTGCCACTCATGGCGGTACGGAACACCTTCGCCATCGCGACCGCGAACATCGAGGACGCCGAGTAGGGTCGGTCGTTGACGTACTGGTCGAGGCCGAAGCCGCTGTCCGCGTTCTCGCCGTAACCCTTGCGGCGCCTCACCAAACCCACCGGATCCACCTCGAACAACAGCGCGGCGGTGCATCGTTGCGCGGTGGCCTGCGGGTAGTAGACGAAGGCGGTGCCGCCGGTCGCCTCGAACCCCTGCAGCTTGCCGGGGTGCTTGTGCAGCAGGTACCCGAGATCGGTGGCTGGGGTCTGATCATCTGGTGCGGTCAGGGTCAAGGTGAGAAGCACGTCCAGCATTCTGCCCTGGAACCAGTTGACCCAGCGAACGACTTCCGCGCCGTCCAGCTGACGGCTTTGCGGAGCGGAGGCGTGGCCGTGCGCCAGATGGGAGCACCCAGAATCCGGCTCCCCGCACCCAGTAACCGGTTTCTCGCCCATTACCGCCGAAACCTGGCCCGTGGGAGCTGGAGAAACCGGTTTCTGCAGAGCAGCCCCCGCAGTGAGTGAGCCGGCGCAGGCACCACAGCCGCACGCCCATGGCGCCATGCCGTCGGCCGCCGCCGCTGCCTCCTCGCCTCAGCAGCACGCGCAGGGCCGCATGCGCCGATCGAGAAACCGGTTTCTGCGGAAGGCGCCCTCCCAGCGGTGACGCGAATGCGCAGATGCCAGGTGAGAAACCGGTTCCCGAGGAGCGTATAGACGCCGCGCGAAGCAGCCGCTGGCGACACGAAGGGCAGGCGCACCAACGGAGAAACCAGTTCCCGAATCGCCCACGGAAAACCGGTTTCGCGCGGGCCAGAGCCTCCCGGCGGCGGCCCGAAGACGCAGGCGCTGATGGAGAAACCGGTTCCTGGCCCACCCGAAGAAACCGGTTTCTGTACGGATCAGGACTCTCCGGCGGCGGCTAGAAGGCGCGAATGTCGATCGGGAACCGGTTGCTGGGGGGCGCACGCGCCCGCTTCCGCGCCGAGCAGGCTCCCAGCGGAGCGCGGGGGAGACGGGCAGCGACTGAGAAACCGGTTACTCACCTGCGGGAACCGGTTTCTGCGCGACGACGGCCCTCTAGCGGTCGCACAAAGGCGGAGGCGCACCGATGGAGAGAAACCGGTTCCTGAGCTGCCCACGGGAACCGGTTTCTGCGCGGATCGGAAACCCCTCCAGGCGACGACACGAAGGCGCAGACGCCGATGGAGAAACCGGTTCCTGAGCTGCCCACGGGAACCGGTTTCTCTCCCAGAGTCAGCCTTCGACCGGCGGCTCGAGGAGGATGCGTTGGGTGGCTGCGGCCTCTACGGCTTCCCGCGTGTAGAGCATCGGCACGTATTCGCCCTGGTGCCAGTGATCGTGGAGGTCACGGTAGTGCGGGCTGCGCGGGTCACCGGATTGGCCGGGGGTGTTGATGCAGACCGAGTTGTCCCAACCGCCGACGTCGATGACCATGCGGAACGAGGCGCCGATGGTCTGGCGGAAGTCCTCGGCGAAGGAGTGGGTCGCGTTGACGGTTTGGCCGGAGCCGCCGATCGGAACGGGGCCGACGTTCCAGCTGGGTTCGAGGGAGCCGAGGAGGTGGGGCTGCAGGTTGGTGTGGAGCGAACCCCACGCCCATCCCGACGGATCAGGGCCGAGCAGATCCTCAGCCTCCACATACGCCGACGATAACGTGGCGCGCAACAGCTCGTCCAATACCTCCCCGCCACCCACCCCGAACCAGGCCTCCGGATCGGCCAGGACGGAGCGCATGGCCTCGGGTTCGACGGCGGTGAGAAGTTTCGCCGCCTGGGCAGGCAGCAGCGCCTGCGCAAGCGCCGGCGCGAGGTGGCGGCCGGTCCACAGGTGGTACAAGGCCGCCGCAGCGGAGTCGGCGGTCTCCACGAAGTCCCACGACGTCAGCAGTCGCAGCGCCGACGCCACACCCGCATCGCCGTCCCCGCCGGGCAGATCACGCAAGGCCGGCACGACCTCCCGGGCAGACACCGACAAGACGTCGACCTGCAGACGTTGGGAGTCCTCCAGCGAGAACAGCTTGTCCTTCGACAGCTCCTCCACGATCCGCCGATAGCGCGACGGATCCGCCCACTCGTACGACAACCGCACATCACGCGGAAAATCGGGCGGCAGGTTGTACTCGTTCGCCGTCGCCCAGAAGCCCTCCGGCGGATTCACCACCTCCGGCAGCTCGGAGGCGGCGTAGTAGCCGTCCCAGTCGTAGCGCCCGTCGCCGGGTACGGGGAGCAGTCCGTCATACCCCACCCTGCGCGGCGTGCGCCCCGCGGCCTTCCACGCGATCGTCCCCGCGGTGTCGGCGTACAGGAGGTTCTCGCCCGGCGACCCCCAGTTGTCCAACGCCGCCCGGAACGACTCCCACGACGTCGCGCCCTGGTAGTCGATGCTGCCGAAGTACGCCGACGTGCCCGGCTCGGTCCACATCGTGCGGATGGCGTACGCCTTGCCGGCCTTCGCGTCGACGTAGATCACCGGACCGTGCCGGGTGAACGCCAGCTCGACAACACGGTCACTTTCCCCTTTGACAGCAAGGGATTCGCACTCCATGCGGAATGACTCGAACCCGTCGCCGAAGCGATAACGCCCGGCGTCAGCGGGATCGAGGTCGTAGACGTAGATGTCCTGGCAGTCGATCGGAAAGATCGTGAAGCCGAACGCCGCCGTCCCGTTGTGCCCCAGCGTGACGCCCGGCAGCGCCGGCTCCCCCGCCCCGATCACGTCCAGCCCGGGCGCCGACAGGTGCGCGATATACCGCAACGACGGCGTGGAGTACGCCCGATGCGGATCGCTCGCGAGGATCGGCCGTCCGGTGGTGGTGCGGTGCGCCGCCAGCGCCCAGTTGTTGCTGCCGTCCTGGTCCGCGCCGACGCCCGACCCGATCCCCGGCGTCGACGTCGGTGCGTTGGCGACGATCGCGCCGAGATGGTACGTGCGCAGCAGGTCGTCCGGCAGGTCGAGGTCGACGTCATCGGGTACGAACGGCGCGTGCGAAGGCTTCAGCGGCTGCCGGAGCCGATCGGCATCCACGCCGCCGACCGCGGCGAGCTTGGCGCGGACGAACTCCGTCAGTACGTTGAGCTGCGGCCCGTGACTACGTATCCGCACGACATCGGCGGGCGCCCACCTGGCAGGCAGATAACCGAGCCTCGTGAACTCCGGCGGCAGCTCATCCGGATGCTCCGAAAGCCAGTCGACGTAGGCGTTGATTCCTGCCGTGAAACAGGAAGCGACCCGCTCGGCGTCGAAGCTGTACGACGCCCATTCCTCGGCTAGCGACCCACGGTACAAGAACAATCGCGCGGCGCGGTCCGCCTCGGCGCAGGAAGGCCCGAGTACCGAAGCCAGCTCCCCGAGGCCTCGCCGCCGCCACATGTCGATCTGGAACAGCCGGTCGCGGGCAGCGTTGAATCCCTGCGCGACATAGAGATCATCGGTGTTCTCGGCATAGATGTGCGGGATCCCCCAGCGGTCGACGATGATCTCGACCGGCCGCCGCAGCCCGGGCACACTCACAGGCGCCGTCATGACAGCAACGGAAACGCGTCGGCGCGGTCGCCCAGGATCGTGCGTTCGCCATCGGCAAGCGAGCGACGCCCAGTGGCGCAAGCGAAAAACGCCGGCTCGTCCCAGCCGAGCTCGACAGGCGGCTCGCCGCCGAACAGCGACACGAAGACCGGACGCATCACGTCAAGCGCGGCTTGCGTCGTCCACGGCGTGGTCTCGAGCGACAAGGCGAGGTCGAGCCCGTGCGCAGCATGCGCGATCACCCGCGTCGTCAACATGTCCGTACGGCTGGACACACCGGACGCCGACTCCACCGCCTCCGAACCATCGGCGGAAGCGCAGGCCCACAGGGCCTCCCGCCATCGCTCGGCGAGCAACCGCGCCGCCGCGGCTCCATCGGGCAGCGAGGCGGCCTCCGCCTGGGCCCGGTCGGCGATGTCCTGGTGGTACGCGGACGTCTTGCGAACCGCGCGCCGGTAGTAGTCGGCGGCCTCGTTCAGCGTCACAGGCTTGGTCGTCGCCGTCAGCTTGCCGACCCACGACAGGCCTTGCGCGATGTGGACCACGAGGTCCTTGACGCTCCAGGGCGGACAGTTGGTCGGACGCGCGTAGTCGGCTTCGGTCAGCTTGCCGAGTGCGGACTCGAGTGCCAGAGCCTCGGTCTCGAACGCGTGCAGCGTTTGGGCGGAGGTGGTCACGATGTCGATTCTGCCGTCCAGGTCAACCGCTTTCCAAGCTGAAGCTGCGGAACGTCCGACAACGGAACCGTGCGTTGCGGTCGTGCCAACGGCGCCGGCGCGGCTCCCCAGGGGAACGCGTGGTCGCAGAACTTCAGCAGCCCGCCACCCTCGATCAGGTCGGTCAGCTCGTCGAGCCCCGTGCGTACGCCCCTGGTCTCGGGGCCCGAGATCCACCCGCGCCGGATCGAGTCGCGGAAGTCGTCGATGTCCGTGACGACGTACGTCGAGCCGTCCGCGCGCACCAGCACGTCGACCTCGAGGTCGACGGCGTACACGGCGTCACCGTCGCGCAGCATCGGCGTCGCGAGGTCGATGGTGTAGGCGTACGCGGGCACGCCCGGCGACGACGCGGTCTCGATCAGCTCGCCGGACAGGTCGGTGGTCACGTTGATCTTGAACCAGTGATCTCGGAACGCGAAGTGCCGCAACACCACGTCGTCGTACCGCACCTGGGCGACGAACACCTCGTCGTCGAGCCGCAGCACGCCCCCGGGCGGCAGGTCGAAGACCCGCACGTGGTCCTCGCGCGGGTGGAAGTCGTGGTCGAGGGGCACGTGGTCATCTTGTCGTACGGTTTCGAATGTGACGAACAAGCAGGTCGGACACCGTACGTTGCCGCACACCGCCGACGTTCGCATCGAGGCCTGGGGTCCGACCCTGGAGGCGTGCCTGGAGCAGGCAGTCGCCGGCTTGGTCGATACGTTCGCCGACCTGTCGAACGCCTCGGGCTCGGGCTCGGTGACGGTCGAGCTCGCTGCCGCGCCTGCCGAGGACCTGCTGGTCGCGCTGCTGGACGAGGTGATCTACCGCCTGGACACGGACTCGGTGTTGCCGCTGAAGTCCGATGTTCAGCGCACCGCGGCTGGCCTGTCCGTCCGGTTCGAGGTCGCCGCCGCGGCCGAGGCCGAGCTCACGGGCGCCGTGCCGAAGGCAGCCTCCCTGCACGGCCTGCTGGCCGAGCGGGGAACGACCGGCTGGCGGTGCGAGGTCACCGTCGATATCTGAGCGTCATGTGCCACGCTATGTGCATGGCCGATTACAAACTGGAGTTCTCTCTCGACGAGCGGCTGTACTTCGACGCCGTCCAACTCGCCGACCGCCGGCAGACCGCGGTGACGACAGTGCTCGAGGAGGCAGTACGCCGGGGCCTCCGGGCCGTGCCCCGCAGCCGGATCGGCGTAGGCAAACGCATCCTCAACCCCGGCCCCCAGCGCCGCCCGATCGACGACCTGCCCTGGCCGGACTTCTCCCCTGCCGAGTCCGACGTATAGGTCTGCTGCTGAACGTCTGATCGGTGACCGGCCGAGAAAACAACAGGCCGGCAAGCGCACGGCCGGCAAGTGGCTCGCGGGTCCGATGGCAGACTGTCGCGCGGTGCGGCGGGGTGCTGCGCTCTGAGCAGAGATCGGTGCGGACGATGCAGGCAGTGCGGTTCAGCCAGTTCGGTGGCCCTGAGGTGCTCGAGATCGTGGACCTCCCCGATCCGCATCCGGAGGCCGGCCAGGTCCGGATCGCGGTACGGGCGGCCGGCGTCAACCCCAGCGACTGGAAGAAACGCAGCGGCCTGATGGACGACCAGCTTCCGCAGACTCTGGGCCACGAAGCCGCCGGCGTCGTCGACGAGGTCGGCGAGGGTGTCACCGATGTGGCCGTGGGCGAGAGGGTGTTCGGCTTCTCCAGCAAAGGTGCGGCCCAGGCCGAGCTGGCGGTACTGGACTACTACGCGCCCATCCCGCCGTCCCTCGACTTCGCCGGCGCCGCCGCGTTGCCGGCCGCCATCGAGACGGCCACCCGCGCGCTCAACCAACTCGGCGTCGGAGGCGGCAGCGTACTGCTGGTCAACGGCGCCTCCGGGAGCGTTGGCAGCGCCGCGGTACAGCTCGCCGCAGCGCGCGGCGCACGGGTGATCGGCACCGCCAGTCCCGCGAACCACGAGTACCTCCGGCCGCTGGGCGCCGAACCCGTCGCCTACGGCGAAGGTCTCCTCGAGCGGATTCGCACGCTCGCACCCGATGGCGTCGACCTCGCCCTCGACGTCGCGGGCAGTGGCGTACTAGCCGAGCTGATCGACCTCACCGGCGGTCCGGAGCACGTCCTGACGGTCGCCGACTTCGCCGGCGCGCAAGCCTACGGAGTGCGGTTCAGCCGCGGAGACACCGGCCGCGCCCTCCACGCGCTCACCGAGATCGGCGACCTGATCGAGTCCGGACGCTTCTCGCTCCCCGCCGTACGTACGTTCCCGCTCACCGACGTCGCCGAAGCCCACCGCGCCGGCGAACGGGGCCACGTACGCGGAAAGCTCGTGTTGACGAACCAACCGCGCACCACGTAAACCCGCGCGATCGAAGAAGCCCGCCTCAGCCCTTGACCACGCCGACCGGCACGAGGCGCGCCACCTTCCGCGCCAGCCCCGCGCCTTCCGCTGCCTCTATGACGGCGTCGACGTCCTTGTAGACCTCGGGCATCTCTTCGGCCAGGCCACGCCAGCCCGCGCCGCGCACTGCGACGCCCAGGCCGGCCAGCACCCCCTCGACGTCCTTGCCCTTCAGTGCCTTCACCGCCTGGTTCCGGCCCAGTACGCGCCCGGCGCCGTGGCACGTCGACGCGAACGCGGGCCCGCCCGAGACGCCGGCCAGCACGTACGATGCCGTCCCCATCGAGCCCGGGATCAGCACCGGCTGCCCCACCGGCGCGAGGTCCGGCGGCAGGTCGCCGTGTCCCGGCGGCAGCGCCCGCGTCGCGCCCTTCCGGTGTACGCACAGCGTTCGCGAAACGCCGCCGGAGACGACATGCGACTCGAGCTTCGCCAGGTTGTGCGCGATGTCGTAGACCAGATCCAGCGAACGTCCAAACACCTCCGCGAACACGCCACGCGCCGCCTCCCCCAGCACCTGCCGGTTCGCCCGCGCGAAGTTCGACGCCGCCGCCATCGCGCCCAGATAGCTCTCGCCTTCCGGGGAACGCACCGGCGCGCACGCCAGCTGCCGGTCCGGCACCGAGATCCCGTGCCGCCCCATCGCCGACTCGAACGTACGCACGTGATCGGTGCAGATCTGGTGCCCGAGCCCACGCGACCCGCAGTGAATCATCACGCAGAGCTGTCCCTCGCGCAGCCCGAACACCCGCCCCGCTTCGGCGTCGAACACGCGGGAGACCGCCTGTAACTCGAGGAAGTGGTTCCCCGAGCCCAGCGATCCCAGCTGCGCCAGCCCTCGCTTGACGGCCCGGTCGCTGATCCCGCTCGGGTCGGCGGACGACACCGCGCCGTAGTCCTCACACCGCTGCAAGTCGCGCTCGACACCGCGTCCGTTCTCAACGGCATAACGCGATCCTCCGTGCAGCACCGCCTCCAGCTCGTCCCGCGAGGACAACTGCCAGACCGCGCCCGCACCCATCCCACGCGGCACCGCGCGCCCGAGGCCGTCCATCAGGCGCGCCAGATCCTCCGGCGAGAGCTCGGACCGCGAGAGGTCGGCCGCGTAGAGACGAACCCCGCAACAGATATCGAACCCGACCCCACCCGGCGACACCACCCCGCCGGCGTCCACATCCGTCGCCGCGACGCCACCGATCGGGAATCCGTAACCCCAGTGCATGTCCTGCATGGCGTACGACGCCTCGACGATGCCCGGCAGCGTCGCGACGTTGGCGACCTGCTGCAGCGCCTGCTCCTCGCCACCCGCCGGCAGCAGCCGCCGGGACGCGAACACCACGCCCGGCACGCGCATCTCGCCGTGCGGTTCGATCCTGAAGCGGAACGGGGTTTCTTCGATGAGTTCCATGGTCACCAGCTGATCAGCAAGTGGTCGCCCTCGTCGCGGATGTCGGTGCCGAGGTCGGCGCAAGCGGCAGCGAAGTGCTCCCGCACCCAGGCGTACTCCTCCCGGTTCGCCAACCGGGTAAAGCAGAAGTCGAGCGCGATCGGTATCGCCTTCAGCCGGACCGGGCCCGTGGGGCCGAGCGTGAGCAACCACAGCATGCCGAGGTCGTTGTGTAACCGGGTCTCGACGCGATAGTCGTCGATGAAGTCGCCGAGGTCGTACAGCACGTTGCCGTGCACGCCCTGAAAGACGTGCGCCGAGTGCCCGACGATCACACCGGCACCGGCGTCGAGCAGCAGCTCAGCCGCCGCGCGTACGTACGGACGCGGCGCCGAGACCATGTTCGGCCCCCAGTGCGCGGTGAGCAGCACGACGTCGGCCTCGGACCCCATCGCCTGCAGCCGCGACGTCAGCCACGGCGGTACGTCGACCCGGAGGTCGGCGTACGCGACGCCGGCCCGCCGCAAGCGCGCCGCGAAGTCGGCCGGATGGTCCGTGACGCCGAGGATGCCGAGCTTGACGCCGTTGACCTCGACCAGCTCACCCTGCCGCGCCAGGTCGACGTTCGCGCCGGCGCCGACCGCACGAATGCCCGCCGCGGCCAGCAGCTCAACGGTGTCGGCCAGCGCGTCGACGCCGTAGTCGAGCGTGTGGTTGTTGGCCAGCGTCACGTCGGTGACGCCCAACCAGGCAAGGGTTTCGACGGCCTTCGGCGGCGCGCGGAAGAAGAACGGCTTGCTGAGCGACGGCCACTTCTCGCCGCGTTCGGAGACACAGCACTCGAGATTCAGCAGGAACAGGTCGGCCTCGGAGACGGCCGCCCGGACGTCAGCTGCGAACAGCGACGTCGGGCCCACCTTGGCGAGCTTCTGCCCGACCTTGCGACCCAGCATCGTGTCGCCTGCGAGCGCGACGGTGACCTCCATGCACCATCACTACCCCGTTCGAGGCCCTCGCGTCCATCGATTCCGGAAGAGATCTAGTAGTCGGAGAACCGCGTCTCCTGCAGGAACTGCCTCGCCACCGGCCCGGCGTCCTTCCCGCCGCCTCCACCGTCGTCGATGATGACGGCGAACGCGAGGTCTCCCCGGAAGCCGATCATCCAGGCGTGGGTACGCAGCGGCGTCGCCGAGCCGTACTCCGCCGTCCCGGTCTTGGCGAACACCTGCACGCCCGGTTGCTTCAGCAGCTTCGCCGAACCGGAGTTGACCACCGCGGCCATCAGCGCCCGCAACTGCTTGTGCAGCCCGTCCGGGAGCGGCTTGCCGGCCTCCTGCCCGGGCTTCTCGTCCGGTAGCAGCACGGGAGTGCGCGGCTGCCCGGAGTCGACCGTCGCCGCGAGCATCGCCATGCCCAGCGCGCTCATCTCCACCCGGCTCTGGCCGATCATGGTCGCCGCCCGGTCGGTGAGGTCGCGCGGCTTCGGCACCGATCCGCTGAACGCCGGGAGACCGACGTCCCACTTCTCGCCGATGCCGAACCGCGCCGCCATCTCCGGCACGGAGTCGTTCAACAGCCGTTCGGCCTGCCCGACGACCGCGGTGTTGCAGGAGTGCGCGAACGCCGTGATGAACGGGCCGTCCGGCAGCTGGGTGTTGTAGGCGTTCTTGAACCGCTTGCCGCCGACGAACATCTCCTTCGGGCAGCGCACCCGGTCGTTCAGCTGCAGCCCACCCTCGAGCAGCGCGGCCGACGTCACCACCTTGAACGTCGAGCCCGGCGCGTACTTGCCGATGAAGGCGCGGTTGTAGTCGGTGATTCCCGGGCCGTTGGCGGTCGCGAGGATCTCGCCGGTGCTCGCCTTGACGGCGACGATCGCCGTCGGCTTGGCCTGCGACATCACCGCGTTCTCGGCGGCTTCCTGGATCGCGGGGTCGAGCGTGGTCTTCAACGGTTTTCCGGCCGCCGGCGAGACCTTGAGCAGATCCTCGACCACATCTCCGGTCGCCCGGTCGACGACGCTGATCGTGCCGCCGGGCTTGCCGGCCAGCTGCTGCTGGTACGCCTCCTGCAGGCCGGCCTTGCCCAGCTCGTCGGTCTCGGCGGCCAGCGGGCCGGCGTTCTTCAGCGTCTCCGGAGTCGCCGGCAGTACGGCGCCCAGGACGGCCCGTGCGTAGCTCGACGTCGGCGCGAGCGACAGCTTGTCCTTCTTGATCACGACGCCGGGCACGTTGTCGAACAGCGTCCAGATGTCGTCGTAGGCTTCCTCGCGCATCGTGATGCTGTGGACGTAACTCGTGCCCTTCGGAGCGGCCTCGACCTCCTTGCGCAGCTCGCCGGCGTTGATGCCGACCAGCTTGGCGAGCTCGGAGTACGTCTTGGCCGGGTCGGCCTTGGCGGGGTCGACGCCCACGCGTACGACCGTACGGTCTTCGGTGATCGCCTCGTCGTTGCGATCGAGGATCGACGCCCGGGTGCCGAGCTCACGGCTCTTGGCCAGCTTGGTGTCGGCGGTCAGGCCGGGGTGGTAGATCGTCGGCTGCCAGGCAACCAGCCACTGGTCGCCCTGCTTGCGTACGGTCAGCGCGGTCGTGTATTTCCAGGCGCCGAGGCCCGCGACCTCCTGGGTGACGGCGAGCTGCTGTTTGCAGCCGTCGTCGTTACAGCTCGGCGAGCCCTGCGGCACGACCTTGGTGCCGGCCTTCCCGGCTTCGATGCCGAGCACGCGGTTGGCCTCGACGAACGTCTTGCGCGCCTGATCCGGCTTGTCGGTGAGCTGGCTCAACTCGGTGAGCTGCCCGGCCGACCAGGCCTTGCCGAACGCCGCGGCGACCTTCGACGACTCCGCGCGCGGGTCGTCGCCACTGCAGGAGGCGGTGAGTAACAGGCCGGTCGCCACAACCACACAACCGCCCCGAAACCATGCCTGTCGGCTCATGCGAGCCCCCAATAACGAAACCGGATAGAAGGAACGCTCAGATTACGGCACTTCGTAGCGTTAGCTGAGCTTCCATTCGACCGGCTGCGCGCCGAGCTGCTGGAGCAGGGCGTTCGCACGGCTGAACGGCTTCGACCCGAAGAAGCCGCGGTCGGCCGACATCGGGCTCGGGTGCACCGACTCGACCCGCGGCGTCTCGCCCAGCAGCGGCCGCAGGCTCTGCGCGTCGCGGCCCCAGAGGATCGCGACGAACGGCTGGTCGCGCTCGACCAGCGCCTTGATCGCCTGGTCGGTCACGGCCTCCCAGCCCTTGCCGCGATGCGAGCCGGGCTTGCCGGGCTGCACGGTGAGGACGCGGTTGAGCAGCATGATGCCCTGGTTCGACCACGGCGACAGGTCGCCTGACGTCGGACGCCCGAGGCCGAGGTCGCTGACGTACTCCTTGAAGATGTTGACCAGGCTGCCCGGCAAGCGGCGGACCTCCGGAGCGACCGAGAAGCTCAGCCCGATCGGATGGCCTGGTGTGGGATAGGGGTCCTGGCCGACGATCAGCACGCGGACCTGGTCGAACGGCTGCTGGAACGCGCGCAGGACGTTCTGGCCCTCGGGGAGGTACGGGCGGCCGGCGGCGATCTCGGCGCGCAGGAAGTCGCCGAGCCTGGTGATCTGGTCGGCGACCGGCTCCAGCGCTTTCGCCCAGCCTGGGTCGATCACGTCGGTCAGGGACTTACGCGTCGTTGCCGCTTCCGTCATTCGCGTCATGCTAACGGTTCTGTCGCTCGGATACCTTTGGCCGCATGACCGACCAACCGTTCGGCGCGTACACCCCGGCCGAGTACCAGGCGATGATCCGGCGCGAGGCCGACCTCCTGCTTGGGATGTTGGCGGCGCTGGCCGAAGGGGACGAGGCGGCGCGGGTGCCGGCGTGCCCGGACTGGTGCGTACGCGATCTGGTCGCTCACCTTGGTGGGGTACACAACTGGGCCGGGCTGAACGCCTCGACCGGGCTCGACGGGGTGAGCCCTCGGCATCCGTGGCTGGAGCTGCCTTCGGGTGCGCCGCTGGGTGAGTGGTACGCGGCGCGGGCGGATCGGTTGCTGGAGCTGCTCGCGGCGACGGACCCCGACGAACCCTGCTGGACGTTGCAGAAGGGGTTCCGGACGGCTGCCTTCTGGTCGCGGCGGCAGAGCCACGAGACCGCGATGCACCGCAACGACGTGGCGGGGGCGCTGGGTGGGGCGTACTCCTACGAGGCTGGGCACGCGGCGGACGGTCTCGGCGAGATTTTCGACGTGTTTCTGTGCCGGCGGAAGGCCTACGGCGTGCCTCGCGTGGACGTCGACGTGCCGGTGCTGATCGAGTGCACCGATGCGCCGGCGCGGTGGCTGCTGGCGCCGCAGGCGTCCGATCCGGAACTGCATGAGGCGCGGGGGCCTGTGCTGTCTGATGATCAGGCTTCAGAGGCGGCCGCCGTCTTGCGCGGACCGGCGGCGGGGTTGCTGTTCACCTTCTGGCGGCGTCAGTCGGCCGCCGAGGCGGGGTTGACGGCGGAGGGAGACACGTCGCTGACCGATCGGTTGCTGGCCTGCACGCTCACACCGTGACCGCGTGGCTGGAAGCCCCATCGCCACGCCGGCCAGGACATTGTCTAGGCCCTCGTCAGCACGCCGAAGTGTTCGCCGAACACACCCACCACGGTCGCCGGCCTGCGCGGACCTGCGGCCGGAGGGCTCCCTTCACGTTCAGGCGAGGTCAGTCCGCCGCCACAGGGGACGGGCTGACCGCTGAGGGAGACACCTCGCTGACCGATCGGTTGCTGGCGTGCACGTTCACGGCGTGACCGCGTAGCAGGATGCCCATCGCCACGCCGGCAAGGACGTAGCCCAGACCCTGGCCGACCAGGATCGTCAGTACGCCGAAGCGTTCGCCGAACGCGCCCGCCAGAACCGCGCCCAGCGTCGCGGCGAGGCCTTGGGTCGTACCCAGGACGGCGAAGACTCGTCCGCAGAACGCCGGTGTCGCTGCCAGCTGGAGCTGGGACATCGCGGCCGAGCCCATGATGACGGCCGGGATGCCGACGAGTACGAGGAGGAGCAGGGCCGGCCAGAGGATCGGCCAGACCGCGGGGTAGAGGAACAGCACGATGTCGAGCGCGCCGAAGACGATCGCGCTGACGCAGAGCAGGCGTACGGCTGAGAAGCGCACGGCGACGAAGCCGCCGAGTACGCCGCCCAGCACGCCGCCGACGGCCTGCGCCGACATCAGCCAGCCGACCTCGCGGACGCCGCCGTGCAGGGCGTCGTAGACATAGGCCGCGAACAGCGTTCCCATGATGCCTTCGCCGATGGAGGTCACACTGAACGTGACGACCAGCACCAGCAGTACCCGGCTGCGGCGGATGACGCGCAGGCCGCCCGCGAGCTCCTCCTTGAACGCGGCGATCGGGTGCGCATCCGTCCTGGGAGCCGCCACTCGATGCTGCCCGCGGACGAGGAACAGCAGGCCGGCCGAGACGAGGAACGTCGTCGCGTCGACGGCGACGACGCCGGGCAGACCCGCGGCCGCCGCGACCAAGCCGCCGGCCGCCGGGCCGGCGAGGCGGGCCAGGCTGTTGTTGACGGCGCCGAGCGAGTTCGCCGCCAGCAGCTTGTCGGGCGTGACGAGCATGGGTACGAGCGCGGCCTCGGCCGGCTTGAAGAACTGGTTGATCGCGGTGGCGACGACCGTGACCACGTACACGATCCAGACCGAATCGGTGTCGCGGACGGCGAGCAGGGGCAGTAGCGCGGCGGCCTGGAGTACGTTCGCCACGATCATGACGCGACGCCGGTCCCGGCGGTCGACGAACACGCCGGCCAGCGGGCCGATGACGAGCGCCGGCAGCATTTCGGCGATCACGACACCGCTCGTGGCGGCTATCGAGCCGGTGAGCTGCAGCATCAGGATCGGCAGCGCGATCTTCAGCGCCCAGTCGCCGGCCAGGGAGATCAGGCCGGCGGTCCAGGCGAGGGCGAAGCTCGGCTGCCGGAACAATGCGATGCCGGATGCGTGCGTCGTCATGACGTCACTGTGATGTCATTTCACCGTCGCTGTCAAGTGGTGCGGGCATAATCAGCGTGGCTGTTTATCAGCTACGCTGAGAAATATGGGCACGAACGACGGCGATGCGACGGCCGCCGCGAGCGAGCTGCGGTTGCAGCTCTCCCGGGTCACCCGCCGGCTGCGGCAGCAGACCGACCGGAGCGACCTGACGATGTCGCAGCTGTCCGTACTGTCTCGCCTCTACCAGGCCGAACGGGCGACGCCGAGCGAGCTGGCGGCGTCGGAGGGGATCCGGCCGCAGACGATGTCGAAGACGTTGGACCTACTGGAGCTCGCCGGCTATATCGGCCGCACGCCCGACCCCCGGGACCGCCGCCGGGTACTGATCGAACTCACCGACCAAGCCCGCACCGCGATCGCGGAGGACCGGCAACGCAAGGCGAACTGGCTCGCCTCGGCAATGTCGACCGTGCTGACTGCCGACGAGCGCGACCTGCTGATCCGCGCCACCCCTCTACTCGCCAAACTCGCCGATGCGGAGCTATCCGCCGCACCTGCCGCGGAGACGGCGGTGGGTCCGGCCGCAGCCCGAGAAACCGGTTCCTCACCCGCTACGGGCGCCAGCCGCCGCACGATGGCAGAAACCGGTTCCCCAGACGCCGCCACCGGCCACGTCAGCTCGCCGCCAGAAACCGGTTCCCCAGCCGGAGCCACGACCGGCACCGCCGCAGGCATCACCACTGGCCGGGCACGAGAAACCGGTTCCTCAGGTTCCCCCGCCGGCGCACCCGGCGGGACTGCCGCCCCGGGCTCGGCAGAAACCGGTTCCCCAGACGTGGCCGCCGGCCACGTCAGCTCGATGCCAGAAACCGGTTCCTCGGCCGGAGCCACGACGGGCGCCGCCGCGGGCATCACCGCCGGTCGGGCACGAGAAACCGGTTCCCCAGGCGCTTCCACCGGCGCACCCGCCGCTGCGGGCTCGGCAGAAACCGGTTTCTCAGCGGGGAAGCGGCCAGCCGGGCGATGACCACGCGTACTCCACCGTTCGACGGCAGGTTTGTCGCGCCGCTGCTTCTTGGCAGCTTGCTCAACCCGCTCAACTCCACGATGATCGCGACCGCGTTGGTGTCGATCGGGCGGGAGCTTGGGGTTGGGGCGGCCAGTACCGCCTGGTTGGTCGCGGCGCTCTATCTCACTGCCTCGGTCGCGCAGCCGCTGATGGGGCGCCTCGCCGATCTGTACGGGCCGCGGCGGATCATGTTGACCGGACTCGGCATCGTCGCTGTGGGAGGGTTGGTCGGCGGGTTGTCCGACGGCATGGGTGGCCTGTTGCTCTCCCGGCTACTGCTCGGCATCGGCACCTCCTCCGCCTATCCCGCGGCCCTCGCCATGATCCGGGCTCGCGCGGACGAGCGGGGCGTCGACACTCCCGCGCGCGTACTCGCCTCGCTGTCGATCGCGGCTCAGTCCAGCGCCGCGGTCGGCCCCGCGCTGGGCGGGCTGCTCACCGCGCTGGCCGGCTGGCGCTGGATCTTCTTCGTCAACGTGCCGATCGCCCTACTCGGCATCGTGCTCGCCCTCAGCTGGCTCCCCCGCGACACCCGCCACGCCCGCGACGCCACAACCGGCGTACGAGAGACGCTGAAGGGCCTCGACCTCACCGGCGTCGCCCTGTTCTCGGCGGCGATCACCGCGCTGCTGCTGTTCCTCATGCGCCTCCGCCCCGACCCGCCGTACCTCCTGCTCGGCCTCGCCGCCGCGCTCACGATCGTCCTGGTGATGTGGGAGCTGCGGCACCGCTCGCCGTTCATCGACGTCCGCATGCTGCGTACACACGGCGCGCTCACCGCCACCTACCTCCGCCACGCCGTGACGTTCTTCGCGATCTACTGCATGCTCTACGGCTTCACCCAGTGGCTGGAGGAAGCGCGCGGCCTCAGCTCGACGGTCGCCGGCCTGCTCACGATGCCGATGCCCGTGGTGGCCGCGCTGTCGTCGACGCTGATCTCGCGCGGCGGCCGCGTGCGTACCCGCCAAGCGCTCCTCATCGGCACCGTCGGCATGGTCGCCGGAGCCCTCGCCCTGCTCACCGCGAGCTCCACGACGCCCGTCGTCGCGTTGGTCGTGATCGCGATGCTGTTCGGGCTGCCGAACGGGCTGAACGTGTTCGGCAACCAGGCCGCGCTCTACCAGCAGGCACCCGCCGACCGGATCGGCGTCGCCTCCGGGCTGTTCCGCACGTTCCAGTACATCGGCGCGATCCTGTCGGCGAGCCTGATCGGCCTGACATACGGCGCACGGGCGACCGACGGCGCCCTGCACGAGGTCGCGTTCGCGCTGGCGGGCCTCGGCGTGCTGCTCCTGCTCAGCGTTCTCCTCGGGCGCGGCCTGCGCCCGAGACCCAACCCGACCGCGGACGAGGAAGAGGAAACCCATGCCGATCACCGCCCTTGACGACCGCAGCGCGCTCGTCGTCATCGACCTGCAGCGCGGCGTGCTCGGCCTGCCGGTGGTGCACCCGGCGAGTGACGTACTGGCCAACGCGGTGCGGCTCGCGGAGGCGTTCCGGGCACGACGGCTCCCGGTGGTACTGGTCCGCGTCGACTTCTCAGCCGACGGCGGCGAGGTACTCCGCACGCGTACCGACGCACCCGCGCGCTCGGCGGAGCGACCGGAAGGCTGGAACGTGATCGCCGACGAGCTCGGCCCGCGGCCCGGCGACATCGTGGTGACCAAGCACAACTGGAGCGCGTTCCACGGCACCGACCTCGAGGTGCAGCTGCGCCGCCGCGGCGTCACCGGCATCGTGCTCACCGGAGTCGCCACCAGCATCGGCGTCGAGTCGACCGCGCGCGACGCGCACCATCACGCGTACAACGTCACCTGCGTCAGCGACGCCATGACCGACATGAGCGCCGAAGCCCACGACAACAGCCTGCGGCGGATCTTTCCGCTGCTCGCCGAGACGGGTACGACGGCGGACGTGCTGAGCCGGCTCGGCTAGCGCTGCTTCGGTGAACCCGTCGGCTGGTCGCCGTTCTCCTTGACCTCCGCGGCGCCGGGGGCGTCCGCAGCCTCCGCGGCTTCCGGCTTGGAGCCGTCGTCGAAGTCGACCTTCTTGATCTGCTTGTTCATGTTGCGCCACAGGAGGTACGTACCGGCGCACAAGGCCACGATGACGACGAACCCGAGCAGCCCGGGACCGACCCACTGGCTCGAGTCACGGTCAGCGATCAGAACCGTCGCTGCCAGCGCTGGCGGCATGGTTACTCACTCCTACGCACAGTCCGCGGTCTCGCATTCGTCAGCAACGAGCTCGCGCACGCCCGCGAACAGATCGTCCTCTGGAACTTCGGTGTCCACGAGACTACGCGCCAGCTCGAAGTCCTCGGTCGGCCAGGCCTCCTGCTGTACTGACAGCGGCGTCTGGAACCAGCGGCCGCCCGGGTCGATCTGGGTCTCGTGGGCCAGCAGGGCCTTGTCGCGGATGCCGAAGTAGTCACCGCACGGCACGCGCGTCGTGACCCGCTTCGAGTGGTCCTCGCGATCGTCTGACCAATTTTCGAGCCACTCGGCGTACGGAGACTCCAGGCCGTTGCGCAGCATCGCGGCGTGCAGCGCCTCGATCCGGGCGCGGTGGAAGGTCTGCTGGTAGTAGAGCTTGAACGGCTGCCACGGCTCGCCGGCCTCGGGGTAGGCGTCCGGGTCGCCCGTTTTGTCCCACGCGGCGATCGTGATCTCGTGGCAGCGCACGTGGTCGGGGTGGGGGTATCCGCCGTTCTCGTCGTACGTCGTGACGACGTGAGGGCGGAACTCGCGGATCACCTTGACCAGCCGCTCGGCGGCCTCGTCGACCGGCACCAGGCCGAAGCAACCTTCCGGCAACGGAGGCGGCGGGTCGCCCTCCGGGAAGCCCGAGTCGACGAAGCCCAGCCAGCTTTGCTTGATGCCGAGGATCTCGCGCGCCCGGTCCATCTCGTCACGGCGGATCTGGGCCATGTTGGCCAGCACGTCGGGCCGGTCCATGTTGGGGTTGAGGATCGAGCCGCGCTCGCCACCGGTGCAGGTCACCACCAGCACCTCGACGCCGTCGGCGACGTACTTCGCGGTGCTGGCCGCACCCTTGCTGGACTCATCGTCGGGATGAGCGTGGACGTGCATGAGTCGAAGCGGAGCCACCGTGGTCGTTCTCCCTCGCAACATCGCCGCGCGTCCACATGGGAGGCGCGGCGGCCGATATCAACTGCTGAACCGGATTACATGTAAGTACGACTCCAATGGTGGCCGACCGTGCCAAACCTGGCTTGGGCGGGTGGCGGGCACCGGCTAAGCTCGTAGGCTTATCCGTACGCCCCCGGACACTGTCCGATGCATGTGGACGGTGTCCTATACGTGTTTTCGGGCACCGGGAACGTACGGTGCCACACCCGTTTACCCCAAGGAGCGACCCACCGTGACGCAGCCGACCGACGAGAACGTCATCTGGCTCACCCAGGAGGCCCACGACCGCCTGAAGGCGGAGCTGGAGCACCTCACTGGCACCGTGCGCACGGAGCTTTCGAAACGCATCGGCGAAGCCCGCGACGAGGGCGACCTGCGCGAGAACGGCGGCTACCACGCTGCCAAGGACGAGCAGGGACGCGTCGAGCTCAGGATCCGCCAGCTCGAAGAGATGATGCGGAAGGTGCAGGTCGGCGAGCTGCCGGCGACGGCTGACGTCGTACGCCCGGGCACCAAGGTCACGATCCGGTTCGTCGGCGACGACGACACCGAGACGTTCCTGCTGGGCTCGCGAGAGCTGCTGGCGCTCGACAACTCGGTCGACATCGAGGTCTACTCGCCGCAGTCGCCGCTCGGAGCCGCGATCAACGGCAAGAGTGCGGGCGACAAGGCCAGCTACGCCGCGCCGAACGGCCGCGACGTCTCCGTCGAGATCGTCGAGGTCGAGGCGTTCGGCGGATAACACCGCCCAAGCCCTCAAGAGCACGTCCGCCCCGTGCGACCCACGGCGGCGGACGTGCTCTTTCGTACGGCGAGGGCTCAGTCAGAGCCGCGCAGCAAGGTGGCGGCGGCCTCGACGTCCAACTCGCCCTTGGCCAGGCGGGCGAGGATGTCGACGCGGCTGGCTTTGGGGCGAGGTTCAGCGGCGGTCGACGGGCCGGGATCGCCGGCTTCGCTCGGGGCTGGTTCCAGGCCGAGCTTGGCCAGGAGGTCGGCGTAGCGCTGCCTCGCCGTCGGGTAGCTGACGCCGAGGTGCCGTTCGAGCTCGCGCATGTTGCCTCGCGACACCAGGAACACTCGCAGCAGCTCCCGCTCCCCGTCGGTCAGGGCGCAGTAGTCGCAGGACTCGAACACGCCCGACAGTTCGCTGCCGCACGAGCCGCAGGACAGCCGGGTGACCGCCAGCCCGGCGCCGCAGACCGGGCAGTCGCGCGGCGGCCGGTACTCGTGGTTGTGGCTGTCATAGCTGGACAGCCCTCCGGTCACGGAGCCTCTTTCACAGTCGCCGCGCCCATGACGATCTCGAGGTCGAGGCGGGCGTCACCGCCGCCGACGACCTGTTCGTCGTTTTCCTTGCCCGGGCGGGCCGGCGGCTCCCACTGCACCCGGCCGAGCTGCGCGTCGGGGCGGATACGCACTGACGAGCCCTGCAGGAGCCGGAGCTGCAACGAGCCGGACTCCACCCGCAGCCGCGAGCGGCCGTTCACGATCTTGCCTTCGACCTGAGCCGACCCGGCCTGGACGAGGACATCGATCGGGCCCTCGACGTCACGGACGCGCGCCGACCCCGCCGTCACGCGTACCTGCGCGAGCAGCGGCGCCCGCTCGGCGTTGATGCTGCCCGCGGTGATCTCCGCCTCGATCTCGAGGCCGGGGTTGACGCGGATCGACAGCTCCCGGCCGAGATCCATCAGCTTCTGCTGTACGTCACGTAGCGAACGCGGCGGCGTCAGCGTGAACCCGTCGAGCGACGCGCCGAACTCGCCCTCGCTGGAGATCAGCAGCGTGTCGCCCTCCTGGCGTACGACGTGCGGCCCGTCGACCGCGATCGTCTTCACGAACGGCTCGCCGACGATCTTGACCCGGCGGCCCACCGCGCGGATCCGGACCCGCTTCGGCTTGGCCGCGGTCACCGGCACCTCGGCCTTGGTCTCGCCGGCGCCGGCCTGCTCCGAGCCCTTGAGCTTGTCGAGCAGCTCGGCGGCCTCGTCGGGCGTGATCTTGCCGGCGGCGACGGCGGCCAGCACCTCCTTGGCGTCGGTGTATTCAGCCTTCGCCTCGTCGGTCCTCGCCTGCTCTTCGTCGGCCCTGGCCTGCTCTTCATCGGCCCTGGCCTGTTCCTCGTCGGCCCTGGCCTGTTCCTCGTCGGCTCTCGCCTGCTCTTCGTCAGCCTTGGCCTCGGAGGCCTTCTCATACGCCGACTTCTGCTCAGACGACTCCGCAACGTCGTCGGTCGCTGCCGCCCAGGCGTCGCCGGGCGGGTTGGTGCCTGTGTCTCCGGACATGACTCGATTACACCTCTCGCATCTACAAATGGCAAGCCGATCTTTATAGATAACGAGGAACCGTTTCTAAAAGTTCACGGCGTACCCAGCAGCCTCGAGCCGCGACAGGATGTCCGAGCGATGCTGCGGCCCCCGCGTCTCCACCCGCAGCCCCACCTCCACCTCGTCCAGGTGCAGCGACGCCGACGTCCGTTCGTGTACGACCTCCAGTACGTTCGCGTCCGCCGCGGCCAGCTCCCCGAGCATCGCCGCCAGCCCGCCGGGCCGGTCCGGGATCGTGACGCGGAACGAGAGGTACCTCCCCGCCGCCACCATGCCCTGCTGGATCACCCGCATCAGCAGGATCGGGTCGACGTTCCCGCCGGACAGCACGGCGACGATCGGCGGCTCGAACGCCTCCGGGTTCTCCAGCAACGCGGCCACCGCCGCCGCGCCCGCCGGCTCGACGACCAGCTTCGCCCGCTCCAGCAGCGCCAGCAGCGCGCGCGACAGCGCGTCCTCGGTGACGGTCACCACTCCGGCCACGTACGACCGCACCAACGAGAACGGCACGTCACCCGGGCACCCGACCGCGATTCCGTCGGCCATCGTCGCCATCGAGGAGAGCGGCACCGGCTGCCCGGCCTCCAGTGAGGCGGGGTACGACGCCGCCCCGGCCGCCTGCACTCCCACCACGCGCGCCGACGATCCCCGGGCCGCCAGCACCGAGGCGATCCCCGCCACCAGCCCGCCCCCGCCCACCGAGACCAGCACGGTCCGTACGTCCGGGCACTTCTCCAGGATCTCCAGCCCCACCGTGCCCTGCCCCGCGACCACATCGGCATGGTCGAACGGATGGATCAGCACCGCTCCGGTCGAAGCGGAGTAGTCCCGCGCCGCCACCAGCGCCTCGTCGATCGTGGTCCCGGCGAACCGCACGTCGGCTCCGTACGCACGCGTCGCCTGCTCCTTCGGCAGCGGCGCACCGTGCGGCATGAACACCGTCGCCTTGATGTGCAGCAGGTTGGCGGCCAGCGCCACGCCCTGCGCGTGGTTGCCGGCCGAAGCGGCCACCACACCGCGAGCGCGCTCGGCCGCCGACATGCGGGCGATCCTGGTGTAGGCGCCGCGGATCTTGAACGAACCGGCGCGCTGCAGGTTCTCGCACTTGAGGAAAACGGGCCCGCCGGCCTTGGCAGACAGCCACCGCGAGCTCTCCATCGGCGTGACCCGGGCCACGCCGTCGAGCAACGCGCCGGCCGCCTCGATGTCGGCGAGCAGTGCTGAGAGGTCGGTCATGCTCGCAGTCTGGCACCGACGCGCGTACAACCGAGGTATGGCCCATCCGACAGCGCTCCCGCCCGGTCCGTCCGGCCCGCTGCTCTATCTCGGCTGGCTGTCGCGCCGCAGCCCGACGTCGGCGCTGGAACGGTTCGCGCGCGACTACCCCCGGCTGGCGGCCACCAGGATCGGCCGCCACTCCGTCTACCTGCTCAACCATCCCGACCTGATCACGGAGCTGTTCGTGACGAACGGCCGGGCGCTTCGCAAGGGCCGGTCGATGGAGAAGATCAAGCTGCTGCTCGGCGACGGCCTGCTCACGAGCGAGGGCGAGCTGCACGCCAGGCAGCGCCGGCTGATCCAGCCCGCCATGCACGGCGACCAGCTCGACGCGTACCGCGACCTGATGACCAGCGCCGCGGGCGAGGTGTCCGCGGGCTGGGAGGAAGACACCCGGGTAGACATCCACCGCGAGATGTCGGCGCTGACGCTGACCGTCGTCGGGCACGCCTTGTTCGGCCGGCAGCTGGTACGTGAGACCGCAGAGGTCGCCGCCTGCCTGGACGTCCTGCTCAGCGGGTTCGCCCGCCATCTGCTGCCAGGCGCCGACTTCCTGCTGGGGTTGCCGACGCCGACGAACCGCCGCCGGTTCGCGGCCGTCGACCGGCTGGACGCCCTCGTACGCAGGCTGGTCGAGGAGAAGCAGGCGAACCCTGGCAACGACCTGCTGTCGGTGCTCGCGTCGAGAATGGACGAGAAGCAGGCCCGCGACGAGGCGATGACGCTCCTGCTCGCCGGCCACGAGACGACGGCCAACGCGCTCGCCTGGACCTGGCTGCTGCTCGACCAGAACCCCGAGGTCGCGACCTGGTGGCATGCGGAGATCGACGAGAAGCCGTTGGTGTACGAGGGTCTGCCCCGCACCCGGGCGGTGCTCGCCGAGGCGATGCGGCTCTACCCGCCGGCGTGGATCCTGGGCCGCAGGCTGCTGCGCCCCATCGAGCTCGACGGCTGGACGCTGCCGGCCGGAGCGTTGTGCGTCGCCAGCCAGTGGGCGATGCACCACGATCCGCGGTTCTGGGCGAAGCCGGGATCGTTCTGGCCCGAACGCTGGCTGACCGGCGGCGGCGAGTTCGACGAGTCGGCACCCGGCCAGCCGCGCGGTGCGTACCTCCCGTTCGGCATCGGCTCGCGGTTGTGCGTCGGGCGCGGATTCGCCTGGCTGGAAGGCGTTCTGCTGCTGGCGACGCTCGGCCGCGCGTGGGCGCCGCGACTCGTGGCGGGTCATCGGATCGACGTCGTGCCGGCCATTACGCTGCGACCGAAGAACGGCCTGCCGATGACCCTGAGCTCTCGCTGAAGGAGACCCACCCGTGGGAAGAGTCCGTAAGTTCCTCGTGGCCGGCGCTTGCGCCGCGACGCTGGCCGCAGTACCGGGAGCCGCCCTCGCCACACCGCCGTCCGGCGTGACCGCCGAAGTTCTGGCCGCGGGCAACGCTCCACACGGCATCAAGCTGAAGAGCCGCGGCGACACCGACGTCACCGTGCGCATGATCACGATCCAGCCGGGCGGCACCACCGGCTGGCATTACCACGACGGCCCGCTGATCGCTGTCGTGCAGTCCGGAACGCTCACCCGCACGCTCAGCGACTGCTCGACGGAGGTCTCGCACGCGGGCGACTCGTTCGTCGAGCCCGACGGGCACCGTGCCGTGCACGTGGGCCGCAACCTCGGCACGGAACCGGTCGTGCTGTACGTGACGTACGTACTGCCGAAGGGAAGCCCGTTCTCCGAGGACGCCGAAGCCCTCGACTGCGATTCACACTAGGATCACACGCGAATCAACCTGGAATGAATTGTTCGCGCGCCCGGGCGGCTGCTTCCGAGCGGCGCCGGGCGCCGAGCTTCTCCAAGATATTGTGTACGTGGTTTTTGACCGTACTGACCTCGATGTAGAGCTTGGCCGCAATTTCCTTGTTCGACATGCCGTGGTCGATCAAGATGAGAATTTCGCGCTCTCTGCCGGTCAGCCGGTTCGAGTCGACCCGCTGCCGGGCGATGGTCGTGACCCGGCGCATCAGCGTGGCCACGACCTTCGACGCGCAGGCCACCTCGCCACGTGCGACCGCGTCGACGGCGGACACGACATCATCGAGCGTGCCGTCGTTGGCGACGAATCCCGAAACGCCCGCTTCGGCGCAGTCCACGATGGATTGACTGTCGTCCAGGCTGGCGAGGGCGACCAACTTCGCGTGTGGCTCCGACTCCGCGAACGTGCGTACGGCACGCACGCCTGCCGACGTCGAGGCGTCGGCGAGCACCACGTCCACACAGCGATCGCGAAACCGGAAGGTGGCCTCCTCGGCCGAGCCGGCAACGCCTACGACATCGACTTTTCTGTGCTGCTCCAGTGCGGCAGCCAGTCCCTCCCGGTGAATACGCACCGGCCCCAAAACCAAAATACAAATCATCCGCCCCGTGTCCCTCCCCAAGCGCAAACAGCGTAGACCACAAATGCCCACAGCCAAAGGGGTCCTCGGGTCTAGATCTTTTGGTTCAGCGCCAAATAGACAATTCGCTTCAGGTTTCCGGGCATCGGCTATTCCTAGACTCACCGCTTATGACAGAGAGCTTCGCCGGTACGTACTATCCCCGGCTGCGTGAGGTCCTCGACCCCAGGTTCGCCTCGCTGACCGACGCCGAACTGGAGGCCGCGTTCGAGTCGGCGTTCGGCGAGGGCGTCACGCCGGCAGAGTACGAGGAACTGTTCGGTGGCCTGGGCAACGCGCTCAGCGGTGTCGCCAAGGACGTGGGCAAGTTCGCCCAGCAGGCCGCGCCGTTCGTGGCCACCGGTGCGCAGGGCGCCCTTCGGGGCGCCTCGGCCGGCAGCGCGCTCGGCCCGTACGGCGCGCTGATCGGAGGTCTCACCGGCGCGACCGGTGCCGTACTGCAGCGCACGGGCAGCGGCACGGCCCGCGATGTCGGCAACGTGCTGTCCGGTGTGGTGAACACCGCGGGCGCGCTCACGGGACGTGGCGTCCCCGGCAGTGCGGGCGGAGCAGCCGGTCCGGCCGCTCCCCCTCGACTGCTAGCCGGCCAGAGCACCGCGCCCTCGGGCATCGCCAACCTGCTCGGCTTCCTGCAACGCCAGGAGACACCGAACGCCATGCAGACACTCGCACGCGGCAGCAACGTGCCTGTGCCCGTCGGCCCGCAGGCAACCCCCGTGCCCGCCAGCGCGTTCGCCAACCTGCTGGCCGCGCTGGCCCAGGCAGCCGCGGCCGAGGCGATCGACGACGAGGCGGCCGAAGCGATCCCCGGCTACCTGCTGGACTCCACCGGTACGCCGGTCGTCGACCCGTCGGACCCCGAGCAGCGGGCGGCCCGCCTGCTGCAGCTGATGTCCGCCGACGCCGACGACCCCTACGGCCCTTACGAAACAGACGACTTCGAGGCCTACTACGACGAGGCCGACGAGCTCGCGCTGTACGAGACGCCCGGCTGGTGAACCGATGACCGACCAGCAGCAGATGCTCGCGCTCCTGCAGCAGCAGCTCACCGGTGGAGCGAGCATGCAGGACACCATCGCCAAGCTGGCCGAGGGAAACCCCCAGCTGCAGCAGATGACACAGCTGCTCGCCCAGCGCGAGGAGCAGCTCCAGAACGACCTCGACGAGCAGGAACAGCTGGACCTGCAGACCGAGGCCGAGGTGCAGCGCGACGAGCAGCGCCGCCAGCGCTCCGAAGCAGTACGGCGGCACTTCGACGACCTGACGGCAGAACTGGAAGGCCTGCGCGGCCTGCTCGACGAGGTAGGCGCCGCGCTCGGCGCCTGCCCGGCCTGCTTCGGCACCGCGACCGGCTGCCGGTGGTGCCGGGGCCGCGGCCAACCGGGCTTCATGCCGCCGGACCCAGCGGGCTTCGAACGGCTCGTGATGCCCGCTGTAAGGGTGCACGTCCGCCTCCGCGGGCTGGACAGCATCGACCGAACCAACCAAAGAACCCGCGAAGGGACCCGCTCATGAACGGAATCGACGAGGACCTCGACCTCGAGGGCCTGCTCGAGAACTACGGACTGGACGAGGACGACTTCGGCGAGGCGGCCAGGCGAAGGCCGGCCTCGCTGCGTACGCCTGCCCGGCAGAGCAGCTTCGTTCCACGGCAGGCGCCGACCGCTGCCAGCCAGGGCCAGGTGCAGCAAGCCGCGCGCAGCCTGGACAGCAAGATCGAGACGTTGAGCAACGCGGTCAAGGCACTGGAGTCGCGTACCAACACGATCGCCGTCGAGCAGGACAAGATCGGCACGACCGTACGCAAGGAGATGCTGACCCGCAAGAAGGGCACCGACGGAATCCGTGCCGAGTTGCAGCAGACCAAGATGCTGCTCATCCTGCTGCCGCTGCTGACCCAGCAGACCGTGGAGGCGACGGACGACTCGGGCAAGACCGTCAACGTCGTCACCCAGTCCAGCAACCAGCTCAGCCTGCTGCTGCCGTTGCTGCTGCTGATGCCCGGCGGGTACGGAGGCAGCAGCGGTTCCGGCCAGGCCGGCGGGATGGACACGACCATGTTGCTGCTGCTGGTTCTCCTGCTCGGGCAGAACAAGTAGGGGGTGGACGCGATGGCGTTGACAGGCATCACCATCGGCGGCGCGGGTACCGCGACGCCGGTCGCCGTACCCGATGTCGTCGGGCAGGACCAGGCCGACGCCGAGCAGGCGCTGAAGGACCGTGGCTTCAAGGTCCTCGCGAGGCAGGTCGAGGCCGACGGCACCGAAGGCACGGTGTTCAGCCAGGACCCGGCGGGAAACACCGCCGCCAACCGCGGCTCGACGGTCCAGCTGTTCATCGTCGAGAACCCCGACATCCCGCTCAACATCGGCCAGGAGCTCGCCGAGATCAAGGCCGCGCTCGCACTGGTCGAGACCGACACGACCGCGGCCCAGCGCAACCAGGCCGTGCTGGACAAGCTCGACACCGTCGAGACCGACACGACCGCGGCCGAACGCAACCAGGCCGTACTCGACAAGCTCGACACCGTCGAGACCGACGCCGATGCCGAGGCGCGCAAGCAGGAGATCCTCGACCAGGTGGCGCTCGCCGAGACCGACGTGAGTGCCGAGACCCGTAACCAGGCCGTGCTCGACAAGCTCGACACCGTCGAGACGGACTACACCGCCGAGCAGCGCAAGCAGGAAGTGGTCGGCAAGCTCGAGACACTCGAGTCCGACGACAGCGCCGAGGCCCGCAAGCAGGAGATCCTGGACGCGCTCTCGGAGCACGACAAGGACCACCCAGCTCGCAAGTCGAGCTCCACGCAGCGCAGGTCCTGATGGACCCGGCGCTGCATCGCCTGGCGGCAAGCGGTGCGCCCCGGGACGAGGTCGCGGTACTCCTGCGGCTTCGTGACCCGGCGGCGCACCCGCGAGCCGCGCGGATCGTGTGCCGCTTCGGCGACATCGCGACCGCCCGGGTACGCCGGGAGGCGATCCGCGAGCTCTGGTCCGACCCGGCCACGCTCAGCGTGAAGGCGCCGCGCTCATACCGCCCGGACGTCGAGCCCGTCGGGTTCGACGTCGGGTCCGTCCCGGGTCCGCTGCAAGCCCCCACCCAAGCCTCCGCCTCGGTCGAGCCCGCCCAATCGGCCGAGGCGGAGCCCCGGCGTACCACCGATCGGATCCGGCCGCCGGGACTGACGGCGGCTGGACGCGGCGTCGTGATCGGCTCGGTCGACTGGGGCTGCGACATCGCCCATCCCGACCTCCGCCGGCGGGACGGCCGGACCCGGCTGCTCGCGCTGTGGGACCAGCGGCCCGCCGCGTTCGGACTGGCGGAGCCGTATGGCTACGGGCGGATCCTCGACGCGTCTGCGATCAACGCGGCGCTGCGTACTCCCGATCCGTACACCTCGCTCGGCTACGACCCGCTCGACTTCGACGCGGGCTTCGGAGCGCACGGCACGCACACGCTCGGGATCGCGTGCGGTAACGGCCGGGGCGGCGGTCCGGCCGGCATGGCACCGGCGGCCGACATCGTCGTCGTCAGCCTGGCCAAGCAGGGCAGCTCAGGCGCCGCGCCGCTCGGCGACTCGGTCGAGCTCCTGGAGGCGATCGACTTCATCCTCCGGACCGCCGGCGACCGGCCCTGCGTCATCAACCTCAGCCTCGGCCGGATGGCCGGCGAGCACACCGGGCACACGCTGGTCGAGCTCGCCATGGACCACCTGCTCACGGCCGCGCCGGGCCGGGCGATCGTGCAGAGCTGCGGCAACTACTTCCAGCGCCAGGGCCACCTGTCGTGGCAGCTTCGGGCTGGTGACGTTCACGAGTTCGAGGTCGAGGTCGACGCGGGCGACCGGACGCCCAACGAGGTGGACCTGTGGTACTCCGGCCGCGATCGTCTGCTCGTCGAGCTCGCGACACCTGACGGGCGGCACCGTACGGTCGTACCGCTCGGCGAGCAGGGAAAGATCGAGCGGGACGGTCGCGTGCTCGCTCACGTCTTCCACCGCGCCGAGGACCCGAACAACCACGACCGCGAGGTCGTCGCCTACCTCGAGCCGGTGCCCGGCATCGAGCGCTGGCGCTTCACGCTGACCGCGCAGGACGTGCCGGACGGCCGGGTCCACGCGTGGATCGAACGCGACAACGCCTGCCGCAGCTGCCAGTCGCGCTTTCCCAGGGATGCGGCCGACGCGCGTACGACGATCGGCACGATCGCCAACGGGCACAGGACTTTGACGGTCGGCGCGTACGACGCGCACGATCCCGGCCGCGCGATCGCGGCGTTCAGCAGCTCCGGCCCGACCAGGGACGGCCGGGCGAAGCCCGACCTGGTGGCACCGGGAGTGATGGTGCTGGCCACACGGTCGCGGCAGTCCGGGCCGAGCCGGGGGCCGTTGTACGGGCGGATGTCCGGCACCAGCATGGCGGCACCGGCCGTCACCGGGACGATCGCGTTGCTGTTCGAGGCCGCGCGGCGCAAGCTCACGATCGAGGAGACCCGGCGCCTGCTGCTGGCCGGCTGCGATCCCTTCGGCGACGGCAGCGACGCGCTGCGGGCCGGGCACGGCTATCTCGACCCGGCTCGTGTACTGGAGAGCTTGACGGGGAGCACACAGATGAACCAACCATGCGGATGCTCCGGCCACGCGGCGATCGGCGCCCGGACGGCCGAGGCCGGCGAGGAGACCGTCGCCGAGCAGGGCGGCCTGCGTTGTCCGAGCTTCTCCGGCGACGCAGACCTCGCCGCGGTGTTGGCGGGCCGGCTGCGGCTGGGCGCACCCGGCACCAGCCCTTACCCGGCTCCCGTACGCAGCAAGGGTTCCGCGGTGCGCAAGGTGCAGGAGCAGCTGGTCGCGGCCGGCTTTCCGATGCCGAAGTACGGCGCGGACGGCTCGTTCGGGCGGGAGACGGGTGCGGCCGTCGTCCAGTTCAAGACCGAGCACCGGATCGAGCCGAACGATCCCGTGGTAGGCCCGCAGACCTTGCGAAAGCTCGACTCGCTCTGCGCCACGCACGGTGGCGGCAAGCCGGGATGCTCACCGTCCGACTTCCGGGTCGCGGTGATCGGCGGCGGGTTCGCCGGGCTGATGGCCGCGTGGAGCCTGCACGACGGCGGCTTTCGCGTCACGGTCTTCGAGGCGAGCGGGATGCTGAACGGACGGGTGCGTACCGACACCTCGATGATTCCCGGCAAGGTGCTCGAAGCCGGCGCCGAGCTGATCGGTGAGAACCATCCCACGTGGAACCTGCTGGCGAAGAAGTTCAAGCTGACGCTCGACGAGGTCACCGAGGACTACAAACCCCTGAAGAAAAGGGTGATCCTCGGCGGTGCGGTGCTCACCGACAAGCAGCTGGCCGATGCCCGCCGCGAGATCGTACGTGTGCAGAAGGCGATCGGCTCGGAGGCGGCGAAGGTGAGCGCGGTCGCGCCGTGGAACGCCACGGACGCCGCCGCGCTGGACGCGAAGACCGTCGCGCAGCGCATCAGTGAGGCGGACATGTTCGGGCCGAAGCCGAGCATCGCGCGGAGCCTGTTCGAGTTCGTGCTGGAGAACGACCAGTGCGCGCCACTGGACCGGCAGAGCTACCTCGGACTGCTCGCGGCGGTGAGCGCGCACGCGTTCAAGGGCGACTACCTCGGCTACTGGAACAGCACCGAGACGCATCGCTGCCGGGGCGGCAACGAGCAGCTCGGAACCCTGCTGGCGAAGGGCCTTCCGGACGTACGGCTGAACAGCCCCGTCATAGCGATCGGCGTCGACTCGGACAAGGTCCGGGTCGGCTACGACAACGGCACCGCCTCGGTGATCGAGACGTTCGACTATGTCGTGCTGACCACCGCACCGCAGGTCTGGCCGCGGATCGACTCGACGCCTGCGTTCCGGCCCGCCGACTTCACGATGGCGCACGGGCCGGCGGTGAAGCACCTGAACGCGTTCGACACGGAGTTCTGGAAGAAGCTGGGGCTCGCGCCGAGCGTCCTGTCCGACGCGATCGGCAGCGTCTGGGAGGGCACCGACAACCAGCACAAGCCGGCGAAGGGCGCTGGACTGTCGGTCTACTCCGGGAGCAAGTACGTCCTGACGGCGAGTCGTTACGAGGACGAGCTCGAGGTGCTCTACAAGGGCTACAAGACACAGCCTGGGCGTAAAAGCCTGCTGGTGGACTGGCCGAACGAGCCGTGGGTCAGGACCGGCTACTCGATTCCGGCGCCGGGGCAGGTCACGACGATCGCGAAGGCCTTGAGCAAGCCGTTCCGGGGGCGGCTGTTCTTCGCGGGCGAGCAGGCGTCGCCGGGGTTCTACGGCTACATGGAGGGCGCCCTCGCTTCCGGGCTACGGGCGGCCGGGCAGATCGCACTCACGGCACGTGACGCGTGCGGCGCACGGGGTGTGGCGGAAGTTGCGGAATGGGAGGAAGCCATGCGGGGAACGACGTTTTCGTTCGCGGAGGATGTGGAGCCGGCTGGGCTGGCCGAAGCGGTGGGGCCGTGCCCAGATGTCGAGGTCGCGCCGGCGGCCCGGCCGAAGCTGCTGGTCCGTGGTTCGGTGGACTCGGCGGTACGCAACGCGCAGGCCAGGCTCAACGCCTACCACGCGGCCGAGGTCTCGGCCGGCCGTTCCGGACTGCCGGGGGCGCCGCTGCGGGAGGACTGCCAGTTCGGCAACGGCACGTTCGGCGCCGTCCTGGCGTTCCAGAAGCAGGTGTTCCCCGGTGTACCCGCCGAGCACGACGGCCGGATCGGGTCGCACACGTGGGCGAAACTCGACCTGTTCGCGCCGGCCGCACCGCCGCCGGTGGCTCCTCCGGTGGCGGTCGCGCCACCGAGCCCGCCCAGCCCGGCTCTCGCCGGCCCGCCGACGGCCGGATTGGGCGGGCGGCCCTGCTGCTTGCTGGAGTCCGGATCGCTGCGCGGCGCGACGACCGTCGGTGGATACACCGCCAGCGTGGCGGGCACGGTCTACACCGGCAAGGCCGGGTTCGTCGACTTCGGCCACCTGTGGGACGCCGCCGACCTGACCGGGTGGGTCTACCAGGAGATCCACAAGGCGGGCGGCGCGTCCGGCACCAAGATCCGCTGCACCGAAGGCGAGGCCGAACTGACGGGCGCGGCACCGGCGAGTGAGTGGCTGACGCTGGCCCGCTCGATCGCGTTCGACGACACGTTCTGCCACGAGATCAGCTCCTATTGGCAGGATCAGTGCGGGAGCGCGTTGGTCGCCTTCGGCACGCACAACTCGTCGTTCTCGCCGGAGGACCTGTGCTCCAACTACCTCGGCACGCTGGTGGCCGAGCGCGCTCTGGTCGCGGGTGGCTCGTGGGTGGCGGCGCTGACCAGCGAGGTCACTGCGCTGCTCGCCTCGCTCGACGCGCAGACCGCTACCGAGACCGGTAAGGCGTTCGACCTGATCAAGCACCGTTGGGTCGACGTCAGCATGAGGGCCCTCGATCCTTGCTATCTCAGGCGGCGCAACTTCACGTCGGTGCCGTGGAAGACCGGTCACTCCAGCGACACGCCGACGCCGGCGTTCGTCACCGCGCCGTTCTCACTGACGGCGACCTACGAGTACCGCCACTCGTCGGGCTTCAAGCGGGCCGACTTCACCGCCCAGGTCACCGCGATCAAGACCGACGCGGCGACCAAGTACGGCCCCGACTTCGACAAGCGCTGAAGCCTGCGCTCTCCGTAATTTATTTGCTTGATACAAGCAAGTGCGTATGCTTGCGTGGTGCAACCAACCGATCTGGACCCGAACGCGCCCGCGGCCGACGACGCCGTACGCGACACCTCCGAGGCCCTCCTGATCGCGCTGATGCGTACGTTGCGCCTGGTCAAACGCGTCGAGGACCAGTCGGTCGAGCCGAGTCAGATGTGGCTGCTGCACACCCTCCAGTGCGCGGGATCCGTACGACTGTCGGAGCTCGCTGGCAGACTTCATCTCGATGCTTCGACGGTGAGCCGCCAGGTTCGCGCGCTCGAAGAGGCCGGCCTGGTCACCCGCACCACCGACCCCGACGACCGACGCGCCACTCAGCTGGCGGCGACCGCCAGCGGGCACCGCGTGCTGCAGGAGTCCTTCGAACGCCGCCGGGCTCGGCTGGCCGAAGTCCTCCAGGGCTGGGCTTGCGACGACGTGGTCGCGTTCGAGCGCATGCTCACCCGACTTGCCAACACTTTGGAAGAACACGAAACAGAGAGCTGTTGATGAGCGAACCTCAGTCACAACCACAGGCGGCCGGGGCACCGGCCCAGGTCGCCGGTGACGGCCCCAACTACCTTTCCCACCGGCAGATCCTGGTCGTCCTCGGCGGCCTGATGGCGGGCATGCTGCTCGCCGCGCTCGACCAGAGCATCGTCGGCACCGCGCTGCCGCGGATCACCAGCGAGCTCGGCGGCATCGACAAGCTGGCGTGGGTGGTCACGGCCTACCTCCTGACGTCCACCGCGGCCACGCCGCTGTGGGGCAAGATCTCCGACCTCTACGGCCGGCGCCCGATCTTCCAGGCCGCGATCGTGATCTTCCTGGTCGGCTCGCTCGCGGCCGGCTTCTCGCAGGACATGACCCAGCTCGTGGCGTTCCGGGCGTTGCAGGGCATCGGTGGCGGTGGCCTGTTCGCGCTCGCGATGGCCGTCATCGGCGACGTCATCCCGCCGCGCGAACGCGGCCGCTACATGGGCTTCTTCGGTGCCGTCTTCGGCGTCTCGTCGGTGGCCGGTCCGCTGCTCGGTGGCTGGTTCACCGACGGCCCGGGCTGGCGCTGGATCTTCTGGATCAACGTCCCGATCGGCGCGGCCGCGCTGGTCGTCACGTCGGTCGCGTTGAAGCTGCCGCGGGTCAAGCGGGAACACAAGATCGACTACCTCGGCGCGGCGGCCATCGTCGCGGCGGTGTCGAGCCTGGTGCTCTATCTCTCCTGGCGCGGCACGCAGTACGGCTGGACCGAGACCTGGGCACTCGTGCTGGTCGGCGCCGGCGTCGTGCTCGCGGCCCTGTTCGTCCTCATCGAGTCGCGGGCGACGGAGCCGATCATCCCGCTGCGGCTGTTCCGCAACCCCGTCTTCAGCACCGGCAACCTCTTCGGCTTCCTGGCCGGCGTGGCGATGTTCGGCTCGATGCTCTACATCCCGCTCTACCTTCAGGTCGTGAAGGGTCAGTCGCCGACGATCTCCGGCCTCGCGATGCTGCCGGCGGTGGCCGGCATCTTCTCGTCGTCGATCTCGTCGGGCCAGCTGATGACGCGCAACGGCCGCTACAAGATCTACCCCATCCTCGGTGCCGCGGTCCTGACGCTCGCGCAATACCTCATGTCGACGCTGCACAGCGACACCTCGATGTGGCAGATCGGGCTCTACGAATACCTCTTCGGGCTCGGCCTCGGCTTCACGATGCAAACGATCACGACGGCCGTGCAGAACTCCGTCAACTTCCGTGACATGGGCACCGCGACCTCGGCGACCACGTTCTTCCGTCAGATGGGCGGCGTCCTCGGTGCAGCCATCTTCGGCGCGATCCTGGCCGACCGGCTGACCCACTACGTCGCGCAGGCGCTGCCGGCCGAGGTGATGTCGCGCATCCCACCAGGCGCGATCGAGAACGTCGAGTTCATCAAGACGCTGCCGCCCACCCTCAAGGGCCCGATCATCGAGTCCTACGTCCAGTCCCTGCAGGACGTCTTCCTGGCCGGCGTCCCGGTGACGATCGTCGCGCTGGTGGTGGCCTTCTTCATCAAGGAGCTCCCGCTGGCCTCCCGCAAGGACGCAACACCCACCACCCAGCCCGGCGCCGCCGACGGCGACGCCGAGCCCGTGTTGAGCACTCCCGTTCACTAGACAGCTGTTGGAGGTTTCTCGGTCTCTCTCATATCGGGGGACGACCCCCCAGGCCCCGATGTGAAAGGCCGAGAAACCTCCAACGACTCGACGGCTTCAGCGCGTCAACGCGTACGGCGAGAGGTCGAGCTCCGGCGAGCCCACCAACGCGGCAGCCAGCACGCGACCCGCGTACGGCGCCATCGTCAGCCCGGTCGGGCCGAAGCCGGTCACCACGTGCAGCCCCGCCACACCGGCCACCGGACCGATCAGCGGCCGCCCACCCGGCCGGTACGGCCGGAAGCCGATCCGCGTCTCCAGGTGGGTCGCCACACCCAGGCCGGGCGCCACCGCGAGCGCCTCGTTCAGCACCTCCGCCAAGCCCACGGCCGTCACGCGGTAGTCGAATCCGCTCCCCACCTCCCGCGTCGCACCCACGACGACGCGCGAGTCGTCGAAGGCCAGGAGGTAGTGGTCGGTGCCCGGCAGCACCACCGGCCAGCGCGACGTGTCCGTTCCGGCGAGTCCTAGGTGCACGATCTGCCCACGCTGCGGCTCCACGTCCACCGAGATCCCGGCCGGCTCCAGCAGCGCCGGCGTCCACGCGCCGGCCGCCACCACGATCGCGTCGGCATCGAGGCGCACGCCGTCGACCAGGACGCCGGTCACCCGGTCGCCGTCGACCTCGAGCCGCGCCGATCCCGGTACGAACGTCGCACCGTGCAGCGCCGCCGAACGCTGCAACGCATCCCGCATCGCCCGGCCGTCGACCCGCGCGGCACCGCTGATGTGCAGCGCGGCACCACCCGGCCGCAACGGCGGGAACAGGGCCTGCGCCTCCGCGCCAGTAAGTACAGACACCTCGCCGAGCTCCGGCGTCGAAGCCTGCCGCTCCACCAGCCGCTGCCGCAACGGCTCGAGCTCCTCAGCCGACGACCCCAGCCGAAGCGCGCCCACCCGCCGGTAGCTCAGCGCCTGCTCGCCGTCGGCCTCCAGCCGTTCGATCAGCGACGGGTAGTAACGTGCGCCGCCGGCCGCGATCTCGTACCAGTCGGCGTCCGTACCCTCCGACGTCCACGGCCCGACGATCCCGGCACCGGCCGCGGTCGCCTCCCCCGGCAGCGGCTCGCCGATGAGCGTCACCTCGGCTCCCGCGACCACCGCGTGGTACGCGACGCTTGCTCCGGCGATCCCAGATCCGACGACGACAATGCGCATGAACGGGCTCCTCACTTCCACTCAGAGGTTCTCGAAGCCCATCATTACGTCATCAAAGCTCAGGTCTTGCCGCCCGTTCCGGGTATGGCCGGTTCGACTTCCTCGACCGGCGCGGAACGCCCGCTGAGGTAGCTCGTGATGCCCTTCAGCACCGCGACCAGCGGAACGGCCAGCAACGTACCGACGATCCCGCCGATGTAACTGCCGGCCGCGATCGCCAGCACGATCGCCAACGGATGCAGCCGGACCAGCCGGCCCATCAGGAACGGCTGCAGGACGTGCGACTCCAGCTGCTGCACGAGCACCACACCGCCGAGCATCACCAGCGCGACCAGCGGCCCGTGCACGACGAGCGCGACCAGCACGGCGACCACGCCCGACACCACCGCACCCACGACCGGGATGAACGACGCGATGAACACCAGCACGCCGATCGGGATCGCGAGCGGCAGCCGCAGGATCAGCGCGATACCAGCGATCCCCACCGCGTCGACGAACGCCACCAGCACGGTCGCCCGTACGAACGCGGTCAGCGAGACCCAGGCGCTACGGCCCGCGCCGTCGGCCGCTTCCCGGGCGTTCCGTGGGAACAGCCGGACGACGAACGTCCAGATCTGCTCGCCTTGGTACAGCAGGAAGATCGTCGAGAACAGCACGATGAAGAACCCGGCGACCACGTGCCCGAGCGTCGAACCGACGTGCAGCGCGCTCTGCGTGAGCTGGTCCGAACTGCCACTGATCGCCTCGCGCGCCTGGTCGAACCAGGAGTTGAACTGAGCATCGGAGATGTGTAGCGGCCCGGTCTGCAGCCACTTGTGGATCTGGTCGATGCCCTTGGTCACCTGCGCGGTCAGATCGTCGAACCCGGACGCGACCTGCTGGCCGACCAGCGTCAGCAGGCCGCCGATCACGATCAGGACGCCGACCAGTGTGATCGCGGCCGCGAGCCCGCGCGGCAGACCGGCGCGCGCCAGCAGGTTGACCACCGGCACGATCAGCGCGGTCAGCAGCAGCGCGACGGCGACGGGCACCACGATCACCCGAAGCTGGACGATCAGAAAGCAGATCACGGCGATGGCGGCCGCGATGATCAGGAACCGCCACGACCACTCGGTCGCGATCCGCACGCCACGCGGTATCTCCACGCCCTCGGACGATCTGGCGTCCGACAGCTTCGAATCGACGACGGCGGCAGCGGCAGCAGTGGCGGCGGCCTGTGCCGCCTGCGCGACTTCGGCGTGCCGGCGTTCTCGGAGCCGGCGAAGCCTCGACTTGAGCATCTTCAGGTCCTACCCCCGTCGCTCGTACGTCAGTCGGCCGACCAGTACCGGTGGCCGGCCAGGATGAACGCTGCGGCGCCGACGATACCGGCGTTCTGGTCCAGGCTGGCCGGACCGACCGTCGCGCCCTTGGTGAAGTCCATCCGGGCGTACTCGCGGAAAGCGTGCTCCAGCGGATCGAACAGCAGCGGCCCGACCTGCGAGATCCCGCCGCCGACGACGATCCGCGTGACGTCGCAGGCCGCGACGGCCGACGCGATGCCCATGCCGACCGCGCGTCCGGCCCGTTCGAACGCGGCGATCGCCAGCTTGTCACCGGCGCGCGCGTCGTCGGCCAGCTCACGTGCGGTCGCGGCCGGGTCGTTCGTACGCCAGCCCTGCGCGTGCGCCCACTCCGCCAGCGCCGGCCCGCGCGCGATCGCCTCGACGCAGCCGTGACCACCACAGCCACACGGCGGCCCGTCCGGGTCGACGACGATGTGCCCGACATGTCCGGCGTTGCCGGTCGCGCCGTCGATCAGCCGCCCGCCGAGCACGAGCCCGCCGCCCACGCCGGTCGACACGACCATGCCCAGCATGTTGGGTACGCCCCGGCCGGCGCCCTTCCAGTGTTCGGCCACGACGACCGCGATCGCGTCGTTGTGTACGCGGACGGGGAGACCGGGGTAGGCCGCGCGCAGGCGCGAACGCAGCGGGAAGCCGCGCCAGGCAGGCATGTTCAGCGGTGAGACGGCTCCATGGGGCCAGGTCATCGGCCCACCACATCCGACGCCGACGCCCTGCAGCCGGGGCCTGCCGGCTCGTTCCAGTACGCGCTCGCACAGCTCGTGCAGTCGGTTCCAGATGGCCTCGGCGTCGTCCTCCGGGCCTGCCATCGTCGGGCCGCGGTCGGAGGTGATAACGATGCCGTCGGAGTCGATCACGCCTACAGCGATCTTGGTCCCGCCGATGTCGATCGCGAGCACCGGATCGGTGGATCCCAAAGATGTTGCAGTGCTGTGCTCTGTCATGGCAGCAAATCTTGCCCTCCACCCACCACACTTGGAGCCATGGGGTGGGGAGCACCAGAATCCGAGCCGGACATCGCCGAGGTCACCGAACCCCGACGGATGCCAACCTGGGCCAAGCGCGCACTGTGGATCGGACTCCCCGTGCTCGCGATCGCACTCTTCGTCATATCTCGCCAGATCGGCGAGGATTTCAAGGTGGCCGTCGACCCGGTGCGGTTCGACCAGCGATACGAAGCCGACATCGACCTGCGCGTCACCAACCTGACGGGCGAGCTACAAGGTGTGATCATCCGCCCACCGGCGCATGCGGGCATCCAACTGCACGACGTCACCGGTGTAGTACGCCGCGACTTCCCGAACGAGGCGCCGATCTACATCGTCGAGGTGAGGCAAGAGACCACGCTGACGATCCGGCTCCGCCCAACCGACTGCGCCGCCGCCCGCGCCGGCGGGAACGGGACTGCCCAGCTCAAGTTCGAGATCGGCCCGGTCGTCGGCCGCAAGGAGAACGTCCAGCTACCCATCGGCACCTGGCGCGACCTCATCCCTCCCGCCTGCGACGACGCACCGAACCGCGGCCAGCCCAAGCTCGCCGACCAGAGGGTCGTCTCGGCCGGCGCATTGCTGGTGATCCAACTCGAGATCGACAACGAAGGTGGGCTACCCCTCACCTTCACCCGTGCCACGCTCGACCAGGGCGTGCCGGCCGGCGTTCTCCGCTCCGCCAACGCTCCGGAAGGGCGTCGCCTGGACATCGGGCAGAGCTCCCGCATCACGCTCACGTTCCGCAAGGGTGACTGCGATGTGCCGGAGGACGGTCCGGCCCGGGTGGCGTTGCACTACGCCACGCCGTCGACTGGGAAGGAGGAGACGCTCACCGTTCCGCTGGCCGACACTTGGACCAATCTGCTGGGGGCTTGTTCCACTCGCAGGTGAGGCTTTTACTTTGCCCGCGCTCTCTTTGCTTCTCTCGAACCGCCGCCTGTGGGGTCTAGGGGGTGTCCTGTAAGTGTCGGCGGATAGCGAGGACGGTCATGGCGCCGGGCTGGCAAGGCGGGCGGAGTCGATCGCAAAAGGTCATACGGGCGATCTTCGTCCAACGCAGCCAGCGTGGGGCCAGGGCCGCCGCAGCCCGGCGACACTTGCAGGACACCCCCTAGGAAAGGCGGCCCAACCCAGCCAGCGGATCGTGCTCTGGCTGGAGGCGTGGCGGCACCGTCACGTGGTTTCCGTTGCGGCCGTTCGCCGGGCCGTGCCGTTCTTCCTCTGGTTGTAGCGGGGGGAGGTCGGCGATCTCGACCGAGGTGGGCCCGTTTCCGCCCGTACGCCGTCGGGCGGATTCGACGGCGAGGTCGGCGAGGTAGGTCGCCAGCCGGGCGTTTCGCAACTGTCCTTCCCCTGGCGTCGAGGTCAGGAGGTCGCCGGCCGCGCGGGCTGCTTCGTCGGTCACGGACATTCCGCGGCGCTCGACCACTCGGCTGAACAACATCGAGAAGTCTGCGCCGTCGAAGTCGCGCGTTCGCACCACGCGCCACCACGCGGCCAGCGCCGCGTCGGCGTCGACCAGGCGGCGGTAGCCGTCGATCGCTGCGAAGCCGACGACCTGCAGGCCTCCACCGAAGCCGCTGATCAGACGGTTCAGTTCCTCGGCGAGCGCCTTGCCGTTGAGCCCGTGGTTGACCAGCCGGTCCAGTCCATCGATCACCACCAGCTGCGCCCCACGGCAAGCAGCCAACCGATCCCGGAGTTCGGCGACGGCAGTAGCGGTGCCGAGCCGTGCGAAGTCCTCGTAGCCGACCCACATCGGCGCGCCGTGGAAACCTCTGATCGTCAGCAGCCGCGACAGAATGTCGACGGTGAGTCCTCGTCCGGTGCCAGGTGGGCCGGCCACGAGCAGCCGCACCGGCTGGTCGGGGCTGCTCGCGATCTCCCGCAACGCGGCGGCGAGTGCCGGCTGTCCGATGATCCGATCGATCATGCGGTACGACTGAGCGAGTACCCCACCAGGTTCGTTCCCCTCGACCGGCTCGGCCGGCGGAGCGGCGGCCCGTTGAACGGCGCGCTGGGCCGGCCGCGGCAGGTCGCTCACGCTGAGCCGCGTGGGCTCGCCGGACGAGGTGCCGTTGCTCGCGGGTTCGTGCACGCCGTTACGCACGCTGAACGCCGACTCCGGCATCGCCACCAGCTCCGGCGCCGCCATCGGCTCGGGCTCGGGGTCGCCCAACGGCTCGGGGGTCGGCCCGCCCGGTGCCTCGCCGACGACCGGCAACGTGGGAGCTTCCTCCGGCTCCGGCTCCGGCTCGACCTCGGCAGCCGGCTCGGGCCGGCGCTCTGGTTGCGCCGGCTGCTCCTCGCCCAGGTTGAGCTCGGCAAGCCCAGGCCCCGAAAGCTCCGGCTCGGCCGGCGTCTCGGGTACGGTCGCCTCGGCCTGGGCGGCGCTCGGCTCGGGAAGCTCCGGTTGTACGAGTTCCGCCTCTGCCGCCTCAGGTTCCGCGAGCCCAGGCTCCGGAACGGACGACTCCGTGGCCACGGGTTCCGTAGCCTCCGGCTCCGCAACCTCGGGCTCAGCAACCTCCGGACCCGAAACCTCGGACCCGGCAGCCACCGACTCGGCGCTCACCGGCTCGCCCGACGCGGGCTGGACAGGTCCCGGCTCGTTCGCCACGTACTCGTTCGGCCGAGCTTCGTTCTTCGCGGGCTCAGCGAACTCCGGCGCGTTCCCGGCGCGCTCGGTCAGCCGGGCATCGTTCATCGCGGGCCGTAGGAACTCTGGTGCGTTCGCGGCGCGCTCGTTCGACCAGGCCTCGTCCATCGCAGGTCCGGCGAAACCCGGCGCGTTGCCCGCGCGCTCGCTCGACCACGCTTCGTTCGTCGCAGACTCAGCGAACTCCGGCGCGTCCGCCGCGCGGTCATCCAGCCCAGCCTCGTCCATCGCAGGGCGGGCGAAACCCGGCGCGTTGCCCGCGCGCTCGCTCGACCAGGCCTCGTCCATCGCAGACTCAGCGAAACCGGGCGCGTTGCCCGCACGCTCAGCCAGCCCAGCCTCGTTCACCGCAGGCCCAGCGAACTCCGGCGCGTTCCCCGCGCGCTCGCTCGACCACGCCTCGTCCATCGCAGACTCAGCCAACTCCGGCGCGTCCGCCGCACGCTCATCCAGCCCAGCCTCGTCCATCAAAGGGCCGGCGAAACCCGGCGCGTTCGCCACGCGCTCGGCAAGCCCCGGATCGCCAGACTCGGGCTCGAGGCGCATCTGCTCCGCGTACGCCCGCGGCGCGCCCGCGTCCGCCGGACCAGCCGCCGACCCAATCACCGGGGCGGCCATCGATCCGGCCATTCGTCCGGACGCCAGCCCGGTCACCGGCATCGGCGACGGCTCGACGTCGACCTGTGCGCGTACGGTCGCGCGGTTCGTGCGTCCCACCGGCGCGGCCGCGGCACCGCTCAACGGATGCCGCACCTGCCGTACGCGGAACAGCCGCCGCAGGTCGGCCTGGAACTCCGTCACCGGCACCAGGCACGGGTCCGGCGTCACCGGCTTCCCCGGCGCGCCCTGCACCGCAGCCGTGAACCGTACCGAGAGGTCCAGGAACGCCCGGCCCAGCTCGACCTGCCCGAGCACCAGCGCCCGCGACAGGTACGCACGGATCCGCTGCCGCCACTCCGCCACGTGGAACGTCGAGGCCAACGCCGGCAGGCGTTCCTCGATCTCGCTGTAGAGCTCGCCGCGCGCACCCACGGCCAGCTCCGCCGGCACCTCGGTAGTGCCTGCCTGTAACAACAACTCGGCCAGCAACGTCTTCGGGTCGCCCGCACCCACGACGGCGTCGGCCAGCTTCTCCTGCGCGCCCAGCCAGCCGTCGATGATCCAGCCGAGGTAGCCGACGGGCCCGGTGAGCTCCGGCAGCACCTGCACGATCTCGTCGCTGGCGGCGTCGGTCCACAACTCCTCGACCCGCAGCCACTCCGGCGCACCACGCGGCGTGGTCAGCACGGTCTCCATCATCGAGCCGTCCTCGCCGACCAGCTCGAACAAGCCCAGCAAACCCTCGCGCCGCTCGTCGACCGGGACGATGCCCTCCAGCGCCCGCAGGATCTCCTCGGTCAGCTCCCACGCCAGCTCACGCAGCGCCCGGTCTTCACCGGCGCAGCGGAACAGCTCACCGTCGGCCGGCCGCCACGGCGACGCCGGGGCTGCCCAGGTCGGCCGCCGGAAGTGTACGGACGCAGGGGTACGGAACCGCTCGACCAGGTCGAGGTCGAGCCGGCAGCGCCGGCCCGCGCGGATCGCACCGTCGCCGAGCAGGAACGCCGTGATGCCGAGCACGTCGGCCACCACGGCCGGCGTCGGGGTGCGGAGCACCGAATGTCGCTCGACCGTGAGCCGCGCGGAACGCGGATCGGCGATCAGCCCGTCGATACGAGCGGCGAGCTCGTCGATCAGACCGTCGGGTACGCGCCAAGGAGTCTGGGAGTACAGGTCGAGCACGGGCTCGTCTGTGAACAGCAGCTCGAGGGAACCGGGGAGTCGGGCGGTGCGCATGACCACAAGTTGATCCTTCAGGCGGGCAGTTGTCGCGCGAGCCTACTAGAGAGCTGTACGCCTCATCACGATTTGGGTCCGAGTGTCCGGCAGCTGGAACTCTCTTTGCAGGTATCGCTGTTCTTATGCAGCCCCCGCGGCCTCCGGCCGCACGGGCCACCCCGCTCCTTCTGGAGCGGGTCAGGAGTCGAACGATTCCAACAGCAGCGCGGCGACGAGGGCGATGCGATCAACAAGTGAAGCCACGATGATCGACTCGTCGGCGGCATGGGCGCCCCGGCCGAGTGGGCCGAAGCCGTCGAGGGTCGGAACGCCGAGCGATCCGGTCAGGTTGGTGTCGCCGGCACCCGGCGCGGGCCGGCCGGCGATGTGCTGTCCGAGCCGCTCACCGGTCGCGATCACACGTTCCAGCAACGGATTGGGATCAGGCGCTGCCCAGGCGGGACGGTTGGACAGCAGTGTGACCTCGACCTTCGCGCCCTCGCGGTTGGGTTGCAACGCGAGCAGCTTGTCGAGTACGGCCCGCTCGACCACGGGATCGGTGAACCGCAGGCCAACCTCGGCGTGCGCTTCACCGGCGACGACGTTACTGCGAGTGCCGCCGTGCAGCTTGCCGATGTTCGAAAGCGTCGTCCCGTCGTTCGGGATCACCGCGCGCATCTCGACCAGCTGGTCGAGCAACTCGTCGATCGCGGAAATCCCTTTGCCTGGGTCGATCGCGGCATGTGCCTCACGCCCTGTGACCTGGATACGGATCCGGCTGGAGCCACGGCGACCGGTCTTGAGTACGCCACGCGGGTGCGGCGACTCGAACCCGAATGCGGCGACGGCACCCCGCGCGTGCTGCTCGATCAGGTGCCGGCTGTCAGGGCTGCCGACCTCCTCATCGGCGACGACTACGAGGCGTACTTGCCGCGCGGGCGAAAGACCCAACTGGGCAAGGGTTCGCAGCGCCGCCTCGATGACGACCAGGCCGCCCTTCATGTCGAAGACGCCCGGGCCGGCGATGCGCTCGCCGTCGTCGACGTACGGCATCGTCGCGAGCCGACCGACCGGCCAGACCGTGTCGTAGTGGCCGATCAGCAGGACGTGCGGCCCTTCGGACGGGCCCCAGGTCGTGACCAGATGATCACCGGCGGGGCCGGGCACGCGCTCGACCCGGCCGCCGATCTCTTCGTGCCCGGCAGCGATCAAGCCGGCGCACGCCGCCAGCGCTTCGGCGTCGCCACTGGGCGATTCCTTGGCGGCGTATGCGCGCAGCCGCGTGCGGGCGAACTCCAGGAACTCCGCGGCGGTGCGAGTGAGGTCGGCCGGCGGCACGCTCGAGTGTGACGTCGGATGTGAAGCAGTCATCGATTCGGATCGTACCGGCCGGATCCGGTAGCGCTTCCTGGCGATCGGTGCATTCCCTCGTGTGTTCAGAGAGTGAGGACCTCGTGCGCGAGACTGCGTACTCGATCTTCGTCGACGTTGTGACCGAGGCCAGGCCGGTCCAGCGGAACGGGCACTTCACCGTCGTACGCGCGGATCGGCGGTTCGACGATGTCTTCGGAGTAGTACTTGTCGGAGCCGGAAACGTCACCAGGCAAGGTGAATCCGGCCAGGCTCGACAGGGCGACGTTCGCCGCCCGGCCGACGCCGAACTCGTGCATGCCACCGCACCACACCTGCCAGCCGGCGCTGGTCGCGAGATCGTGCGCCTGGCGCGCGACGGTGAGGCCACCCATCCGCGAGACCTTGATGTTGAGGATGCGGCCGGCGTCCCAGGTGATCGCGCTCTGCAACTGGTCGAGGTCGTCGATCGACTCGTCCAGGCAGACCGAAGTGTCAAGTTTTGCTTGCAAACGGGCGTGCGCGGCGAGCGCCCCCGGCGCGAACGGCTGCTCGATGAGCAGCAGGCCGAACGTGTCGAGCGTCTCCAGCGACTGCAGGTGCGCAGGCTCCTCGGCGTACGCGCCGTTCGCGTCGACCTGCAGGGCGAGATCGGGGTAGGCCTGACGGACCGCGCGTACGGGCTCGACGTCCCAGGCCGGGCTGATCTTCAGCTTCACCCTGGGATAGCCCTCGCGGACGTACTTGTCGACCTGCGCCAGCAGATCGTCCACCGTTGGTTCGATTCCCAGACTGACACCGCCCAGGATCGTCGTGCGCTCACCGCCCAGCGCCCGGGCGACCGAGATGTCCTCCTTGCGGCAGGCGAGGTCCCAGGCCGCCATGTCCAGGCCGGCCTTGGCGAAGTGGTGCCCGCGGATCCGTGCCCAGGCCAGCCGGGCCTCCGACGGGTCGGTCCACTGGTGTGCCAGCAGGGCCGGGCCGAGATGCTTGCCGAGCACCCACCAGCAGGTGTCGACGGTCTCCGAGCAGTAGAACGGCTCGCTCGGCGATGCGATCTCGCCCCACCCGGCCCAGCCGTCCTCCGACTCCAGCCGGACCAGGATGTGCTCGAGGTAGGACTTTCGGTGTGAGCTGGTCTCGAACTCACGCACCAGGGGCAACCTCACTCGGAACGCTTCCAGCTTCGCCAACCTGGTGCTCATTCAGTCTCCTCGTCCTTGCGCAGCACGTACACCGCTGTCTGGCTATCGGCTACCCGGCACGAACACGCGACGAACCGCCCGTCGATGGCCGATTCCAGCACATCGCTCACCCGGCGTCGTACGTCGGCCGCTTTGTCATGATCGGCGGCGACTGTCGTCCAGTTCCGGGGTACACCGATCAACCGTACGTTGCCGATGTCTGTCGCCTCGCCCCAACGCGGCGGCGCGGTCACTTGGATCGCGCCGGCTGCGTCCGGCGCCGGTCTCGGGCCGCCGGAGAGATCCCACTCGACGACGAGGCGGTCGCTGGTGTGGCCGCGGTCACGTCCCATCTCGTCGATGCCGTAGAAGTTGCGGACGAACCATCGTCCTCGCGCGCCGAGCACGTCGAGGTTGAAGTGGGCGTTGGCGCTTCGCACCGGGTCGTACGTCCAGCGCATCCGCTCCACGCCGGTGGCGAGGACGTGCTCGCGCTGGCCGAGCTTCAGCGCCCGGCCGATGCCCTTCCCCTGCCACTCGTCGGCGACGACGGCGGTCTGGGAATAGTGGTAGACCTCGCCGGTGGCCGCGTCCCTGCCAAGGAACCCGTACGCGAAGCCGATCAGCTCACCGGGACCGGTCCGCGCCGCATCGGGGAAGGCGCCCATCACCGAGCCACCGTTGTGCCGTAGCGCGGCGAGCAGGCGCGGGCTGACAGCGGGATCGGTCTGGTCGAGCCGCAGCACGGCCCGGTAGAGGTCGATGGCGGCGCGATACTCCTCCGGCGACTCCAACGGCCGGACGACAGCGCTGTTGTTGCTCGTCACGTGGTTGTTTGTAACACGCCGTGGCCGGCCGCTCGTCGGCCCGTCGGCGCGCCGGCCGCGTCAGTCGAACGGGGCCGCCTGCTGTCGCCACTCGGTGACGGCTCCGTCCCGGGTCCGGCTCGTGGCCCACAGCAGCCCCGCCAGCGCGTCGTCGCCGGCCGGCTCCACGTCCGGGAACGTTCGCGCCATGACGCGCTCGCACACCGCGCGGGGTGGCTCGAAGGCCACACCCAGGCCGCTCGCGATGTCGTGGCAGTGTACGAGCGCCTCCATGCACGCCAACGCGGCGAACCCCTCAGCATCGGCACGGCCGCGTGGGTGGTAGGCCCGCACGTCGGGGCCGGTGCTCTCGACGGTGTAGGCCAGCAGCCGGTACGCGGCCTCGATGCTCTCGCACACCTCAGCAGGCGCGGGCTCGGGAAACAGCCGTGGATACAGGCGGGCATAGCGCTCCTCCTGCTTACGGATCGCCAGCTGGGCGGCATAAACCAGCCCCACGCTCGCGATGTGCTCCGCGGTGTCCCAGCAACTCCACTCGAGCGTCCCGGCCGGCACCATCCAGTCGCGATCCGTGTTGGGCTGCAGCGCACCGACCACCAAGTCGGCGACAGTGTGGACGTCGGAATGAGTGACAGGCTCCCGTGAGTTCATGGTGGCAAATGTGACGCGCGAGTCGCCGATATTCAAGTCCTTCCGCCTGCTCAGCTCGTCGCACCGGTGTAGCGGCGCAGGCCGAACGACCACGCCCCGACCGCCAGCGCCACCGTCAGCGCACCCGCCGCCAACGCCAGCCCCAGTGTTGTCGCCGTCGGGCCGTGGATCAGCGCGCGGGTCGGCAAGGTGGTGATCACCGCCATCGGGAAGACGTACGTCAGCGCGAAACGCAGCGGCCGACGGTAGATGTCAACGGGATAACGGGCCAGCTCCCACGCCGCGCCGTACATGATGTCGAGCTGCAGGTTCGGCGCCCAGAACGCCAGGCACGCGATCAGCACCCCAAGCGCCCAGATCACCGCCGCGCCCACGCACATCAGCAGCGCCCACGCCACGACCCCCACCAACGAAGGCACCGCACCGAACGACAGCAGCCCGAGCGCGACGACGCCGACGCCGAGCACCACCTGGGTCAGCGCGAGCGGAGCGTACGTGCCGAGGCTCGCCAAGAACAGGCTCGGCGCCGGCTGCAGGAGGTACAGGTCCAGCTTGCCGTCCCGGATCCGCTCCACGAACCAGCTCAGGTTGGGCTCGACGAACGCCGCCCGTACGCCGCCCATCAGCTGGAAAGTCCCCACCAGGATGAGCGTTTCGGCCTTCGTCCACCCCGCCAGCGCATCGGTCTGGGTGAAGACCAGCTGCACCGCACCCACCGCGCCCGCGAGCGACAGCACCGCGAGCAGCACGTCGAAGAACAGGTTCGTCCGGTACGCGAACGTCGCCCGCAGCGACATCGAGAACGACAACCCGAACAGCCGGAGGATTCTCATCTACGACCCCACCGCCGTATAACGCCGTACGCCCGCCCGCCACACGACCACCGCGAGTACGCCGAGCACCGCAATCCACCCGAGCTGAAAACCGAAGCCCAGCAGCACATCCACGCCGGAGACGTTCCGCGTCGCCAGCTCGGCGGGAAAGCCGAGCATCGCCCGGAACGGCAGCGCCGCCGCCACCGAACGAAGCGGCTCCGGCAGGAACATCACCGGCGCCGCCGACCCGCCGAGCAGGAAGATGAGCACGCCGCCGAACCCCGTCACCGCGTGCACGCGCTCGGTCCAGAACGCCGTCAGCGCGAGCACCCACGTGAACAGGAAGCGCAGCAGCATCGCCAGCACCACCGCCGGAAAGGCCAGCAGCACAGCACCGAACGAGTACGACACGTGCAGCAGCAAGCCCGCCACGAGCACGATCGGCGCCCCGAGCAGGCAGAGCGACAGCCGCACCGCGAGGTTGGCTCCCAGCGGTCCCACCACGACCGGCTTCGGCTGCAGCAGCTCGTGACTGACGCCGCCGTCGTAGATGGCGCCGGAGAACGTGTGGTTCTCATACGACGCCGACATCAGCTGGACGACCATCAGCGCCACGTAGTAGGACGTCACGCGATCGTTGTCGTTCGGGAACACCGACGACCAGACGAACAGCCCGATCAGTGGCGCCACCACCTGCCCCGACACCAACGTCAGCGCGAACCACGACGTTCCCGCCCAGTCGAGATAGGTCCGCTTGGCCGACCACAACGTCAACCGCGCAAGGCGTCTCGGCTCCTCCATGCTGTCAGCGAAGCTCATGCCACGCCCTCGCGGTAGACCTGGTCGATCACGTTCTCCAGCGGCGGTTCCTCGACGGCCAGGTCGACGACGGTCAGGTCGTTCAGCAGACGGGCCGTGGTCTTCGCCACCTCGCTGCGATGTACGCGCAGCACCCACGTGCCGTTCGACGACTCGACGACCTCGCCGGCACCGGCGAAGTGTTCGTAGCTCGCATCCGGAACGCTCAACCGCAGCAGCTTGTACGGCGAGAGCCGAGCCGACAGCTGATCCAGCGCCCCGTCGTACTGCACCGATCCCTTGTCGATCAGGATCAGCCGCGGACACAGTGTCTGGACGTCGGCCATGTAGTGGCTGGTCAGCAACACCGTCGCGCCGGTCTGCCGGGCGTACTCCGCGACGAACCGCCGCATGATGCTGGTCGCCGTCACGTCGAGTCCGAGCGTCGGCTCGTCCAGGAACAGCACCTCCGGCCGGTAGAGCAACGCCAGCGCGAGCCCGGCACGCATCCGTTCGCCGAGGCTCAGCGCGCGTACTTGCCTTTCCAGCAAGGCTTTCAGCTCCAGCAGCTCGATGAGCTCGTCGAGGTTGGCGTTGTAGTCGGCCTCGGGCACCTCGTACAACAGCTGCTGGTAACGAAAAGCGTCCAGCACGGTGAGCTCGACCGGACCGCCGATCGGCTGGCTGCCGCGGATCAGTGCGATCCGCCGGAGGTATTCGGCCCGCCGCAGCCACGGAGTCGCGCCGAGCACGTGCACGTCGCCGCCGGTGGGATGCAGGATGCCGGCGAGGATCTTCATCGTCGTGGTCTTGCCGGCGCCGTTGGGCCCGATGAATCCGACGACCTCGCCCCTCCCGATTTCGAACGAAACCTCTTTGACCGCGTGCACCTCGCGATACTTGCGATGGAGCACGCTTTTCAGCGCCGCCTTCAGACCGGTGTCGCGAACGGGAACGCGATAGGTCATGGTGAGGCGCTCGACAACGATCGAGGACATGTCTAAACCATATCGTTGAAGCTACGCTTGACTGTTTTCGCGAATGTTAGGCTGGCGGGATGCCGAGGAAGGCGGAGAAACCCTCAACCGGCCGTGCATACGTCCGGATCACCGCGCTGGCCCGCGAGGCCGGCTTGTCGGTTCAGCAGGTACGCAACTACGTCGAGCTCGGCATCCTGCCTCCGGCGGAACGAGCCCTCAACGGCTACCGCCTCTTCACCACCCGCCACGCCGACGCGCTCACTGTCGCGCGGCGGCTGATCGAGGGGCACGGCTGGCAGCGCGCCCACGACATCATGCGAGCCGTCCACGAAGGCGACACAGCGGCGGCGATCGCGGCCATCGACGAGAGCCATGCCGACCTGCACCGGCAGCGCACGCAGGTACGCAACATGCTGCGCGCGTTCGGCGGCGAGGTGCCCGAACGCCTGGCGGTCCGCAGCCCGATCCGGATCACCGACGCCGCGGCCGCGGTGGGGGTTCGCCCGTCGGCGCTGCGGTTCTGGGAACGGCTCGGCCTGCTCACCGCCGCGCGCGAACGCGGCACCGGATACCGCGTGTACGACACCGCCCAGCTCACCCGGGCGCGCGTGATCGTGATGCTGCGCGAGGCGGGCTACTCCGTACCGGATGTCCACGAGGTCGTCGACGGCCTCAACGGCACCGACCCCACGCAAGCAAGAGCCGCGCTGGCCCGGCGTGAGCAGGAGCTCGACCGGATCAGCGCGGCCAGGTTGGGCGCCACCGCCGCGTTCGACCGCTACATCGAACGCTGGGTCCGCGAATGACCACGTTAACCACGGCGTTGGCTGATTAACGTGGTCATTAGCCCCACGCGACGGAGCCGCGCGCCGGCACTACGCCACGCCAGTAGGTGCTTCGCCACGTCCCGGGGCGTGGTTAACCAGCCAAATGCGTGGTTAACGTGGTCATTCGCGGCGGGAGCGGAGTTGGCGGCGGGTCAGGCGGTGGCGAGTTCGCGCAGACGCGGCAGCTGGTTGGCCAGCAGCTCAGCCCGCCGCACCGCGTGCTCCCCGGTCACGACGTAGATCGCGTCGGTCGCGCCGGCCTCGACGTACGACTGCGTCTCTGCGAACGCCGCGTCCATGTCGTCGCCGGGTCGCAGCTGGATCGTGCGCCGGATCGCACCAGGGTCGCGGCCGACGTCGGCGCAGTGCGCGTCGAGCACGCCGCACAGCTCGGCGAACTCCTCCGGCGACACCCCGGTCGCGTTCCAGGCGTCGGCGTACTTCGCCGTGATCCGCAAGCTGCGCTTGCGTCCCTTGCCACCGACCCAGATCGGCGGGTAGGGCTGCTGCACCGGCTTGGGGTTCGCGATCGCGTCGGTCAGCTGGTAGTGCTTGCCGTCGAAGCTGTAGGAGTCTTCGGTCCACAGTCCGCGAATCACCTGGCAGGCTTCCTCGAACCGGTCCATCCGCTCACGCAACGTGCCGAACTCCAGCCCCAGCATCGTGTGCTCACGATCGGCCCACGCCGCACCGAGCCCGAACTCCAGCCGTCCGCCCGACAAGTGGTCGACGGTGGCCGCCATCTTCGCGAGCACAGCCGGATGCCGGTAGGTGTTGCCGGTGACCATGCACCCGATCCGCACCTGCTTGGTCGCCTGCGCCATCGCGGCGAGCAGCATCCAGCCTTCCCAGACCACGCCGTAGAAGTCCTCACCGATCGCGGCGAAGTGGTCGAACGTCCAGCAGTGGTCGAAGCCCCCTTCGTCGGCGATCTGCCAGACCATGCGCATGTCGTCGATCGAGATGTACTGCGGTGTGGGCTTCACGCCGAAACGCAGGGCAGTCATTTGTATTCTCCTTGTTTTCCACGGGATCCAAGGGCGAGCACGACGTCGCGCAGCACGTCCGCGGCCTGCCGGACGGTCTTGTCAGGCACCTTGGCCAGCGTGTCGGCCTGGGCCCGGCCGGCCCGGCGGACGGCCAGGTCGGACATCTTCAGGCCTTCGGGAGTGAGCCGCACCCAGCGGCTGCGCGCGTCGGCCGGATCGACCTCGCGTACGACCAGGCCGGCGAGCTCCAGGCGCTGCACCACGTTGCTGATGCCGCCGGTGGTGAGCGACAACGACTTGGCCAGCTCGTTCGGCTTGTCGCGGTAGGGCTTGCCGCCGCGACCGAGCGACGCGAGCACGTCGAACTCGGCGTAGGTCAGCCCGAGGTCGTCGATCTCGGCCTGGGTGGCGCGCCGCAGCAGGATGGAGAGCAAACCGATCCGCTTCGACAACTCGACCGCGTCGGCGATCTCCGGCGCCTCCGCGCGCAAGGACGCGAGCTTCACGTCCACTTCGTCTTGCTGCACGTCGGCAGTCTACGTCTCTCATCAGATAGCTTTTCCAAAAGCTTTCAGTTAAGCTTTTGGCATGACTGAATCTCACGTACTGATCAGGCGAGGACTCGTCGTCGACACCTCGCCCTCGGTCTCCGTGTCGCCGGACACCGACGTGCTGGTCTCAGACGGCGTGATCGCCGCGGTTGGCCCTTCCCTGGACGCACCGGAGGGCGCGACCGTCGTCGACGCGGCCGATCGCATAGTGCTGCCGGGCTTTGTCGACACCCACCGGCACACCTGGCAGACGCCGATCCGGATGGTCGCGCCCGACACGACGCTGGCCGAATACATGCGCGGCGTCGTGGGCAGCCTCGGGCGGAAGTATCGGCCGGACGACACCCGGCTCGCCAACTTCGCCGGCGGTCTGGAGTGCCTGAACAGCGGCATCACGACGCTGGTCGACTGGGCACCGTTCGGCCAGGAGCATCTGGCCGCGGCCGTCGAAGGGCTTGTACGCGCAGGGATCCGCGGCTTCGTCGGCTGTGAGGGTAAGTATGTCGGCGAGTTCCCCACGTCCGCGTCTGATCTGCTGCAGCCGGCGGTCGGCGGGCTCGGCCCCGAGTATGCCGAGCGTGCCGACGTACGCGCCGACTGGGAAGCCGCCCGAGCTGCCGACGCCTTGTTGATGATGCACGTCGGCGGACGGGACGCGGAGTCGGCCCAGCGCGGGCTCGACCTGCTGCGGGAGCTCGACCTGTTCGGGCCGAAGGCGTTGTACGTCCACGCGAACGCCTACGACGACAAGGCGTTCCGGCAGATCGCCGAGAGCGGCGGCTCGGTCTCGGTGACTCCGATGATCGAGGCCGCGATGGGCCACGGCTACCCCGTGACGGGCCGCGCCCTGGCCGCCGGCGCGCCGGTGGGTCTCGGCATCGACGTGGTGACGAGCGGGCCGGGCGACATGTTCAGCCAGCTGCGAGCGGCGTACGCGCTCGAACGCGTGCGGGGCAACGCGTTCACCACGGCCGACGCCCTCCAGGTGGCGACGATCGGCGGAGCCCGTGCGGTCGGACTGGAGGATCGGATCGGATCGCTGAGCGTGGGCAAGCAAGCCGACATCGTGCTGCTGCGTACGAACAGCTTGCTGACGTCCGCCACCCATGACCCGGTCAGCACCATCGTCCTGTCAGCCGACACCAGCACGGTCGACACCGTCCTGGTGGCGGGCCGCATCGTCAAGCAGGACGGGGCGTTCCCGTCGCACGACGTGCCCGCGCTGGCCGCCGACCTGGCCGATCTCGGCCGCCGGTTGACGTAATCGCACCCGTGCAGGATTTCGTTGCCCGGGCATAGCATTCGTGGATGGCTGATCAAGCAGGCAGGGCTGCCCGGTTGATGCTCGTGACCGTCGACGGCGTGCATCTGGTGACGACGACCTTCATCGGGATGGATCTGGTGCAGGAGGTCGCCCGCCTACTCGATTCGGAGAACATCCGATCCACCAGGCTCGGTGGCGACCTGACCCTGTGGCACGCGGAAGACGGCCCTGGCCGGCCCCGAGCCGGCCATCCCAATCCCGTGGCGAGCCGGCTCGCCGCCGAGTACGGCTCGCCACCGGTCAGCGGTCCCGCGGTCATCTCCGGCCCGATCATGGACAACACCGTCCATCCCCTGCACGCCGACCACGCCGATCGGCTCGCAGCCCACCTGCGCGGAAACAATGCTCCGCCGGCGCCAACCGACGACTGCACGAGCCACAGCCCGTGCCGCGAACTGCTGGGCGTACCCGCGGGGCAGCGGGAGTCCCTGTTCCGCCTGATTCCCGCGAAGACCTCGGACCTCGGCCCGGACGCGATCTACATCTACCTCAACGACGACTTGGTAGCCCTCCTGGTCGGGATGGGGCCGGGCGAGTCCGGCAGCTTCCAGCAGGCCTATCCCGTCCTCGGCCATCTCGCGTCCCGCTGGAACACCACGCCTCGCGACCTGATCATGCGGGCGATCGAGAACATGCGGGCCGACAACGTGTCGGTCGAGACCCATGACCAGGGCGAGTACTCCCCGCTGTACGTCGTTGTCGATCAGGGAGTGTCGGGTGTCGCGCAGCTGGTCCGGCTCGAAGAACTGCTGGGCACCAGCCTTCCGTACGGCGCGATCGTCGGAGTCCCGCGCGAGCACCAGATCATCGCGGTCCCGATCCGCAACGCCCGCGATCTCGCCACCATCGAGCCCATGCTGGGACTGGTGCAGAACGTCGGCTCGAACGCCCTCGACCAGGTCAGCCTCGACGTGTTCTGGCTCCACCAGGGCCGCCTGCACCCTCTGCACGCCGAGGCGAGAAACGGGCAGCTGGAGCAGATCTTTCCGCCTGACGAATTCCAGCAGCTCATCGAACAGCTACCCCGCGACTAGACGATCTATTCCAAGGGGTCGCCTGACGCGCGACGCCTGGCATCCACGCCGGCTGCGTTGTCGTCGATCGCCGGAGGCCCCTCCTGGCTCCTCCTCCGGCTGTGCCCACCCCCACGAACGGCGCCATGCGCCGCGCGCTTGACCGGCAACCCCTTGGAACAGATCGTCTAGAGAACCCGCCACATACCTGACAGAAGATGGCAGGTATGGGCGGCAGCATGGCCGTCATGACAGGAATCGCATCGCTTGCCATGGTCAACCTCGACACCGCCAACCCGGCCGGGCTCGCCGAGTTCTACCACCAGCTGCTGGGCTGGGAGATCACGCACAGCCAGGACGAATACGCGATGATCACGGGCGAGAACGGCACCAGCCTCGGCTGGGGCCAGATCGAGAACTACACGCCGCCGGCCTGGCCGGACAGCGAGGGCCGCAAGCAGTACCACCTCGACCTCTACGTCGACGACGTAGCCAAGGCCGAGGCCCGCTGCCTCGAGCTGGGCGCGTCCAAGCCGGACTTCCAGCCCGGCGCCGAACGCTGGACCGTCATCCTCGACCCGGACGGCCACCCGTTCTGCCTCTGCCCCAGGCAGCAGTGAGACCGCCGGCACGCGGGGGATCAGCCGAACGCCCGGCCGATCCCCCGCGTGCGGGTCACGCCGCAGGCGTGTTGGTCCACAGGCTGAGCTTCAGCCCGGACGGGTCGGCGAAGGTCGCGAACCAGCCGCCGTCGCCCGGCACCGCGGTCCGCGACGCCACGACCTCCCCGCCCGCCTTGTCGACCCGGGCCAGCGTGTCCTCCAGGTCGTCGACATCGAGGTAGACCCGTACGTGCCGGCCCGCAGGGCTCGCGTCGCTCTCCGCTAGGTCGAGGCCGCAGACCATCTGGTCGCCGGCCTTGGCCACCACGAAGCTCTCGCCCCACGACTCGAACGTCCAGCCGAACACCTCGCCGTAGAACGTCTTCGCCGCGTCCAGGTCCGTGACCTGGATCTCGTACCAAGTGACCGCGTGGCTCATCGCCATCTCCTTCTTCTCGTTCGTCAACCGTCGAGCGGTTTCGCGGTGATGACGAACGAGCCGAAGCCGAATCGACGGCCCTGGCGAGATGAGTTTCCGAGCGAAGCGAGTCTCCCGCGCGAGCAAGGTCCCCGGCGCGCGAACGAGGTTCCTAGACGCGGCCGAGCGCCGCCTGCAGGTCCGCCAGCAGGTCGTCCACCTGCTCGATACCCACCGACAGCCGCACCAGGTCGGCCGGCACCTCCAGCGGCGATCCCGCCGCCGACGCGTGCGTCATCCGTCCCGGATGCTCGATCAGCGACTCGATCCCACCGAGTGACTCGGCCAGCGCGAACAGCTTCGTCCCCTCGCAGACCCGCACCGCCGCGGCCTCGCCGGCCGCGACCCGGAACGACACGATGCCGCCGAAGCGCCGCATCTGCTTGGCCGCGACCTCGTGTCCCACGTGCTCCGGCAGCCCCGGATACAGCACCTGCGACACCGCCGGCTGGCTCTGCAGGAACGCGGCGATCCGCTCCGCGTTGTCGCAGTGCCGCTCCATCCGTACGGCCAGCGTCTTCAGCCCACGCTGCACCAGCCACGAGTCGAACGGCCCGCTCACCGCGCCCATGGCGTTCTGGTGGTAGGCCAGTAGCTCGCCGAGCTCGCGGTCGTTCACCACCAGCGCGCCACCGACGACGTCGGAGTGCCCGCCGCAGTACTTCGTCGTGGAGTGCACGACGACATCGGCGCCCAGCGAGAGCGGCTGCTGGAGGTACGGCGACGCGAACGTGTTGTCGACGACCAGCAGCGCACCCGCTTCGTGCGCGATCGAGGCCAGCGCGGTGATGTCGGCGATGTTCAGCAGGGGGTTCGTCGGCGTCTCGACCCAGACCACCTTGGTCGGACGGGAGGCGACGGCGGCGCGGACGGCTTCGAGGTCGGAGACCGGCGCGGCGGTGTGAGCGAGCCCCCAGTTCTCGAAGACCTTGGCGAACAGCCGGTACGTGCCGCCGTACGCGTCGTTCGGGATCACCACGTGATCACCGGGCCGGCAGATCGCACGCAGCAACGCGTCCTCGGCCGCCATCCCGCTCGCGAACGCGATCCCGCGTACACCGTGCTCCAGCGCGGCCAGGCACTCCTCGAGCGCGAGGCGGGTGGGGTTGCTGGTGCGGGAGTACTCGTAGCCCTGCCGCGGCGCGCCCACCCCGTCCTGCAAGTAGGTGCTGGTCTGGTAGATCGGCGTGATGACCGCGCCGTTGTTCGGATCCGCGTCCTGGCCGGCGTGGATCGCGAGGGTTTCGAAGCCGTACGTCATACCGCCGAGGCTATCCACGTACGTGTCCCCGATCGGACGCCCGGGCTCGCTTCACAGGGAGTTAGGATAGCCTTCCCTGCATGGATCCCATGTTCTCCCGGCGCCGGCTCCTGGGCGCCGCGGCGGCGCTCGGCCTGGCCGGCGTCGCGGCCGCGTGCGGCGACGACTCCGAGCCAACGTCGGCCACGACGGACGCTCCCGCGCCAGGTGACACCGCGAAGGCCGACGCCGGCGCGTTCCCCGTCACCGTCGAGCACGCGTTCGGCTCGACGACGATCGAGCAGGCGCCGAAGCGGGTCTTCACACTCGGCTACACCGACCACGACTACGTGCTCGCACTCGGCGTGGTGCCGGTGGGCCTGCAGCAGTGGATCTCGAGCTACCGCCTGGGCGTCGGGCCGTTCGCGGAGCCGCACCTGAACGACCACAAGCCGTTCGTGATCCCTGGCGCGACCGCGGAGATCCCGTTCGAGCAGGTCGCCAGCCAGCGGCCGGATCTGATCATCGCGATCTACCGCGACCTGAAGGACACCGACTACAAGAAGCTGTCGGCGATCGCGCCGACCGTGGCCGCGCCGAAGGGTGTCGACCCGTACAGCGTGCCGCTGCGCGACACCGCGTTGCTCGTCGGCCAGGCGCTCGGACAGGAGGCCGCGGCCGAGAAGCTGGTCTCCACCGTCGATCAGGCGTACGCGAAGCAGGCCGCCGCGCATCCGGAGTTCAAGGGCAAGACCGCGCAGGTCGTGATGGACTTCGACAAGCAGATCGCCGCGTACACCGCCGGCGACCCGCGTTCGCAGGCGATGACGTCGCTCGGCTTCACCTTCAACCCCAGGGTTGATGCTCTCGGCGTCAAGGAGTTCTACTCTTTGATCAGCCAGGAACGCCTCGACCTGATCGAGAGCGATCTGCTGGTCGTGATCGAGCAGACGGGCAACTACGCGCGGGTGAAGGGCGACCCGTTGTTCCAGCAGTTGTCGGTCGTCAAGGACGGGCACGTGGTCTACCTCGACCTGGAGTTGGTCAACGCCTTCTCGCACAACGACGTGCTGAGCGTGCCGTGGACCCTCGACAAGATCACGCCTCTGCTGTCGAAGGCTCTGCGGGCTTGACGGTGAGCTGATCCGGCGTACGCGGCGGCACCGTCAGGCGCGGCAGCAGGACATGGATCAGCGGGCCGATGCCGACCGCGTACAGCACGGTGCCGACGCCGACCGTGCCGCCGAGCAGCCAGCCGATCGCGAGCACGGTGACCTCGATCGTCGTGCGCACCAGGCGCACCGACCTGCCCGTACGCCGGACCAGGCCGGTCATCAGCCCGTCCCGCGGGCCGGGGCCGAGGCGCGCGCCGATGTAGGCCGCGCTGGCCACGCCGTTCAGCACGATGCCGCCGACCAGGAAGACGATCTGCAGGGCCAGCGCCTTCGGCTGGTCCAGCAGAGCCAGGCCGGCGTCGGTGACCAGGCCGATCACGATCGCGTTCGAGATCGTGCCGATGCCCGGCCACTGCCTGAGCGGAATCCAGGCCAGCAGCACCACGAAGCTCGCGAGGATCACCACCGTCCCGAACGAGAACGGCGTGTGCTCGGTGACACCCTGGTGGAAGACGTCCCACGGGTCGAGGCCGAGGCCGGATCGGACCATCAGCGCCATCGAGGCGCCGTACAGCACGAGACCGACGTACAGCTGGATGAACCGCCTGGTCAGGCGGCCTTCTCGGAGGGTGGCCAGCGGCGAGGAAGCGAACGAGACGTTCGGCGGGTTGGCGGACACAATTATCGATAGTGCTCGAAACTGGCCTGGTATTCCATAGCCAGTTTTGAGAAGCTGGACCGCATGATGGAACGTACCGTCACTGCTGACCAGCTGGCCCGGCTGCTCGGGTCCTGGCAGCACAGCCGTCCGGGCTACGTGGCGCTGGCCAACACCGTACGCACGCTCGTGCTGGACGGGCGGCTGCCTCCGGGCACTCGCCTCCCCAGCGAGCGCGAACTGGCCCGGGCATTGCAGGCCAGTCGCACCACGGTTGCGGCGGCGTACGGGCGGCTGCGCGAGCTCGGCTTCCTGATCAGCCGGCGCGGCTCGGCCAGCCGGGTCGCGGTGCCGCAGGACGTCAACCCGAACCGGCCGCGCGGCTTGTCTCCGACCGAGCCGGAGGACGGGCGCTTCGACCTCGGGTGCGCGTCGCTGGCGGCGCCGCCGGGAATCGGGGCGGCGGTGTCGGCGGCCACGGCCCAACTGCCTGCCTACCTCGGCGGGCACGGCTACACGCAACTGGGGCTGCCTGCGCTGCGGGAGCTGCTGGCGTCGCGCTACACCGAGCGCGGGCTGCCGACGACTGCCGACCAGATCCTGGTGGTGGGCGGGGCGCTGCAGGCGTTCGCCCTTGTTCTGCAGGCTTTCGTGGGGCCCGGGGATCGGGTGCTGGTCGAACATCCGACGTACGCGAACGCACTGGAGACGATCGGGCTGGTGTCGGGGCGGCCGGTGCCGACCGCGCTGGGGCCGGCGGGCTGGGACCTCGACATGCTGGAGGCGACCCTGCGACAGGTCGCGCCGCGGGTGGCCTACCTGATCGCGGACTTCCAGAACCCCACCGGCCAGCTGATGTCCGCCGCCGACCGGATCCGGGTGGCGGACCTGATGGCGCGCACGCGGACCCTGGCCGTGGTCGACGAGACACTGGTCGACCTCGGGCTCGACGTTCCCGACTCCGAGATGCCCGCGCCGTTGCCGGCGTACGGGCGGGCGGAGAGCGATCTGGTGCTGATCGGGTCGGCCAGCAAGGCGTACTGGGGCGGGCTCGGGATCGGGTGGATCCGGGCGCCGATCTCGCTGATGCCGACGCTGCTCGCGGCCCGGGTGGCGGGCGACTTGGGGACCGCGGTGCTGTCGCAGCTCACCGTTGCCGAGCTGCTGGCGTCGCACTCCTCGGTGATCGCGGCTCAGCGTTCGGTCTTGCGCGAGCGGCGTTCGGTGCTGATGACGGCGTTGCGAACACACTTGCCGGACTGGCGGTTCGACGTACCCGCGGGTGGAATGGCCTTGTGGTGCGAGCTTCCCAGGCCGGTGGCGAGTGCGCTGGCCGCTTCCTGCGACCTGCACGGGGTACGGATCGGGCCGGGGCCGAAGTTCGGCGTGGGCGGGGCGTTCGAGCGCTTCGTGCGAATGCCTTACACACTGCCCGAAGCCGAGCTCGTGGAGGCCGTCCGCCGGGTGGCGTCGGCGTACTCCGAGCTCGGCTCGGTGCGCACGCCTGCGGCGCGGGCCGAGCGATTCGCAGTGGTGTAAGGGCTTTGGCCTGCTATCGGCCTTCGGCGATCGCGTGGAGGGCGGCGAGGTGTTTCTCGTACGCCTTCTGGCCGTTCTTGCTCAGTGTGATCCAGGTGCGCGGGCGCTTGCCGACGAAACCCTTGGTGACCTTGACGTAGCCGGCGTTCTCGAGCGCCGAGATCTGCTTGGACAGCGCGGAGTCGGTGATCTCGACGGCGTCTCGTACGAACGAGAACTCCGCCTTCTCCGCCTGCGCGAGCAGAGCGACGATCGACAGGCGTACGGGCGAATGGATCAGGTCGTCGAGCTGGTGCCGGGGATGCGTCACTTCTGCCTGCCCTCGACGTAGGCGCCCACGAACAGCGGGACCGCGACAACCCACCCGGCGGGGATCACTGCCGCCGGGTTGTGCACCCCCAGCCCGAACACGACGTACATGTAGGCGATGTGGAGCATGCTGGTCGCGGTGACGACCGCGGTGTAGCGTCCCCCGAACCCGCGAGCGGTGACCTTCTGACGGTTGGCATAGATCGCCAACCAGGCAACGAAGACCGCCAGCACGCCGATCGGCACGAACAACCAGGGGAACGGCGCCAGCGCCATCGCCGGCTCGGTGACGAGCGTGAGCAGCCCCCACGCGAGCAGGATCCTGAACCCCCACCGACTGCTGGCGCGAACGGCATCGCGGCTGCGCTGATCCTGCTGGAGTGCTTGGACGGCTTCTTCGGGTTCCATGGCGTACTCCCCTGGGCTGGTGTGGCAACTTGTGTAGAAGTTAGCAACTACTTTCCATCTTGGCAAGTAGTTGTCAGCCGGAGAGTTGTTGCTGCGTCAGCGCAGGGATCGGGCCAACAGTGGATGGTCCAGCCGCTCCTGTACGTCCCGCCAAGCTGCTGCGACCTCGGGCTTGGCCTCCAGCTCGGCCGGGTCGGGATAGAAGCCGAAGTCGAGGTAGACCTTGAGCGCCCACGTGCGTCCGGCGGAGGTGCCCAGCATGGCGCTGGAGTGGCTCCGGGCGAGCCGCTGCATCGCCCGGGTCATCATCGGCTTGGTGAGGCCGCGCCGCTGGTGGTCCGGATGCACCACGACCCAGTGGATGCGCCCGCGTTCGGTCGGGCTGTGCCGATCGCGTTCCCACCACGCCGTGATGCTCGCCGCCGGCTCTCCGTCCACCGTCTCGACAAAGAACATCCGATCCGTAAGTGCGTCGCGGTCCGCACCGAACTCCCGCACGAACAGCGCAGGCGTCACCTCGACGTACGGCTCGGCGGCCAGCTGCAACTCCGTCCAGGTGACGTCATCGCCCTCCCGATACAAGCGGAAGCGATAACCGGCCGGCAACTCATGCAGCGGAAACCCGGCAACATCGTCCCGAACCATCAGCACACTCGCGTTCGTCGACATCCCGCCACTCTTCCACAGCGCCCGCCCGATCCGCGGCCCCGGAAACCTGGCCACCCTCCAACGACGGCGCCCCGATCCGGCGCCGCGCCATGATCAGCTCGGCTGCACTCCCAGCCCGATGGGGCAGCTCACGCCAGTGCCGCCGAGGCCGCAGTAGCCGTTCGGGACTTTGTAGAGGTATTGCTGACAGTAGCACAGTCGACGCGTAGTAGGCTAGCGGGCATGGCCAGCAAAGATGCAACCCGCAGGGTGGCGCTGTACGCACGCCTGAGCGTCACGACAGAGGAGTCTGTCTCGATTGAGCGTCAGCTCGACGCCTGCCGCAAGTATGCGGACGCGCGCGGCTGGACGGTAGCTGTCGAGGCCGTAGACGACGGCGTGAGCGCCACCAAGAACAAGCCGGAGGACCGGGCAGGCTGGCGTGCCCTGCTCGACTCCGGCGAGCGGTTCGAGGCCGTGATCGTGTGGAAGGTCGATCGGCTCGCACGGCGCGTCCTGGACTTCCTCCATGCCGACGAGGCTCTCCGCGACCGCGGCGCGGGCCTGGTGGCGGTCGAGGACCCCATCGACATGACGACGGCGCAGGGTCGGGCGTTCGCGACCATGCTCGCGGTGTTCGCCGAGCTGGAGGCCGCCGCGATCTCTGCTCGAGTGAAGGCCGCTCGGCGCGCGATCCTGGCGGCCGGTCGCCGAGCTGGAGGCCGTCCGCCGTTTGGCTTCATCAACGTTCCGAACCCTGACGGGCCGGGCATGGTGCTCGCGCACGACCCGGAGCGGATCGACGACACACGCGAGCTGGTCCGGCGTGCGTTCACTCGTGAGAGCGTGTACGGGCTTGCGCGATGGTTCGAAGAGTCCGGCGTGCAGCCTCGCGAGCGAAGCGGCCGGAAGTCCGACACGCACTGGCATGAGGCATCCATAGAGGCGATTCTGCGGGCTCCGGCGCTGGCGGGCATGACGACGTACACGCCGAGTCGTAAGCCCGGTGAGAAGGTCCTCACGGACGTCCTGCGAGGCGCTGACGGGTTACCAGTCATTGACGAGTCGATCGCGATCATCACACCCGCCGAGCGTCGCGACCTGTTGGCGATTCTCGACGAAGCGAAGCGGCCGGGTACGCGGCAGAAGGCCGGCGCCGAGCCGGCGTTGCTGTATGGGCTCGCGCGGTGTGCGACGTGTGGACGGTTGCTGTACCGCCACACGTCCGGCGGGTACCTCCAGTACAGGTGCCCCGGTGTCCAGAAGCGCAACGAGTGCGCATCTCCGGCGGGCATCAACCGCGGAGCGCTGGAGAAGCATGTTGTCGCCGAGTTCCTCCGGGCGGTCGGCGGCTTCGAGGTCGTCGAGCTAGAGCCCGTCGAGGGTGACGACCCGGCGCCCGGGCTGACCGAGATCGAGCATGCGATCTCCGAGACGACCGCCCGTATGGCCGACGATGACGCAGACGTGCCGGCGCTGGCTGAGAGGCTGGCGGCACTGAAGGACGCCAGGTCTAAGGCTCGAGCGGTCGAGACGTCGGCACCCGCCGTACGGGCTCACAGGACCGGCGAGACGTTCGCGGCGGCGTGGGAGAGGACCGAGGACGTCGAGGAGCACCGCGGGCTGCTCATGACGGGCCTGGAAGCCGTCGAGGTGGCGCCGAGCCGCACCCGGAACGGCCGCGAGCCGATCGAGGAGCGCGTCAACGTAGTCTGGCGAGAGGGCGGCGTCGAGGACTACGACACGCCCTGACCATCCAAGCCCCGCACAGCAGAAGCGCCCGGCTCCACGGTGGGGGTCGGGCGCTGTTCGCGTCTGGCGGGCTGTCATGCGCGTTCGGCTGCCTCCTCGCGGATCAGCTCGACGACGCGTACACCGCTGGCGACGGGCGACACGGGCGCGTTGTGCCCTTCGATAGCCCACGTGACCTCACCGCGTCGGTTCCCTCGAGCCCAGATCACCCAGGCCCCGCCGACTCGGAAGTACACGCCGACATGAGTCGTGTGGTCGCCTACACCCGCCACGCCGGGGATCTCGGCGGCTGTGATGGCCTGCCGTAGCTCGTCGAGCTGAACCTCGCCCATTCCCTCTGTCCTCTCCTCGCTGGTTGGCGCGGGGCCGGACGAACGATCGACAGGGGCAAGCGCCTTCGTCCGCCCGGTCCCGCTGAGCGCAGTCTAGTTGGCCTTGTCTGCCTTGTCTAAGACAAGGCTCTAGAGACGGACAAGCGTCCTGTTTGGGACATCCGGCTAGGTTGCCTTGCATGGCTCGTGAGATCCCGGATATGGCTGCATCTGCGCAGGTAGATCACACTGCGGTGTTGTCTGTCTACCTCCAGTTGACAGGGATCCTGCGTGCCCGCATCCGCCGTGGCGACTGGCCTGTCGGCGAGCTGATGGCGTCCGAACTGGCGCTCAGCCAGGAGTACGGCGTCGCGCGCGAGACGGCCCGGAGAGCTGTCCGGCTGCTCGCCGAGCACGGATACACGCGGACCGCGCCGCAGCGTGGCACGTATGTGTTGCGGGACGACTGACGCCGGACGCACGCCGGCTGGAGCGCCGAGCGGAGCGGCCTTGCCCGAGGTGATGTTTTTCTGTGAAAGGGACCGTGTAACTGCCCTCTCCTACTAGACGTAACTCATCATCATCTATACAAAGAACAGGAGAGGGACGCTAAACGCGCCCTCTCACAGAAAAACATCACCTGCCCAGGTCAGCGCCCCGCACGGCGCCGCTCGGCGGCAGTGCCTAGGGGGCACGCCGGCCCGACTCTCGCGGCCACGTGACAGGCTTTGCCAGGTCTTTACCGTAGCGACTCGTCACGCTCCGCCATACTCCCTGGTCGCGCTGAGCGCACTGACCCTCTTTTAAGGAAAGGGCAAAAGACGCTGTTCGCGTGAGCAGCCTCGCCGTGGCTGGCCCTCTATCTGAGCGACGATGAACGCTGCGGCGTCGCTCCGTTAGCGATGGTCGAAGGGAGACCCCATGCTGACAATCAGATCTCGAGCTTGTGACGCATGCGGCGCCCCGCTCGCCACAGACGCCGACCCGCGCAGGCTCACGTGCTCCGGCCGATGCCGGCACGCGCGATATCGGCGGCGTGTCCAAGCGATGCGCACCGAGCTTTACGAGCTGCGGCGCCAGTTGCGCCAAGCCGCGTAAGCGGCCCACGAGTCCCGTGCGAGGGAACCGCCGGGTCTCCTCACGTCGCACCATGATGCCGAGCTGGTCCCTCGGCTAGAGCGGCATGGGGAGGCCCGGCTACTTAAAACCCTTCGTGCGTTAGCACCTGACCATGCGCCAGACACCACTTGAGGACGTGTGCACGACCATGCACACGCCAACCTTCGCACGGAACGAGACGACGACGATGACCCCCGAGGACCACTTCGCCCGGCTAAGCGACGCAGGACCCTGGCAGCCCGCCAAGCCTGACCGGCCCGTCATGTACCGGCTCGACGACGACGGCGCCGGCTTGACCGTAGAACTTCCCGGACCACGCGTGCTTGCTCGCCTCGCCGTGAACGCCTTGTCCTATGAGGTTCTGCGGCGCAACGGCAGTGCCTACACGCGGCCACGCGGCACCGACACCGCGCCCGCGCAGATCGGCCTTGACGCACTCGCGCGGGACCTTCGCGCCTGGCTCTCAGCCCTGCCAGACAGACCGGATGCCAAGCGACCGTACAAAGACACTCGCGCGCTCCTCGCGGCAGCCCACCCAGACACCGTGCGGGCGTACCTGTCCGACGTGGCCCGGTACGTACGCGGCTCCGCGCCGACGTGGCGGAAGCCGCCCGTCGTGCGCGAGGTGATGACCGCGGAGCAGAAGCGCGCCAGGCACCGCGACTACATGCGCAAGGCGCGTGCGGCGGAGCGTGCGGCGTGCGACTCTACGCTCGAGGTCCACGCCGCGGCGTGGGTGCTGGCGGCGAGGGAGCTACACCCTGGAGCGGCTGTCAAGTCCACGCTGCTTCACCAGTGGTACGTCAAGGCGTTCACCGACGAGGAAAACGGAAGCCCTCTCCTGCTTGGCAGATCGGCGTTCCACCGTATCGCCAGGGCCTGTGCGCTGTGCCGGCGGCGGAGCGGTGGGGCGACCTACCTGTTCCCGGCTACCGTTTCCGCGCGCTCCAAGCTCGAGCGTCGTGCGGAGGCCGGGCGGATCGTAGAAGACTTGCTACAAAGAGAAAACCGATCCGATCAGAAGGAAGCAACCGTGTTCAGCGAAACCGAGTTGATGGAACGCACAGCCGACAAGCTCGCCGAGAAGCTGCTCGCCCGCATGGACGCTAGGCAGCGGCCCGTCCCACTCCAGGCAACAGGGACGCACGACGCGAGCGTAGTCTCGCTGCCCGACCGGCGCGCACGCCGGTAAACAGGCTCCCGACCGCGACCTGAGAGCCCGCGGTCGGGTTAGACCGCGCCACGCCCCTCCTTGCGTGGCGCGCATCAGGGGATGGTGAGCCCGGATCGTCTCGTTGCGGCGGCGATCCGGGTGCCACCCTGCCCGACATCCCTTGTTTTCAACGCCGTTAGCATGCCCGGCGTACTTTGGCGTGCCACGATCCCGAGGGATCTCATGGACAACAACTCAACCCTGCCGAGCCCGCCGTCCGAGTCAAAGCTGTGTACGCACTGCGAGACGACGAAGCCGCGGAGCGCCTTCCGGATGAAGATGCGTTGGGACCGGCGTGAAGAGAAGCTTCGCCCTGCGTGGGCGTCGCGGTGCGGGGACTGCGAGTCGCCGCGGCCCGGCACGAACGCGCCCCAGTCTGTCGGTCTCGGCGAGCGCATCGCGAAGCAGCTAGGCGGCAAGCCGCTACCTATGCTGCTGGTCGCAGAGCCGATCGAGGAGGCAGGCCGCCGGATGCGGGCGAACGGCACTTGGCCGGCGCACCTACCGGTGCCTATCGATATCCGCGTCGCCCATGCGATCGAGCCCGGCGGCGTCCGCCGCGGCACGGCCGAGACTCGCGATCAGGCGGCGAAGTTCCAGCGCGCGGAGGCGCGCCGGCAGGAGCCCGCCGGTCGAAGCTCGAAGAACCGGAGACGCTGATGGCTGACGACGACTGCGGCACCGATCCGCACGGCCCGCACCGCTTCACCCGCGAGGACGGCTCGACGGCTTACTGTCCGGGCTTCGGCGCACTCAGCGCTGACGCCTCCGAGCTGACGCGGTTTGTCGAGCAGCGCGGAGAAGAGCCGAACATCACCTACATCATTCCCCGTACCCGATAGGAGCCCGCACATGTACCCCGAGAACGGCAACGAGCAACGCTTCGAAGATGCTAACGCTGAGCTGGCACCGGTCTTCGAACGCGCTGCTGAGTTCGCCCGCACCGTCAACTCTGGAACGCCGATCGACGGCATCCCGCCGCTGGACATCGCCTCGCCTATCCGCGTGGCCCAGCAGGCACGGAACGCGGCGGAGGACCTGCTGGCGGATGACCGGCTGTACCCCGAGGGCCGCAAGCGCCTCGCCGAGGAGGCTGTTGCGAAGGGCGCGGAGACCGTCGAGTCTCTGCTCGCGCAGACTGAGGCACAGCTACAGGTCCGCGACGCGGCCCTGTACGCGCGGGCACTGCCTCAGCTTGACCCTGCGCAGGAAGCGTCGGCCCGCGACGATCTACGGCTCGCGCTTGAGCTGGCGGGCGACGACAAACAGAGCGTACTGCGGGGACTGGCGCGCAGGGACGACGCTCTTGGTGCCTTGGTGGTTGGACGGACCGGCGAACTGGTCAGCAAGAGCCTCAGTCTTGAGGCCGACTTCCACGCATCTCTCCGGAGCGAAGCGATAAACGCCGGACTTGACAGTCCGACAAGGCGCGAGGCTGTGCAGCGGTACAAAGCCAGCAAGCAAGCCGGCGAGCAGGCTCTCATTACGGCAAGGTTCCTCGTCGGCCGGATGCTCGATCGAGAGAGCCTCATCAATGGGTAGCCCGTCAGGCCCATCCGAGTACCTCGCCGTGGCACTGTGGCGCGATCTGGACGACCGTATCGCTCTGCTCCCGCTCGCCGTCCGAGAGAAGGTCTTCGAGGTGGTTGAGAGCCTCCTGGTGGCCGACGATGAGCAGCGGGATTACCTTCACGGACTGCTATGCGCGATCGCGCTGGAGCCGCCCGTCGTTCACCAGGTCAGTACAAGGACTTGCCTGATGGCACTGTCCGATCTGGCAGTGGAAGTGCAGCGCTGGTACGCCGAGCACCCGGCAGGGCAATAGCCCGCACCCTGCCAGGCCAGTACACCGGGATGTGCTGGTCTGGCAGGGGCGCACTCCACCCCCACCCCACTACCCCTCGCCCCTGCTGCCCTGTCAGCGTGGCGCACAGCCACGCACAGAGGCATCGCAGCCTTGGGCGCATAGGGGCATCTACACGCACGCCGGGTCCAGTCCTCTGCCGCAATGGCATGGGCACTACACACCTACTCGCCTGTACACATCGCGCTGTGCAACACAGCATGCGAGTGTGCACGCATATGAGCACGCAAGGTGCTCGGGTGTCATGGACCACCACCAACTACAGCACGGCAGGGCAAGACAGCCACACGGTGTGGTGCTCGTGGTCGGCGTGCTTGGGCTGTGTGCTCGAGCACAGCGCACACGGAGCGCGTACGCACGCGGCGACTTGTACGTGTGTGCGCTCACGCTCGCCTCAGCATGCAAGCCATCTTTGAGGTCGGCGCGCCTACCGGGTGGGGGAGTACCCCCATACCCGCAGGTCAGAACACCGCCGGTGAGGGGTCAGAGGGGTCTGTCAAGTTCAAAGACTCTCGGCCAGGTTCATAGATCGGAAGACTCCAGACATATGGACGAGCTGTTTCGGCTCATCGGCCTAGCGCGGGGCGCAGGCATGAGCGTTGGTGCCAGCGACCGCGGGGACATCGTGCTACGTGACCGTCGCGATGAGACTGATCTGCTGCGCATCGCGGCGGACGCGGGCTGGTCGGTTACCGGATCATCGCTCCATCACCCACGTGTCGCCATGCACGTGGACGTTGTGTGGCGCGGCGACGACCTCGAACGCACGCGCACGTACTACACCCATATTTAGGCGGTGTGGGGCTTACACCTTGAGAATCGTCAGCACGCTCTCGAGGTCCTCTGACCGTGCGGGGCAGGCGTAGCGGAAGTCGACGCGGATCTGAAGCGGCCGAGCGACTGCAGCGCGCTGGCATCAACGTCCCATTGGCGCGTGACATCTACCGCGCCAGCTAGCGGCAGACTTGCGCCGCACGTAGCCGCAAGCCCTCGAGCCGAAGCCGCAAGCTAGCAAGTACTTCCACGGCAGATCTGCCGACCATACCCCGCCCCGCACTCCTGCGGCGCGGGGATCTTTGCGTTCGCCACAAGGCGAAACCGTGCCCGTTCCCGCGCTCTGCGACGCCGGGCCAAGGAGAGAACATGACCACAATCCCCCCGGCGGTGCCCCGTGGCTAACCGGACCGTTGCTGTAAACCTGTTGGCGAAGGTCGCCGGCTTCGTCGCGGGCATGCGGACGGCTTCGAAGTCGGCCGCGGATTTCAGCAACAAGCTGCTCGACGGGGCGAACAAGCATTCAGACAAGCTGAACACACTGTCCAACACGGCGGGCGTGTTCGGCCTGGCGCTGGTCGGTGCGGCGGCGGCGGCTGTGAAGTCGTTTGCCGACTTCGACGCGGGCATGTCGAAGGTTCAGGCGGCGACGCACGCTAGTGCGGCGGACATGGATCTGTTGCGCGGCGCGGCGCTGAAGGCCGGCAAGGAAACTGCCTTCTCGGCGACGGAAGCCGCCGCGGCGATCGAGGAGCTGGCCAAGGCGGGCGTCTCGACGGCGGACATTCTCGGTGGCGGGCTTGACGGCGCGCTGTCTCTGGCCGCGGCCGGCGAGATGGAGGTCGCGGAAGCTGCGGAGACTGCGGCAACCGCGCTGGTCCAGTTCAAGCTGAAAGGCGCGGACATCCCGCACGTGGCGGACCTACTCGCCGCAGGCGCCGGCAAGGCGCAGGGCTCGGTGCAGGACCTCGCGATGGCTTTGAAGCAGGGCGGCTTGGTGGCTGCCCAGGCGGGCTTGTCGATTGACGAGACCGTGGGCACAATGTCGGCGTTCGCGTCGGCCGGCCTGCTCGGCTCGGATGCCGGCACGTCGTTCAAGACAATGCTGCTGGCGCTGATGAATCCCAGCAAGGAAGCCGCGGACCTGATGGCCGATCTGGGCATCACGGCTTACGACGCCAACGGTTCGTTCGTCGGTATGTCCGACCTCGCTCAACAGCTCAAGGTGCGTCTCGGTGGGCTTGGTGAGGAGCAGCGTAACGCGGCGCTGGCGACCATCTTCGGTTCGGACGCTATCCGCGCGGCAAGTGTGCTGTACCAGCAGGGCGGCAAGGGTATCCAGGACTGGACTGGCAAGGTTAACGACGCCGGCTACGCCGCGGAGACCGCCGCGCTGAAGACCGACAACCTCAAGGGTGACCTGGAGAGGCTCGGCGGGTCGATCGAGACTGCGTTGATCGAGGGCGGCGAGGGCGCGAACACCGCGGCGAGGGACATCGTGCAATCGCTGACGGCGATCGTCGACGCGTTCATTGAGTTGCCGAACGCTGCGCAGCAGACAGTGCTGATGGGCACGATCTTCCTGGGCTCTGCTGGCCTGGTCGCTGCCGGTGCTATCAAGGGCGTTACTGCCCTCGCTGAGTTCCGGGCGGCCCTTACCGGGTTGGGCATCGCCGGCCGCACGGCTGTGCTGGGCATGGGTGCGCTGGGCGTGGTGCTCGGCGCAGGCGCGTACATCGTGTCGAAGTACGCCCAGGAGAACGCCGACGCGGCGAGCCGGGTCGAGGAACTGACCGCGACGTTGGACCAACAGACCGGCGCTGTCACCGAGAACACGCGCGCGTTGGCGTTGAAGCGTCTTCGTGACGCCGGCCTGATCGACGACGCGGAGCGGCTCGGCATCAGCCTGAATGATCTGGTCGATGCACAGCTCGGCAACGCCGACGCATGGGAGCGTGTCAACACGGCTCTGACGGCGGCGGAGACGGGCACAGACCGCGTGACCGGCGCACTGCTGTCTCAGGGCAGCCCGTTGGATCAGGCGACGGGCGGTGTCAAGGGTCTGGACGACGCGTGGGCCGCCGCGGGCGAGACCGGTACGGCGACCGCTGACACGGTGGGCCGGTTCCGGGACGTGTGGAGCAGCACGAAGGGCGAGCTTGCCACGGCCCGTAAGGAGATCGAGCAGAACTCGGCCGCCGGGGTCGAGAACGCTGGCGCAACGGGCGGCATGACGGACGCGGTGCAGATGTCCGAGAAGGCGTTCAAGGATCAGGCGGACGCGGTGTCTCCGGCGGCGGAGATGCTCGGCACCATGGACAACCGTGCCAAGGCGCTTCGTGAAAGCCTGGACATCCTGAACGGCACGCTGTCTTCCCAAGCGGCCCAGTCCAACTACGAACAGTCGATCGACGCCGTTACCGAGCGCCTGGCCGCGTACCGCGAGGAGGTCAAGAACGGAGACGCCGCTACCAAGGGGATGAAGGGCGCTTTCGACCTTGGGTCGCAGGCTGGCCGTGACAATGCCGCGGTGCTTCGCGACGTGTGGGAGCGTGCCGGCGAGGTCGCTGAGCAGACGATGCGTCTGACCGGCAATCAGGAGGACGCAAACAAGGTCATGACGGCCGGCCGCGCGCAACTGGTCGACATGGCCACGAAGTTCTTGGGGTCGAAGGAAGCGGCGGAGACGTACGTTACCGAGATCCTCGGCATCCCGAAGGGCGTGTCGACGACGGTTACGGCGCCGGGCCTGCAAAGCGCGCTGGACAAGGCTCGTTTGCTGTACGGCAAGGTCACTGAGCTTGACGGCAAGATTGTGCGCTCGTACGTCAACATCTACCACACGGACTTCTACTCCTCCATCCGGGACACGAATCCCAAGCGGGGTGGGCAGAAGTCGCCGGGCAAGGCGCAAGCAGCCGGCGGGCCGACGTCTACTGACCGCGTGACTCTGGTCGGCGAGGAAGGCCCAGAGCTGGTGCGGTTCGGCCAGCGGGGTTGGGTTTCTACGGCGGCGCAAACGGCGTCGATCATGTCGGGCCTCGCCGCAGGCGACAACCCGTGGACGGGGCACGGCGGCAAGCCGTTCCAGCGGATGCCAATGACGGCGCACGCGGGCGGCTCGAGCACTGAGCCTGGAGTCGTCAACAACCACCACACGTTCAACATGAAGCGGATCGACCTGAACGAGCGGACGTTCCAACGTGCGCAGCGCGTCGCGCAGGTCCGTGAACGCGTAGGTAGGCAACGCTAGACGGATCGTCAAGCAGTCAACAAGAAACCCCCTCGGCCCATGCTCGGGTCGAGGGGGTTTTCTGCGTTCGGCGGTCGGCCGTGCTCACGCCGGACGAAGTCCTACGCGGCGACGGGCAGGACCTCCGACAGCATGCGGACAGGGATCTCGAACTCGTCCGCGATGATGGCCTCCGGTACGAGCGCCTGCGGGTTGTCGTCGATCAACACCACTAGGTCACTGGCGAGTACGGCGTCAATGTCGTCCGACAGCGCACGCATCATCCGCTTGCCAAGCGTCGCCATGCCGCGCGTGGGCGTCGCCGTCACGGCGTGTGCTCCAAGGTCGCGAAGCCAGGCGGCAGCCTCACGGGCCTGCTCGGCGTAGGCGTGCGTCGACGCGACGTACACGCGCCTTCCGTTGACGTCGATCATCGGTCGCCCGCTTCCCGAGGCTCGTTGCCGCTGATCATCGGGTTGGGTGTGGCGACGCCGGCCAGCTCGACGTACCAGCGGCCGTCGCGGTAGTCGATCGTGCGGTTCGGGTCGCACGCACGGAGCGTGCTGTCCTCTGTCTGCGAGCAGATGCCCGTGTCGCCGCGATCGGCGAGCGTCCAGCCGGCGACGCCGAGCCCGACCGCGGCGAGCAGGCAGGCGAGAGCGGTTGCGATGACGAGCTGTGCTTGCCGGCGTTCGTGCGCCGCGCGGGTGTGTTGGTGCTGCACGGTGGTGCCTCTCGGAGCTAGGCGGAACGCTCCGAGCGACTACCGCCGGAACGACCTAGCCCGGATAGGGCACCCCTGTGGAGGTTTCGCACGAGTACCCATGTACGCGTCGAGCTAGGTACTGCTGGTGATAATCCTCTGCGTAGTAGAACTCGCCCAGCGGTGCGATCTCCGTCGAGATCTCGCCGTAGCCGGCTTCCTTCAGCGTCGCGCCGTAGGTTGCCTTCGACTGGGTGGCGGCCTCGGCCTGTGTGGCGCTCGTGGTGTAGATCGCGGAGCGGTACTGGGTGCCGATGTCGTTGCCCTGGCGGTAGCCCTGTGTCGGGTCGTGGGATTCCCAGAAGACCTTCAGCAGTTGTTCGTACGTCACCTTCGACGGGTCGAAGACGACGCGGACGGCCTCGGTGTGTCCGGTTTGACCGGTGCAGACCTCTTCGTACGTCGGGTTCGGCGTGTGCCCGCCCGCGTAGCCCACCGCGGTGGACCAGACGCCGGACGTCTGCCAGAACGCGCGCTCGGCGCCCCAGAAGCAGCCCAGCCCGAACACCGCGACCTCGAGCCCTTCCGGCACCGGCCCCTCGAGCGGCGTGCCCAGCGTCGCATGCACCGTCCCGATCGAGAACGGTCGCGACGCGCGGCCCGCCAGTGCCTGCTCGGCCGACGGCATGCTCAGCTTCGAACGGAACATCTTGATCTTCTCCCGGATCGTTCGCACGTCTTCAAACGCTAGGTGAGGGTTGGGGATCCGACCGGCTCGGCTGCCTTACCGTTCGGTGACGGCTCCGCGTTCGCGGCGCGCAGGGCACGCATCGACTCGCCCAAGGCCTCAGCGGTCTCAACACCGAGCGGGGCCAGAACGTTCCGCCGCAGGTAGTCCGCGGTGATCCGGCGCGCCAGTTCGGCCGACTCGACGCCTTGGCTGGTCAGCTGGATGTTCGTCACCCTCCGGTCCAGTTCGGACGGTACGCGCCGGATCAGGCCGATGTCCTCCATCCGGTCGGCCACCTTGGTGAACCCACCGCTGGTCAGCGCCGCTTCGTGAGCCAGCCGGCGCATGGGCAACGCCCCTTCGGGCGAACGGAGGAGCCGGAGTACGACGTCGAAGTGCGCCGGGAGCAGGCCGCACCGCTCTTCGATCTCCTTGAGCAGGCCGTTCTGCGTCGCGACGAAGCCTTCGATCACGAGGCCCCAGAGCGTCACCACATCGTCATCCCTCACAGGGACGACCTTAGCGCGCCTGACTCTTACGAGGAAGACTCTTGCTGGAATATATCTTGCGCGGAAGATATTTCCTCGCTTAGAGTTTCCACAGACGGCCTGAGGAGGCACCCGATGACCATCGCGACCAGTGGGCTGCACCACGTCACCGCGATCGGCGGCAACCCGCAGCAGAACGTCGACTTCTACCTCCGCACGCTGGGGCTGCGCCTGGTCAAGACGACCGTCAACTTCGACGACCCCGGCACCTATCACCTCTATTACGGCGACGACTCCGGCCGCCCCGGTACGTTGCTGACGTTCTTCCCCTGGCGCGACGTCCCGCCGGGCCGGCGCGGCAACGGCCAGGCGACGCAGACCTCGTTCTCCGTTCCGGAGAAGTCGCTCGGCTGGTGGAAGGACCACCTCGGCAAGCTCGGCATCCAGGCCAGCCGCGTGCAGACGCGCGACCAGGAAGAGGCGCTGAGCTTCCGCGACCCCGACGGTCTGGCGATCGCGCTGATCGCCCACCCGCAAGGCGACCCGCGCGACCCGTGGGACAACGGCTCCGTCCCCGCCGAGCACGCGATCCGCGGCCTGCACTCCGTCACGCTGTCGGTCGACCAGGAGGGCGCGACCGCCGGGCTGCTGACCGACGACCTCGGCCTGCACTTCGACTCCCAGGAGGAGAACCGGATCCGCTTCGCCGCCGGCGAGGGCGGCCCGGGCTCGCTGGTCGACGTACTCGTGACGCCGAAGGCCCCGCGCGGGCTCGTCGCCGGCGGCACGGTCCACCACGTCGCCTGGCGCGTGCCCGACGAAGCTACGCAGGTCGCCTGGCGCGAGGAGCTGGTGAGCCGCGGCGTCCGGGTCACCGACATCCTCGACCGGCAGTACTTCCGTTCGATCTACTTCCGCGAGCCCGGCGGCACGCTGCTGGAGATCGCGACCGACAACCCCGGCTTCAACATCGACGAGCCGCTGCTCGAACTCGGCTGCCACCTGAAGCTGCCGCCCTGGCTGGAGCCGAGCCGCGAGCAGATCGAGGCGACGCTGCCGAAGCTGCGGCTGCCGGACGAGAACAACCCAGGCGTCGGCGGGCCGGCCGTATGACCGGCACGTTGGGGCTCGAGCATCGGTTCACTCCCGGCGACCCGGACCTGCCGGTGCTGTTACTGCTGCACGGCACCGGCGGCACACCGGATGATCTGGTGCCGCTGGTGCAGTACCTCAGCCCGGGAAGCGCCGTCCTCGCGCCGGCCGGGCCGGTGTCGGAGAACGGCATGGCGCGCTGGTTTCGCCGTTTGGCGGAAGGCGTTTTCGACTTCGACGACGTGATCGCGCGGACGCACCAGTTGGCCGACTTCGTACTGGAGGCCGGCGAGGAATACGGCCTGAGCGAACGGCGGATGGTCGCGGTCGGCTTCTCCAACGGCGCGAACATCGCGGCCGCGACCTTGCTGCTGAGGCCGGACGCGCTGCGCGAGGGCGCGCTGTTCGCGTCGATGCTGCCGCTGCCGGAGATCCCGCCGGTCGACCTGAGCCGGGACCGGATCTTCCTGTCGAACGGCACACGCGATCCGATGGCGCCGATCTCGTCGACGGACAAGCTGATCGCGGCGCTGCGTGAGCGCGACGCCGACGTCGAAACCCACCGCCACGACGGCGGCCACCAGGTCACGATCGACGGCGTGCAGGCCGCGGCGGCCTGGCTTTCGAAGGGCGGCGAGTGAGCTCGTCGCCGCGGATGATCTTCGGCTCCGGCACCCTTTCGTCACTGCGGGCGGAGGTGGAACGCGTGGGCCGCGCGCGCGTACTCGTCCTGTCCGGGCCGGCGCTGCTGGGCGCGGCGGAGCGGGTCCGCGAGCTCCTCGGCCCATACGCGGTGGCCTCGTTCGGGGACGCGGCGATGCACACGCCGGTGGAGGTGACCGCGCGGGCGCTGGACCTGCTGCACGCCAACGCCGCCGACTGCCTGCTCGCGGTCGGCGGCGGCTCCACGATCGGGCTGAGCAAGGCACTGGCGCTGCGCACGGAGCTGCCTCAGATCGTCGTACCGACAACGTACGCCGGCTCCGAGCTGACGCCGATCCTCGGCCAGACCTCGAACGGCGTCAAGTCCACGTTGCGTTCCGACGTTGTACTGCCTCGAACCGTTGTGTACGACGTGGATCTGACGCTCGGGCTTCCGGTGGCCTTGTCCGTCGTGAGCGCCGGCAATGCTTTGGCCCACGCGGTCGAGGCCTTGTACGCACCCGATACGACCGATCGGACGAGCCGGCCGGCCCGTACCGCCATTGCGGCGATCGCCCGGGCGCTGCCCGTGGTGGCCTCCAACCCCCGCGATGTGGCCGCGCGCACCGCTCTCCTCTCCGCCGCCCGGGACGCAGGCGCCTGCCTGGGCGCGGTGCGGATGGGCCTGCACCACAAGCTCTGCCACGTCCTGGGCGGCTCGTTCGGCCTGCCTCATGCGGAAACCCACACTGTCGTCCTGCCACACGTGATCGCCTACAACGCTCCGGCCGTCCCGGAGCCGATGCGCGAGATCGCGCTTGCGCTCGGCGCATCGTCGGCCGCTGCAGGCGTCTACGACCTGACCAGCTCGCTGGGCGCGCCAACGTCACTGCGCGATCTCGGCCTCTCCGAAGCCGACGTTCCAGCAGCCGCCCAGCTGGCCACGGAAGGCGAATACCCCAACCCTCGCCACCCGACGGCCGCCGACCTCGAGCAACTGCTCCACCACGCCTGGCTCGGCACCCGCCCAGCCTGATGTCGCTCTCCTCCTTGGCGTCCGGTTCGTGGCCCGTCATCCCAAGGTGGCTCCTCGCGTTGACGCGGATCGGCCCATAGCCGCGCCCGAGAAAAACGGCAGCTTGACCTTCAAGTGGGCTGAAGGTTGATACTCGCTCGCGTGACGAGTGAGCCGTTGTTGACGATCAGCGCGTTCGCGCGGGCGGTTGAGCTGGCGCCGAGCACGCTGCGCTATTACGACGAGGCCGGGCTGCTGGCGCCCGCCGAGGTGGACGCGCGGACGGGCTATCGCTACTACACGCCCGAGCTCGTACGCCGTGCCGGGATGATCCGGCGGATGCGGGACATCGGCGTGCCGGTGGAGGCGATGCGGGAGGTGCTGGCCGGCACCCCGGAACGGGCCGCGCATATCCTCGGCGAGTTCGCCGAACGCGCCGCGCGCAACGCCCGGCAGGCGTACGCCACCGTCGACGAGATCCTGGCGGTGCTCCAGGCCCCCACGACGGCGCCCGATGTCGCCGTCACGACGAACGGGCCGGAGCTCGCCGCCGCCCTCAGGAAGGTCTCGCGCGCTGCCTCAGAAAACGAAACGCCCCTGAACGGTGTCCTGCTCGAGGTCGCCAAGGGCGCGATCACCGCCGTCGCCACCGACAGGTACTGGCTGGCGTACTGGAGCATCCCCGTCGCCGAAAGCCAAGCCACCGAACGAAGGATCTTCGTCTCGCGGTCCGCCCTGGACGCGCTCACCGACCGCCTGGACCACGGCGACGAGGTCACCCTCGGCCTCGGCGCGAAGGGAGCCACGATCTCCGACGACAGCGAGACCGCGCCGGTCGAGACCGCCGACGACAGGTTCCCCGCCTATCGCCTGATCGTCCCCAGGCAGGAGGAACGCACGGGCAGGCTTACGTTCGACCGCGGAGCACTCGCCGCCTTGCTCCCCGGCGACGACGACCGGCCGGTTCGCCTCGCGGTCGGGAAGGAACGCGCCGGGGTCGCCAGGCTCGGCGAGAGCGAGAGTACGGGCCTCCAGGCCATCACTTCCGGTACGCCCACCACGCTCTGGTTTCCCGCCAACGTGCTCCGCCAAGCCCTCGACACGATGGTCGGCGACACGGTGTCGCTCGTCTACGCGGCGCAGGACCGTCCCGTCCAGCTCGTCCCCGTCGAGCAGAGCCGCCTGCGCGTCCTGCTCATGCCCAGCCGGCCGCAGGCATGACCGACACCAAGCCCGCCAGAGCCGCCACCAGCCGCCCGCTGCTGCAAGCCGGCTACCTCGCCTGGCTCGCCGCCGCAACGGTCTCGTCGGTCGGCGACGGAATCCTGTTCTTCGCGCTCACCTGGACCGCCACAGGTCTCGGCGCCGAGACCGCGACGCTCGTCCTGACCGCGGGCCTGCTCCCCAGGCTCCTGCTCACCCTCGCCGGCGGTACGGCCGCCGATCGCTGGGGCCTGCGCCGGACGATCATCGGCTGCGACCTCGCGACGTGCGCGCTGCTCGCGGCCTACCTGGTCGTCACCCAGTTCGTCGCGGTGACCGGCCTACTGCTCGCCGCGCTGGCGTTCCTCGAAGGCGTCGTCAACTCCTTCCACCGTCCGGCGAACAACGCGTTCCCGAGGCTGTTCTTCCCCGCGGAGACGGTGCCGCGCGCGATGTCGCTCACCGGCTCGGCCATGGAGGTCGCGCGGATCGCGGGCCCGCCGCTCGGTGCCTTGCTGGTGGTCGCGATCTCGATGAACGGCGCGATCGTGGTCGACCTGGTGAGTTTCGTGGCAGTTCTCGGGGTCCTGCTCGCCATCCGCCCGCCGTACGAACCCGCGCGCCCGCCGAACGAACGGACCGGCTCTGCCGCCGGCGAGCTCCGCGCGGGCCTCCGAGCTGTCCGAGGCGTACCCGGCATCCTCCCCATGCTCACCGCCGTCGGCATCGTCGCCGGCAGCATCATTCCGATGCTCAGCCTCTGCGTACCCCTGCTGGCCCGCCACCGCGGCTGGGCCGCCTCCGACGCGGGCCTGATGGAGGCGTTCTGGATCGTCGGCGCGCTGTGCGTCTCGCTGACGGTGGCGAGGATCGGTGTACGCGAGCGGGCCGTCGGCGCGCTCCTGGCCGGCCCGCTGCTCGCCGGTGCGGGCATCGTGGTCGGTGCCGTGGCGCCGGTTCCGGCGGTGGCGTTCGCGGGCGCCGTGCTGATGGGCGTGGGCGCGGTGCTGTTCACCAGCCACCTGTTCCCGCTGTTCCTGCTGCGGACGCCGGACGGCATGCTGGCGCGCTTCCAGTCCGTGCTGATCGTGGCCCAGATGCTCGCGATGTTCGCCGGCAACGCCTGGCTGGGCGCGGTCGCCTCCCGGATCGGGCCCGCGCAGGCCATGCTGGCAGCGGCCGTGGTCTGCGCCTGCGCGACGCTGCCGACAGTACTCAGCCCGGCACTGCGCGGCGCCCGGACGCGCGAAGTCCAGCCCACGGCCGGCTAGGAACAGCGACCAGGAAGTTCGGCGACGCACCGCCGGCGAGGACAGGCGTGCGAGCATGGTGAACGAGGTGCTCATGACCACGATCCGCGGCCGGCTGGCCGGCGCCCTGCCCGCGCTGGTCATCGCGCTGTCCGGGTGTACGGCAGCCTCGCCCGAGCCGGCGCCGACCACCGCCCGTGCTCCGTCCACATCCCCGTCGACAGCTGCCGCCGCCCCCGAACCGGCGCCGGAGCTCGTGGGCTGGCCGGGCCAGCGCCGGCGCCAGGGGACGTACCAGCGTCCGGCCGTCCGGCGAGCGCCGGTGAAGCGGTTCACCCTCACCGTCCCCGCGATCGGCATCCGCTCCCTCGAAGTCGTCGCGTACGCCGGCCGACCCGACGACGGACCGGGGACCCACATCCAGGACGGCGGTGTCGCCGCCAGCCCGTTCGGACCGCGCGGCGGCGAGCGGCTCGGTGAGATCGGGAACCTGATCGTCACGGCGCACCGCACGTCGTCGACGAAGGCGTTCCGCTCGCTGCCGGCCCTTCGTACCGGCGAACGGATCGAGGTCGGCGCGCACGGACTGGTCTACGTCTACGAGGCGACCGCGACCCGCCAGACCTCGTTCCGCTCGGCGCGCTCGCTGGCCGAACAAGCCGCGGCCGTGCCCGGTCACCCCGGCCGCCGCCCCACGCAGTCGGTGATCACCCTTTCCACCTGCGCGACGCCAGAGGACCGGGCGGCCGGGAACTACTGGAGCGACCAGTACGACAACCCGGAGCACCGGATCGACAAGATCGGCGTCCTGGTGGAGATCCGATCGGCCACCTGATGCCGGCGGAGCTCACGGCTCCAGGTCGGTACGCGCCTGACCGGTCGACGGGTCCCTCGGGTAGGAGAGGTGCTGGTGCACCATCACCCACTCTCCGGCCCGCCGCTGGAACACCCGGGTTCCGCGCGACCACACCACACCAGCCAAGACCCCTGCCTGGATCCGGTCCAGGCCCCACTCGACCGCCAGGTCCTCCCGGACGAGGATCCGCGGCTCCGGAACGGTGAAGTCGACCTCCTCCTCGGTCGCCTTCAGGCCGCGCGAGCACACCTCACGCACGGAGTCGATGCCGGCATACTGCAGCGGCGTCTCCATCTCGTACGACACCACGTCCTCCGCGATACCGGTCATCATGCCGTCCAGGTCCTTCGTCCGCGTCTGCTCCGACCACCGCGACAGCAGCGCACGCACCCCGCCGTCGTCGGCGTCGGAAGCGCTCACGGACGGGAACGAGTGGTGCTCGTGCACCACGACCCACCGGCCGGCCGAGGACCTGCGCAGCCCCAGCGTCAACCGCAGCCGGTTCGCGGGATCGGCCGCGAAGTCCTCGGCCGTGCCGCACCGCAGCAGCGCGTACGCGAAGGCCACCTCCTCGCCGGTCACGACGTCGAGCGACTCCAGCTCGAACGACGCGCCGGACGCCTGCCACTCGAAGAACCCCGGCCAGGTCTCGCGGTACGCCGCCAGCCCACGCACGCCTTCGTACGGCGGCGGCACGTCGTACATCACGATGTCGCCGGCATGGTCGGCCAGCACGCCGTCCAGGTCGCCGTTGTGCACGGCGACCACCCAACGCGAGATCAGCTCGCGGATCTCGGCCTCGTTCGCGTTCACGTTGTTCGTCATACCCCTACAACCCGGCGCACGGCCGAAACTCATCGCGGCAGGGCGGCGGGCAGCCCGAACAGCCTGAAGTCGGCCTCCAGGAACGACACGACCTCGGCGATGAGCGGACCGCGCAACGCGATCAGGTCGAGCCCGGCGGGCAGGTACGCACCCAACTCGCCGTCCCACATGTAGGTGCCGAACGCGAGCTGCCCGTTCGCCGGCACCGGCAGGAACCGCCATTGCTCGCGGGCCGGCCCTTCGAGCAGGAACGCGCGAACGTCGTCGCGCCCGGCGTACCACTCGAACAGCGGCGGCATGGAGTACTTCGCGTCGTCGGTGAGCATCGCCACGATCGCCTCGACGTCGCCGGCCTCCCACGCGGCGACGTAGCGCCGGACCACATCACGTTGGGACGCGTCGTCGAGCGCGGCGAGCGTCGCCTGCTGGGTGGTGTCGGGCAGCAGCGCGCCGAGCTCCTTCCGCGCCCGTTGCAACGCACTGTTGACAGCGGCGACGCTGGTCTCCAGCAGGTCGGCGACCTCGCGCGCGGCGTACCCGAGTACGTCGCGCAGCAGCAGCACCGCCCGCTGCGACGCCGACAGATGCTGCAACGAGGCGACGAAGGCCAGCTCCACACTCTCCAGCGCGACCAACCGGTCCGCCGGATCGAGCGCGGCGGTCCAGCCGAGCCGCGAGTCCGGATACGGCTCGACCCACGCGGTCTCCGCCACCGACGGCGTGCCAGGACGGAAGTCGGTCGGAAGCTCCCGGCGGCCCCGCTGACCACGGCGTTCGATCAACGTCAGCGAACGATTCGTCGCGATCTTGTACAGCCACGGGCGCAACGACCCGCGATCGTCGAACCGCGAGAGTGCCTGCCAGGCGCGTACGAGGGTCTCCTGCACGGCGTCGTCGGCGTCGTGAACCGAGCCGAGCATGCGATAACAGTGCGCGTGCAGCTCGTCCCGCAACGGCGCGACAAGCCGCTCGAACGCCGACTCGTCGCCGGCGCGGGCCGCGTTCAGCAGGCCGGCGTGGTCGGCGTGGTCGGCGTGGTCGGCCGGTTCGTTCCGCACACGGCCAAACGTTAGCCCAGCAGGTCGTGGTCGGCGATGACCTCGTTGATCACGTGCCGGTTGAGCGCGACCTGCCGCTGGTCGCCGTCGAGGTTGCCGGACATCACCAGCATGGCCTTCCAGATCGCCCAGCCGCGGGCGCGCGCCCAGGTGCCGTCGTCCCGGGCGACGGTCTTGCGGAACGCCTCGCGGCTGTCGCCGGAGAACATCGTCCACGCGATCACCAGGTCGCAGGACGGATCGCCGACGCCGGACGTACCGAAGTCGATGACCGCGACCAGCCGGCCGTTTTCGACCAGCAGGTTGCCGTGGGCGATGTCGCCGTGGAACCACACCGGCGGGCCGTCGAAGCGCGCGGCGAGTGCGGCCTCCCAGACCGCGCCGGCCTTGGCGGTGTCGATGTGGCCCTCGAGCTTGGCCAGGCACGCGCGCGTCTCGGCGTCGTAATGCGTCAGCGAGTCGCCGCGGAAGAAGCTGTGCGCGCCCGCCGCCGGCCCGCCGGTGGCGTCGATCGCCTGCAGGGCAAGCAGAAAGTTCGCGACGTCGATCGCGAACGTGGGCAGGTCGTCGATCCCCTGCGGGTCCGCGGTCTCACCGTGCAGCCAGCGCCGGATCGACCATGGGTACGGATATCCCTCGGCGGGCTTGCCGATTCCGAGCGGCACAGGGATCGGAACCGGCAGGTGCGGCGCGAGCACCGGCAGCCAGCGATTCTCCTTCTCGACCGCGGGCGTGTAGCCCTCCGCAGTGGGGAGGCGCACGGTCATGTCGTCGCCGAGGCGGTACGTCCGGTTGTCCCAGCCGTCAACCTCGACCGGCGTCACCGGAAGCTCGCTCCACTGCGGGAACTGCGCCGCAAGGAGTCGTTGCACCAGCGCCGCGTCGATTCCGGCACGCCCGTCCACATGAGTGTTCTCGGCCACCCGGCGAGTATGCCCCGGACCGGACGCGGTGGGCAAAGCCTTAAAACGTGAACCTGAGCTCCCGCACGTAGCTCCGCACGCCCGGAACGTGCCTGAGGATGCGGAAGAACCGGCGGTAACGCGGGTCCGGGATGCGATCGTAGCCGTCGACGACCGAGATGTTCGCCTGCAGACGCAGCCGTGGGTTCCACCGCTCGATCTCGTGCACGTCACCCACACCCCAGTCCTGCATCTTCGACAGGCGAGCGCCCCACACCGGCCCGACGTCGAAGAGCAGCTCGCCCGAGGGGAACTTGTCGGTCAGCCGCTGGAGCAACTGGCGTACCGGCTCGGGCTTCAGATACATCAGCAGCCCTTCCGCGACCATGAGTAAAGGCCGGCCGGCCGGTATCTTCGCAAGCCACTCTGCTTCCGTCACCGAAGAACCGATCATGCGGTACTGATCGGTCTCCTCGTAGATCCTCCGGCGCAGCTCGATCACCTGCGGCACGTCGACGTCGTACCACGTGACACCGGCCCGGAGGTCGAGCCGGAACGCGCGGCTGTCCAGGCCACAACCGAGGTGCAGGACGACTGCGTCCGGGTGGCGCTGGAGGAAGTCGACCGTCCACTCGTCGAACTGCTTGGCCCGCAGCGCGACGGTGTACTGCGTGCTGGCCGGGCGGGCCGCCCGCTTCATCCGGTCGAAGTCGTACTCGATCCGGTCGACTGCCTCGGCAGCGGCGCGGTCGCCGATGATGCTGGGCTGGTTGCGGCTTTCGTACGCCCGCAGGTACAGCGTGACCAGCATCGTCCACTGCACCGAGCCCCACTTGATGTCGGTGAAGTCGACCTTGTCGGTTTTCATGCTCGGCTCCTCTTGCCGGGTTTGTGCTGGCGGAAGGCCGCCCAGCGCTCCAGGAACCCCTCGGTCTCGGCCTCCATGAATCGGAAGAACTCGCGGACGTCCCGCAGGCGCTCGCTCCGTTTCGGATCGTCGCCCACCACCGCAAGCCCGAAGTCGATGGTCTCGGTGCTGGCCTGCACGTAGGCGAGCTGCGTGCGCATGATGTGGGCGAAACCTCCGGGCGACAGGCGGTAGTGATGCTGCCGGTTGGCGACGGGGACGCGCTCCACCATGCCGGACTCCTGGAGCGGCCGGATCACCGTGGAGACCGAGGCCTTTGAGACGCCCAGCGTGGTCGCGATCTCGGTGAGGGACTGCTGGGGCGGGTCGCAGATCAGCAGCCAGCCGTAGATCAGGCCGCTCATCCGCGGACCGCCGAACTTCTCCATCCACAAGCCCATCCGGTCGACGAACTCACGTTCGTCGGGCTTCAGCTCTGCCACCGGTGCCGGCGCCTCCATCGATCACTTCGTTCAGTCCGTACTGAACGAACTATACATCGTGAACGATGGCGCGATGCTGTGACTCCGGCCACTCGGGTTCGCCGTATCTGGCGTTAACGATTGTTTGATGGTTGCGGTAGGTGCCCCTTGAGCAGGCCTACCGCGCCACGTTCTTTGGCTGCGGATTCGCTGTAGTTAACCTTCTGTGATTGAGGTTCAAGAATTTCGACTCTGCTCCCCCACCCCATTTGCCGAATTTGCGGGTATTATCGAACATATGAGCGGAACCCTCATTCAAGACAGTCTCACGCGGGCGCGTGAGGCACTGGCCGACGCGGCCGAGGGTTCCCTGTTCACCCTGCCCGACGACCAGCTGCGTGCGCTACAAGAAGACGCCATGGCTGTCGTGCGGATGAGCGAAGCCGTTCTGGTCGCACTGGTTGGTGAAGGTGCCTCTCGCGGGGTCGGGCGGAAAGAGACTGGTGCCCGGTCGGCGAAAGAGGTGCTGGTGCAGCGGTTGCGGCTGTCGCCCCGGCATGCCAAAGACCTTCTCGAGACCGCCGAAGCATTGCGGGACCCCGCATTCGAACCTGTTGCTCAGGCGCTGGCTGATGGGGTGATCGGTGCCGAGCATGCCCGGCGGATTACCCACGCGGTCAACAAGCTTCCCGACGACGCCACCGTCGAGACTCGTGGGCTGGCGCAGGCGGCGCTGCTAGAGGATGCGGGCGGGTATGACCCGGACAAGGTCGCCCGGTTCGGGCAACGCATCCTCGGCCGTGTCGACCCCGACGCAGCCGACCGCGAGCTGGCCAAACAGTTGGAGCGGGAGGAGCGGGAAGCCGCCCGGGAGCGGGTGCTGTGGTTCAAGGACAGCCATGACGGCATCGTCCACTTCGGCGGCCGCCTGGACGCCGCCTCCGCCCGCGTCGTGCGCACCGCACTGGAACCGCTGGCCAAACCCACCGCAGGTGAGGCCGATGGTTCCGAGACCGGCCAGAACGGCGCGCGCCGTTCCTATGGTCAGCGAATGGCCGACGCGCTGGTCGAGCTGGCCCGTCGGTCACTGCAGTCAGGCACCATCCCCAAGCATGGTGGCGAACCCACCCAACTCATGCTCACCATGCGCCTGGACGACCTCATGAAGGGTCTGGGTGCGGCGTTCCTGCCCACCGGCGAAACCATCACCGCTGCCCGCGCCCGCCTCCTGGCCTGCGACGCCGGCATCATCCCCGCGATCCTCAACACCCACAGCATCCCGCTGGACGTCGGCCGGGCCAAACGCTGCTTCGAAGGCAAACTCCGCAAAGCCCTCGACCTCCGCGACGCCGGCTGCGCCTTCCCCGCCTGCGACATCCCCGCCGCCTGGTGCGACGCCCACCACATCAAACCCTGGTGGACCGGCGGCATCACCAGCCTCGACAACGGGGTACTGCTATGCCGCCACCACCACACCACCATCCACAACAGCCAATGGGTGGTCCGGCCAGGTGTCCACGGCCGACCAGAGTTCCTCCCACCCCCATACCTCGACCCAACCCAAACACCGCAACGCAACCACCTCCACGAAATACCGCACGCTGCCTAAAAGCAAAAAAGAGTCAGAACAGTGGCAGAGGAAAAATTCTTGAACCTCAATCACAGAAGGTTAACTACAGCGAAACCCGCAGCCAAAGAACATGGCCCGGTAGGCCTGCTCAAGGGGCACCTACCGCAACCATCAAATTTCGTTAACCCCAAGCCACAGCGAACCCGCAGCCAAGAACCAACGCCAACCACTCAGCAACCACAGGACACACCGCAACCTACAAAGACCGCAACCAAAGGGCAGACCTACACGCCAGTCATCCCATCAATAGCCTCCCGCAGGAAGTCAGCATGCCCAGCATGCCGCGCGTACTCGTGGATGAGATGAAGCATCACCAGCCGCAGCGACACATCCTCACCCCACCGTGCGTTGTGCCTCACGACGTCCAACGACTCAGCCGCGAGCTCGATCCGCCGCGAATGCGCGACCTCCGCCTCCCACGCCGCGAAAGCCTCGGCCCGCGTCGACGACGAGGCGTCGTACGCCGTCTGGTAGTCGTTGGCGTCCGACCACACGTTCGGCAGGTCCTCGCCGTTGATCACCTTGCGGAACCAGGTGCGTTCCACCTCGGCCAGGTGCCGGACCAAGCCGAGCAGCGACAGCGTTGACGGTGGGCTCGACTGCATCCGCAGCTGGTCGTCGGTCAGGCCGTCGCATTTCATGGCGAGGGTGCCGCGGTGGAAGTCGAGGAAGGCGCGCAGCATCTCACGCTCGCCGGCGATCAACGGGGGGTCAGGGCGTTCAGTGCTCACAGCGGCCAAGTCTTGCAAAGCCCTCGCCCGGCCACATACGTTGCCCCATCCCACCAGCACCGGCAAGACTCAGCACCGTGCGCATCCTCGGCATCGACGCGCCAGCAGACCTCGTCCACCAGTGGTCCACGTGGCTCGCCCCTGACCGCCAGCCGTTCTTCCTCGCCGACGGCGAGCTACCGGAGCTCAAAAGGTCCGAGCGGCTCGCCGACGTCCAGCTCGAGATGAGCGTTCGCGACACGTACGCGATCTGGAACATCGACCGCGACCTGCGCATCGCCTGGCTCACCGAGCCGGCCTTCGATGCCCTGCCACGCGAGACCCGGGCGAAACTGGTCCGCGCCCAGCACGATCACAAGCGCGGCGAGGTGCCGTCGGTACGTTCCTGGAAGTACCGCATCCCCGAGGCCGCACAACAGGCCGACGGCCACCGGTTCGTCTGGTGGCCGTCCCTGTTGGCCGGCCGCGAACGGAACGTGCTCATCCCGTGGATCGCCGAGGGCATGCCGGACAGGTCATGGCCGCGTCCGGTGTGTCCGGCGCGGAGTACGAATGGGTCGTGTGCGAGCCGTTCGAGGAGTTCCTCGCCACCCGCACCGAACCCGGCGGCAACGACGACCAGCCCGGCACCGTCCTCGTCTGGCGCGACCATGACGGCCGGGTCACCCACGCCGCCGTCACGCTGGGCAGCGGCTACGCACTCCAGAAACCGTCCCAGTGCTGGTACTCACCCCGCCAGGTCCTGACTGTGCGGGAGACCATCAGGACCTCCCGCACAGCCGGCGAACGCCTGACCCGGCGCCGCCGCCTCATCCCGTAGCAGGGAAGGCGAAAGCTAGGCGGCCGGCCCTCGCACCGGCAGGATCGCCGCGAGCAGCTGCCGGGTGTACTCCTCGCGAGGCGACGCGAACAGCTCCTCGGTCGGCGCCTCCTCGACCAGTACGCCCATCCGCATCACCGCCACCCGGTCCGCCAGCCGTTCGACCACAGCCAGGTTGTGCGAGATGAACACGCACGCCAACCCCAGCTGCCGCCGCAGATCCTCCAGCAGAGCAAGGATCTGCGCCTGAATCGACACGTCCAGCGACGACGTCGGCTCGTCGCACACCAGCAGGTCAGGCGACAACGCGAGCGCCCGCGCGATCGCGATCCGCTGCTGCTGCCCACCGGAGAACTGCCGCGGATGCAGCTCGGCGAACCGCGGGTTGACCCCGACGAGCGACAACAGCTCCAACGCCCGCGAGCGCCGGGACGCCTTGTCACCAACGCGATGCAGGCGCAACGGCTCCATCACGTTGGCCACCGCGGTGTAGTGCGGCAGCAGCGAGCCGTAGGGGTTCTGGAAGACCATCTGCATCTTCCCCCGCAAGGCCCGCAACTCCCTTGCCGGCAAGTCGGCCAGGTCCTGCTCACCGAAGAGAATCCGCCCGGACGTGCACGGCTGCAGTCCCATCAGAAGCCGCGCCAACGTCGACTTGCCGCTGCCACTTTCGCCAACGACACCGACGGTCTCGCCGCGGTGCACCGACAACGACACGTCGTCGACCGCGACGACATCGCCCGCCCGGCTGGAGAACACCTTCGTCACGTTCTCCGCGCGAATCAACACTGTGCTTGCCCGGTCCTCGGCCGCATGGGCAGACCCCACTCGTTCAGACACCGGCCACCGCCTTCCAGCACGCCGCCACGTGCTCCCCGTCCACGAGCTCCAGCTCCTGCGGGGCACTGCACCGCGTCTCCTCGGCATGCGCGCACCGCGGCTGGAACGGACAGCCCGCCGGCCGCCGCGCCAGGTCGGGCGGGCTTCCTGGGATGGGTACGAGCGGCCGCTCCCGGCCGCCCACCTCGATGCTCGAGCCCAGCAGCCCAACCGAATAAGGGTGCCGCGGCTTGTCGAGCAGCTCGAGCGTCGAAGCGCGTTCCATCACCTGCCCGGCGTACATCACCAGAACGTCGTCGCAGAAGTACCGGGCGACACCGAGGTCGTGCGTGATCATGATGATGCCGGTGCCCTGTTCCTTCAAGCCCGCCAGCAGATCCAGCAGCTGCCGCTGGATCGTCACGTCGACCGCGGTCGTCGGCTCGTCCGCGATCAGTAGCGCCGGACGCGTGATCATCGCCATCGCAATCATCGCGCGCTGCCGCATACCGCCGGACAGCTGGAACGGGTACATCCGAAGGCGGCGTTCCGGCTCCGGAATCCCCACATCGCCCAGCGCCTGCGCCGCCCGTGAGCGCGCCTCCGCCTTGCCGCAGATCCCGTGCCACAGCAGGTGTTCGGTCAGCTGCCGCTCGACGGTCATCGTCGGGTTCATCGCCTCCATGGCGTTCTGGAACACCATGCCGATGTCCTTGCCGCGCACGCGACGCAGCTCACGCTGGCTGAGCTTCAGCAGATCCCTGCCGCCGAACGACGTGGTGCCATCGACGATCCGTGCCGTCCGTGGCAGCAGGCGGAGCAACGATCGCACCGTCACGCTCTTGCCGCTGCCGCTCTCGCCGACGATCGCGAGTGCCTGCCCCTTCGCCACGTCGAAGCTGACGCCATCGACGGCCGTCAAGATCTCGCCGTCGCGCCGGAACTGCGTGCGCAGCCCTTCGACAGTGAGCAACGAGTCGTTCATCGCTGCTCCCCACTCGCGTCGAACGCGTCCCGCAGACCGTCGCCGACCCAGGTGAACGCCAGCAGAGCAAGTGCGAACAGCAACGCCGGGAAGATCAGCAGGTGCGGGAACGTCTGCAGCGTCCGCGTGCCCTCGCTGATCATCGCGCCCCAGGAGGGCGTGGGCGGCTCGACGCCGAGACCCAGCAACGCCAGGCCCGCTTCGGCGCCGATCGCCGCCGGGATCGCGAAGCTCGTCGTCACCAGGATCGGGCCGATCGCGTTCGGCAGGATGTACTTCACGGCGATCGTGATGCCCCCCGCACCCATCGAACGCCCTGCCTCGACGTACTCCCTCTCCTTGATGGACATCACCTGCGCACGCACCAACCGCGCCTGGGTCACCCACGACGCGATGCCGATCGCGATGATCAGCGCGAAGACCGACCGGCCCAGCACCGTCACCATCACCACGGCGAAGAGGTAACTGGGGAAGGCGTACATCACGTCGGTGAACGACATCAGCAACTGCTCGACCCGCCCGCCGAGATAGCCGGCGGCCAGACCGATCGCCAACGCGAGTACGAGAGCGGTCAGCTCCGCACCGAACGCCACGGTCAGTGCCGTCCGCAGGCCGTAGATCGTCCGGCTGAAGACGTCGCGGCCGAGGCCGTCACTGCCGAACAGGTGCCCGCCCGTGCCCGGGCTCGCCCACGTGTTCGCCAGATCGGTCTCGGAGTAGTGGTACGGCGCGATCAGCGGCGCCGCCAGCGCGACCACGATCAGCAGGCCACAGAAGATCAGGCTGCCGAACGCGAGCCGGTTACGCCGGAATCGAGCCCAGGCGTGCGCCCACGGGCCACGTGCCTCGACGGTGGTGGAAGTTACGCCGGCCTCGGCAAGGCCTTCGGCTGTCGCCATCGCCTGCGCCCTCCTCCCTTGCCACGCGCGGAGTCGTTGCGAATCCGCGGATCGAGTACGCCGTAGATGAGGTCGACGATCAGGTTGACCACCATCAGGATCAGCGCGAAGAACAACGTCGTGCCCATCAGCAGCGGCATGTCACGGCTCGCCGCCGCCGTGGTGAAGTAGAGCCCGAGCCCCGGGATCCGGAACAGCGACTCGACGAACACCGTGCCGGTCATCAACGCCGCCAGCAACGGGCCCACGACAGTCACCAACGGGATAAGGGAGTTCCGCAGCGCGTGCCGCACCACAACCGTGCGGTACGGCCCACCCTTGGCCAGCGCGGCCGTCACGAACTCCTCACGCAACGTCTCCAGCATGCTGGAACGGACGTACCTCGCCAGCACGGCCGTCGGACCGAGCGCCAGCGCGAGCACCGGCATCAGGAGGTTCGCCGGCCCGTCCCAGCCGCTGGACGGCAACACGTGCAGTGTCGCCGTGAACAACAGGATCAGGAAGGTCGCGGTCAGGTAGCTCGGCAGTGCGTGTCCCAACGTCACAAGGAACATCGCGCCGCTGTCGGCAGCGGAGCCCTGCCGCAGCGACGCGAACACCCCGATCGGAACCGCGATCAGCAACGCGAGGATCACCGCCAGCACGGCCAGCGTCGCCGACACCGGGAACGCCTGCGCGATGATGTCCTGCACGTCGAGCGTGGCGTACTTGTAGGACGGTCCGAAGTCCCACGTGACCGCGCCCTTCATGAACTTCAGGTACTGCATCCAGACCGGGACGTCCTCGCCGTACCGCGACTGAAACTCCGCGACCGTCTGCTCCGTGCCCGTGCCACCGATGTTCGTCGCGCCGCTGGCAACTCGCTGGATGTCGGCGAAGTTGCCGGGTGCCAGCTGCAGCATGGTGAACGCGATGATCGACACCGCGATCAACGACAGCACGAGCCGTACGACTCGCTTGCCCAGGTAGAGGGCGTAATCCACGGTCTGCCTCCCCTCCTACTTGCCGCCGAGCTGCAGCGGCTTGAAGTAGAAGTAGTCGGGGTACGGACGCAGTTGCAGGTTCTTGATGGTCGGGCGCGCGGCGAGGAAGACGCTCAGCCACAGAACCGGGATGAACAGGAACTCGTCCTCCCGGATCTTCGCAGCCTGCTTGAACAGGTCCAGCCGCTTCTGGTCGTCGGGCTCCGAGAACGCCTTGGTGACCAGCTCACCGAGCTGCTTCGCACCGGGCGACTGGTTCTTCTCGAGCAGGTCGACCAACTGCTTGGGGTCGGCCTTCTTGTCGGCCTCGAGCTTGGAGTACTCGCCCCACTTCTTGCCCGGCAGGCTGAACTTCTGGATGTCGAGCGGCGACCAGAGCGACCCGACCATCGTCGGCCAGGTGGGCAGGCCGGCGAACGTGCCGAAGTAGAAGCCGATGTAGTTGCCCTTCTGCAGCTGCCAGCGCCGCTCGACGTAGACGCCTGCCTCGACGATGTCGGGGCGCACCTTGATGCCGAGGTTCTTCTGCCAGGTGTCGGCGATCGCGTCGATCAGCGTGCTCGTCACGCCGGCGAGGATGCGGATCTCCGGCAGGCCCTTGCCGCCGGGATAGCCCGCGTCGGCCAGCAACTGCTTGGCCTCCTCGACGTTCTCCTTGATCGCGATGCTCTCGTCCCAGCCCTTGGTGCGCTTGGTGACCAGCGAGACGCCGGGCTCGGCGCCGGGAACGACGCTGGCCAGGGTGTCGCGGCCGAGGGCGAGCGAGAGCGCCTTGCGTACCCGGACGTCTTCCAGTGCGGGGTGCTCGCTGCGAAGCCTCGCGAGGTAGGCGATGCTGTAGGTCGACACCGACTTGAGGTGCGTCTTCAGCTCCGGGTCCTTCTGGAACCGCAGCACGTCGGCGTCGGCGATCTGCACCAGGTCGGTCTCGTTGTTCTCGTACGGAACCGTCGCCGTGCCGGTGGTCGTCGGCTCGACCAGGAAGACCCTGATGGCGTCGAGCGAGACGTTCTTGCGGTCCCAGTACTTCTCGTTCGGCACCAGGTCGATGCTGGAGTTCTTGACCCACTTCTTGACGGCGTACGAGCCGTTGGAGATGAAGTTGGGCGGCTCCTGCCAGCTGTCCGGCTTGCCCTCCACGGAGTCCATGTGCAGCGGCAGCAACGCCGGATGCGTCAACGCCAGCAGGAGATCCGGGTTGGGGTTGGCGAGCGTGATCGTGAGCTCGGTGTCGCTGCCGGCCTTCACACCGACCTGCGACCAGTCCTTCAGCGCTCCGGCCAGGTGCTCGGTCGCGCCCTTGATGCCGGTCGCGGCCTGGTAGGAGTTGGCGCCGAGCGTGGTGCCGCCGGCGCCGGTCGTGTCGCCCGGGGTCAGCAGGCGCTTGTACGTGCGCTCGAAGTCGCTCGCCTTCACCGGATCGCCGTTGGACCACTTGGCGTTCGAGCGCAGCGTGAAGGTGTAGGTGAGCCGGTCGTCGGAGACCTTCCAGCTCTCGGCGACGGCCGGGATGACGCCGTCACCCTTCTCGTTCTGGGCGACCAGGCCCTCCAGGATCCCGCGGGTCAGGATCCACATGCCGTTGGTGATGACCTGCGGGTCGAGCACCTCGACGGGGACGTAGCTGATCCGCAGCGTCTTGCTGCCGCCCTTGCTGCTGCCGGTCTGCGCCTCCGGATCCTCCGCGCCGAAGATGCCACAGCCCGAAAGCGACCAGCCACCGCCCGCAGCCAGCCCGATCAGGCCGCTGATGCGGAGGAAGTCGCGCCGGCTGGCTCCGTAGGGCAGGGATCGTCCCTGGGCGGTGGATTTCGCAGTCTCGTTCATTGACTGCCCATACCTCTCTGCTCCAAGCGACCGAACAAACCCCCGGATGCCGGCGCCAGTTTGATCAACACATATTAGTGACTTGGGGATGGCCGTAAATGTGCTCGTCCGAAATCTCGTGGTCAGATCTTGGGGAGCGGGCGGCCACCTTGTCTCGCGTACCAGTTCAGGCTCGCGATCCCGCACAGGCCGGAACCGAGCCCGGGTGCGGGCTGCCGGGCCTGGTAGATCGCCTTGCTCTGTTCGTGAACCCTGGAGTCCCACCAGGCCGCGCGGATCCAGCGCGGGGCCTGGAGGTACTGGCCCGACGGAGCAACACCCGTGCCGTCCAGCCGGGTGAAGACCGTCGGGATGCCGTCGTCGCCGGTGGTGGCGAGGTTGTCGCCGAACGTCCGCCCGATCGCGCGGAGGTCGGTGTCGCCGAAGACAATGCCGGCCTGCCGGGCAAGCCCGGCGAAGTCGACACTGATCGCGGCGTGGCTGCAGTCGTCGACCTGCTGGGCTCCGGCACCTGAGGAGTTCCGGTAGGTCGGCGTGTAGAGCGACACGTCCGTATCCGGGTTTCCAGTCGCGGCGTAACCCTTCCAAATCGGCGCGTCGGTGGGCCAGTAGTACCAAATCGACGCATCGCCGGCGTCCCGGCTGATCTGCGCCTTGAACATGCGGGCGATCGCTGCCGCGCGTACGGCGTAGGTCCGCTCGCCGGTCGCCGCCGCGAGCTCGACCAGCGTCCGGCCGATCGCCGTGGTCTGGTTGATCGGCAGTGGGTTGCCGTCGTACGGCAGCGGCGTGCCTTTCAGCCAGCGGAAGTAGCCGATGCCGTTGCTCTGCACCCATTCGTGGTCGTGCACGGCGATCGCGTCGCGTACCGCCTGGACGTACTCCGCCGCCTTCGAGCGGTAGCGCGGGTTGGAGCGCAGGCTCGGGGTGCTGAGCACGGTCCGTGCGAAGGCGGCCAGCGGATAGGTGATCATCCCGGTGTGCACGGAGAAGATCACCGGCTCGGCGACCAGGCGGTACGTACCCGCGGCGGGGCGGGCGGACGTGCCGGTGCCGCCCGGCTCCCGCGCGGTGATCATGGTGGTCATGGAGTAGGCGCCGTAGACCCGCTTGGACGCCAGGTCGGCGCTCTGCGGATCCAGCGTGAGGTGCTCGTACGTCGTGGTGCCGCCGGTCGGGTGGGTCACGGCGAGCGTGAACCGGCCGTCGTCCTCGTGGGTGATCGTGGCCGTCGCGCCCTCAGCACCCGAGCGGGCGCAGCGGACCTCGAGCGCCGGGCGGCCGTCGGCATCCGGGAGCTCCACGGCAGCGACGGTGTAGGGGTTGGCGGCTCGCCAGGCCGGCAGTGACTGACCTCTGTAGTCGGTGACGCCGCGCTCGGAGTCGCGGCCGGCGAGCACCAGATCGGCGTTGTGGATCAACCGGTCGAGGTAGTAGGTGTCCTGGTAGGCGTCGTACATCCGGATGAAGCCGATCAGCACGTACGACTGGCCCCACGCGAGCGCGCCGGCCTCGTTGGTCTGGTCGGGCTGGCCGGTGTAGCCGCCGGCGTGGAACTGCTGGTCGTAGCTGTCGAAGACGGCACGAGACGTGAAATCGAGGGGGTCCGCGTACGCCCGCGACGCGAGTGGCCCGAGGCCGGTTCCGGCGGTCGCGGCGGCGCCGGCCACGCCGGCGGCCAGCGCGCCGGAGCGGCGCAGCAGCGTACGCCGGCTGACAGCCCGATTGCTGGGACTCTGCCCTGGCATCGGCATCACTGCGGCCCTCCTTCACGTTGCGTGGTCCCACAATAGGGACGTCTCAAACTCGAATAAAGGCCTACCGGAGGTTGAATGACTCCTCCGGCTGGCCAGTTTCGGACCTGACCCGAAGTCCCCTGGAGTCTAGAGAAGTCGCAGGACATATAGCTAGGCGCTCGGCGTAACGAAACTATTTCGGGCAACGAGTGGCTACGATTACGGCCAGCCGTAAACAGTCCGTTACTCGCTACGGAGAGGGTGAGATGCGCCAGCCAGGGGTCGGCCCGCACGAAGAGGTCACGATCGGTGTCGTCGGCGCCGAGGAAGTGGTCCACCGGATCATGGCTGTGGCGCGTGAGTCGGGCAGTCCGTCCTGGCGGCTGGTCACGGCCGTCTACGTCAACGAGGCCGACGCCCATGCGCAGGCGCTCAAGGTCGCTCCGCGGGTCGACGTCTGCCTGTTCGCCGGGCCGTTTCCGTACGACGTCGCGACCAGTCAGGGCGACTTCCCGGTGCCGGCGACCTACGTTCCGGTGGGTGGCTCGTCGCTCTACGGAACGCTGCTGCGGGGAACCCTGGAGGAGCGCTTCGACCCACTGCGGATCAGCGTCGACTCGGTGTCACCGCACGACGTCGAGGTGGAGTACGAAGAGATCGGGCTGGACCCGAGCGGCGTACACGTCCAGCAGTATCTCCATCCGGAGTCGGCTCAGGGCTTCCTCGACTTCCACCGCGATCTCTACCTCCAGGGCGAGACGACCGGAGCGGTGACCACGGTCCCGACGGTCTCGGCGGCGCTCACCCGGATGAAGATCCCGCACCTGAAGATGACGCCGTCCCGGGTCGTCCTCCGGCACGCCCTGCACACGGCGGCGCTGATGGGCAGCGGCGCGAAGCTCGAGGAGTCGCGGATCGTCACGATGGTGGTGCAGCTGCCGAGCGGGGTGGCGCAGCACGCGAGCCCGAGCAACTACTGGTACCAGGAGCTGAAGCTGTCGCTCAACCGCGAGCTGCTGCGGGACGCCCGCCCGATGGACGCGGCGGTGCTCCCGCGCGACGAGCGCTCGTACCTCATCGTGACGACGATGGGCTCGCTCAACCCCGTGACCGACGACCTGACGGTGGCTCCGTTCCTCGGGCGGATCTCCGCCGAGCTCGGCGTGCAGCTGGAGGTCGGCATCGGTCTCGGCCGCTCGACCCGGGAGGCCGAGCTGAACGCCCGCTCGGCGGTCGACCGGGCCGCGGCGGCCGGTGGGCACACGGCGTTCCTGGTGGCGCCGGGCGACACCGTTCTCCAGCTGCCGGCCGACCGGCAGACCGCGGCCAAGCCGATCCCGGCCGCGAAGGACGCGAAGGCGGTCGACATCCTCACCCGCCTCGCCGCCAAGCTCGACGAGGAAGACGACACCGAACGCGTGGTCGACGCGGAGAAGGTCGCCGACCTCCTGGGCGTGACGCTGCGCACCGCCCGGCGGACGCTGCAGTCGCTGGTGGACCAGGGCCTCGCCTGGCCGATGCCGCCGGCCCGCTCCAGCAAGGTCGGCCGCCCGCCGCGGCCGTACCAGCTGCTCGTTGAGAAGATCCCGGACTGACCGACCGACCCCGAGCTGCCCGCAAGACTTCGGCGCACGACGACTCAGCGAACGGACTACCCACGCGGCGTACTCACGACGCAATCGCACGTCGCGGCGAGGGGTCTCGAGTACGGCCCGAGGCGTCGGTATGCGCAGTCAGGCTCGATCACTTCCGTCCAGGAGTCCGGCAAGTACGCGAGACGCGGCCGGCATCGCCGCGATCTCGGCGTGGATTCGGCCGGCGGCCTCGGCGTACGTGGGCTCGGCCAGCAGACGTTCGGCGGCCTCCGCGACCGCGGCCTTCGTCAGTACGTCCGGCGGCAGCGCCAGCCCGGCGCCCGCCCGGGTGACCGCGGTCGCGTTCAGGAACTGGTCCGCGCCGCGCGGCACGAGCAGCTGCGGCACGCCGTGGCACAGCGTGCCGAGCACGGTGCCGGAACCGCCGTGTGAGATCACCAGGCGGCAGTACGGGAGCAGGAGCGCCTGCGGTACGTAATCCGTCACGATCACGTGCTTCGGCTGCGGTCCGAGCGCCGTCGGGTCGGCGCCGGGGCCGGCGGTCACGAACACGTTCACCGGAAGCTCGCGCAGGCCGCCCAGCACCGCCTCGAACACGTCGAGCTCACCGTTGAAGATCGTGCCGAGCGTTACGTAGACGGCGTCCTCGTACGGAAGCGCGTCCAGATCGAACGGCTGCCGCGCGTCCGCAGGGGCGATGCCGGCGGTCGGCCGGATCGGTCGTACTCGCCGGAAGTCGGCGGGCCCGTCCGGCTGCAGCGCCGGCGGAACGATGTCGAGATAGGGCGTGTCCAGCACACGGTCGAGCAGGTCGGGTACGTCCCACTGCCGGCCGAGCTGCTCGATCGACGGCTCGAAGTGCGCGAGGAACCCGGCCGGAAACTGGCCCAGGCTGTGCGTCGCGACCCGGGCGCCGGTGTGCGCTGCCGCGACCGCGCCGGTCAGCTCGGCGAACGCGGACACGATCAGGTCGGGCTTCCACTCGACCGCCCGCGGCACCAGGTCGACCGCGCGGAGCTCGTTCGAGGGGCCGAAGATGCCGTTGATGTTGTGCCGGATCCGCTCCGGCTGCGTGAGCGTCTCGTTCGGCGGGCTGCTCGTGCGGTGGCGAGCATCGGTCTCGGCCCGGCTCGGGCCGACCTGCCAGAACGGCAGGCCGAGCCGAGCGGCGTCGGCGGACAGTTCGGCGCCGGACGCCAGCACGACCTCGTGCCCGGCTGTGCGCGCGGCGTCGGCCAGCGGCAGCATCGGCAGCAGGTGGCCGTGCGCCGGATAGCAGCAGAACAGCACTCTCATCGCAGTTCCTAAGCGACCTTGCCGACGATCACGTAGTCGCAGCCGAACTCGCCCTCGACGGGCTGGCTGGTCTGCACGTTCGCCGCCTGGATGTCGATCTGCGTGCCGCCGTTCTTGCCGAGGTCGACCACCTTGATGGCGAAGACCCCGAAGACGGTGCCCGCGATCGCCGGGCCGCTCCGCGGCGAGACCGTGGCGGTCACGGTCGGGCGTTCGGTGAACTTCGCCGGCACCTGGATCGCCGCCTCGCGGACGTGCGGGCCGCCTTCCGGAATCGCCATCCGCTCGATGCCGGCGGCCATGATCGTGTTGCCGTCGAGCTTGATCAGAATGTTCGGTGCACCCATCTCGATGCCCTCCCCCTTGTTCGGTCGGTGTTTCTCTGACCGCTCAAGTACACGGCCTCCGGCCGGTCCTCGACATCGGTGAGAGCTGCCTATGTCGGGGCTGCCCGGCTGCCTATGCGTACGTCAGCGCGAGCCGGCCGGCCTCGCGGCGGGACGAGACGCCGAGCTTGCCGAGGATCGTCGAGACGTGATGGTCGACGGTACGAACGGAGACCACCAGCCGGTCGGCGATCTCGGCGTTGGTCAGTCCGGCCGCCACCAGGTCCAGGACGTCGGCCTGCCGCGCGGTCAACCCCGCCGGATGCGCCCGCGTCGCCGCCACCGGGCGGCGCGGAACCGCCCGTACGCCAAGGCCTTTCAGCCGCCGCCGTGCCCGCCGGGCGACCTCCACCGCGCCGAGGTCGTCGAGTACGGACAGCGCCTCCATCGTCTGGTCCACCTCGCCGGAGGCGGCGAGCTCGAGCGCCCGCTCGTACGGATCGCCGGCCGCCTCCCAGCCGCGTACGGCGGCCCGCCAGTCGCCCCGAATGCCCGCCAGCCACGGCTCCGGCAGCCCGGAGTCGGCTGCCACGAGCACGCCGGCCCGCGCGGCGTAGCGCGACAGCTCGGCGGTCACCGGCTCGATGCCGGGCCGGCCGGCGTACTGCTTCCACTGCTCCAGCAGGGCCTCGGCCAGGTCGGGCCGGTCCTGCAGCCACGCCCACTCCATGAATGCGGTAGCCGCAAATCCCAGCCCCGGCAAAGAGCCCTGGCCGCAAGCTCGCTGCCAGGCAGCCTGCACCAGCGCCGCGGCGCCGGGCTCGCCGCGCCGGGCCAGCAGCCGGGCATGGTGCGGCTCGGCGTAGACCCGCAACATGCCGGAGTCCTCGGCGCGTTCGACCAGGCCGGCGAACCCCTCGCCCGCGCCGGTCCAGTCGCCCCGGCGCAGCCGCAGCAGGTTGTGGTGGACCTCGAGGTTGTACGTGTGCGACCAGAAGCCGCGCTCGCGGGTGAACGTCAGCCCGGCGGCGAGGCACTGCTCCAGCTCGGCGAACCGGCCGTACCGGTAGAGCAGCTCGCCCAGGTTGGTGTAGCCGCGCGCAGCGTGCTCGTAGTGCCCGTGCTCCAGCGCGAGCGCCAGGCTCTGCCGCAGCAACCCGACCCGTTCGCCGGCGGCGAGCCCGGGCTGGGCCTGGGCCTGGTAGTTCAGGCACAGCTCGGTGAGGTCGACGCGGCCGCAGCCGGCGGCGAGACCGGCCGCCCGGCGCAGCGTTTCGTCGGCGCGCGGGTCGCCGCTCAACGCGAGGATCGCCGCGTGGTAGGCGGTTGCGTACGCCGTCACCTCCGGTGAGCCGGCCGGCTCGACCACCTCGACCGCGGCCCGGGCGACGGTCTCGGCATGTTCGGTGTCGCCGGCCAGGTAGTAGAGCCGGGACAGCCGGACGCGCGACTCGCCCAGCGCCAGCGGCTCGGGCAGCTCGGAGTAGAGCGCGACCGCCTGCTCACTGGCGTGTAGCGCCTCGCCGAACCGATGAGCGTTGTGCAGCTCCCAGGCGTAGTCGTCCAGCAGTGCCGCACGGTGCGGCGGATCGAGCCGGTCGGCGTGGTGGACGGCGGCCTCGAAGTGCGCGAGCGCCTGCCGGTGCGATCCCGCGGCGGCCGACTCGCGGCCGGCCCGGACCGCGAACTCCAGTACGGTCTCGGCGTCGCCGGCCTGGGCCGCGTGGTGGACAAGGCGTGCGAGGTCGGGAGCCGGGCCGGCGCGCAGCGCGGTGAGAACGTTGTGGTGCAGCGCGCGGCGGCGGAGCAGCGGTGTGCCCTGCTCGATCGCCTGCCGCGCCAGCTCGTGCCGGAACGCCACGCCGCCGGCGGCGACCTGCAGGATGCCGTGCTCCTCGGCCTCGGTCAGCAGCTCCAGCTCGCCGGCCAGCAGCGTTTCAGCCAGGCCGAACTCCACGGTGCCGGGTACGACGGCGAGTTGCGCGAGCGCACGCTGGCAGCCGTCGCCGAGCTTCCGTACCCGGGTGAGGACGGCATCGGCCACGCTGACGGGCACCTCGCCCGGGGCCGCGGCCAGCACCTCGGTGACGAAGAACGGGTTGCCGCCGGTCAGCGCGTGCAGGCCGGCGGGATCCCAGCCGGTGCCTTCCGCCAACTGTCCGACCGCCGGCCGGGAGAGCGGCCGCAGCGGCAGGCGTCGTACGTGCGGACCGGTCAGCGTGCCGAGCCAGCGCCAGAGCGGATGGCCGGCCGGTGCGCCGCCGTCGCGGATGGTGCCGATCAGGACGCCGGGCCGGCCGCCGGGCCCGCCGCCGATCCGGCGGGCGAGGTAGCCGAGGACGTCGAGCGTGGCGTCGTCGGCCAGTGCAGGTCCTCGACCACCAGCACGGTGGTGAGCCGGCGCTGCGTACCCGGCTCGGCGAACTCGGAGAGTGCCGCGTCGAAGACCTCGTCGGCGCAGGCCGAGGCGAGCGCCTCGGCCAGCGGGCCCGACGTGCCGGCCGCGGCATCGCGGAGCGGGCCCAGCGTTCGCGCGGTCAGCAGGTCGTCGCAGGCGCCCCACAGCACGCGTACGTCCGCCGTTTGCTCGGCGCGGAATGCGCGCAGCAGGCTGGTCTTCCCGATCCCGGCCTCGCCGCTGACCAGCACGACCCTGCCGTTGCCAGCCACCGCGTCGGCGACCGCTGCGTGCAGGACAGCTAGTGCGGACGACCGCTCGAGTACGGCCTCCATGGAACGTCCCCCTCAGACGGTTCTGCCGGCCTGATCCGCGTACGTCATCGCGGATAGGATAGAACCGCGTTCAATTAGTTTTAATCGCGTTCTAGCCAATGTCAAGGAGAGCCGTTGACCGACAGCCGCCCGTACTCCATGTCCCTGCGCGACGAGCACACCGCCGACACGCGCAGGCGGATCCTCGACGCGGCAAGCCGGCTGTTCATCGAACGCGGCTACGTCGGCACCACGCTCAACGGAGTCGCGGAGGCGGCTGGCGTCAGCGTGCAGACCATCTACAACCTGATCGGCGGCAAGGCCGCACTGCTCAAGACGACCTACGATGTCACCCTCGCCGGCGACGACGAGCCGATCTCGATGGCCGATCGGCCAATCACCCGGGCAGTCTTCGAGGCATCCGACGGGCGGGCGTGCCTGGCGGCGTACGCGCGGATGGGCCGTGTACTCCACGAGCGGCTCCTTCCGCTGGTCACGATCCTGCTGGCACAGGTCGGCGGCGGCGATCCCGACCTGCGCCACTTCGCCAAGACGATCGAGTCGGAGCACGCGACCGGCACCAAGTGGGTCGTCGACCACGTCGCGGAACGCTTCGGTCTACGCCCTGGCCTCGACCCCTCGACAGGGGCCGACGTGGTGTGGGCGCTGACCTCGCCCGAAGTGACCGATCGCCTGGTCAACCGCCGAGGGTGGAGCTGGGACCGGTACGAGCAGTGGCTGGCCACCGCAATGGCCGACTCACTGCTCGGCCCAGCGCCCAGCTGACCCCGGCAGCTGCTCAGCCACACTGACCTGCGACAGGCGGCGTCAGGGAGTCGAGCCAGCAGCGGCTGACCACCGCGACAGCCCACGCGCTGCTCGGTCCGACACCTCAGGCGGCGCGTGACTTCGCGCTCGGCCAGCACGGGACAGCCACTTTGCATCCATTAGGGCTTGCCTTAATGTAAGTTTCGGACAACGAATAATTCGTGCGAGGGAGTCAGCCGGTGCCAGCAGGTCATACCGTCGCGGTGGTTCTGGAGGAGCAGGCGGCCAGTGCGGCGCACGCGCGCGCGGCCGACGCGTGGTGGCTGTATGCCACCGAGGTGCTCGACCATCTCCGGCTGCCCTACCGCAAGCTGGCCGCGGTCGACGCCACGACCGAGCTCGACGGCGTTGGCGTGCTGGTCTTCGCGCGCGCGCCCGAGCTCACAGAGCCCGCGCGGACGCGGGTCGAGGAGTTCGTCGCCGCGGGTGGCGCGGTGGTCGTGGCCGGCGGACCCGGATCGCTGGGCGACCTGCTGGGCGCCGCCGCCGGCGAGCCGGTCGACCACGGGCACGTCACCTTCACCCAGGCCGCGGCCTGGACACACGTGCCGGGCGTCGCCCTCCATGCAGTGGGCGGCGCCCGGCTCACCACCTCCGACGATGCGACCGACGTCCTGGCGACGTGGGACGACGGCTCGCCGGCGATCACCGCCCGGCGCAGCGGCGACGGCATCGCGCTGCTGTTCGGCGCCGACGTGTGGCAGAGCATCGTCCGGATCCAGCAGGGCTACTCCGTTACGGAGGACGGCAAGCCTGCGCTCGACGGCACCGCCCCGATCGACGACGACATCCTCAAGTGCGAGGACGGCATGGCGTTGTCGTTCGAGGCCGACCGCGCGCTGCCGCCGGGCGAGCCCGAGCTCACCGAGCCGTTCGAGCACGTCTACCCGCCGCCGTCGGCCGTTCCGATGTTCGACCAGCCGCACGCCGACTGGTGGCGCTCACTTTTCGTCCAAGGGCTCTGGTGGGCCGCCGAGCAAGTCGGCGTCGCGCTGCCGTGGCTGCACTACTGGCCGAGCGGCGTGGACGCCGTGGCGCACATGTCGCACGACTCCGACGGCAACGTCACCGAGCACGGACAAGCAGCCCTTGACACCTTCGCCGAGGCGGAGGTGAACGTGACCTGGTGCCAGGTCTTCCCAGGCGGTTACGACCCGGAGATCTACCGCGCGATCACCGCCGCCGGGCACGAGCACGCCCTGCACTACAACGCCATGCACGACGCCGACATCGCGCAGTGGGGCTGGCCGCAGATCCGCGCGCAGTACGCCTGGGCCCAGGCCGTCACGGGCGTCGAGCGGATCGTCTCGAACAAGAACCACTACACCCGCTGGGAGAACTGGACGGAGTTCTACCACTGGTGCGAGCGGCTCGGCATCGAGATCGACGAGTCGCGCGGTCCGAGCAAGCAGGGCTCGGTCGGCTTCACGTTCGGCACCGCGCACGTGTCGTTCCCGATCGCGGAGGCGTCGGAGCACAACCGTTACCTCAACGTCCTCAATCTTCCTTTGCACACACAGGATCTGGCCTGGGCCGGGCACGAGAGCATCCGAGACGTGATCCTGGACGGCGCGATCGCGCAGCACGGCGTCGCGCACTTCCTGTTCCACGGACCGCACCTGCACCTGCGGCCGCCGACGCGGAAGGCCTGCCTCGCACTGGCCGACGAGGCTCGCCGGCGCGGCCTGCCGTGGTGGACGGCCGGGCAGATCAACAGCTGGGAACGGCTTCGCCGTGGCGTGTCGCTCAGCATCGTTCCCGGCGCCGACGGATGGGTCGTTCGCACGACGTCGGACCGGGCGGTCGAGGGCGCGGCGCTCCTGCTGTCACTGCCGGCACTGACCGCGCTTCCGCGCCTGGTGGACGGCAATGGTTCGGTCGCGACCGTCGTGCGGCACGGCCGTGAGTTCGTCGAGCTGACCGCCGACATCCCCGCCGGGGACGCGGCCTGGACCTTGGCGCGGTGAGCGGCCGGATCCTGTTACTGGGCAGGGATCGCGTCGACATCACACCGGCGTTGCCGGTTCCGCTCGCGGGCTTCGCGGCCCGCGCGGAGCTCGGAAAGGCCTCGTCCGTGCTGGCACCGTTGCGCCTGCGGACGCTGGCGTTCGGCTCCGGCTCGACGCGGGCCGTTCTGCTCTCGGCCGACCTGCTGTGGTGGGGCACCGATGTCGCGGCTCGTGTACGCGCGCGCGTGGCTTCGCGGTTCGGGCTGCACCAGGACGCCGTGTTCCTGCACGCGACCCACAACCACTCCGGGCCGCAGGTGTCGTACCGCTTCGTACCCTCGCTCGGCGAGCCGGACGACGCGTTCATCGAGCAGCTGTGCGGTGCCGCCGAAGCCAGTGCCGGGCGAGCGCTCGGGTCCTTGCGTGAGGTCTGGCTGGAACGGACAGCGGGGTTGGCCGAGCTCGGTGTCGACCGCCGCTCTGCCCGAACCCGCGGCGCCGTGCCCGAGACGCCGATCACCAACGAGGTAACGGTCCTGCGGTTCCGTTCGGTCTCCGAGGATCGGACGGAGGCGTTGCTCGTCCACTACGCCTGCCATCCCGTCGTCCATCATGGCAACGCGGTCACGTCCGACTTCGCCGGCGCTGCGATGGACCTGCTGGAGCAGCGTCACCCGGGCGCGCTGGCGGTGTACGCCCAGGGCTGCTGCGGCGACATCAACCCCGACCTGTACACCGACGGTGTCTACGCCGAGGGCGACCAGCCGGTGGTGAACGCGTTCGGCACCCGGTTGGCCGACGCGGTCGACCGTGCACTGGCCGACGGCTTCGCCTCCGTCGGGGCACCCCGGGTCGCTGCCGAGGCCTGGGACGTGGAGCTGCCGGTCGCCGCCGTGCCCGGCAAGGGCGACTTGCGGGAGAAGGCGGACACGCCCGGAGTGACTGGTGAGTGGGCCCGGCTGCTGCTCGCCAACCCCGACCGCCTCACCCCAACCGTGCCCGTCCGCTTCTCCCGTTTACGACTGGCCGAAAACCTCACCCTGCTCGGGATGTCCGGCGAACCGGTCAGTGCGTACGGCACCCAGGTCAAGGCCGAGTCGGCTGGAACGGCCCTGCCCCTGGGCTACACCGGCGGTATGACGGGCTACCTCGTCACGGCTCGCCACCTGTCCGAGGGCGGCTACGAGCCGGCCGAAGCGCCGTACTACTTCGCGATGCCGGCCCCGCTCTCCCCCGAAGCCGAACCGGTGCTCCGCCAGGCCATCTCCCGCGCCCTCTAGACTGCGCGCGCTGAACCTGTCGGCGGTGGCGTGAACGCGCTGTGCACCTTGCGCAGCGCTGCCGCGATGTCGGCTGTGTCGTCCTCGGTGTAGTGCTCGTTCCAGCCGATCACGAACAGGCGCTCGTCGATCAGCGCCTCGGTGTGCGGGCAGATGCCCTTCACGTACGAGGGTTCGGTGGAGGCGGGCGGCGACAGCAGTGGGTAGCCCGACTCTCCGTACGTACGGCGGTCGGCGAGGACCGGCGTGAGGTAGAGCGGGCGCTGGATGTAGCCGCCGTTGGCCGGAACGCCTTCCGCGGCAAGCGCCCTGGCGTACTGATGCGCGTCGGCGCCCGCGAGCGCGGCGTCGACGAAGACCGGATAGAGCCAGTAGACCGCGCCCTCCGAGAGCCCGGCCGACAGTCCGGGCAGCTCGCCGATCGCGGCGGTCAGCGGCTCGGCGGCCTTGCGGCGGGCGTCGACGACCCACGCCAGCTTCTTCAGCTGCTCGCGCGCGACCGCTGCCTGGAGCTCGGTCATGCGGTAGTTGAGCCCGAAGAACAGGTGCGTGCGCTCGTTGGTGTCGCGCGGCCAGGCCTTGTCGGCGAACAGTCGCGCGCGCCGGGCCAGCGCGGCGTCGTTGCTGATCGTCAGGCCGCCGTCCCCGGCCGTGATGTGCTTGGACTGCTGCAGGCTGAAGCAGCCGAGATGGCCGACCGTTCCGGCGAGCGCGCCGTCGGGTGCGCAGCGCGTGAGGTAGGCCTGCGCGCAGTCCTCGATCAGGATCAGGCCGTGCTCGTCGGCGAGCGCGCGCAGCTCCGCGACCGGCGCCGGCTGGCCGAACAGGTGGACCGCGATGATCGCGCGGGTCCGTGGGGTGATCCGCGAGCGTACGGACTCCACGTCGAGGTTGCCGGTGGCCGGATCGACGTCGGCGAAGACGGGGACGGCGTTCTGGGCGAGGATCGGCAGCACGGTGCCCGCGTCGGACAGGCCGGTCGTGATGATCTCGTCGCCGGGCTCCGGGTTGACGGCCGCGACCGCGAGATGCAGGGCCGACGTGCCGGAACTGGACGCGACCACGTGCGCGACGCCGTAGTAGGCCGCGAACTCCGCCTCGAACGCCTTGGTCTCCCCTCCGACCGTGCAGTTCAGCTGGCCGCTGCGGATCACCCGCTCGAGCGCGGCGATCTCCTCGTCGCCCAGCGTGCGGCCTTCCGGCCCGGAGACGTTGGGGAATGGGCGCGTCCTGATCGGCGTGCCGCCGTCGACGGCGAGTGTGCCTTGGTCCGGCATCGGTCCTCCGTTTCGAAGCTCCTCCCGAACAGTATCGACTCTTCGGCGGTTTCTTACTAGCCTTATCTACTAATCTGGACGACCGAAATTAACAACAGCGAGAGAACGTGAGGCCTCGATGTCATCCGAGCTTGCGATCAACGGTGGCCCGGCGGCGCTGACGGCGCCGGTTCCGCAATGGCCGGTCCACGACAGTGCCGAGGAGAAGGCGCTGCTCGACGTCCTGCGCTCCGGGCACTGGGGAAGCACGAGCGGTGATGTCGTCGCGACGTTCGAGCGCGAGTTCGCGGCCGTCCAGCAGGCGGGGTACGCCATCTGCGTCAGCAACGGCACGCTCGCGATCGCCGCCGCGCTGCGGGCGGCCGGGGCCGGGATCGGTGACGAGGTGATCGTTCCGCCGTACACGTTCATCGCGACGGCGTCGGCCGCGCTGTTCGTCGGCGCGGTGCCGGTCTTCGCCGACGTCGACCCGCGTACGCACCTGCTCGATCCGGCCGCGATGGAAGCCGCGATCACCGAACGCACCAAGGCCGTGATCCCGGTCCACCTGGCCGGGCGGCCGGCCGACCTGGACGAGATCATCCGGCGGGCCGGCGGGCTGCCCGTGATCGAGGACAGCGCGCAGGCCGCGGGCGCGGCGTACCGCGGCCGGGCCGTCGGCGCGATCGGTACGGCCGGAACGTTCAGCTTCCAGTCCAGCAAGAACATCACGGCCGGCGAGGGCGGCGCCGTCGTGACCGACGACGAAGCGTTCGCGGCGGCGCTCTACGGACTGGTGAACGTCGGGCGCGTGCCGGGCGGCGGCTGGTACCAGCACGAGATGGTCGGCTACAACCTGCGGCTGACGGAGTTCCAGGCGGCTCTGCTGCGGACCGGGCTCGGCCGGCACGAGGAGCTGCAGGCGCTGCGCGAGCGCAACGCGCGGTTGCTCACCGAACTGCTCGGCAAGTCCGGCGACATCCTGCTCGCGCCCGAGGACGACGCGGTGACCGCGCACGGCCGCCACCTGTTCCTGCTGCGGGTTCCGGCCCTCGCCGAGGGCGACCGCCGCGCGGCGGCGCTGCAGGCGCTCAAGGCCGAAGGCGTGAACGCGGCGAGCGGCTACATCCCGCTGCACCGCAACGAGGCCTTGCTCCGCGAGTCCAAGGCGATCGCCGAGCGACTCGGCCAGCCCTACCCGGAGTTCCCCTGCCCCAACGCCGACACCGTCGCGCGCGACACCATGTGGCTCGCGCAGACCTACCTCCTGGGCGACGAGAACTTCACCCGCGGTGTGGCAGAGGCGATCCTCAAGGTCGTCGCCGCCGCCGACCACCTCTGACCCGACGGCGGCAGCTTTCGCCGAGCTCGTGCCCGGCCGTCACCAGAGTCCCGCTTCACCAGCTCCTACAGCGTGGCGACACTGTGCCGTTCGCCGGCACGCGCTCACCGGACTCCCGGCACGGTCAGGGATCGACACCTCAGCGAGCGGCAGGGTCGTCGGCGGGGCGGCGCTGCCAGTGCTCGTAGATGTCGGCCACTACGTCGTCGATCGGTTCGCGGTGGGTTTCGACGTCGAGGATCTGGACGCGTTCGCCGGCCTGCGCAAGTAGGTCGGCGATCGGCGTCCCGGCCGCGTCGAAGGCGTACTCGTGGCGGCCCGCTTGGCTGGACACCAGGCCGGCTCCGGTGAGCGAGGGCGCCGCCACGTCCTCCGACGTCTGCAGCAGCAGCCGCCGGCGGTCGCCGAGGGTGGAGCGGAGCTCGCGGAAGGCGCCGTCGAAGGCGATCGACCCCTTGTGCAGCATGACCACCCGCGACGCCAGCTGTTCCAGGTCCGGCATGTCGTGGCTCGTCACGAGCACCGTCAACGAACGGTTGGCGTTGATGTCGAGGATGCTCTGCAGCATCCGCCGCTTCGCCAGGACGTCCAGCCCCAGCGTCGGCTCGTCCAGCAAGAGCAGCTCGGGCTCGTGCATCAGCGCCAGCCCGAGGTCGGCCCGCATCCGCTGGCCCAGGCTGAGCTCGCGCGCCAGCGTCTGGAAGAACTCGTCCAGGCCCAGCAGCTCCTTGACGTACCCCAGCATCCGGTCGTAGCGCTCCCGCGGGATCTCCCACACCACCCGTTTCCACTCGAACGTGGCGGCGATCGGGTGGTCCCACCACAGGTCGGTGCGCTGGCCGAAGACGACGCCGATCCGCCGGACGTACGGCACGCGCTGGCGGACCGGATCCATGCCGAAGACCCGGACCGTTCCCGCGTCCGGTGACAACAGGCCCGAGAGCAGCTTGATCGTCGTGCTCTTGCCCGCGCCGTTGGCTCCCGCATAGGCGACGATCTCGCCGCGCCGGACCGACAGCGACACGCCATCGAGCGCCGTCACCAACGTGTCGCGCGACCTGATGAGGTTGACCAACGCGTCGCGCAGGCGCTCGGAGCGCTGGCGTTGCCGGTACCGCTTCCAGACGCCGGAAAGCTCAACGACGGTGTCCGAATGAGGAGTAGCGCCCAGATCCGACCCGGACATAGTGCTGCAGTCCTTTCCTGAAGACGAAAACGGCCGCCGCCAGGAACAGCGGCGCGGCGAGCGGGGCGAACAAACCGCCCGGAAACAGGGGCGAAACTCCCACGACCGCGCGCGACGGCAGCCACGCCACGAACCCCACCGGTACGGCGGTCAGCAGTCCACCGAGCAGCAGCCGCGGAACGTTGTCGAGCGGCAGGTTGCCGAGCTGCGCCGCCATCCGGTTGGTCGAGGAGTTGATCTCCTCGGCCGCCCGCGGCGCCCAGAACGCGAGGCTTCCCCACGCGATTTGCAGGGACAGCACGATCACGGCGGACGCGAGCAGGTTGACGAGGAGCACGACCATCCAGCCGGGAGTGACCGCCAACGACAGTAGCGACCCGGCCCAAACCATCAGCCCGGTGGCAACGAGCACTTCCCACGGCTGTGAGGCCGGCATGAAACCCTCGGTCACGAACTGCCGCCACAGCGGCTGCGGCGCCACCAGCATGTGGTCGAGCTGGCCGCGGCCGATCCGGCGGCTGATCATCTTGAGGTTGTAGCCGAACAGCATGTCGAGCACGCTTCCGACGACCATCGCGTAGGCGAGCATGAAGAGGATCTGCGCCTTCGACCACTGCCCGATTCCGCCGAACCGTTCGGCGAGCAGCAGCGTCGTCGTGATGCCCGCCAGCCGAGTCAGGAGACCCGCGAGGATCCAGAGCAGGGCATCGCGGACTCCGCGCGCGATCCAGAGCAGGTCCATGCCGGCGTACAGCCGCCACATCCGGAACAGCTGACGGACTCCGTCCGGAACCTGGGTTCTAGCCGCCATAGCCGACCAGCCTTTCCCGGCAACGCCGCCACAGCCAGGCAGCGAGCAACCACAGCAGGATCGCCCAGCCGGCCTGCAGGAACAGTTCGCGTACGCCGCCGATGCCGGTATAGATGCGTAACGGCGCCGACGCCATCGACGCGAACGGCAACCAGTCGAAGATCTTCCCCAAGCCCCACGGCAGAATCGCCAGCGGCAGCAGCGCACCGGAAAGCACGCCAAGAATCGCCGTGCGCAGCATCTCGACCAGCCAGATCGCGAGTCCGTAGGTGGCGGTCAGCGCACCGAGGATCACGTCGAACGCGAGCCCGATCGTCACCGACAGGGCCAGGCTGGGAACGAACAGCAGCGCCGCGCCGAGCGACGCCGGCGACGGGTCGACGCCGAGCAGCGGCGAGAGCAGCAGCACCGGCAACGAGACGGCGCAGAAGCCGAACACCCAGCTGCCGAACAGGTTGGCGAACAGCTGCCCGACGAGGCTCATGGGATAGAGCAGCCGGCTGGTGATCGTGCCTTCCCACAGCCAGCTGTCCAGGTCGGACTTGGTGAGGAGCTGCTCGGCGAACACCTCGGCGATCAGCGTGTACGCGAGCAGAGCGGGCAGCGTGAACCCGCCGACGACCTCCCCCGGCCCGACCAGGGTGTGCCAGATCGCCAGCAGGACGAGCACACGTACGATCCGCAGGCCGGCGTCGGCCAGCAGCAGCCGGCTGTCACCGATCGCGGAGGCGGCCGACATGCCGACCGTCTTGCCGTACGCGTGCAACCGAGCGACTGTCACCGCAGCAGACTGCCCTAGCCGCACCGGACCGGGCGAACTGTTTTCGGCCCGCTACGCGGGTGGACCCGCGTTTTGGCCAGCGCCGGAATTACGGGCTGTGCGGTCCTACTATGAGTTGTGACACGAAGCACCCGGCTACGACCGCAGTTTCTCGTAGCCATCCAGATCGCCGCCGTGGCGGTTGCCTACTTCCTTTCCGCCGAGCTGGGCCTCCAGTTGGCGCTGGTCAACCACCAGGTCTCGCCGCTGTGGCCGCCAACCGGAATCGCGCTGGTCTGCCTGCTTATGCTCGGGTTTCGCACGATTCCGGGCATCGCGATCGGAGCGTTCTTCGCCAACGAACTGGTCGACCCCAACGTCCTCGCGGCGGCGGCGATCGCCATCGGCAACACGCTGGCACCGCTGACGGCGTACGTCCTGCTCCGTCGCGCGCGGTTCCGGATCGAGCTGGACCGCTTCCGCGACGGGCTCGCACTGGTGTTCCTCGGCGCGTTCGCCGGCATGCTGGTCAGCGCCAGCCTCGGCAGCGCGGTCCTGCTGTTGAGGGGCACGCTGGAGCCGGCGGACTTCTGGACCACCTGGTGGATCTGGTGGGCGGGAGACGCCATGGGCGTCCTCATCATCGCGCCACTGCTCCTCCTCGCGCGAAACGCCAAGCCGCCGAAGGACGTCCCGCCGATCCGATGGCTCGAGTTCGGCACGCTGGCCGCCGGAACGTTCACCGCGGCCGTGCTCGCGAGCGGGGCGTCGTACCACCTGCTGTACCTCGTCTTCCCGTTCCTGGTGTGGGCCGCGATCCGCTTCCAGCTGGCCGGGTCGGCACCGTGCGCGCTGATCGTCTCGCTGGTCGCGATCTTCGCGGCGGCCGGTCATTACGGGCCGTTCAGCGACCACAGCGATCTGGTCAACATGGTGACGCTGCAGACCTTCAACGGATCGATGTCGCTGACCGCCCTGCTCCTTGCCGTCGTCACGACGCAACGAAACAACGCCAGGCGCCAGATCGAGGAAGCGGTCGGCCAGCTGGCCAACGCCGTCACGACGCTGGGAGGCGCGAGCCGCTACAAGGTGGCGGCTCTGCTGGGCCGCGTCGACGATCCCGAGTAGGCGGCGATGGGGTTGTGCTGCGTGCCGGCGAACTGCAGCGTGCTTCCGACGTCCGGGTTGTCGAAGTCGACCATCTTCTGGTTGTCGCGCAGCTGCAGGCGGTTCAGGCACGAGTGGGCGAACTCCGGCGCGAACAGGTCGTACTGCTCGAACCGCGGCGTCAGCTCGGGCACCGACCGCTGATAGTCCTCGATGCAGGAGGCGACCGTTGCCCAGAACGCCTGCTCGGGCAGAACGCCGTCAGCGTCCAGGATTCCGGCCAGGAAGCGGAAGAAGCAGTCGAACACGTCGGTGAAGATGGAGAGGATCTTCAGCTCCTCCGGCGCCTCGGCCCGGACCCGCTCGACGTCCGGCGGCAGCGGGCGGTCGTTCAGCACGCCGATCTCCTCCGCGATGTCCTTCAGCACGACGCGTTGCGCCACGCCGGCCTCGTCGAGCACGAGGATGACGTTCTCGCCGTGCGGCATGAAGACCAGGTCGTAGGCGTAGAAGCAGTGCAGCAACGGTTTCAGGTACGCGTCCAGATACCGGCGCAGCCACTCCGCCGCGGGCAGCTCCGACCGCGCGATGTGAGCGGAAACCACCGAGTCGCCGAAGCGGTCGACGTGCAGCAGCGACGCCATCGTGGCCAGGCGCTCCCCAGGCGAGAGCCGCGGCACCGGGCTCTCCCGCCACAGCGCGGCCAGCATCGTCAGGTACGGCGAGCCCTTGACCGCTGCCTGTTCGTAGTACGTGTTGTGATAGCCGATCGCGGCCCGCTCCCGCAGGATCGAGACGCCGGTCTGCTTCAGCACCTCGTCGCCCGCGATCAGGTCGGCCAGCCAGTCGTTGATGGCCGGCGTGCCCTTCATGTACGCCGCCGACAGGCCGCGCACGAAGCCCATGTTCAACACCGACAACGCCGTCTTGACGTAGTGCCGCGAAGGCGTGCTGACGTTGAAGAACGTACGAATCGACTGCTGCGGCAGGTACTCGTCGTCCGACCAGCCCAGGCACACCAGGTTGCGCGCAGCCACCTCGGCCGCGAACGTCACCGCGAGCTTGTTCTCCCACTGCCACGGATGCACGGGGAACAGGTGCACGTCATCCAGCGACAAGCCTGCCGCCGACAGCACAGGAGCGAACCGGTCGAGCGCCGAACGGTCCAGCTCGGTGTGCACCAGCTCGTCGTACGTCAGGTCGCCGGAGCAGGTGAACGTCGACACCGACCGCCGGGCCGCCAGCCACAGCAGGCGAATCGGCTGCCCGGCCTCCGGCGCGTACGAGTGGTACTCCGGCGCCGCGAACCCCAGCCGCCCGTTGTTGGCGACGAAGCACGGATGCCCCTCGGTCATGCCCGACTCCACCGTCTGGAACGGCGCCGCGGCCAGCTCGGCCGCGCGTACCGGCGGCTGCGCGAGCTTGTACGCACTGCCGGCCAGCGTGCTGCTGATCTCCTCGAGGTAGACCGGCAGCACGCTGTCGTTGAGCGACAACGCCCCGCGCAACTCGAGGACCAGCTCGAGCGCGTCCAACGGCAACTCCACACCGGAGCGCCGGCGCGTGATGCTGCCGGCGTCGATCTGCCAGTGCAGCAAGGAGAGTACGCGCGCTTCGAACGTGTACTCCACCGAGCCGTCGTCGCTGCGGACGACGAAGCGGCCGCGCCCAAGCGGCGACGGTTCGATCAGCCGCTCGTGCGCGAACTCCGCCAGCGCCTTGCGCACCAGCAGCCGGTTGGCGAGCTCCCAGCGTTCCGGGGTCAGATGGTCGACGACGGTACCGGGATGACTCACAGGCGCACTCCTCCAGTCGCTCGGGCGTTCTCGAACTGCTCACGCGTGCAGACGCTGAGCAGGGCCTGCTTGTGCGGCAGCCGCACCGGACCGAGCACCCCGAATCCGACGTACGCGTTGAGCGCGTGCACCGCCGTGTTACGGACATCCGGTTCGACGACCACCCGCCGGGTCGCCGGATCGGAGAACAGCAGCTCCATCACCGCGACGATCACCGCCCGGGTGAAGCCGTGCACAGGCTCGGTCGTCGGCGGCACCAGGAAGTGCATGCCGACGTCGCCGGCCTCGGCCGCGTAGTGGTCGCCCAGCTCCTCGGCCGGGTCGTAACGTTCGACCAGGAAGCTCGCCCGCCCCCGATCCAGCCCGAGCAACGCGTCGTGCCCGGTCTTGCGAGCGATCTCCTGGTACTCCTCGATGACGTCGGCGAGCGACGCGTCCTGCATCAGCCAGTAGGCACACTTCGGATGCGTCACCCACCCGTGCAACAGCTCCGCGTCGCCCACTGGGTCGACCGACCGGAAGGAGAAGTCGAAGCTCACACCGCCACCGCCCCGAAGGTCTGGAACGCGATGGCCTTCTCGATCGGATAGTGCTCGCGGCCGAGCAGCTCCCGGATCAGATAGGAGTTGCGGTACGCCGCCATCCCCAGGTCGGGCGCCACGAACCCGTGCGTGTGCAGCTCGGCGTTCTGCACGAACACGTCCCGTCCGGTCACGTCGACGCTGTAGTTGCGCTGCACCGCGAACCGCCCCGCCTCGTCCCATCGGAGACGGTCGCTGATCGGCGTCAGGAACGCCGGCACCTCATACGAGTAGCCGGTCGCGAGCACCAGTCCCTGCGTGGCAAGGGAGAGGTCGACACCCTGCTCCTCCTGCCGGAGCCCCAGCGTGTAGGTGTCGCTCGCGAGGTCGTAGGAAGCGGAACGCACGGCGGTGTTGGTCAGCAGCCGGGTCGGGCACGGGCCGCGCAGGTTCTCCCGGTACAGCAGGTCGAAGATGTCGTTGACCAGTTCGGTGTTGATGCCCTTGTACAACCCCTTCTGAGACGTGTTGAGCTGCTCGCGCGTCGCCGCCGGCAGGCCGAAGAAGTAGTCGGAGTACTCCGGCGATGTCATCTCCAGCGTCAGCTTCGTGTACTCCAAGGGAAAGAACCGCGGGGAACGAGTCACCCAGGTCAGCTCGTAGCCGCACCGCGAGCGGTCCTGCAGCAGGTCGAAGTAGATCTCGGCGGCGCTCTGGCCGCTTCCGACGACCGTGATGCTCCGCTTGGCCCGCAGTGCGGCCTTCGCCGAGAGATAACGCGAGCTGTGCACAACATCACCGCCGAGCCCACGACAAGCCGACGGAACGTGCGGCGGCGTGCCCGTGCCGAGCACCAGCCGCCTGCCCCTGAAGGTCTCCTGCTCACCCGATACCAGGTCGTCGGCGTACACCACGTAGAGCTCGGCGGCCGGGTCGTACTCCACCGACGTCACGTGCCGGTTGAACCGGATCGACGGCAGCCGGGCCGCCGCCCAGCGGCAGTAGTCGACGTACTCGCTCCGCAACGGGAAGAAGCTCTCACGGATGTAGAACGAGTAGATCCGCCCGGATTCCTTGAGATAGTTGAGGAACGAGTACGGCGACGTCGGATCGGCCAGCGTCACCAGGTCGGCCAGGAACGGCGTCTGCAGTGTCGCGCTGTCGAGCAGCATCCCCGGGTGCCAGTCGAAGTCGGGCTTGCTCTCCAGGAAGACGCCCGTGAGGTCCGCGATCGGCTCGGTCAGGCAGGCCAGGCCGAGGTTGAACGGACCGAGCCCGATCGCTACGAAGTCGTGGACCTCGTTCGGTCCGTTGGCGTCAGGAGACCTGGGCAAGGCTGCCTCCGAGGTAGTCTTCGGCATGTCCGGCGAGCAGGTCGAGCACCTCTGCGAGATCCGCGATGGTCGTCCGCGGGTTGAGCAGCGTGAACTTCAGATAGCGCCGCCCGTCGACGACCGTTCCCGCCACCACCGCCTCGCCCGACGCCGACAGTGCCGCCCGTGCGTGCAGGTTCGCCCGATCGAGCAATGCCTGGTTGACACCCGTCACATCGGGCGCGACGTAACGAAAGACCAGCGTCGACAGCTGCGGCTCCACCACGACGTCGAACCGCGCGTCGGCGTCCAGTAACCGCCACACCGATGCCGCGCGGTCGATCACCTCGTCGAACAGCTCGCCCACGGCGTCGGCACCCATCACGCGCAACGTCAGCCACAGCTTCAGCGCGTCGAACCGGCGCGTGGTCTGCAGGCTCTTGTCGACCTGGTTGGGGATGCTCTGTTCGACGGAGTAAGCAGGATTGAGATATTCGGCGTGGTACGTCACGTGCCCGAGCATCGCCCGGTCCCGTACGACCACCGCACTCGAGCTCACCGGCTGGAAGAACGACTTGTGGTAGTCGATCGTGACCGAGTCGGCGTGCTCGATGCCGGCCAGCAGCTCGCGACGGCGTGAGACCAGCAGCCCACATCCGTACGCCGCGTCCACGTGCAGCCAGACGCCGGCGGCCTGGCACAGCTCGGCGATCTCCGGCAGCGGATCGATGCTGCCGAAGTCGGTCGTCCCCGCCGTGGCGACGACGGCCATCGGCACCAGGCCTTCGTCGTGGCAGCGTTCGAGCTCCCGCGCCAGCGCGACGGTCTGCATCCGCCTGGTGTGGTCGCAGGGAATCGAGATCACCGAGTCTTCGCCGAGGCCGAGCAACGTGGCGGCCTTGGTGACGCTGAAGTGCCCGCTCGCGGACGTCAGCACGCGTAACCGCGGCAGGATCTCCGCCTTGCGCAGGCGAAACGGCGCCTGCTTCTCCACCAGCCGGCAGGTCTCGTCGCGTGCCATCAGCAGCGCTTGCAGGTTCGACTGCGTGCCGCCGCTGGTGAACACGCCGTCGGCCGCGGCGCCGAAGCCCAGCCGCTCGGCCGTCCACTCGATCAGCCGCCGCTCGATCAGCGTCCCGCCCGCGGACTGGTCCCAGGTGTCGAGCGAGGAGTTGACCGCGGACAGCACCGCCTCGCCGACCACTGCCGGAATCACGACCGGGCAGTTGAGATGTGCGACGTAGCGCGGGTGGTGGAAGTAGACCGCATCCCGCAGGTAGACCGCTTCGAGCTCGTCGAGCGCGGCCTCCGGGTCGCCCAGCGGCACGTCCAGGTCGATGGCGTCGATCTCCGGCGCGAGCTCCCCCGGCGCGATGCCGGTGAACGGCCGATCAGCGGTGGCCAGCCTGGTGGCCACCCGATCGACCGCGGCGGTGATCCAGCGCTGGTAACGCTCCACGGTCTGATCGTTGAGCAGGTGGGACCTGCTGGTCACAAGTCGTCCTCTCCGATGCGGGTCGTCGGTGGGTGCTACGCGCCATAGCCGGCGGACTCCGGGCACGGCGATGCCCACCTCCTGTACGAGGCACGTCCGTTCTTGGTGAGCGCGGGCTTATTCAGGCAAGCCTTACCTAAGTACTGCGCTCGCAGTTAGGTTAACCTAACTCGCGCCGGACGTGTCAAGGCCACGGCCACCGGCCGCGGCGAATCCGGCACGAAAGAGGCGCCGTGGCAGGCACGTGGACGCTCAGCTCCGTGGCTCACTCCGTAGGGCGGCGCTCACGTATCTCGCCGCGACGAGGAGCGCCTCCCTGACCGTGGTCCAGACCTCGGGCAGCCGGTCGCCGCGTTCGAGCGCGGCCAGCGTCGCCGCCTGCGCCGCACCCATCCAGCCTCCGACGACGGCTGCCGCGGAGATCTCGTCGAGGTCATCGGGAAACGCCTTGTGCAGCGCGGTCGCGAGCTGCTTCTGGCTGCTGAACATCACGATGAGCGCCCTGGACTGCAATGCGGGCTCGTTCATCACCAGCTGCACCCGGGCCGCGGCCATCTCCGAGGAGATGTGCGGGCCGTAGGTGGCGGCCAGGTCCATCAGCCGCTCGGACGCACGGAGCATGACGTCGAGCACGGTGTCGTCGTCGGCTCGTTCGCTGATCGTGCGCAGCACCACGTCGATCCGGTCCTGGGCGTCGGCGAACAGAACGTCGTCCTTGCCTGGGAAGTAGTTGAAGAACGTCTTGGTGGCGACGTCGGCCCCGGCCGCGATCTCGGCGACGGTGGTCTGGTCGTAGCCCTTGGTCATGAACAGCTTGAGAGCGGCCTCGACCAGGGCGCGACGAGTGCGTAGCTTCTTTCGTTCCCGCAGGCCGAGATCGTGCATGTGGGGTAGCTTACACTCACGGCGTTTTTACATCAGTTGTAAATTTTCTCTCACTGTTGTTCCATGGTCCTGGAAGGGCAAGTGCAGGACACGAACTGGAGCACTCCCCGAGGAGCGTGAGATGGCAGAAACCCTGTCGGCGCCCAAACCGTTGCCGATCGCCCGGATCAACCCGTTCGACCCGCCGGACGTACTCGCGAAGCTGCGCGAGGAAGAGCCACTCAGCCGGCTGGCGTTCCCGGACGGGCACGTCGGATGGCTCGTCACCAACCATGCGCTGGCACGTGCCGTGCTGGCCGACAACCGGTTCAGCGCACGTCAGGAGCTGCGGCACATCCCGATGAAGCACCCGCTGGCCAACGAGCCGCGCCGCGCGGCCGACCCGGGCATGTTCATCCGGATGGACCCGCCGGACCACACCAAATATCGCCGCCTGCTGACCGGCCAGTTCACCGTCCGCCGGATGCGGCAGCTGGAGCCGCGGATCGCGGAGATCACCGCCGAACACCTGGACGCGATGGAGGCCGCCGGCCCGCCGGCCGACCTGGTGGAGGCGTTCTCGTTGCCGATCCCGTCGCTGGTGATCTGCGAGCTGCTCGGCGTTCCGTACACCGATCGTGAGCGCTTCCAGCACCACACCCGGATCGCGCTGAACATGAACACCACGGCAGAGCAGTCGATCGGCGCGTTCCTGGCGCTGAAGGAGTACTTCGCCGAGTTGGTCGCGTGGAAGAAGAGCCACCAGGGCGACGACCTGCTGAGCGGCCTGATCGAGGGCGGCGAGCTGGACGACCAGGAGCTGGCCGGCGTGGCGTTCCTGCTGCTGCTCGCGGGCCACGAGACCACGGCGAACATGCTGGCACTCGGTACGTTCGCGCTGCTCCGGCACCCCGACCAGCTGGACGCCCTGCGGGCTAATCCCTCGCTGGCGGAGAACGCCGTAGAGGAGCTGCTGCGCTACCTCAGCATCATCCATATCGGCCCGTTGCGTGCGGCGCTGGAGGACGTTGAGCTCGGCGGGCAGGTCATCAAGGCCGGCGACAGCGTCGTGATCTCCACGCCGGCGGCCAACCGCGACCCGGGGAAGTTCTCGAATGCTGACGATCTGGACCTTCGCCGGCCGGCGACCGGGCACGTGGCGTTCGGGCACGGCGTGCACCAGTGCCTGGGCCAGCAGCTCGCGCGGATCGAGATGCGGGTGGGCTATCCCGCGCTGCTGAACCGGTTCCCCACCTTGCGGCTGGCGGTGGCACCCGAGGACGTGCCGCTTCGAACGGACATGAACATCTACGGCGTACACAAGCTGCCAGTAGCGTGGTGACCATGAAGATCGAGGCCGACCGCGAAATCTGCTGCAGCTCCGGAATGTGCGTGCTGACCGCGCCCGACCTGTTCGACCAGGACGAGGAAGACGGCCGGGTGATGGTCCTGGCACAGCCCGAGGACGCGGCCCAGGAGGATCTGGCCCGTCAGGCGGCCCAGCTGTGCCCGTCGAGGGCGATCTCGGTATCGGGGTAGGCCGCATCGGCTGCCGGCTGTCCGAATGCTGCCTGCCCAGCATTCGGATTCCGGCGAATCGGCAGAGGTCGCGGCAGTACGGTGGGCCGCTATGACCGAACGACCCGCTGCCGGCTGTGCTCCTCCGGGGACGACCCCGGACCCCGGAAGACAGCCGGGCGGCGAGCTCGACCGCACGGGCGACGAACTGATCGACCTGACGTTCGCCGCGCTCGACCATGCCGTCGAGTCGGTCTCAGCGGGCCAAGGTCCGCTGATCCCGTTCGTGATGGCGGTCCGCCCAGGCGCCGGCGACGACCAGCGGGAGCTGCTGCGCTACGTCGCGGAGACGTTGGAGGACGGGATCGACGCGGCCCGCGAGCACCTGCGCACGACGGCGTACGAACGCTGCGCGCTGGCGTGGGACGGCTACCTCACCGTCTCCGGTGAACGTACCGACGCGGTGTTCGTCGAAGCTCAGGAGCAGGGCCGGCCGGTCGGCATCTGCCTGGCGCAGCGCTACTCCCGAAGCGAAGGAAACGTCGAACTGATCGGCGCGCCGGCGTCCATCGGTGACATTCCACCGTTGCTCGGATGAGCGGGGACGGCCGGCGCGCCGGGCGAAGTGGTTACGGGCGAGCCGAAGCCGCCTTGTAGAACTCCGACGACTCCGGCCGCCACATGAAGATGACGGCGGCGAGGCCGACGAGCCAGATCAGCACCAGCAAAACCATGCTGATCGCGGTGTTTCCCTGTCCGACCGCGAGCGTGTAGATCGCGCTCAGGGTCTCGATACCGAAGAAGACGGTTCCGACGATCCGGGCCCAGTTCGCGCCCTTGCCGTTCTGCCAGGCCATCAGGAACCAGAGTCCGGCCCCGATCAGACCGAACACGAGCGCGGCGATGATCGAGCCCGTGACGATCGCGTCGATCTGGGACTGGCTGAGCACACCTCCGCTGTCTTTGGCCGCCTGTTCGGCAGCGTCGCGGATCTGGCCCGTCATCAGCAGGGTGGACAGGAGGCTCAGGATGCTCAACACGCCACCGGCGTACATGAGCCGGACGGCCATCGTGACCGAAGCGGGTCGCTCCGGTCGCATGGCCGGCCCCGGCTGCTCGATCGGCGGCGGCGTTGGGTAGTCAGTCATAGGCGAAAGCTACCCAACGTCGCCGCGCGATAAAGGCGTTCCGGCAGGTTCAGGCCATCAGGCCGAAACCTAGCCGAGGTTCTTGTTGTAGTCGTCGCGCCAGGCGACCCAGTCGCGGACCAGGCCGAGGTCGTAGTTGGCCTGCCCGTCGACGCCGAGCGTGAACTGCGTGGCGCCCGCGTCGAGCAGGTCGGTCACCACCTCGTCCGGGCTCTTGTTGACGCCGACCGAGCGCTCGATCTCGGCCGGGTCGCGGCCGATCTCCTTGCACCAGTTGTCGAGCACGCCGCACTTGTGCTTGATGGTCTCGGCCTCGCCGAAGCCGTGCCAGGTGGCGGCGTACTTCGCGGTGAAGCGCAGCGTCTTCTTCTCGCCGCCACCACCGATCAGGATCGGGATGTCGCGCGTGGGCTTGGGGTTGAGCTTCTCCCACCGCGAAACGATCCGGGGCAGCGCCTCGCCGAGCTGGTCGAGCCGGCCACCGGCGGTGCCGAACTCGTAGCCGTACTCGGTGTAGTCACGCTCGAACCAACCCGAACCGATACCGAGGATCAGCCGGCCGTTGCTGATGTGGTCGACCGTGCGCGCCATGTCGGCGAGGAGCTCGGGGTTGCGGTAGGAGTTGCAGGTGACGAGCGCGCCGATCTCAACGCGCGAAGTGGCTTCCGCCCACGCACCGAGCATCGTCCAGCACTCGAAGTGCTTGCCGTCGGGCTCGCCGTAGAGCGGGAAGAAGTGGTCCCAGTTGTAGACGATGTCGACACCGATGTCCTCGGCCTCGGCAACCGCACGACGAATCTGGTCATAGTCCGCGTGCTGCGGCTGAAGCTGCACACCAATCCGTGCAAGTCTGGTCATAGTCGTCATCCTACGTCCCTGCCGCGGGCTCGAACTTATCGCGCGTCAGTCGCCGAATGCGGCCAGCCGGTAGCCCCGTTTGGTGATCGTGCGAATGATTTTCGAGTCGCCCAGGCCGGAACGCAAGCGGGCGATGGCCATTTCCACCGCGTGCCCGTCGGCGCTACGCGGCAACGCGTCCAGCAGCTCCGCGCGCGACACCACGCGTCCCGGGCGTTCCGACAGGACGCGCAGTAACGTCATCGGAACGGGAGCGAGCATGCGCATCGCACCGTCGACGACGACCGCGTGCCCGCGAATCTCCATCTGGTGCCCGGCCGCCTCGACCAGCCGGGTCCGATGCGCCGGCAGCCGTTCGACCAGCGCGTGCACGAGCCCGCCGAGCCGCGCCCGTTTCGGCTGCAGCGTCGCAACGCCCAGCTTCTCCAGCGGTCCGGCACACACCGGCCCGACACAGGCCGGGAGTACGTCCTCGCGCAAGGCGTCGACGACCGCCGTCCGGTCGGCGCCGGCGACGTTGAGCAGTGCGGTGGCCGCGGGCGCGGAGGTGAACGTCACCGCGTCGACGTAGCGCAGCTTTATCAACTCCACAAGGCGTTCCAGCGGCGCTACGTCGTCGGGCAGCACCCAGCGGTAGACCGGAACCTCGATCACGGACGCCCCGGCCAGCCGCAACGCCTCGACGAAGTCGGGCAGCGGCTCGCCGTGCAGTTGTACCGCGATCCGCAGGCCGTCGACGCCGTCCTCGAGCAGCCGTTCGCGTACCTCCGCGAGCGCCTCCGAGTCGGGCGACCACTCCTCGGTAAGCCCCGCGGCGCGGATCGCGCCTTTCGCCTTCGGTCCGCGGGCGAGCAGCCGCGCCTGCTTCAACGTGTCCAGCAACAGGTCCGCGACGCCGGCGCTCTCGGCCGCCTCCAACCAGCCGCGGAAGCCGATGCCGGTCGTCGCGACCACGACATCGACGCCACCGAGACACTCACGGGTCGCGGCCACGAGTTGACGATCGTCCTCCAGCGGCACGATCCGGATCGCCGGCGCTTCGACGACCCTCGCGCCACGCCGCTCCAACAGGGCGACCAGTTCCTCGCGACGACGAGCCGCCGTCACGCCGATCGTGAAGCCCGCAAGCGGATGGGGAGGAGCCTCGACCGTCACGCGTGCTCCGAGGCCCCTATCCGGACCATCCCGTCGGTGCAGATGACCGGGTAGGTGCGCAACGCTGCGCCAGGCTCGGAAAGGCATTCACCGGTACGGAGATCGAAGGTCTGCTTGTACATCGGCGACGCCACCGTCGGAGCGTCGCCCTTGCTCCCGACGATGCCGCGTGACATGACGTAGGCGTCGGAGAACGGGTCGTAGTTGCTCACCGCGAAGACTTCGCCTTCGTACGTACGGAACAGCGCGACCTGCTCGCCGTCCACGAGTGCGGCGGCACCGCGCTCGGGCAGCAGGTCGTCGTACCTGCAGATGGCGATCCAGGTCTCGGTCAGGACAGCGGTCATCTGTCAACCTCCGCTTGCTCGTGCTCGGTGCTGAGTGTTGTCGCTCCGCGACGTGGGAGAACAGGAGGCGCGACCAGGACCGGCTCCTTGACGCTGGGCTGCGCCGGCCTGGGCTGGCCTCGTTCGGTGACGAACTGGATCGAGGGGTCGGGGGTGTCGGGGGCGTTGACGAACGAGACGAACCGGCGAAGCTTGTCCGGGTCCTCCAGCGTCGCGCGCCATTCGTCGGTGTAGTGCTCGACGTGCCGGGCCATCGCGTCGTCCAGCTCGGCGCAGATGCCGAGCGAGTCGTCGACGATGACCTCACGGAGGTAGTCGAGTCCCCCGTCGAGGTTCTCCAGCCAGGTCGCCGTCCGCTGCAGCCGGTCGGCGGTCCGGATGTAGAACATCAGGAACCGGTCGACATAGCGGATCAGCGCGTCCTTGTCGAGATCGGTCTCGAACAGGTCGGCGTGCCGCGGCCGGAAGCCGCCGTTGCCGCCGAGGTAGAGGTTCCAGCCCTTCTCGGTGGCGATGATGCCGAAGTCCTTGCTGCGCGCCTCCGCACACTCGCGGGCGCAGCCCGAGACCGCGCACTTGATCTTGTGCGGTGCCCGCAGGCCGCGGTAGCGCAGCTCGAGCTCGATCGCCAGGCCCACGGAGTCCTGGACGCCGTAGCGGCACCAGGACGTTCCGACGCAGGACTTCACCGTTCGAAGCGCCTTGCCGTAGGCGTGCCCGGACTCGAAGCCGGAGTCGACCAGCCGCTGCCAGATGGCCGGCAGTTGCTCGACTCGGGCGCCGAACAGGTCGATCCGCTGGCCGCCGGTGATCTTCGTGTAGAGGCCGAAGTCGCGTGCGACCTCGCCGAGCACGATCAGCTTCTCCGGCGTGATCTCGCCGCCGGGGATCCGCGGAACGACGGAGTACGTGCCGTTGCGCTGCAGGTTGGCCAGGAAGTGGTCGTTGGTGTCCTGCAGCGTGGCCTGCTCGCCGTCGAGGATATGGCCGCCGATCAGAGCGTTCAGGATCGAGGCGATCGCGGGCTTGCAGAGGTCGCAGCCGCGTCCCCTGCCGTGCTTGGCGACGACCTCGGAGAACGTCCGGTGGCCGCGCACGCGGATAATGTCGAACAGCTCCTGCCGGGAGTAGTCGAAGTGCTCGCACAGCGCCTTGCTCTGCTCGACTCCGGCCTCGGTCAGCAGGCTCTTCAGCAACGGTACGCAGGAGCCGCAGCCCGTTCCGGCGTTGGTGCAGGCCTTGATGGCCGGGACGTCCGAGCAACCGTCGCCGATCGCGGTGAGGATGTCGTCCTTGCTCACGTCGTTGCACGAGCAGACCTGGGCCGTGCCCGGCAGCGTGCCCTCGATCGTTCCGGAACCGAGGAAGTCGGCGAGCTTGCCTGGCAACGTGCTGCCGACGCTGGCCCGCAGCACTGCGTACGCGGAGGCGTCACCGACCAGGATGCCGCCCAGCAAGGTCTGTGCGTCGTCGGTCAACGCCAGCTTGGCGTAGACACCGCTCACCGGGTCGGAGTAGACCACGTCGAGCTCGCCGGTCGGGTTGCCGAAGCTCGCCACGTCGACGCCCATCAGCTTCAGCTTGGTCGAGGTGTCGGCGGTCTTGAACTCCGCCAGCCCGTCGAGCAGCCGCTGCGCCACCAGCTCCGCCATCGCGTAGCCAGGTGCGACCAGGCCGTAGACCCGGCCGTCGATGCAGGCACACTCACCGATCGCGAAGATGTGCTCGTCGCTCGTACGGCAGCTGGAGTCGACCACGATACCGCCGCGCTCGCCGACGTCCAGCCCGCAAGCGCGGGCCAGGTCGTCCCGCGGCCGGACGCCGGCGGCGAACACCACCAGGTCGACGTCGATCGCCTTGCTCTCACCGGATCCGTCGTCGATGAGCATCCGGCCGACCGCGCCGGACTCGTCGGCTTCCAGGCGTTCGGTCTTGGTCGCCGTGTGGACAGTGAGCCCGAGCGACTCCACGTGCCCGCGCAGCATCGCGCCGCCCGGATCGTCGAGCTGCATCGGCATCAGCCGCGGCGCGAACTCCACCACGTGGGTCGAGAGCTCCATCAGGCGCAGGGCGTTGGCCGCCTCCAGGCCGAGCAGGCCGCCGCCGACGACGGCACCGACCTGCCGGCCGTCCGCGTACGCCTGCAGGGCTTCCAGGTCGTCGATCGTGCGGTAGACGAAGCAGCCCGGCAGGTCGTGTCCGGGCACCGGCGGAACGAAGGCGTACGAGCCGGTCGCGAGCACGAGCGCGTCGTAGGGGTACTCGCCGGCGGCGGTCGTCACGATCCGGTTGTCGCGGTCGATACCGGTCGCCGGCTCGCCGAGGCGCAGCTCGATCGCGCTGTCGTCGTCGTAGAACCCCTGCGGAACAAGCGAAAGGTCTTCCGGCGAGCTGCCGGAGAAGAACGCCGAGAGCCCGACGCGGTCGTAGGCAGGGCGGGTTTCCTCGGCCAGCACGGTGACCTGCCACCGCCCGTCGACATCCCTGGCCCGCAGCGTCTCGACCAACCGCTGGCCGACCATGCCGTTGCCGATGACCACAAGCTTTTGCGCGTCCTTCATGCAACCACCTCTTCGGCCTCGACCGCCCCGGCGACATCCGCTGTCTCCGCGGCGAGGTACGACAGGAACTCCTCCACCGTTCCCCGGCAACCGCCGCATCCCGTGGTCGCGCGGGTGACGCTCGCGACCTCGGGAACCGTCCGGGCGCCTTCCAACCAGGCGCGGACGATCGTGCCGGCGGTCACCGTGTTGCAGCGGCACACCGTCGTGCCCGCCGACATCTCGGCGACGTCGCTCTGCGGGCTGCCAGCGCCCGCGGAGACGGGGAAAAGCAGCGCTCTCGGATCGTTCGGTACCAGGTCACCCCGGTCGAACAGCTGCGTGACCAGGCCGACCGTGGGTGTGTCGCCGAGGAAGATGGCGCCCACCAGACGGCGGTCACGGATCACGACCTTGGAGTACGTCCGGCGTGCCGGGTCGGCGAACGTCAGGACCTCGGCAGAGCTGTCGTCGGCGGCGGTCGAGTGCGGGTCGCCCATCGACGCCAGGTCGACGCCGCTGGCCTTGAGCCTGGTCACCAGCCGGGAGCCGAAGTAGCGCGTGGCGCCGCCGGTGATGACGTCGGCGACCACCTGCGCCTGCTCCCAGGCCGGAGCGACGAAGCCGTAGACCATGCCGCGGTGCTCGGCGCAGTCGCCGATCGCGTAGATCCGCAGGTCGGAGGTCCGCATCCAGTCGTCGACGATGACGCCTCGCTCGACCTGCAGTCCGGCCTGCTCCGCAAGGGCGGTCTCGGGCCGCACACCGCAGGCGACCACGAGCAGGTCCGCCGGGATCTCCGTGCCGTTCTCCAGCAGCACGCTCTCGACGCGATCCGTGCCGACGATCTCCTTGGTGAACGCCTCCAGGTGGATCGTGACGCCGAGCTCCTCCAGCGTGTCGATCAGGATCTGGCTGGCCCCGGAGTCGAGCTGGCGCTCCATCAGGTGCCCACCAAGGTGCACGACGTCGACGGCGAGCCCGCGCCTGGCCAGGCCGCGGGCGGCCTCCAGCCCGAGCAGCCCACCGCCGAGAACGACCGCCCGCTTGGCGTTTCCGGCCTCCTGGACGATCTGCCGGCAGTCGCCCATCGTCCGGAACGTGATCGCACCCTCGACCAGCTCGCCGTCGGGCTTGCGCAGCCCTTGGATCGGCGGGACGAGCGCGCGGCTGCCGGTCGCCAGGATCAGCTTGTCGTAGCGCGTCCGCGAGCCGTCGTCGGCGACCACCACGCGGTTCACCCGGTCGATCTCGACCACGGAAACGCCTGTGCGCAGGTCGATCGCGCCGGACGGCTCGGCCAGCGCGATGTCGTCGTGGTCGAGCTTGCCGGCCAGCACGTCCGACAGCAGGATCCGGTTGTAGGCGCGGCCCGGCTCGTCGCCGAAGATCACCAGCTGGCACCGAGGGTCGCGCTCACGAAGCAGGGCCGCGAGCCGCGAACCGGCCATGCCGTTACCGATGATGACGGTACTGGTGCTCAAGCCACCTTCTCCAATCGCACGGCGCAGACCTTGAACTCGGGCATGCGGGACGTCGGATCCAATGCGGGGTTGGTCAAACTGTTGGCCCGGCCGGCGCCGGCCCAGTGGAACGGCATGAAGATCGTGTCCATCCGGATCGTGTCGGTCAGCCGTGCGGGAGCCACTGCGACACCGCGCCGGCTGACCACGCGTACCTCGTCGCCTTCCTCGATGCCCTGCCGGCCGGCGAGATCGGGGTGCAGCTCGACGAACGGACCGGGATTCGCCTTGTTCAGCTGGGCGATCCGGCGGGTCTGCGCGCCGCTCTGGTAGTGCGCCAGGACGCGACCGGTCGTGAGGTAGAGCGGAAACGACGCATCGATGTCCTCCGCCACCGGCCGGTGCTCGACCGGCACGAAGGCCGCTCGTCCGTCCGGCGTGGCGAACGTGTCGAGGAACATCCGCGGCGTTCCGGGGTGGTCCTGGCTCGGGCACGGCCAGAACACCCCGTCCTCGGTGTCGAGCCGCTCGTAGGTGATGCCGGCGTAGTCGGCCGGCCCGCCCGCGCTGGCCTGGCCGAGCTCGCCGAACACAGCTTCCGGATCGGCACTGATCCGCGGGCCGTGACCAAGACGTTCGGCGAGCTCAGCCAAGATCGCGAGGTCGGAGCGGGCCTCGCCAGGTGGTGCGTGCAGGCGCCGCCTGCGCACCACACGTCCTTCCAGGTTGGTCATCGTGCCGTCCTCCTCGGCCCACTGGGCGGAGGGCAGCACGACGTCGGCGAGCGCGGCGGTCTCCGAGAGCACGAGGTCGGACACCACGAGCAGGTCGAGGGACTCCAGCCGGCCCTCGATGTGGCTCGCCCTCGGTGCCGACACGACGGGATTGGTGCCGAACACCAGCAGGGCGCGCGGTCCGTCGTTCTGGCCGAGCGAGTCGAGCAGTTCGTACGCGCTCGGACCTGGCCCAGGAAGACTGTCGGGGTCGACGCCCCACACCTTGGCGACGTGTGCGCGGGCGGCCGGATCGGCCAGCTTGCGGTATCCCGGGAGCTGGTCGGCCTTCTGGCCGTGCTCGCGGCCGCCCTGGCCGTTGCCCTGGCCGGTGAGGCAGCCGTAGCCAGAGCCGTCGGTGCCGGGGAGCCCCAGCGCCAGCGCCAGGTTGATGAACGCGCTCACGGTGTCGACGCCCTTGGACTGCTGCTCGGCGCCGCGGGCGGTCAGGATCATGGCCCGGTCCGCGTCGGCCAGCAGGCGAACGGTTTCCCGCAGCTGGCTCACCGGAACGCCGGTGAGCCGCTCGACGCGTTCCGGCCAGTACGACATGACGATCGGGCGGACCTGGTCGAGCCCTGTCGTACGTTCGGCGATGTAGTCCTTGTCGAGGTGGCCCTCGACGATCGCGAGGTGCAGCAGGCCGAGCGCGAGCGCCAGGTCCGTGCCGGGCGTGAGCTGCAGGTGGAGCGTCGCGTCGCGCGCGGTCGGCGTCATCCGGGGGTCGGCGACGATCAGCGCGCCGCCGTTGTCCCGCTGGGCGCTGAGGTGCTGCACGAACGGCGGCATTGTTTCGGCGACGTTACTTCCGACCAGCAGGATCGCACCGGCGGCGGCGAGGTCGGACAGGGGGAACGGCAGCCCGCGGTCCAGGCCGAACGCCTTGATCCCGGCCGCGGCCGCCGACGACATGCAGAACCGGCCGTTGTAGTCGATGTTCTTGGTGCCGAGCACGATGCGGGCGAACTTGCCGAGCGTGTAGGCCTTCTCGTTGGTGAGCCCGCCGCCGCCCAGCACCGCGACGGCATCCTTACCGTGGGTGCGCTGGATGTGGCCGATCGCGCCGGTGACCAGGGTGAGCGCCTGCTCCCAGGTCGCGGGCTCGAGCTCGCCGTCGGGGTTGCGGATCAGCGGTGTGGTGAGCCGCTCGGTGCTGGAGAGCAACTCCGGCGCCGTCCAGCCTTTCTGGCAGAGGCCACCGGAGTTGCTTCCAGCTGCGCGCGGCATCACCTCGACGTCGGTGCCCTGGCGGCGAAGCGTCATGCCGCACTGCAGGGCGCAGTAGGGGCAGTGAGTGGCTACGGCTTCGGGCATGTCATCGAGACTGCGTGCCGCCGATTTCGCGTCGGCGTCCCGCTTGTTTCGTTCATGCAACGCTGTCCTCACTTCCCGGGTATGTACGCCCGCTTACCGCAAGCTCATACCGAGGCGTGCGCAAGTGAGGGCGCCTTCTCCACCAGCCACTGCTTGCGCAGGTAGAACCACCAGGTCACGCCGAGGCAGACCGCGTAGAACACGGCGTACGCGATCACCGCGGTCGCGACCGAGCCGGTCGCCGCGATCGAGCTGCCGTACGCCCGCGGGATCAGGAAGCCGCCGAACGCGCCGATCGCTCCCGCGATGCCGAGGCAGGCGGCGCCCTCCGTACGCGCGATCGCGATCGCGTTCGGGACGCCTGCCTTGTCCTCCTTCTCGCCCTGCGCCTTGAAGATGGCCGGGATCATGCGGTACGTCGAGCCGTTGCCGGTGCCGGAGGCCGCGAACAGGATCAGGAACGAGATCAGGAACAGCGGCAGCGACTTGATGTTGACGGAGAACAGCATCGCGACCATGCCGATCACCATCGCGGCGAAGACGGCCGCGGTGACCTTGGCACCGCCGACGTGGTCTGCCAGCCAGCCGCCGAACGGGCGGATCACGGCGCCGACCAGCGCGCCGATGAACACGTAACCAAGCCAGGCCGTGCCGGGGAACTGCGTCTTCAGCAGCAGCGGGAACGCCGCCGTGTAGCCGACGAACGAGCCGAACGTGCCGATGTAGAGGAACGACATGATCCAGGTCTGCGGCCGCTTGCCGGCGCTGAGCTGCTCCTTGATCGGCCGCTTGGCGACCGTCAGGTTGTCCATCAGCAGCCAGGCCACGATGGCCGCCACCAGGATGAACGGGATCCAGAACAGGCCCGCGAACGCGAGGCTCGTGCCCGCACCGAACGCGACGATCGCCGGCGTGGCGAACTGCACGACACTGGTGCCGAGGTTGCCGCCGGAGGCGTTCAGGCCGAGGCCGAGGCCCTTGCGGCGTTCGGGGAAGAAGTACGTGATGTTGGTCATCGACGAGGCGAAGTTGCCGCCGCCGACACCCGCCGTCGCGGCGACGATCAGCATCAGCCAGAACGGCGTGCTGGTGTCGCTGACGATGATCGCGAGCAGCGTGGTGGGGATCAGCAGCAGGAACGCCGAGATCACCGTCCAGTTGCGGCCGCCGACCTTCGTCACGGCGAACGTGTAGGGCAGCCGGAGCGTCGAGCCGACCAGGTTGGGGACGGCGACGAGCCAGAACAACTGGTCGACGGTGAAGTCGAAGCCGGCAGCCGGCAGGCTGACGACGACCACGCTCCACAGCAGCCACACCAGGAAGCCCAGGTGCTCGGCGAAGACGGAGCCGATCAGGTTGCGGATCGCGACCTTGCGCCCGGTGCTCTGCCAGAACTGTTCGTCCTCGGGCCGCCAGTCGTCGATCCACCTGCCCTTGGACTTCGGTGTCGCGGCGGGTGTCGCAGTGGCTGTGCTCATGATGATCTCCCGAGCGCATAGAGCTGTGTCCGTACTCATCTGTGCTCGCGAAGCTATGAACGCCTTGTTTCGCACCCATGTCCGGATCCGCACAGCTGTGGTAAAAGAGGCCGCACACAGCTTGGGCACGGACGGTGAGAACCAGGCAATCCCAGGCGTCCGCACTTGAACACCAGGAATGCGAACGCGCTGAGCGCTACGACACTGTTGCCGCGGACCAGCGGTCCGCCCAGTGCTTCTCGAGCTCCGCGAACGCGGCGTCGTCCAGGCCGTAGCTGGTGACGGTGAGGCTGATCGGGCCGGTCGCGGCCATCGGCTGCTGCCCGGCGATGCCGAGCAGCATTCCGCCGGCGTCGACGGACATGCGCTGGTAGCGGCTGTCGTGCCAGGGCTCGCCGGAGAGCAACGCGTCGGCCGCGGCCTCGCCCGTGCCGACTCCGGTCAGGTAGATCGTGCGGCGCCCGCCGCTGCCGGTCCGGCGTTCGAGATAGAACCGGAGCTGCTCGAAGAACGTCCGCCAGCCCTCCTCCATGCCGTCGTAGATGTCGTCCCAGCTCGCGTCGGACAGATCGCCCGGCATGGTCACCTTGACGACGGTCCGCGGGCCGTCCGGCACCAGCTCGATCCGCTGCCCGTCGCCGAACACGATGCGATGCTCGGCCGGCTGCGGGTCGGCGCTGTCGGCGAAGATGAAGCGGATCTCGCCCTCGAGCTCGTCGTAGTCCCAGCCGAACCACTGGTGGATCAGCTCCAGGCTGGTGAACGACCGCCACACCACGTCGACCGGCGCGTCGACGACGGTCTCCACCTCGAACGGTTTCTGCTGCTCACTCATGGCTTGGCTTCCTTTTCAGGGCTCGGGCTCGGGTGGCCGCCGATCAGCAGGCGGTAGCGACGACCGGACTCCGGGGTGTCGTACGCCGCGGCCAGCTCGGCAATCCGTTCGCCCAACTCGGCCACGAACCGTTCGATGTCGGCCGGCTCGGCGAAACCGATCGCCGCCTCGATCGTGAACGTGACCAGCCGCTTGCCGGCCGCCTCAGCACGTTCGCGCTGGGCCGCCACCTCGTCGAACGTCCGGGCGGCGCCGGCCAGCAGCGTGTCGGCGGCGAACCGGTCCTGCTCGCCGGCCGCGTCGCGGTCGCCGATGATCGCCGGCGCCACGACCACGGTGCGGGCCTTGACGCGCAGGATCCGCTCGGTACGGCCGCGTCGTGGTCGCAGCTCGACCAGCTCGACGAAGCCGCTCTTCTCCAGCTCGCGCAGGTGGTAGTTGATCCGCTGGCGGCTCTCCCCGAGCCGGGCGGCCAGCGTGGTCGCCGAGCCCGGTTCGCGCAACTCCTCGAGCAGCCGCTGGCGCAGCGGCGACATTATTCCGCGCAGGCGGTCTCCGGCTCGCAGCACGTCCAGCTCGGCGTTCACAGCGCTCATCATGCGATTTGACAAACTGATTTGTCAAATGCGGTGGATGCCACCTGGATACAGGCGAGCGGCGCCTCGGCCGGTCATGCGGCGAGACCGGCCGGGGCGCCGCTGCGACTGCGAAGCGATCAGCCCGAAGGTTTGGTCAGCAGGGGTTCTCCTCCGAGCATCGGGCGAAGGCCTGCACCCGCGCCAGCGTCCCGTTGAAGTAGTCGCGGTCGACGTTGCCGCTGATCCCCGACACCGCGCCCGTCGAGGTGTACTGCCAGATCGTCCACGCCGGCCAGCCGGCGGGCAACGTGCCCGGCGCACTCGCCCAGCGCGCGATCCACAGCGCGTTCGTGCTCGCGAGGCCACTCCAGTTGCCCGTGCACGTCGACCACCAGTTGGTCGTCGTGTAGATCACGGGGTACCTGCCCGCCAGACGCTTGGTCGTGTTGCTGAAGTCGGCGAGCCAGCTGCGCATCGACGCCTGCGACAGGCCGTAGCAGCTCGCGCCGTACGGGTTGTACTCCATGTCGAGCGCCGGCGGCAGCGTCTTGCCGTCCCCGGACCACCGGCCGCCGTTGTTGACGAAGTACGTCGCCTGCGTCGCGCCGCTGGAGGCGTTCGGCAGCGCGAAGTGGTACGCGCCGCGGATGACACCCGCGTTGTAGGCGTTGGTGTAGTTGCTGTTGAAGTTCGGGTCCTTGTAGTTGGTGCCCTCGGTGTCCTTGATGTAGGCGAACCGGATGCCGGCGTTGTAGACCGAGGTCCAGTTGATGCTGCCCTGCCAGTGACTGACGTCGACACCTGCCGTGGTCGCGAGTACGCCGATGCCCTGCGGCTGGACGGCGATCCGCTGATCCGCGGCCCGGGCGCCTTCGTGAGCCGCGATCGTCGAGCCCATGAAGTCGCGCTCGGGGTGCCAGGTCGCAGCTCGCGGAGCCGGTTCCACGGCGGCGTTCGCAGTGGAGACGGCCGGGAGCGCCAGGCCCACCGCGACCAACGCCGCCACGGCGAGCCGAAATGTCCGTGCTGGGAGTTTCACGCCCTTCCTCCTGAGTAATGATGTGACGCATTTTTCCTGCGTCGTAAAGGAATCCTTCGGACACCCTGATGGTGAAGTCTGGACCGATAGCGGACAAGACCTCGATGCGGCAGCAAGGTGCCACCGGGCAACCTGGCAAGCTCTCGGCATATGACTGCGACGAACGAACCAGCGTGGGTTCAGCGCTTCCGGGCGATCAGCGTCGGCTTCCCCAACAGCGCAAGGGACGTGCCGCATCGGTGCATCTACGTGTCGAACGCCAGCGGCGTCAACCAGGTCTACGCCTGGGACCGCCGAGAGGACACGCATACCCGGCTGACCGACCGCGATCAGGGCGTGTTCATGACGCAGGTCAGCGCGGACGGCGAATGGGTGTGGTGGTTCGACGACGACGGTGGCAACGAGCAGGGCCGCTGGATGCGGCAGCCGTTCTCGGGCATCGGGGACGCCGAGTTCGCGGTCACCGGCGTACCGGGCGGCTATCCGATCGGCCTCCACCTCGGACGGACGCGCACTGTGCTCGGCTTCACCAACGACGACGCCACGACCGTCCACGTCCACCGCGACGGCGAGGCCGTCAGCACGATCTACTCCGCGGCTTCGTTCGCGCGAGCCGCAGCCCTTTCGCGTAACGAGGAACTGGTCGCGATCGACCACACCGAGCACGGCGACGCCGACTATCCGGCGGTACGAGTCATCGACACCGCCACCGGCGAGCCCGTCGCCGACCTGTGGGACGGAGTGGACCGTGGTCTGCACGCTGTCGCGTTCGCCCCGGTCGACGGCGACGCGCGGCTGATCGTCGAGCACGAGCGCTCCGGCCCCACGGGCGTGCTGATCTGGGACATCCGGACCGGCGAGCAGTCGCTGCCGGCCCTCGACCTGGACGGCGACATCTCGGCGCGCTGGTACCCCGACGGCCAGGCCCTGCTGGTGAAGCAGCGCCGGCACGGCCGCGACCGGCTCTACCGCTACGACCTCGAGTCCTCCACGCTCACCGGCATCGAAACGCCGGCCGGCGTCATCGGCTCGTACAACATCCGCCCCGACGGCACGCTGGAGTATCACTGGTCGTCCAGCGCGACCCCCGGTGTCACGCTCGACGGTGCCGGGCGCCGGGTGCTGGAGTCGCCGGATCCGCCGAAGCCGTCCGTTCCGCTGACCGATGCCTGGGTCGACGGGCCAGGCGGCCACATCCACGCGCTGGTCGCGCGGCCGCACGAGAACGGTCCGGCGCCGACGGTCGTCATGCTCCACGGCGGGCCGGGCGGCTGGACCGACGACGGGTTCTCGGCGACGCGCGCGACACTGGTCGACGCGGGCTACTGCGTGATCCACGTCAACTACCGCGGCTCCAGCGGCTACGGCGCCGCCTGGCGCGACGCCGACCGCGAGGCGCCCGGACTGATCGAGCTGGAAGACATCGGTGCCGTCCGCGACTGGGCGGTGGAAGCCGGCATCGCCGACCCCGCCCGCTGCGTGATCGGCGGCTATTCCTGGGGCGGCTACCTCACGTTGCTCGGCCTCGGCATCCAGCCGTCGAAGTGGGCGGCGGGGCTGGCGATGGTGCCGATCGGCGACATGGTCGCGCTGTACGAGGACGAGATGCAAGCCGTCCGCGAGCACGACCGCGCGCTGTTTGGCGGCACACCGGAGGAGCTGCCGGAGAAGTGGGCCCGCTCCTCACCGATCACGTACGCCGAGCAGGTGCGTGCTCCCGTGCTCGTGGTGGCGGGCCGCAATGACGTTCGCTGCCCGATCCGGCAGGTCGAGAACTTCCTTGCTGTGCTGGACAAGACCGGCGCGGTCTACGAGGCGGACATCTTCGACGCCGGCCACTTCAGCCTGGTGGTCGACGAGCAGATCCGCCAGCACGCCCTGCAGCTCGACTTCCTGGCCCGCCACCTACCGGCGTAGCGGATCTCTGGAGGACCGTGGTCTCGAGGATGTAGAGCTCGGTGCCCGCGGGCTCCTCGCCGTCGTCGGGGGCGGCGAGGAGGCGCAGGGTGTCGCCGTCGAGCTCGAAGGCGACCGGGTTGCGCGTGAGGACATGACCGGCGGTCGAGAACAGCGGGAGCGGCACCTGGTGCAGGATCCGGTTGTCGCGCAGGTCCCGCAGGACGATGCCACCCAGCTCGTACGTGCCGCCGCCCGGCGCGGGTAGCCCGGTGATCCCGGTGCACACCTGCAGGCTGTCCGCCACGTAGGCGCCGTCCTGATAGTCGAGCAGGTGGTCCTCGTTGCCCTGGCTCGACAGCTGGCGGCCGTCGGGCGTCCAGGTGTAGAGCGTGCGGCCGCCCCAGCTCACGCCGTGGACGTCGCCGGTGATCTGGTCGCGGACGACACCGCCGATGTGGTCGTCGACGCGGAAGCGTTCGGTGAGCTCGTACGTTCCGGGGTCCATGGTGTAGACGATCGCCTTGCTGTGTGGGCGATACTCCGCGACCGGCACCCACACCGACTCGCCGTCGAAGTCGATGCCGCCCGGATGGTAGATCGGTTCCTCGCCGATCCGCACGTCGTCCAGCAGCCGTCCGCCGCGGTCCAGCACGAGGACGTGGCCCGTGCCGTGGTCGCGGTCGGCACCGATCTCCACCGACGACAGGAAGATCCGGTCGCCGGCCAGCGTCATCCCCTGCGGGTGATAGGTCGCGAAGCGCAACGGGATCCGCTGCACCTCCCGCCACTGGGTGGTGCGGTCCAGCCGCCGGATCGCCCCCGCGAGCGTCGTGTCTGCCACGCCGGCGACTTTAGTACCCGGACAAGGCGCCCACGATCGCGAAGACCAGGAACAGCAGAACCCAGACGCCGAAGACGATGCCGCCGATCACCAGGGGCTGGCTCCAGCGGGACGATCTCGGCGGCGGTGGGGCGCTGAAGGCGGGAGGCTGCGGCTGCAGGGGCAGTGGCCGGGATCCGGGCGGCGGCCGCCCGGCCGGTGGCGTTGGTTGGCCCGGCAGCGGCCGGAAGCCGGCCGGCGGCTGCCCGGGCGGTTGCGGCGGTTGGGCGTTCCGCCAAGGCGTCTGGGCGGTGCCCCAGACGTCCTCGGGTTCGGTCTCGCGCTCTGGTTCGGGTTTGGGTGGAGGCTCAGGAGTCGTCATCGGGTTTCTCCGGTTGGTGTCGCAGGCGGGGTTCGAAGCGGGCCCACTCCCTGGAGCCGGGATCCCAGGTCCACCGTCCTGGCTCGTCGCCGGGATTCAGCAGGAGGGCCTTGCGGTAGGCCTCGTCGGGCAGGTCCTGGGTGAAGATGAACTGCGCACCGCTCGCGGTCGACTCGAACACCACGGTCGCAGGCTTGACCGACGCGTCCGGCCGGCCGAACAGCTGGCGCACCAGGCGCCGCAGCGCCGGGAGTGCGTCGGAGCCGAGCCGTTGGGCGAACGCGGTGAGGAGTGGTTCCAGCACCGAGGTGGTGAGCAGGACGAGGACAGTCAGGCCCGGGTCGCCGCGACGGCTCGGTTCGAGCCGGCCGGTCGCTTCGACGCCGAGCTCGTGGAACAACTCCTGGGCATCCCGCAGGGCTTCCTGCGGAAGAGCCGCGGGCCAGTAGATCTCAACCTCGTTCATGAGCGGTCCTGTCGGATGTGGGCGGGTCGAACGGCCAGGCCTGGACGCCGGTGGTGACGGTGCCGACGATCACCCGGTCGGTACGGCCGATATGGCCGGCGAAGGTGACCCCGACGCAGGTGCTGCCCACGGGGTACGTCGCCACCGGCGAGCCCGCCTGGCCCCAGACGTGGCACTGCGAGTCGTCGCCGATACCTGCGAGGTACGTGCCGTTCGGCGACACCGCCGGATGCCGGACGGCTCCGAGCCGATCCAGGTCGTGGAGCGGCCGGCCGGCCGGCGTCCAGGCCAGCACCTGTCCGTGGAAGCCCGCGGCGATCAGCCTGTCGTCGCGCGCCGTCAGCCCCACGACGGGTTGCGGGTGCTGCCAGCTCATCAGCTGCCGTCCCGCGTGGTCGTACCGGCGCACCAGGCCGTCGCTGCCACCGACCAGGACGTCGCCGTCGGAGGTGAACTGAAGGGCCGGCAACGCCGACGGTGCCGTCTGCTGGATGCCCGGAAACGTCGCCGGACGGCCGACCGGGATGGCCAACGCCTCCACGCCCTGCACGTCGTAGATGTGGACCCGCAGATCCGATCCGGTGACGGCGATCCAGTGCCCGTCCGGGCTGAACGCCAACGCGTGCAAGGCTCGCGGGCCTCGGACGCGCAGCACCCGGAGCGGCGTCGCCGACTCCAGGTCCCACACGACGACAGAGCAGTCGTCGTGCATCGAGGCGAGGTGACGCGGCCACGGGCTCCACGCGACCCGGCGGGCGTGGCCGGCCTGCGGCAGCGAGCAGGTCGAGAGCTCCCGCAAGGAGGAGGAGAGTACGTGGACGCCGGCCTCGCCGGCCGCGGCCAGCAGACTCTTCGGGCCGAGTGCGACAGAGAACAGCGAGTCGCGGGCGGCGAACTGGTGGATCGGCTGGGGTTCAGGGCCGGTGCGCCTCGGCTGGTGCGAAACGATCGCCGGCGTGGTCCTGGCGGCTGTGGGCGCGGGAGCGGGCTCGCGTGCGGCGGACCGGACGGGTGCGGGTGTCGCATCGGGAGTCGCGCTCTTCGTGGCGTCCTTCGCCCGTTCCGTCCACTCCGGCTGGACCACGTGGTGTGGTGAGTACGTGGACGTGACGAACGTCTGGACGTCTCCGGAGGCCAGGAACAGCACCGGCGTGGCCCACTCCAGGCTGTGCAAGGCCATCTTGACCGACTCACGGGCGAGCGTCACGGCGCGATCGATCGGAGAGCCTCGCGCGATGCTCTCGTAGAACGAGCAGGAGAAGACGAGAGCCGCGGGATCGGTGATCTCGTACTGCATCGCGACCACCGTCGGTACGCCGTCGCGCATGAGCTTCGCGGCCGTGCTGGAGAAGACGCCATCCGTACCCGCGGCGGCCGACTCGCAGGCGTTCAGGACGACCATCCGCAGATCGTCGTTGCCGGCGACGAGCCGGGCGAGGTCGGCTGCCGGGACCTGGGTGGCCGCCCCGGCGTCATCGGTCAGCTCGATGTAGCCGGAGCTGGTCCCCTCGTCGAAGCCGCCGTGTCCGATGAAGTGCAGAACATGCCAGCGACCGTTCCGGACCGCTGTCGCGAGATCTCGCCAGCGGTCACCCGGCAGCCAGGTCAGCTCGACCAGGCCGGAGCTCAACTGGCCGAACGCCTGGGAGATCCGGTCGCGCTCGCCCTCGACATCGAGCTCGGCCAGATCGGTGGGCCTCGAGATGACCCCGAGCACTCGCAACGGCGGCTCGATCTCCAGCGGCGGCCTTCCCTCCGGGAGATGAGGCGTTCGAACGACCGGCACCCGCAGCGCGAGGTAGTCGTCGGGGATCAGCGGGTCGGCAAGGAATTCCCACGGAATACGAGCGATTAACGGCCCGTTCGGATTGACCAGTACCCGAAGATCTCCGTTTGTCTCTTTGGCCCGCCGGCGTGAACGATCGAACAGGAGCCGAGCGTCGTCACCGAGGACGATTCCGGTCAGGCGCTCACCGAACTCCTTGACTACTCGCTCATGCCCCTTCGCCCGGCGCGTGATCACCGATGCCGCCGACCGGAGCAGGTTGGTTTCCACCTTCTCCAGAAGGGTTTCGAGCTCCGCGACCGCGAACGGGTTGTCGAGCCGGCGCACGACCCGGCCGCCTGCGGACGACTCGCAGACGATCACCCATTCGGACTTGGCTTCAACCAAGTCGACCCTGAAGACGACATCCATGCCGATTTCCCCCCGGAACACACCGGACTACGGCCGGCCTTCGCATCCCCCAAGCTAGACGGCGATTCAGCCTACCGGTTTCAGTATCCGGCTCCCGGATTCGTTCTACTCCGCCGGGAGTAGCGGCGAACTCCGGCTACCGCACCGGGGGCAGGCGCGACTGCCGTCCCGGAACCGACGTTGGCCGGCCGGACGCGCGGGCAGAATCGTTCGCATGACGACGATCGTGAACACGCACCAGTCCGAGGCCTGGAACGGCTACGAGGGCCGGCACTGGGCCGACAACCAGGAGCGCTACGACCACGGCAACGAGGAGTTCAACACGATCCTCTTCGATGCGGCCGGGATCGGTGAGTCCGACAACGTGCTCGACATCGGCTGCGGCAACGGGCAGACCACGCGGCTGGCCGCGCAGCGCGCGGTCAACGGCAACGTCCTCGGAGTCGACTTGTCGGTGCCGATGCTGACCCGCGCCCGCCAGCTGGCCGAGGCCGAGGGCCTGTCGAACGTCACGTTCGAGCGCGGCGACGCGCAGGTCTTTCCGTTCCCGGCAAGGGAGTTCGACGTCGCGATCAGCCGGTTCGCCATCATGTTCTTCGCCGATCCGGTGGCGGCGTTCGGCAACATCAGGCAGGCGCTGCGCCCGGGCGGGCGGGTCGCGTTCCTCGCGATGAGCGCGGGCCCGCGCAACCAGCTGTTGCCCGTGTTCGCGACCGTGCACAAGCACGTCACCGTGCCGGAACCGCAGGACCAGCCGGCCGGCACCGGGCCGCTGTCCCTGGCCGAGGCCACCCGGGTGGCGGAGGTCTTCGGTGCCGCGGGCTACACCGGCGTCCGGTCGACGCCGGTCGAGGCGGGAACCTGGTGGGGAGACGATGTCCACGACGCCAGGGACTTCATCTGCGGCTGGGGCCCGGTGCGGCACGCGTTCACGTTCGCCACGCAGGAGCAGATTGACGCCGTGCGAGCCGAGCTGGCCGAAGCTCTACGGCCGTACGAGACCGAGCGCGGCGTATGGATCCGGCACACCGCGAACCTGATCACGGCGGTGAATCCGGACGCGAGGTAGCGTTGCGGGGTGTTTCCGATCGGTGCCGCCGCCACGCTCGCCGAGCTGGAGGCCGACCCGCATCCGCTGCACGCCCGGCTGCGGGCGAGCGAGCCGGTGTCGTGGCTGCCGGCGCTCAACGGCTGGCTGGTGACGCGGCACGATCTGGCCCAGTCCGTGCTCCGGGCAGCCTCCGACTTCACCGTCGACGACCCTCGGTTCTCGACCGCCGCCGTGGTGGGGCCGAGCATGCTGTCGCTGGACGGCGCCGCACACGGCCGGCATCGCGCGGCGTTCGCGCCGGAGTTCAAGCCGCGGCAGGTCCGCGAGCGCTACGGCGACTTCGTGACCGCCGAGACGCGCCGCCTGGTCGACGGCTTCCGCGCGGACGGCCAGGCCGAGCTCCGGCGCGGCCTGGCCGGGCCGCTGGCGGTCGCGGTGGTGACCGAGGCGCTCGGCCTCGGGCGTACCAACGCTTCGGCGGTGCTCGGCTGGTACGACGCGATCGTGTCGGCCGTGACCGACATCTCCTCCGGCCGGCCCGCCTCTCCGGCGGGTGCGCGGGCGTTCGACGAGCTGCGGTCGTCGATCGCCGCCTCGCTTGCCGCCGCCCACGGCGACAGCGGGCTGTCGGTCGACGAGCTGGTGTCGAACGCGGCCGTGCTGATGTTCGGTGGCATCGAGACCACCGAGGGCGAGATCGTCAACCTTGCATTGCATCTGCTGTCGGCCCCGGACCAGCTGGCGTTGGTCCGCGCCGATCCCGCCCTGCTGGACAACGCCCTGGAGGAGTCGGTCCGGCTCGAACCGGCCGCCGCGGTCGTCGACCGCTACGCCACCCGTGACATCTCACTCGGTGGAGCGTCCATCGCCGCCGGCGACCTGGTGACGGTCTCACTGGCCGGCGCCAATCGCGACCCGGCGGTGTTCACCGACCCGGATCGCTTCGACGTAAGGCGGGCGAACGCCCGGCAGCACCTGGCGTTCGCCCACGGCCCGCACTTCTGCGTCGGCGCCGACCTGGCCCGGCTGGAGGTGCGTACGGCGCTCCAGGCCTTGCTCGACCTTCCCGGGCTGCGCTTGGACGAGGACCAGCCGAGGCCGGCGGCTCGCGGGCTGGTCTTCCGCAAGCCGCCGGCGCTGCACGTCCGCTGGTCCTGAGTCCGTCTAGAGGTAAAGGCTGTAGCCGAACACCGCTGGGATCCGGACGTTCAGCAGGCCGGGGCGCTCGGTCAGCACCTCCTCCTCGGCGAGCAGCCGTCCGGTCGCGGGGTCGAACATCAGGATCCGCCGGTTCGGAAGGCCGCCCTGCTCGCTGTCCAGCGCGAACGCGTCGGTCCGCCGCCCGAGCCGGTCCCTGATCGTGCCGAGGGTGGCCACATCGTCGCGCTCGGCCAGCAGCCGGAGCAGTGCGCCGCGGACGGCAGGAGCCGGCGTCGACTCCGCGTAGACGTCGACGATCGCGTCGAGCAAGCCAGGCGTGCCGTACTCCGAGATGTGATGCCCAGGCTCGAGCTGCTCGAGCAGGGCTCCCCGCTCGGCCGGCAACGGATGCGTGTAATACCCCTGATACTCGCCCGGCGGCCAGGTCGTCACGTCTGTCTTGCCTTCGGTCGTGCTGGTCTCGCGGCCGGACAGGTCGGCGTTCCACCGCAGCTCGCCGTGCATTTCCACGACCCTAGACGTGACGCGATCGTCGCCGGCGTCCGTCTGCAGGTTCCAGTTCCGCGTACGGACCAGGTGCCGATCGGTGTCGCCGGGGATAGTCGTGTCGGCCTCGGCACGTTCGGCCAGCGCCAGCAGAGCCTCGCGGGCCGGATCGCCCGGGTCGAGCTCGCCTGGCAACAAGGGTGGGGTCGCAGCCTCCGCCACCTGCCGTTCGCCGAGCGGATCAATGAGCTGGATCCCGCCGACCGCGAGCGTCGCCGCGACTCCGGTGAGCGCCGCCACGACGACGAACCGGCGGGTCGGGAATGTTCCGCGGGTTTTGCCGGTTGTGGCTGTGTCGGCTGTCCCAGCGAGGATCACGTGTAGATCTGCCCGGGCCCGCTCGTCCAGCGCCCGGTCGGTCATTGTGCCGGCGGGGTCCGCCCGGCGCAACTGCTCGATCGTGTCAGTCGTCCGCATGGTTCAAAGCCCTTCTCGACAAGAGGTGGAACGTACCGGCGCCCGGATTGTCCGGCGCCGATCGAAGTGCCCGTTCGAGCCGGCGCCTGGCCCGATGGAGCCGGACCGCCGCCGAACCGGTCGTACAGCCGAGCGCGACCGCGAGGTCCTTGCCCGCAAGGCCTTCCCATGCGTGCAGGCGAAGCACTTCCTGGTCCTTCTCGCTGAGCGTCCGGAGCGCGGCAAGGACCGCATCCAACCGCTGAGACCACGCCACGTGGTCGGCGAGGTCAGGTGCGGACCGGTCGTGGGCCTCCGACTGCCCGGCCCGCTCACGCAACCGGGCGTGCAGCTCGGCGTCCCTGGTCCGGCGGCGGTACTCGTTGCGGATCAGATTCCCCGCGACGCGGTACAGCCACGGCAGTGGCTCTGCCTTCGGTATCCGGTCGCGCCGGCGCCACGCGACGACGAACGTCTCGGCGGCGACATCGCGCGCCGCCTCCGTACCGTCGACGCGGCGCGTCGCGAACCGCACGATCGCCCAGTAGTGCTGCTCGTAGAGCTGGACGAACGCATCGTCGTCTGTCTCCTCCGCTGGCGTCATGTCCCCTTTGTGTCGGCAGCCGCGAAACCATTACAGGTCGATGGTGCTTGCCGGCGGCGCGGCAGGCCTGCTACCGTAGTTGCTGTCTGATCTTGCCGGATGCAGGCGGCTCTTTCACCGCCCCCGCGAGAATCCTCAGATTTCACCACATATCGCAGCGTTTTCTGCGAGCCAATCCACATCTCACATGTCTCACACATCGAAGACTTCGCACACCATCAAGGAGGTTGTGCATGAGCACCACTGTCCAGGGAGTTCTGGACGTCATGGAAACCTGCGGCTTCGTCCGTACCTCCGGCTACCTCGCCGGCCCCGACGACGCGTACGTGTCCATGGCGATGATCCGCAAGTACGACCTGCGCCGCGGCGACCTCGTCACCGGCGCGGTCGGCGAGCCACAAGATACCCAGCAGGGCAAGCGAAAGCGGCAACCGTTCGCGCCGCTGGAACGCATCGACACGATCAACGGCGCCGCGCCCGAAGCGGCCCGCAAGCGGCCGAAGTTCAACGACTTGGTGCCGTTGCATCCGACGTCCCGCCTGCGCCTCGAGGCCGAGCCAGGCAACCTCACCACCCGTACGATCGACCTGGTCATGCCGATCGGCAAGGGCCAGCGGGCCCTGATCGTCGCACCGCCGAAGGCCGGTAAAACCGTTGTCCTGCAACACATCGCGGCCGCCATCGGCAAGAACCACCCCGACTGTCACCTGATGGTCGTCCTCGTCGGCGAACGCCCCGAGGAGGTCACCGACATGCAGCGCACCGCGCCGGGCGAGGTGATCGCCTCCACGTTCGACCGCCCGGCCGGCGACCACACCGCACTGGCCGAGCTGGCGATCGAGCGAGCCAAACGCCTTGTAGAACAGGGCGAGGACGTTGTGGTCCTGCTCGACTCGCTCACCCGCCTGGGCCGCGCGTACAACCTGGCAGCGCCATCGTCTGGCCGCGTCCTGAGCGGAGGCATCGATTCCACGGCCTTGTTCCCGCCGAAACGCCTGCTAGGAGCGGCGCGTAACCTCGAGAACGGCGGCTCCCTGACCATCATCGCGACGTCGCTCGTCGAGACCGGCTCGCTCGGGGACACCCTGATCTACGAGGAATACAAGGGCACCGGCAACGCCGAGCTCAAGCTGGACCGCATCCTTGCCACCCGCCGCGTCTTCCCGGCCATCGACATCGAGGCGTCCGGCACCCGCCGCGAGGAGTTCCTCCTCTCCCCCGACGAGCTGGCCGTCACCCACCGCCTCCGCCGCGCCCTCGCCTCCCGCGAAGGCCGCCAGGGCATCGAGCAGCTCCTGGACAGCCTCCGCAAGACGCGGACGAACATCGAGTTCCTCAGCCAGCTGCGCACCCAGGTCGCCGCTGCCGCCTAGGCGCCGCCGGAGCGAGTGCGATGCTCCTCCATCAACTCTTCGAACCGCTCGATGTCGACGGTCAGGCCGGACTCGTGCGCCAGCTCGATCGTCAGCTCCAGTGGCATGCCGCACGCGTCGTAGAGCTCGAACGCGGACTCGCCCGGCAGCACGGTTTCCGAACGGTCGAGCGTACGGCGGATCGCCCGCCGGAGGAGGCGGGAACCCTGGCGTAGCGCGCGGTCGAACGCCTTGGTCTCCACGGTGAGCACGGACTCCACGATCGGGCGGACGTCGATCAGGTCCGGCCGCAGCGAGAGTCGCCCTTCCAGTACGGACGGCACGAGCGACGTCAGCGTCTTCGACGGCAGGTCGAGCCTGCGCAACCGACCCAGCGCGCGGCGGATCAGCCGGCGCATGACGTGCCCGCGGCCGCCCGCCGACGGGAGTACGCCGTCCGCGACGAGCATCACCGTCGCGTGCAGGTGGTCGACCACCACGCGCACGGATTCCACGTCGTCGACCGGAGAAAGCCCGGCCAGGTGATCCAGCGTGGGCCGGAACGAGTCGATCTCGTGGATGTGGTTCGCGTCCTGGAGCACCATCGCGATCCGCTCCAGGCCGAGCCCGACGTCGATGCCCGGCCGGGGCAGGTCGCCGACCACCGGGAAGTCGTCGTCGGTTCCACCGGAGCCGCGAACGTGGCGCATCAGCACGACGTTGCCCAGCTCCAGGAAGCGATCCGTGTCGACCGCCGGCCCGCCGTCCGGGCCGTACGAAGGCCCACGGTCGTAGAAGATCTCGGTGCACGGCCCGCACGGCCCCGGGCGTCCCACCGACCAGTAGTTCTCCTCCATGCCGAGCCGCTGGATCCGCTCCAGCGGCACGCCGAGCGAGCGCCAGATGTCAACGGTGTCGTCATCGTCGCGATAGACGGTGATCCAGAGCCGATCACTGTCAATGCCAAGGTGCGACGTGAACAGCTCCCACGCCCATGCGACCGCCTGCGGCCCGTCGTAGTCGCCGAAGGAGAAGTTGCCGAACATCTCGAAGTACGTGGTGTGCCGGTCGGTCTGCCCGATGTTGTCGACGTCGACCGTACGCACACAACGCTGCGCCGTCGTCAGCCGAGGGCCGGGCGGCGTGCGTTCGCCGGTGAAGTACGGCAGGAACTGCACCATGCCCGCCGTCGTGAGCAGCAGGCTCGGATCGTCCGGGATCAGGGAGGACGAGGGCAGCAGCAGATGATCTCGCTGCTCGAAGAAGCCGAGCAGGGTATGCCGAATCTCGATGGACGAGACGGAAGAGCTGGAGGAGCGCACGATTGACCTCTTTCGCGAAGTGCGCGGACGGCGCGGATGCTTGCGGATGAACGAGTCGGAGGCATGCCGAACCGGCCGAGAGGTCAGCTCGGCCTAGGTAGCTCGTCCTCGCAACAGCATCTGTCGAATCGCTCCTTCGTCGGGTCGTGCGCGGCAAGTATGTCCGACCTGCCGTAACTGATGCCAACCGTTTTCGAACTGCAGGTATTCCTGAGCGAAAGTGCTTGCATCCCGCCGAAACGAGACTAGTTTGTGCAGACGTACAGCATCGAGGAGGGGAAACATGAGCGGAGCGTCGACGCGGCGGCTCGGGGCTGCCCTGGTCGTCGGGATCCTCGGACTCGCCGGGCTGACCGGCCCGGCTGCGGGAGCGAGCCAGCCGGCACCCGCCGCTGCCGGCCACAAGGCGGTCGTCACGTACGAGCCGACCGACGAGGTGATCGCGAATCCCGAGCGCGGCTTCTACCACTTCCCGCTCGAATGCGACAAAGCCGACTTCGACGCCGCCACCCTGCGGCAGTACCGCGAGACCGAGCAGATCACGCAGGTCATGTGCGTGTTCTACCTCTCGGAGTTCAAAACCGGCCCGATCAGCCAAGCCGCCCTGGACCAGTTCCAGCAGCAGGCCGACACCATCCGCGCGGCAGGCTTGAAGACGATCCTGCGCTTCGCGTACACGCAGTCGACCGAAGGCGACGACGCATCGCCCGCGGTCGTCACCGGGCACCTGAACCAACTCGCCCCCTACCTCCAGCGCAACAGCGACGTGATCGCCGTCGTGCAGGCCGGCTTCATCGGCGCCTGGGGCGAGTGGTGGTACACCAACAACTTCGGCGACGAGGGCAACGTCACCGCCGCCGACTGGGCCAACCGCAAGGCGATGGTCGAGCAGCTGCTGTCCGTCCTCCCCAAGGACCGGATGGTGGAGGTGCGCACGCCGTACTACAAGCGCACGATGTACGGCGACGCCGCGCTGTCACCCGGCGAGGCGTACAACGGCACGGCCCGGGCGCGCATCGGCCAGCACAACGACTGCTTCCTGGCCAGCCCGGACGACTTCGGCACCTACATCGACCCGGCCGTCGATTATCCTTACCTGGCAGCCGAAACCCGCTACCTGCCGATGGGCGGCGAGACCTGCAACCCCAACCCGCCGCGTTCGGAGTGCGCGACCGCGCTGCAGGAGATGGAGCTGTTCCACTACTCCTACCTCAACACCGACTACCACCAGGGCGTCCTCGACAGCTGGACGGCCGGCGGCTGCATGCCGGAGGTGAAGCGCAAGCTGGGTTACCGGTTCGCGCTGAGCCAGGGCACCTTCCCGGACTCCGCCACCCGCGGCGGCAAGCTCCCGATCCGGCTCCAGCTCGCGAACGAGGGCTGGTCCGCGCCGTACAACCCACGCTCCGTCAACCTCATCTTGCGCAACACTCAGTCCGGTGCGGTCCGCAGCCTCCCGCTCACTACCGACCCCCGCCGCTGGTCCGCCGGCCAGCCGGCGACGGTCAGCCAGAACGTCACGCTGCCGGCCGATCTCCCCGCGGGCACGTACGCGCTGCTGCTCGAGCTCCCAGACCCCAGCCCGAGCCTGCGGACGCGCCCGGAGTACAAGATCCGCCTTGCCAACAACGACCTCTGGGAAGCCACCACGGGATACAACGACCTGCGCCACACCGTAAAGATCAGCTAGAACGGTAAGGGTGCGTGCACCCCTGCACAGCGATGTATCCCCCGGAAAAGCCCCGGTTCCGAACCCGAGCGGTCCGGCCCGCCGGAAGCCCGACAAAGAGCAAGCAGCAACAAGAGGGCAACGAGAAAGCTAAACCGCGCCACCGGACGCCAGCAGCCGCGCGACCGGCAGCGTCGCCGCACCCACGGCCACCGCATCCGGCCCGAGCCGGCCGAGTTCGATCGACGCGCCAGCGAATGGGCGGCGCAGGGCGTTGGAACGCGCCGCCTCGCGGATCTCCGGCAGCAGCCGGCCGCCGAGCATCAGCCCCGCCCATCCCGACAGCACCACTCGCTCCGGATTGAACAGGTTGATCAGGTCCGCGATCCCGGCGCCGAGGTACCCCGCGGTCTCCGACAACACACGACCCGCCGTCGCCGAGCCGTCGTCGGCGGCCACGAGTAGCGCCGCGAGCTCCGACTCCTCCGAACCGCCCACCGCGGCCGCCGCACCGCCGGCCTGCCGGTAGCGGTCCAGGATGCCCTCCGCGCCGACGTACGCCTCCAGACAGCCGCGCGCTCCACATCTGCACGGCCGCCCGTCGTAGACCAACCGCGTGTGTCCCCACTCGCCGGCGCTGCTCGTCGCGCCGCGATAGCTCGTGCCGTGCGTGACGACCGCCGCGCCCACACCCGAGCCCACCAACGCGATCACGGCGTGCTGTGCACCCCGCCCGGCACCGAACCACAGCTCCGCCTGCCCGAGCGTCTTCGCGCCGTTGTCGATGTGCAGCGGTGCGCTGGTGCCCGTACGCAACATCCGTTCCAGCGGTACGTCCCGCCAGCCGATCGTCTGTGCGTCGACGATCGCCTCCAAGCCCTGCTCCACGACGCCGAACACGCCGATCCCCACGCCGAGCAGGGAATCCGCCGCCACTCCGGCGTCCAGCAGCACCTGGTCGAGCCCGGTCAGCACGCGGTCGGCGACCAGCGAAGGGTCCGGCAGCGCCGACGCCACCGGATGGTCGGCCTTCGCGAGCGGCGTCATCGCCAGGTCGAACAGCTCGACGCGTACGCCGGTCTCGCCGACGTCGACGCCCACGACGTACCCGAACCGCGGCGCGATCCGCAGCAACGTGCGCGGCCGCCCGCCGTCGGACTCGACCGAGCCGGCCTCCTCGACCAGGCCCTCCTCGAGCAGCTCACCGGTGAGGTTGCTGACGGTGGCCGTGCTGAGCGCGGTGATCCGGCTGAGCTCCAGCCGACTCAACGGCCCGTCGAAGTACAGCCGGGACAACAGGACCGACCGGTTGCCCCGGCGTACGTCGCGCGACGTCGCGTTCCTGTTCAGCTTGGGACCGTCCACTTCTGGTTGGCGCCTCCTGTGCAGGCCCAGATCTGCAGCCTGGTGCCGTTCGCCGAGCTCGGGCCGGTCGCGTCGAGGCACTTGCCGGACTGCGGGTTCACCAGGTCGCGCCCGGCGGTGTAGGTCCACTGCTGCGCGCCGCTGCCGTTGCAGTCGTAGAGCTGCACCTGCGCGCCGTCGGCGGTCGAACCGCCCGTGACGTCCATGCACTTGCCCAGCGCGCGGACCGTTCCGTCGGAGCTCATGGTCCATTGTTGCGCGGCCGTGCCGTTGCAGTCGTACAACTGGACGGCCGCGCCGTTGGCCGTGCTCGCTCCTGCGACGTCGACGCACTTCCCGCCGTACCCACTGATCGGCCCGGTCGCGCCGGTGCCACCGCCACCGCCGCCCGACCCGGGCGTGCCGGACCAGGTGAACGTGGCGGACGTGCGCGCCGGCAGCGTGTAGACGAACGCCTGGTTGCCCCAGACCACCTTGAGCGGCTGGCTGCTGGTGCCGCCGTTGTAGGCGATCAGCGCCTTGCTGCCGTCCGGGTTCTTCCAGGCCACGTTGGGGATCGTGCCGCTCGCGGTCGAGGCGATCCGGTACGCACCGGGCTTCACGAACTTCGTCAGGTGACCCATCGTGTAGTACTCCACGGTGTAGTCGACCTGCCCGGAACGGCTGTCGCCGTTGTGCACGGTGATGAGCCCGGTGCACGTGCCACAACCGCCGTTGTGCGGCCCCATGTTCTGGTCGACGCCGAGGCTCCACTTGACCCACGTACGTCCCCAGTTACGGGTGTAGTCGATCAGGTTGTGCATGTCCTCGCTGTGCTGGTTGGAGATCCAGGTGCCGCCGGAGTGCTCGGTGTCGTACGCCTGCACGCCGGGGTACTGGTTGTGCACGGTCGTCTGGGTCGCGACGTCGCCGCCGTAGCCGTGCCAGGCGATGCCCCCGAACAACGGGTCGTTACGGATCGCTGCGTCGGCGAGCTGAGCCGCGCCGAGCCCGGCGTAGTTGCTCCAGTTGAAGTCGAGCACGAGCGTCTTGGTCGTGATGCCCGCGGCGCGGAACGCCGGCCAGAGGTTGTCCTTGGTGAAGAAGATGAGCCCGCCTGAGTTCCAGTTCATCGAAGGGTACGTCGTGCCGGGACCGCAGCAGGTCGGCTCGTTCTGCGGCGACACGTAGTCGATGCGTACGCCCTGGGCGGCGTAGGCCTGGATGTACTTCACGAAGTACTGCGCGTAGGTCCCGTAGTACTCCGCCTTCAGCCAGCCCTGGTCGATCATCGAGTTGTTGTCCTTCATCCAGGCGGGCGCGCTCCACGGCGATCCCATCACCCGGACGGCGGGGTTGAGCGACTTCGCCTGCTTGGTCAGCGCGAGCACGTCAGCGTCCGGCGCGATCGTGAAGTCGTTCACGTCGCAGCAGGTGTCGTCGAAGGAGTAGGTGAAGCGGGCCAGGTCGGAGGCGCCCATCGGGTTGCGCAGGAAACTCACGCCGATGCCGTTCACCGGGTCGAACAGGTCGCGCAGCACCCGGTCGCGGGTGGCCGCGCTGACGGCGCCGCTGCCGCGCAGCAGCCAGGCCGTGGTGTCGGTCATCGAGGCGCCGGCACCGTCGAACTGCTGGTACGTCGTGCCTTCGTCGACGTTCACCGTCGTCCCGCTGCCGGTGTTGGGCCCGAACGTGATCGGCGCCTGCTGCTGGAGGCCTCGGGTGACGGCGCGGCCGCCCGAGTCGCTGGTCGTGGTCAGCCAGATGTCGACCGTCTCACCGGCCGCGTGGGCCGGCCGGGAAGCCGGCAGGCCGGGTACGAGCAGCGCGGCGGTCAGAGCCGCGACCGCGACGCCGTAGCCGGCGATCGTCCGAGTACGAAGCATGCCGAACCCTCTCTCGCGTCGAGTGGTGTCGCTGCTGCTCCGGAACGTAGCCGACCTTATTTCAAGCGTCAAGATAAGTCAGGAAGGAAAGTTGGCGATTGAACCCTCGCAGGGTCCCTGCGAGGGTTCAGTCCTCGGACGTGAACGCCGACCAGACCGGCGCGCCCAGCCGGTCGAAGATCGCGCGCGCGGTTCCCAGCGCGGCAGCTGCGGCCGTACGGTCGCCCAGGCGACGGCAGACCCGGCCGAGCCAGAGCTGCGTGCGGCCCTCCTCGAACGGCATCCCCTGCCCCTCCAGCACCCGCAACCCGCAGCTCAGAGCGTCCCGCGCCGCCTCCAGCTCGCCGGTCGCGGCGCGGAGGACGGCCTGGCTGCGGTGGGTCGCCGCGCTGAGCCAGGCGTACGGCGCGGCCTTGACCCGCTGCTCCATCCACTCCACCAGGCCGGCCGCGCGGTCGAGGTCGCCCAGGCCCACAACGGCCTCCACCTGGTCGGCGTGGAACGGATGCCGGGCGGGCTCGGCCAGCCCGATCACCTCGACCAGGTGCTCGGCGAGCTCGAAGTACTCCACCGCTCCGGCGTAGTCCTGCCTGACCAGCTCGACCGAGCCAAGCAGGCCGAGGTAGGCCGCCGAGATCCACGGGTCGTCGATCGCGGCGGCCGACTCGATTCCGCGTTTGGCGGCCTGCTGCGCCGCCTCCAGGTCGCCGAGGTGCGCGTCGGCGAGGCCGCGTACGTACGACGGCGGACCGGGCCACGCCGGCCAGGCCGGGCGGGCCACAACCGTCATCGCCTGCGCCGCTTCGCGCTTGGCCAGCCGCCAATCCCCGAGCCAGTAGTCGATTTCGGCGAGCTGCCCGCCGACCGCGCAGCGCCAGTGCTCGTCGCCCACCACACCCGCCAGCTCCAGCTCGGCGGCGCACGCGGCACGGGCGGCGCGCAGGTCGAAATGCGCCGTGAGCGAGCGCCACGCCATCCGGGCCCAGCGCGCCGGCCACTCCAGGCTGTCCGGAGGCAACGCCGCCCCGGCCCGCTCGATCCGCACCCGGTCGAGGCCGGACCCGTTGTAGAAGCCCAGCTGGGCGGTGACCAGCTCGACGCACGTGGACAACGCCGGCTCGTCCCGCACCTCGTCCGGCCAGAGCGACAGCAGCTCGGCCGCGTGCCGCACGCTCTCGAGCTGCTCGCGTACGTGGTGCGTGCCGTACCAGCCGGCCTTTATGCCACCGATGACCCGCAGCCTGTGATCGTCGCCGGCGTCGAGCAACGCCCGCCGGCACAGCGAGACCGCCTCTCGTGTCCTGCCCTGGCTGAAGCTGACGTCGGCGAGGCCCAGCCGGGCCAGTGCGCGGCCACGACCGGCCGGTAGCCGCCGGACCGCGGATGACAGCGGGCCGCGTGCCCGCGACGGTTCGCCGGCGTGCGCGATGCTGACACCCGCGTGCCCGATCCGGCCGAACCGTAAGCCCGCTTGGCCTTCCGGGGTGCGCAGCCCGGCGAGCTCCCACAGCTCGGCCGCGGCCTCCGGCGCGCCACGCGCCTCGGCCTGGGCGGCCGCCTCGGCCAGCTTCGCCGCGACGAGCGGGTCGCGGTCGGAGAACGCCACGGCCAGGTGCCGGGCTCGTTCCTCGACGTCGTCGACGAGGCCGGCCAGCCGGGCGTGCAGCGCCTGCCGGTCGGAAGCGGACAGCTCGGCCAGCACCGTGGTCGCGTACACCGGATGCGTGAAGCGGACGCGCCCGCCGTCGTCGACCTGCAGGAGCTCGGCCGCCTCGGCCTGCTCGAGCCCCCGGTCGGCGACTCCGGGCAGCGCCGAGCGCACCAGCGCGACGGTCGGCCGGGCCAGGGCGGCGACCACCGCGAGCGTCTCGACCGTCGCCTGCGGCATGGTGCCCAACCGCTTGGCGACCAGCGCCTCGACGTCGTACGGGCTCGGCGGCGGACCGTCGAGCGGACCGGCCAGCGCGATCTCCAAAGCCAGCAAGGGATTCCCGGCCGACGCCGCCGCGATCCGGCGGAACTTCGTCCGGGCGACGACCAGGCCCACCCGTTCGGCGAGCACGCGTTGCAGCGCGCCCAAACTCAAGCCCGGCAAGCCGATTCGTACCAGCCGGTCCTCGTGGAAGGCCTGCTCCATACCGAACGGAAGGAGCTCGTCGTGGTCGCTGCGCAGCGCTGCCAGCAGGCAGACCGGCTCCTGGTCGAGCCGCTCGAGGACGTACTCCAGGAGCTTGGCCGTGGTCGGGTCGATCCACTGCGTGTCGTCGATCCCAATGACCACAGGCGATTCGGCGGCCAGTACGCGGACGATCTGGAGCACGGCCACCCGGAGCGCGCGATGGGCGATCTCGGGCGGCAACGGCTCGCCGCCGTACAGCGCCGCCTGGATCGCCGCCAGCTGGGGCTTCGGCAGGCTCTTCAGGAGCTCGGGCGGTGCGCCGGCCAGCAGATCGGCCAGGCCGGCGTAGGCGAGCGCGGTCTCCGACTCGTCGGGAGCAGCTGTCAGGACATGACAACCACGAGCCCTCGCGGCGTCCATCGCGGCGGAGAGCACCGTTGTCTTGCCGATGCCGGCGGCACCGTAGAGCACGCAGCCGACCGGGCCGGACCGCAACGAGCCAAGCACCTCGGACCAGACGGCGAGCTCGGGGTCCCGTCCGACCAGCGCCGAGGGTAAGCCCACAGGGAGCAGTATCGGTGGTTTTCACCCGGAAAGAAACACCGACTACGGGTTGTACCAGGTCGTGTCTCATAAGTAGGGCTGGTTGAGCTCGCGGCGCAGCCGCGCCGTGCTGGCGGTGCCGCGGGCCGAAGATCGTGTCGGGCGTACGGGCGAGGGTCGCGGTGCCGTCAGCGTGGATGCGGGGCGGCGCGAGTCAGGCCATAGTTATGAGGCGCGGCCTAGACGATCTGTTCCAAGGGGTCGCCGGTCAAGCGCGCGGCGGATGGCGCCGTTCGTGGGGGTGGGCACAGGCGGAGGAGGAGCCAGGAGGGGCCTCCGGCGATCGACGACAACGCAGCCAGCGTGGATGCCAGGCGTCGCGCGTCAGGCGACCCCCTGGAACAGATCGTCTAGTCGCGGCTCGATCCGTGACCCGGCTGCCAGGCGACGATGGCTTCGAAGCCACCGGCTGCGGCTCCCAGACCGGCGATGCGCAGCAGGCCGTTCCGCAGGCCGGCCGCGATCGGGTTGCGCAGCTGGGAGAACCGGCTCACCAGCCGGGAACGCTTGGCCAGCATGGTCGTACGCGGCCTTCGCAGGCTGTCGTATCGCCGCAGCGCTTGGGGAATGCCGGCTCCGGTCGCGTCGCGTACGACGCCGGCCAGCTCCACCGCGTCCTCCAGTGCTTGGCAGGCGCCCTGGCCTAGGTCGGGGGTCATGGCATGGGCGGCGTCGCCGAGCAGGGCGAGCCTGCCGGAGACGTACGTGCGCGGGAGCGGCCACAGCGTCGGGGTGTCGTGGCGGAGGATCACGCCTTGCGGCGTGCGCTCGATCAGCGGACGGATCGGGTCGTGCCAGCCGGCGAAGAACCTCAGCAGGTGCTCACGGTCGTCGCCGGTGCCGGGCAGCTCGGCGGTTCTCGGGTCGGCGTCGGCGAGGGTGGCGTACCAGTAGACGCCGCCGTCGGACATCACGTTCATGCCGAACCGCTGGCCGAGGCCCCAGGTCTCGCCACCGTCGTCGAGCTGGGGCGTGTCCCGCGGTGGGACCATGCCGCGCCAGGAGATGTATCCGGCCGACCGTATCTTCGGCCGTGGATCGATCGCCCGGCGCAACCGGCTGCCGATCCCGTCGGCGGCGACGACGAGCTCTGCCTCGTACTCCTCGGCGCCGTGCTCACCGATGGCGTGGACGATCGCGCCCTCCGGTGTCTCGCGGACCGACTCGACGGCGCGCCCGAACCTGAAGGCGTCCTCGGGGACGCAGGCGCGCAGCCCGGCGTACAGCTCCGGCCGTCCGACGGAGATCGGCACCTCGGCGGTCTCGGCCGTGAGCCGTCCCACCCAGCGGCCGTCGGCCGTGCGGAGGCCGGCCAGCCCTTGCAGGGTTGGCTTCTTCCTCAGCTCGGCGGCCAGCTCGGGCGCGAGGTGGTCGAGCGCGGTCAGTGCGTTGCGCCAAAGTGCCAGGCCGGAGCCGAGCGGACGCAGCTCGGTCGCCCGTTCCAGCACGGTGACCTGCCAGCCCGTGGTCGCCAACCCGCCGGCGACCGCCAGCCCTCCGATCCCCGCTCCGACGACGACTGCTCTGCGTTCGCTGTCCATCCGTACGCCTCCTCTACATCTGTAGAGGACACTACACCTGTAGAGGTGATGTGGATAAGCTGGCGACTGTGACTCGCACCGCACGTGCCACCGCCCTCCTCGACGCGGCGATCACCGTGATAGCGGAGAGCGGGCTACGCGGGCTGACCCATCGCGCGGTCGACGCGCGGGCGGGGTTGCCGAACGGGTCGGCGAGCTACTACTTCCGCACCCGATCCGCTTTGCTGCAAGGCGTCCTGAGCCGGTTGCTGGAACTGGACAACGAGGACTACGTGCGTTTCGCGTCCGGCTCCCTGAGCCGGACCGGACTCACGCGGACGTTCGTGCGGATCTACCAGCACTGGGCGGGCGAGGGCCGGGAACAGCAGTACGCTCGCTACCTCATCTATCTCGAAGGCCGCTCCGATCCCGCCGTCCGCGACCTGCTCGACGCGACCAACCATGCGCTCGCCGATCAGCTGGCAGCGTTGCTCGAGGAGATAGGCGTCGCCCATCCCCGTCGCGACGCGCGGCTGCTGATCGCGTTGCTGGACGGGCTGTTGTACGACCAGCTGGCCCGTCCCAACCCACCGGTCGGCGCCGCCGAGCTCGAGCGACGCGTCGAGCTCGTCCTCGACACCGTCCTGCCTCCGGCTTAGGCCGTGCTCAGCCGTCGCCGATGATCTGGCGCAGCGCGTGGATGTGGCGCTCGTAGGCCGCGCGTCCGGCATCGGTGAGGCTGAGCCACACGCGCTGCCGAGTGTCCCTGACCGCTCGCCGCTGGGCGACATAGCCCGCGTCGGCCAGGGTCGCCACGTGCTTGCTCAGGGCGGACTTGCTGATGTCGAGTATCTCCAGCATCGCGCTGTACTCGATCTCGTCGTACGCCTGCAAGCTGGCGCAGAGCCGCAGGCGTACAGGGGCGTGGATCAGCGAGTCGAACCCCTCGGCCGGCCCTGGCCCTGGCTCCGGCTCGCCGCCGGCCGACGACCTGACGGTCATCGCAGCGCCCCCGGCCGTCGGCTGATCTTCAGTCCGGTGGCGACCCAGACGGCGCCGACCACGGCGGCCGTGAGCAGCCCACCGATCGGGTCCGCCCACCAGCCGATCACCTGCAGCACGCCCGCGACCACCAGCAACGCCACGGCGGGCACCACCAGCCACCACACCATCGTCGACGTGGTGCGCGCTCCCCGCAGCCGTCTGACCCGGGCGGTCGACCAGGCAGTCACGCCGCAGCCCGCCACCACCGCGAAGCCGAGCAGCGTCGTCGCCCACGAGGGCATCGGCACCAAGAGCTCGACAGCGATCGCCGCCACAGCAACACCCGTCGACCACCAGAACCACGCCGGATAGTCCGCCCGCCTCGTGCGCTGCCGGCTGTCCTCGGCCGCGGCCAGAGCCTCGGCTGCCGCCTTCTTGGCGGTCGGGTCGCCTTCGCTATGAGTTTCCATAATGGAAACCGTACTGTTTCCGCCAGGGAAACGCAACCGTGACTGGACGCAGTATGCGGCCTAGGGGCGGAGGAACTCGCGCGCTCCGCGCAGCGTCGGCCATCGCGTGCTGCGCAGGCGGATGTCGAGCGGGTACGGCATGGCCGCCTCGGCTCGCGGCACGGCGTCCGGGTCCAGGCCGTCGCGGACGGCGATCAGGCGGGCGATCTCGTAGCGGCTCAGGTCGTCGCCGCCCTGCAGGTGCACGACGCCGGTCAGGTCGGAGCCGGCGAGGTCGACCAGGGCGCGCGCGAGGTCCTGGACGTGGATCGGGCTCCGTAGCGCGTTCGTGTAGTGCGGCCTGCCCCGATGCACCAGCTGCTCGTGGTTCCCGCCGCCGAGGACCAGGGAGATCCGTACGATCAACGCCGTCTCCTTGACGGCCGTCTCCGCCGCTGCCTTCGCCGAGCCGTAGAGGTTGACCGGGGCCGGCAGGGCGTCCTCGGCGTACGGGCCGTGGTCACCGCCGAACACGGCGTCGGTGGAGACGTGCACCATCCGGGCGCCGACCTGCCTGGCCGCCTGCGCGACGTGCGCGGATCCGTCCGCGATCACCGCCCAGTCGTGTGGATTCCGGCCGGCCGCAGCGTGAACGATGACATCCGGCTTCACGCCCGCGATGTGGTCGAGCGTCGCCTGGCGGTCGGAGATGTCGAGCCGGTGCCAGGACCCGCCAGCCGTGCCCTGCGTGCCGCGCAGCTCGTAGCCCTCCGCCTCGGCCACCGCGACAACCTTCGATCCGACGAACCCGCTCGCACCCGTCACCAGCAGTCTCGACATCCGCCGATCATGACACGGCCCGCTCAGTCCGATCAGCCGAGTCAGTGCAGTCGGGACGTCAGTGAGCGCGCGGCTTCGGCACTGCCGCGAACGAGATGGCCAGCAGCTGCCCGTCGCTCAGGGAGTCGGCGTCTTCGTCGTCGGGCCAGAAGCCGGCGGCTGCGGCCAGCGACGGCAGGATCGCGGCCGCCGCGCTCGCGTAGCCGGCACCCGACGGGTGGAAGCGGTCGGGTCCGAACAGTTCACGCGGCGCCGCCGCGAACTCCGGCCCCAGCAGCGAGCCCAACGCCACCACACGCGCGCCCGCCTTCGGCGCCGCCTCGATCTGGGCCTGGGCCAGCCAGCGCGACCAGCCCCGCACGATCTGCCGCAGCGGCGGCGCGACCGGCTGGATCGTTCCGAGGTCAGGGCAGGTGCCGACCACGACCTCCGCCCCCGCCGAACGCAGCTGCTCGATCGCCGAGACCAGCAGCGGCACGGCCTCGGCCGGCGTCGTGCGGTGAGTGACGTCGTTGCCTCCGATGATGATCAGAGCAACGTCGGGCTCGGCGGGCAGCGCCCGCTCCACCTGCTCGGCCAGATGCTTGGACTCCGCGCCCACCATGGCGACGTTCGTCAGCCGCACCGGACGCCCGGCGAGCGCGGCGAGCCCGATCGCCAGCAACGCACCAGGCGTCTCCTCGGGCGTGTGCACACCGTAACCACATGCGGACGAGTCGCCGAGTACGACGAACGAGACGGGTTCGCCCTCGGTGCCGCCGACTCCGTAGACGCCATCGGCCATCGGCGCCTCGCCGGTCACGCCACCGATCACACGCTTCGCCAGCAGTGCCTCGGCGGCCAGCAGGGCGAGCAGCGTGCCTCCGAGCAGCCCCGCGCCACCCCCGCCGACCAGCGCGGCAGCCGCCAGCTTCCGGGCCGCTCCCGAGCGAATCACCGTGCCTCCTTCACCCACATATATGGGACAACGCGCGAGCCAAGCCCCGGGATTCCACGGTGATCGACTTCTCGCGGCGTACATTTCTCCAATGCAGTATTACGAGTCGTTGCTGGACCTCGTTGGTAACACACCGTTGGTCCGGCTGGCCAAAGTCAGCGACGACACGGCGGGTCTCGTGCTGGCGAAAGTCGAGTACTTCAACCCCGGCGGCAGCGTGAAGGACCGCATCGCGCTGCGTATGGTCGAGGCGGCCGAGGCCGAGGGCAAGCTGCGCCCGGACGGCACGATCGTCGAGCCGACCAGCGGCAACACCGGCGTCGGGCTCGCGATCGTCGCGCAGGCCAAGGGCTACCACTGCGTGTTCGTCTGCCCCGACAAGGTGAGCGAAGACAAGCGCAACGTGCTCAAGGCGTACGGCGCCGAAGTCGTGGTCTGCCCGACCGCGGTGCCGCCCGAGCACCCCGACTCCTATTACTCCGTCTCCGACCGGCTCGTCCGCGAGATCGACGGCGCGTGGAAGCCCGACCAGTACTCCAACCCGCACAACCCGCGGTCCCACTACGAAGACACCGGCCCGGAGATCTGGCGGCAGACCGAGGGGCGGATCACCCACTTCGTCGCCGGCATCGGCACCGGCGGGACGATCAGCGGCGTCGGGCGCTACCTCAAGGAGGTCTCCGACGGCAAGGTGCAGATCGTCGGCGCCGACCCGGAGGGCTCGGTCTACTCCGGCGGCACCGGCCGGCCGTACCTCGTCGAGGGCGTCGGCGAGGACTTCTGGCCCGAGACCTACGACCAGAAGATCTGCGACCGGATCATCGCGGTGTCCGACCAGGAGTCGTTCGCGATGACCCGGCGGCTGGCGCGGGAGGAAGCACTGCTGGTGGGCGGCTCGGCCGGCATGGCCGCCGCCGCGGCCGTACGCGTGGCCCGCGAAGCCGGCCCGGACGCGGTCGTCGTGGTGCTCCTGCCGGACGGCGGCCGCGGCTACCTCTCCAAGGTCTTCGACGACGACTGGCTGTCGCAGTACGGCTTCATCCAGGCCGAGTCCACCGAGACGGTCGGCGAAGTGCTGCGGCGCAAGGACCACGGGATCCCGTCGCTGGTGCACACCCATCCGAACGAGACGATCGCCGAGGCCATCGACATCCTGCGGGAGTACGCCGTGTCGCAGATGCCGGTCGTCCGCGCCGAGCCGCCGGTGATGGCTGCCGAGGTGGCGGGATCGGTGCACGAGCGGGCGCTGATGGACGCCCTCTACTCCGGCCGGGCCAAGCTCGCCGACCGCGTGGAGGAGCACATGTCGGCGCCGCTGCCCGCGCTGGGTGCGGGTGAGTCGGTCTCCAAGGCGGTCGCGGTGCTGGAGGGCGCCGACGCGCTCCTGGTCCTCGACGACGGCAAGCCGATCGGCGTGCTCACCCGCCAGGACCTCCTGGGCTACCTCGCCGCTTCCTGACGGTCCACGACCTAACGGCCCGACGACGCACGAGCCAGAGCGCCCAGGTGCCGGGCGCTCGGCTTCACCCTCCGCTCGAACGTCCTGCGGTCGACCTCGATCAGGCCGAAGGTCGGGCGGTAGCCGAACACCCACTCGAAGTTGTCGAACGCCGACCAGTAGAGGTAGCTGCGCACATCGATCCCGTCGGCCAGGCAGGAGCGGACGCCGGCCAGCGCACGGTCGACGAACTCCACCCGCCTCGCGTCGTCGGTCGCCGCGACGCCGTTCTCCGTGACGAGGATGGGCTTGCCCACGGGCGCCACCTTGCGGATCACGTTGGCCAGCGCCTCCGGATAGAACTCGTAGCCCATCTGCGTCAGCTCGGCACCCTCCGGCGCCGGCAGCATGCCGTCGGGCCCCACCAGCACCCGGCTGTAGTTCTGCACCGCGAAGAAGTCGTCCTCCGCCATCGCCGGCAGGAAGTCCTCGAACGTCTCCCGCCACATCTCCGCCGCCCGCGCCTCACCGCCCGCTGCCGGCTGATAGTCCTGCAGGGCCAGCGTCAACCCCACCGACGTCGACGGGCTGGCCTTACGAACGGCCGCGCGCGCCGCCACGTGCGCCTGCCTGATCACCTCCAGCGCCTCCGGCGACCCGGAGTTCATGAACATCGACGGCCCGTCGCTCGGTGCGCCGACCTGCCGCAGGATCACCGCGATGTTGGCCTCGTTGATCGTGCAGGCGTACGGAATCCGCGGGCCCAGCTCCGACATCACCGCCGACACGTACGCCGCGAACCGTTCCGGCAGCCCGGAGTTGGACCACCCGCCGAGCCGCGACACCCAACGTGGGTTGGTGAAATGGTGCAACGTGACGACCGGCGTCAGCCCGAACTCCGCACACGCGTCGAGTACGTCGGCGTAGTGCCGCAGTGCCGCCCGCGAGAAGAACCCGTCCTCCGGCTCGACCCGGGCCCACTCGATCGAGAAGCGGTAGGCGTTGAACCCCAGCTCAGCGAGCAGCCGGATGTCGTCGCGGTACAGGCGGTAGTGGTCGCAGGCGTCTCCGCTCGGTTCGGCGAAGACGGAGTCCGGCGCGTGTTCGAACGCCCACAGGTCGCTGTTGACGTTGTTGCCCTCGACCTGGTGCGCCGCCGTTGACGTGCCCCACAGGAACCCTTCGGGAAATGCCTCGTCCACCATGATCGGACTCTAGCGCGTCGTACGCAGTCCGCCCCGGCGAAGCCGGAACGCCGCCAGCGCGCAAGCACACAACGCGATTCCCAGCAGCACCAACGACCACAGCAGCGCACCGGCGACGTCACCGGCGAACGCCGCACGGTAGGCGGAGATCGCCCAGTACGCCGGTGACAGCACCGCCACCGGCTGTACGAAGGCGGGCAACAGCGCGTGCGGCACCAGCGCGCCACCGAGCACGCTGAGCGACATCGCGCCGAGGTCCTTGGCCGCGTTCAGCTGCCCGTTGGTGCCGACCACCAGTCCCAGCAGCGCCGCGCCCGACAGCAACGTCACCGACCAGACCGCCACGACCGCCAGCACCAGCAGCGGATTCGGTCCGACGTCGAGGCCGATCACGACGACCGCGTAGAACAGCAACAGGATCTGCTGCAACATCAGCACGACGTAGAGCGGGGCGAGCTTGCCGACCAGGATCGTCCATCCCGGCAAGGGCGCGGCCCGCAGCCGATCGAGGGTGTGCCGGTCGCGTTCCTGGAAAATGTGCGCCGCCGCGACGCCGAGCGCGAACAGCGAGAACATCACCGCCTGGCCGGCGCCGAGCTGTGCGGCGCCGTTGTTTCCAAGGGCTTGCAGGTAGATCGACTGCAGCGCCGTCATCAGCAGGATCGGGATCACGAGATAGCTGGCGAGCGGTGCCGGATCGCGCAGGACGAGCAGGAAGTTGTGCCGGATCAGCGACGGCAGCGGGCGGTCCGCCAAGACATCAAGCGACATTGGACAGGTCCTCCCCAAGCGAGTGTGCGAGGTCGTCGAGCGACGGCCCTTCGACTTCGACCTCGGCCAGCGACCGGGCCAGCTCCGGCTCCTTGCCGAGCAGGTCGGCCAGCAGCCGGCCGGGCTCGGAGACGGCGATCCGCGCTTCCCGCTCGTCGAGCTCCACCGCGGCCCCGTTCCCGGCTCCGGCCCCGGCCACCGCTCGCAGCAGCTCGGCCGTCGGTGGGCCGATCGGCTCCCGGAACGCCAACCGCAGCAGGCCAGGCAGCCCGGACACCAGCTCCCGCCGGGCACCGCGCCCGACCAGCCGCCCGGCGACCATCACCGCGAGCGTGGCGTCGAGCTCCTCGAGCTCGGGCAGGTAGTGCGTGGTGTACAGCACTGCCGCTCCCGCGTCGGCTCGCGCCCGGACGGCCGCCAGCAACGCCCGCCTGGTGTCTGGATCAGCGCCGACCGTCGGCTCGTCGAGCACCAGCAACGGCGGCGAGTGCACCAGCGCCGACGCGGTCTGCGTACGCCGGCGCTGCCCGCCCGACAGCACACCGACCCGGCGGTCGAGGACGGCCGTGAGCGCCATCTCCTCCGCGGTCTGCTCGACCGCGCGGCGGGCCGCCGCACCGCGCAGGCCACCGAACGTGGCGAACAACCGCAGGTGCTCGCGTACGGTGATCGCGGGGTAGAGCGCCTCCTCCTGCGGCGCCAAGCCGAGCCGGCGCCGCACGGCCAGCGGATCGCGCGCCGTGTCGATGCCGTCGACCAGCGCCTGGCCCGCGTCCGGCACGAGCAGCCCGGCGATCGCTCCGACCAGGGTGGACTTGCCCGCGCCGTTGTGCCCGATCAGGCCGGTCACCTCGCCCCGGCTGACCTGCAGGTCGAGCCCGGCCAGCGCGGTCACCCGACCGTACGCCTTCCGCAGCCCACGAACCTCGAGCATCGCGCGGCCACCCCTTCCGGCTAAATGATCTACGTTGTATACCTACGACTAGAATGCATCCTCATGGCGCGCAGGTCAACCCCGAAGCTCACCCGCGATGCGATCCTGCAGGCGGCGCTCGACCTCGCCGACGACGGCGGGCTCCAGGCGGTCACGATGCGGGCCGTCGCCGAGCGGCTCGGTGTCACGGCGATGGCGCTCTACGCGCACGTCGGCGACAAGGACGGCCTGCTCGACGGCCTGGTCGAGCGGATCCTCGCCGACTTCCCCAAGTCCAGAGCCGGGCTGAACTGGGAAGAGCAGTTGCGCGAGCTCGGCGCCGGCGCGATCGCCGTCGCCCGGCGGCACCCGCAGGCGTTCCCGCTGCTGCTCAACCGCCCGGCCGTCACCAAGGGCGCGCTGCGTACGCGAGAAGTGGTCTTCGCCGCCCTGCTCGGCGCCGGCGTGCCGGAGGCTGACGTGCCGAGGCTGGAACGGCTGATCAGCACGCTCGTCCTCGGCTACGCGGTGTCGGCGACCACCGGCCGGTTCGGCATCAACCGCACGCCGCCGGAGCGGATCGCCGAGCTGCCGGCCGAGGAGTACCCCGCGCACCATCGGCTGATCGGCGCGCTCTCCAAGGACAGGCAGACCGACGCGGAGTTCTTCGACGTCGTCTACAGCATGATCGAGCAGGCCGTCCGTTCTGGCTGAGGCGTGTGCACGCGGAATGCCCGCGCGGTCGCCTTGTGTTGTAAGCGATCATGAGCGACTTCTCGAACCCCATTGACAGCCCGACCGGCTGGGTAGCCGACCACATCAAGGAGTACGTCGAGACCGACGGCAAGGGCAGCGATGCCTGGTCGTTCACGGCTCCCACGCTGCTGATCACGACGATCGGCCGCAAGACGGGGAACGCCCGGAGATCGGCCCTGATCTACGGCCAGGACGGCGACAACTACGTCATCGTGGCGTCGAAGGGTGGCGCGCCGGAAGCTCCGCTCTGGTACCACAACCTGGTCGCGAACCCCGGTGTCGAGCTGCAGGTCGGCTCGGAGAAGCTCAAGGCCAGGGCGCGTACGGCGGTCGGCGACGAGCGCACGCGGCTGTGGAAGCTGATGGCGGAGATCTGGCCCGCGTACGACGAGTACCAGACCAAAACCGACCGTGAGATCCAAGTGGTCGTGCTAGAACCGGAGGCATGACCAAACGCCTGACCGGGATCGCCGTCACCGGGCACGGCACGGTCGCGGTCCAGCCGGACATCGCGATCGTGCAGCTCGGTGCGACGGCGGAGGCGAGCAGCGCGGCGACGGCGTCCGAACGAGCCACGGCCGCGATGCAGGCAATGGTTGACGCAGCCGCCGGTGCCGGGGTCGAGGAGCGCGATCGGCTGACCGGCACGCTGCGGTTGTCGTCCTGGCGGCCCGACATCGGGCAGCCGGCGCGGTTCTCCGCGCACCACGAGCTCACGTTGCGAGTTCGCGAGGTCCCGCAAGCAGGCGCGATCGTCCAGACCGTCCTCGCGGCGGGCGGAGACGCGGCCGAAGTACACGACCTCCGGCTCGCCGTCGAGCATCCGGAAGCCCACCTCGACCAGGCCCGAGCCGACGCGATGGCCGACGCCCGGCGAAAGGCCGGACAGCTGGCCGAGCTCGCCGGACGGCAGCTCGGCGTGGTCACCGCGGTGGTCGAGGATGCCGGTGGAATCCAGCACAAGAGCTACCCTCTCGAGGCGCGGGCGATGGTGTCCGACTCCAGTGCGGGTGGCTCGCCGCCTGTCGAGGCGGGGGATCTCCGGCTGCACGCACAGGTCCAGGTGGAGTACGCCTGGGACGACTGATCCCTACCTACTCGTCGACTCGGCGATGCCGATCGCCTCGGCGCGGGTGAAGTCGCCTTCCAGGCGGAGCGTCGTACGCCCGGACTGCCAGATCAGCGTGTTCGCGGCCAGCCTGGCCTCCGCCAGCCGGAACTCCTTGTCGCGACCGACGTAGCCGACCGCGTGCGGGCCCTCCACCCACAGGGCGACCTCGCCGCGGACGTCCGTCCACTCGAGCTGCTCAGCCCCGCCGACCTTCTTGAAGTACGCGAAGTCGATCGTGCCGTCGAACTGGTCGAGCCGCACTGGTCCCGCGTACTCCAGCGTCACGACGCGTGGCGGCCTGCCGTCGGCGACCAGCACGTTGGTCGGATCGCCGAGCGCCGCGGGGACGTGGACCTCGAACCTCGCGAGCCGCCTGGCCTCGGCGAGCGACACGGCACGTTCACCGGGGAGCGAACGTACGGTCGGCAGCTCGCTCGCCGGCATCGGCTGAGTCGACCGGCCGACCTCCACGCCGGCGAAACGCAGCAACGTGACGATGCCGTCGCGTACCTGCGGCGAGAACGCGACCAGTGCAGCACCGACACACACCACGACAACCGCGACCGCGAGCCGTCGCGGCCAGCCCTGCCCCGGCCAGGCAAGGCGGCCGCGTGCGGGCTTCGAGATCGGGACGTCGGCGACGCGCGAACGTACGGCCGCGACCATCGCCGCCGCCCCCGGCGGCGCGGGCTCGACCAGCAGCCGGCCGCCGAGCTCGCGCAGCTCGGCCTCCAGCCGCTCGTCCGGCAGGTTCGGCTCAGCCACCGGCCACCTCCTCCCGGCTGGAATCGCGCGCTCCGGTCAGGGCCAGCCGCAGGCGAGCGAGGGCCCGCGCGGTCCGAGACTTGACCGAGCCACGTGGCCAGCCGAGCAGCTGGGCGGTCTCGGCCTCGCCGAGGTCGAGGAAGTACCGGCAGGCCAGCACCCGCTGGTCCTTCTCGGGCAGTTTCCGGACCGCTGCGAGCAGCTCAGCGTCGCGTTCGCGGGAGACGGCGTGCGGTTCGGGCTCAGGCCCGCTCAAGTCGAGGTCGCGGACGGTGACCGCGCCCAGGCGAAGCACCATCCCGTCCCGCCGGCGGCGGGAGCGGTGGAGGTTCTTCGTCTCGTTGACCACGATCCGCAGCAGCCATGGACGAAACTCGCCGTCGAGCCGGAACCGGTGGAGGTTGCGGTAGGCCTTGACGAACGCCTCCTGCACCACGTCCTCGGCGTCGTCCCCCGCGCCGAACAGCACGGCCGTACGGTGCGCGAGCACGGTGTAGCGGGCGACCAGCGCGCTATAGGCGTCCAGGTCACCGGCTCGGCAGCGGGCAACTTCGTCCGCGTCGCCGCTCACACCTGCACTACACCGCAGGCGGAGGGATGGTTCCAGCTGGAGTGAGGCTCGTTCAGCCGCTCTTCCGGCGGAACTGACGCTTCCGCGTGGACGAGCTGTGCACCTCGTGCACCTTCGGCTCACCCAGCGCCTTCGGCGCGCCGCCGTCGGAGTGGGCCTGCTTGCGGTTGAGCGCGTCCCGGAAGCGCGACTTCAGGTCACCCGCCGGCTCGGCTGCCTGCTCGCCCTGCTCCGCCTGATCCACCTGCGTCGCCTCCTGGTCGCCCTGCTCCTCGCCGGCCTTCGGCTCGGTTGGGTCGCTGGACATGGGTGGACCTCCTGTGCGGGATACGTACGAACAAAGGAAGTCTTACACGACGCGCGGCCGAGTCGCCAGCCACGTACCCGTTCCGAAAAATCACTTGCGCCCGGTTCGGCGGCGTGGCAACGATAGACAGCATGTGACAACTCGCGGAACTCTCCCGCCCTGTCCCTGATCACCATCAAGCCATGAGAAGGATGGCCTACCTGATGGGTGTCCGTCTGTGTACGGGTGGCCGCGTACGACGCGGTACGCCACTCTCCAGCACGTCCTCGCCGAGCTCGGAGTCCCGTCCTATCGCCTGAACCAGGTGCTGGGCGCCGTGCACCAGCACGGTGTCGTCGACTTCGAGCAGATGACGCAGCTGCCGCGGAGCCTCCGCGACCAGCTCGCCGAACGGCTCGGACCTTCCTGGATTCGCCTTGCGCCGCTGGCGATCCAACGCGGCAAACAAGTCGAGAAAGTCCTGTTCACCAGCCCTCAGGGCGCGCGAGTCGAGACTGTGTTCGCGCGCTACGAGAAGGGCTGGACGTCGTTGTGCCTGTCGACCCAGGTCGGTTGCGGCCTGGGCTGCACGTTCTGCGCGACCGGCGCGGTCGGGCTCGTCCGCAACCTGACCGCGGACGAGATCTGTGAACAGGTGCTGCACTTTTCTCGTCAAGAGAAGGTTGACAGTGTGGCGTTCATGGGGATGGGCGAGGCTCTCGCCAACCCCCATACGTTCGGCGCGCTGGAGATTCTCAGCCACGCCAGGGCGTTCGCGCTGGCACCGCGCCGGATCACGGTCTCGACGGTGGGATTCCTGCCGGGCCTGCGCCGGCTGGTCGAGGAGCACCCGCACGTGACACTCACGCTGTCGGTGCACTCGCCGTTCGACGCCGAACGGGCCACGTTGATCCCGCTGCAGCAGAGGTTCCCGCTCGCGTCCTGCCTCGAGGTGCTCGACGAGCACGTCGCGAAGGCGCGGCGCAAAACCTACCTCGCGTACCTGCTGCTGGCCGGCGTGAACGACTCCGACGACCACGCCCGTGAGCTCGCCGAGCTGGTACGGGCGCGCAGCCGGCCGGAGCTGTTCCACGTCTCGGTGATCCCGTACAACGAGGCCGCGGGTGTCTCCGTGGCCTACCGCCGGCCGGAGGAGGGGCGGACCCAGCGGTTCGTCCGGCTCCTGCGCGACCGCGGCGTACGGGCGACCCGGCGGCAGCAGTTCGGCGGCGAGCTGGACGCGGCCTGCGGGCAGCTGCACGCGCGCTACCTCGAAGGAGGCGGCGCCATGACATAGGAACATGACCTAGAAACAGACGCAGCGAGACGTGACCCATCTGGCGTCCGCGCGGTGGCGGTATTACCCTGTGGTTACTGGCCGGTAACCACAGGAGGCTCGTCATGTCCGACGCCGTCATCGTCGCTACCGCGCGCACGCCGATCGGGCGGGCCGGCAAGGGCTCGCTGAAGGACGTCCGACCAGACGATCTGGCCGCGTTCGCGATCCAGGCTGCCCTCGACAAGGTGCCCGGGCTCGACCCCACGCAGGTCGACGACCTCTACCTCGGGTGCGCCGAGCCGCGCGACGAGCACGGCGGCAACATGGCGCGCCGGGTCGCCGTCCAGCTCGGTCACGACCACCTGCCGGCCGTCACGGTCAACCGCTTCTGCGCCTCGTCGGTGCAGACCGCACGGATGGCCTTCCACGCGATCAAGGCCGGCGAGGGCGACGTGTTCGTCTCGGCCGGTGTGGAGTGCGTGTCGCGCTACCAGGCGTTCGGCAGCGCCGGCGTCGATCCGGTCGACACCCACAACCCGGTCTTCGCCGACGCCGAGGCGCGGACGCTGAAGTACGCCGAGACCAACGACACGTGGGAGGACCCGCGTACGACCGGCCAGCTCCCCGACATCTACATCGCGATGGGGCAGACCGCGGAGAACGTCGCGACCTGGCGCGGGGTGAGCCGGGCGATCCAGGACGAGTTCGGCGTGCTCTCGCAGAACCGCGCCGAGGAGGCGATCAAGGCCGGGTTCTTCGAGCGGGAGATCTCGCCCTACACCCTGGCTGACGGCACGGTCGTCGCGAAGGACGACGGGCCGCGGTTCGGCACCACGCTGGAGAAGGTCGCCGGGCTGCAGCCGGTGTTCCGCCAGCAGGGCACGATCACGGCCGGCAACTGCTGCCCGCTCAACGACGGCGCGGCAGCCGTGGTGATCATGAGTTCGGAGAAGGCTCGCGAGCTCGGGCTGACGCCGCTGGCCCGGATCGTCGCGACCGCCGCATCGGCGCTGTCGCCCGAGATCATGGGGCTCGGCCCGGTCGAGGCCAGCCGGCGCGCCCTGGCCCGGGCCGGCATGTCGATCGACGACATCGACCTGGTGGAGATCAACGAGGCGTTCGCCGCGCAGGTCATCCCGTCGGCCGACGAGCTCGGCATCGAGTGGGACAAGCTCAACGTCCACGGTGGCGCGATCGCGCTCGGACACCCGTTCGGCATGACCGGCGCGCGCATCATGACCACGCTGATCAACGGCCTGCAGACCCGCGACGCTTCGTTCGGCCTGGAGACCATGTGCGTCGGCGGTGGCCAGGGCATGGCGATCATCCTGGAACGGCTGTCGTGAGCCGACTGTCGAACCCTCGGTAGGTTGGGCCGCATGAGCCCATCGATTGCCACGGCCGAGATGCCGGCCCGCGAGGAGCTGCTGGAGTTCCTGCGTACGCGCCACAACGGCATGCTCGCGACCACGAAGAAGGACGGGCGGCCGCAGCTGTCGCCGAACACCGTCGGCCTCAACCGCGACGGCAAGCTCGTGATCTCGTCGTACCCAGCGCGCGCGAAGGTCCACAACATCCGCCGCGACCCGCGGGTCAGCATCGTCGTGATGTCGCCGGGCTGGAGCGACCCGTATGTCCAGGTCGACGGCACGGCGCGGGTGATCGACCTGCCGGAGGCGGTCGAAGGTCTGGTGGAGTACTTCCGCTGCATCAGCGGCGAACACTCCGACTGGGACGAGTACCGCGCGGCCATGGTCAAGCAGGGCAAGTGCCTGATCGAGATCGACATCGAACGCTGGGGCCCCATCGCCCGCGGCGGCTTCCCGGCCGACGTCGCCGAGCGGATGGCGGAGTAGGCGCGCGCTGCCACCGGTGCGGCGGGCTCAGGGGAGGCGCGGCAGCATGTCGCGCCACTCCTCGAGCCGCCGCCGCAGCTCCTCGTCCCGCACCAGGTCGAGCAGCCGGACGGCGGGCGCCACCACGTTGCGGACACGTCTCAGCCTCCGCATCACCGGGACGTCCTGCTGCCGGTACGCCCACCCGGTCGAACCTGCTTCCCCGGGCGACATGTCCGCCACCGCCAGACACCCTCGAGCGCCTCGACCGCGCGCACCGTCCACCCGCGACGCTCGGTCATCGGCAGTGGCTCCGGCGAGACCGCTTCGAACGCGGCCTTCTGGATCTCCCCGAGCCACCGGTTCGCGTCCGCGTTCACAGCACCTCCGCATGATTTCCACTCTGTTGCGGCACCGCCCAGCGAACACGAAATGAACGCACTCCAACGCGAATACGGCTCAGATGATCATTCCTGACCGTAGGTGGGCAAAAACTCACTGCTCGTAATATGAACCAGGGTCTTGCGCAACCCCGAAACGTCAGGCACGCTCGACCCATGACCAAGTGACGCCAGTCCCACAGGAGGCTGCCATGGCTCTGCACCACTCCGAAGAGACACACCAGAACCTCCTATCCCGTATACCGCAGGCAACTGGACGTGAACTTCCCGAGTGGCTGCGAGCCCTCGAAGCAGGTCCCGCATTTCTTCGTTTCGAAGACAGGGTCAACTGGCTTCGCGACGAGTACGGCATCGCACACGGCCACGCTACGGCCATCGTGCACGAGCAGGACATGCTCCGCGCACACCGTTCCTTCCTTTAACGGCTTCGACCCCCACTCTCCGCAGCCGGCGACATGGGCGTGTCAGCCGAGCTGACGGAAAACCGCGGTCACGACAACCCACTGGTGTCCCTGGACCCGAGGGAGCGCAGCACCAGCCGTACGCGACCGCATCGAAGTGAAGTTGCCTGAAGTACGAAGCGCCCCTCGGCCGACCAGCCGAGGGGCGCTTTGCTTGACGACCGAGGTCAGTCGCTGTTCATGAGGGTGAGCGCCGCGATGATGCGCAGGATCTCGATGTAGAGCCAGACCAGCGTGACGGTCAGGCCGAACGCCGCGAACCACGCGTCCTTCTCCGGCGCGCCCTGCGCGATGCCCTGGTTGACGTACTCGAAGTCGAGCAGCAGGTTGAAGCAGGCCAGCGCCGCGCCGATCACGGCGACGATCAGCCCGATCGGGCCGAGTCCGCTCAGTCCGAGCCCGACGCCGAACAGCGACAGGACGAAGTTGAACATCATCGCGATGAAGAAGCCGAACGTCAGGCCGATCACGAACTTCGTGAACTTCGGCGTGACCCGGATGATCTTCAGCTTGTAGATCGCGAGCATCGCGACCGCCGCGCCGAGGGTGCCAAGCACAGCCTGCATGACCAGCGTCGTGGCCGCGGTGCCGGTGTAGGCCTCGACGACCATGCCGATCGCCTTGCTGGCCATCCCGACGAAGATGCCTTCGACCGCGGCGTACGCGAGGATCACGGCCGGGTTGGTGACGTGCTTGAGGCTGATGAAGAAGCCCAGGCCGACGCCGACCAGCGCAGCGCCGACGGTGAGGACGATCGACGGGGTCGGGACCAGCACCCACGCCACGGCGGCGACGAGGATCACCGTGCCGAGCGTGATCGCGGTGCGGACAACAACGTCGTCCAGCGTCATCCGGCCGCGCAGGGTCGCCGGGTCTTGGTACGACGGTGCGCTGTACATGTCGTTCAGCTGGTCGGCGCTCGGCGTGTAGCCGGCCGATCCGAACGGCTCCCGGCGTGAGAACACAGGGTTCTTGCTCTGTATGCGGCGCATGCCCATCCTCCTCCGCCTGCCCGGGCGGATCGACGATTCGGTGACCTTGGACTCAATAGTAATGAATCGGTAAAGTACACGCGTTGATTCCAGTGACGAGCGGTGGCCGCACGAAGTTCCCGATTCTGGTCACCGCGGCCCGCGGGCCGCGGTCATGACGCGATCGAGTGTGGACAGCGTCGCGTTCAGGTCGCTGATCTGGCGTTCGATCCGCTCGCGGGCCGATGCCAGGCTCTCGACGAGACCCGGCGCGGGCGTTTCGTACTCGTCGGTGCCCGTGCCGCAGACGCACGGCAGCACCTCCGCGACCGTGCTGCTGTTGAGCCCGGACGCGAACAGCAGCTGGATCTGCGCGACCCGCTCGACGTCGCGTTCGCTGAAGTAGCGGTAGCCGTTGGCGCCACGGCGCGGCTCCAGCAACTGCTGCTCCTCGTAGTAGCGCAGCGCGCGAACGCTCACGCCCGTCCGCTTCGACAGCTCACCGATCCGCATGTCGCGATCTTATACTTGACTCTCACGTCAACGTGAGGGTTTAGCTTCATCGACATGACACTCACACCGTTGTTGCAGCCCTACGAGTCCAAGCACCTCAGGCTTCCGAACCGGATCGCGATGGCGCCGATGACGCGCGGCCGGGCCGACGATGAGACCGGCGTGCCGCACCCGATGGCGGCGACCTATTACGCACAGCGCGCGACCGCCGGTTTGATCATCACCGAGGGCGTCTGGCCTGTGTTCCTCGGCAAGGGCGGGCCCGGCATTCCGGGACTGGCGACCGCCGAGCAGGTGGGCGGCTGGCAGACCGTGACCGACGCCGTGCACGCGATGGGCGGCCGGATCTTCGCACAGCTGTGGCACGTCGGCCGGATCAGCCATCCGCGTACGTTGGACGGTGCCGTCCCGCTCGCGCCCTCGGCCGTGCGACCCGCCGGGTTGGTGCACATCGCCGGTGGCAAGGCGGAGTACGTCACGCCGCGGGCGATGACCACCCAGCAGATCGGCGAGACGATCGAGGGTTTCGCGCGGGCGGCCCGCAACGCGATCGACGCGGGCTTCGACGGGGTGGAGCTGCACGGCGCGAACGGCTACCTGATCCACCAGTTCCTCGCCGACAACACCAACCTGCGTTCGGACTCCTACGGTGGCTCGGTGCCGAACCGGACGCGGTTCGCGCTCGAGACGGTCGACGCGGTGGCCGCGGAGGTCGGCGCCGGCCGGGTCGCGATCCGGCTGGCGCCCGGCAACCCCGAGAACGACCTGGTGGAGGCGCGGCCCGCCGACGTCTATCGCCCGCTGGTCGAGGAGCTGGACCGGCGCGAACTGGCGTACCTCCACGTCAGCGAGAAAGGCTCCTACCGGGCGCTGGAGGACCTGCGGCCGCGCTGGAGCGGGACGCTGATCGGCAACTACGACCCGCCGCAGCCGACCGACCGCGCGCTCGGTGAGTCATTGCTGTCGCGCGGCCTGGCCGACGTGGTGTCGTTCGGGCGGCTGTTCATCGCCAACCCGGACCTGCCGGCGCGGTTCGCCACCGGGGCACCGCTGAAGATCGCGCCGGAGTCGGTGCACTACGTCGGAGGGGTGCACGGCTACGTCGACTGAGCTTGGTCGTACTCCTGGACCAGCGCGGGCGCCGCCATGCACCGCCACGCGTCGATCAACAGCTCCTCGAGCTCGTCGACGGGCACGTTCGCGAGCCGCACGAGGACGGCTGGGTAGCCGTTGTAGTGCGGCTCGGTGAAGTACTTCTCCGGCTCGGCGGCGATCAGCGCCTCTTTCTCGCCGACGTTGGGCACTCGCACGGCGAGCACGCCGGGGTTGGGGACCTTGGGCCGCTTCGGCTCGACGCGTTCGTTCCAGGTCCAGCAGAATCCCTTGGCCTTGCCCTTGTTGTTCGGAACGGAGAACCCGAAGCCGTCCTCACCCTCAGACGCCTCCGGCAGCCCGAGCGCGATCCGTCGTACGTCGTTCTGATCAGCCACGCTGTCCATGTTCCCAGCAACGCCACGTTGGCCGCTTGGAGAAAATGGCCGCCTAGACTTTGGCGTAGGTGAGGAACGCGGTTCCGGAGCCGAGCAGCTGGTGGTCGGTGAGCCGGAAGCGGGCCAGGTTGTAGCCGGCCTGGCTACCGAACAGCGGGATGCCCTTGCCGATCGCGACGGGGCTGAGCTTGATGACGAGCTCGTCGATCTCGGGGAACAGCGTGCCGGCCAGGTCGCCGCCGCCGACCAGCCAGATGCCCTTGCCTGGTTGCTGTTTCAGCTCGCGTACGTGGGCGGCCGGATCGGAGGCGACCACCTCGACGGCCGGATCGGGGCTCTGGCCGAGCGTGCGGGAGTAGACGATGTGCCGCAGATGGGCGTAGGCGTTGGAGATTCCGGCCGCCGGCCCGACCTCGTACGACCGCCGGCCCTCGACGACGGTGTCGAAGCGATCGCCTGCCGCGGTGACGCCGAGCGCCACGCGCGCCGGGGTCGGCAGCGTCTCGGGGAAGTGCTCGACGATCCTGCCGAGGTATTCCTCGTCGGGCGCGAACAGGTCGCCCGTCGGGTCGCCGCCGTCCGGGCCCGCGACGAAGCCGTCGATCGTCATGGCGACGAAGTAGGTCAGTTTCCGCACGCGGCAGAGGCTACCTGAGCTGGAGCAGGTCCCAGCGGTTGCCGTAGAGGTCCCGGAAGACGACGACCTGGCCGTAGGTCTCCGTGCGCGGCTCCTCGGTGAACTCGACGCCGGCTCGGGCCAGCCGGGCGTACTCCTGGTCGAAGTCGTCGGTCTGGAGGAAGAACGCAACCCTGCCACCGGTCTGGTCACCGACCCGCGACGCCTGGTGCTCGCCGGCGGCCTTGGCGAGCAGGAGCGCGGCGCCGTTCTGGCTGTGGCCGGGCGGCGCCACCACGACCCAGCGCTTGCCGCCGCCGAGATCGGTGTCCTCCTGCAGCCGGAAGCCGAGGACGCCTGTGTAGTAGGCGATCGCCTCGTCATAGTCACCGACGACGAGCGTCACCAGGGCGAGTCGTAACACTCGCTCATCGTGGCATGGATGTTGCACAGCGACCCGCCGGTCATCCCCGTCAGCGCGGCGGGCACCGTCGCCCAGCTCGACGAACAGCTTGCCGCGCTGGACCTCGTCCTGTCCGACGAGGTGATGGAACGCCTGAACACCGCGGGCATGGAAGACGCCGCCATCTAATTACAGCTCCATCTCCCTGAGGACGAGATCGAGCAACCCGGGAAAGTGCTCGTCGAACTCGGGAAGGCGTAGCCGGTTCAACCGCCGGCTGCCCACGTCCCGCTGCTCGACCAGACCGGCGTTGCGTAAAACGTTGCAATGCCGGCCAATCGCAGCCTCGGACAAGTCGGGATCGAGCGCCAGGTCGAGCGCATCACCGGCATGCGTCCAGTCCGTCCGCTTGGCAAGCTGCCGCAGTATCGACCGCCGTACGGGATCCGCGAGCGCCTCGAGCACCACCTGCAACCCGACCTCGCCAGGATGCACATTCACCAACCCAACCGCCCGAATCCCCTGCGTTTGCGGCCGTTTCTGCCGAGGCGTCCGCCTCTGCGACGAGCGGCCGGGCATGCGCATTCCCCCTCCCTCGCGAGCATCCGACCGAAACTGTACGCGGGGTTGGGGGAAGGCGCAGCAAAACCGCGAGTCAGGCGATATTTCTGAAACCCGGCCCAGGGCCGGACGTTGAAGGAGTAGTGCGTGGTTGCGCTCACATGTGGTTGAAGCCGGCTCAGGCGTAGCTCGGCGCGACCTCGTTGTAGCGCTCCTGCCAATCAGGCAAGGGCTCACCGGCCAGGCGGGCTTCGAGCCGGTCGAGGAAGGCGTGCGTGCCTGGGATGAAGCCCATGGTGTGGGACACGCTCAGGCCGCGATGGGTGAACACGAGGATCGTGGCGTGCTCGCCGTCTTCCTCGAGCTCGTAGCGCACCACGCTGTCGTCGACGATGCGCTGGTGCCATTCGTGCTCGAGCACGTGCGGCGGGTCCCAGACCAGGATGCGTCCGGTCATGCGCTTGGCGGCCTCGGCGGCGGGCGGGTCGCTGGCGACGGTCTCGATCTCGCCGCCTTCGCGGGCGTCGATGACGGTTTTGCCCATCCACTGCTCGCGTTCGTCGGGGTCGGTGATCGCCTGCCAGACGTCGTGGATGGGGTACGGCAGCCGGCGGCGGAACGTCATGACCGTGTGCTCGCCTTCGATCGTGAAGGTGCCGTTGCGGCTGGGAGTGCTCATGTGCGGTTGCCCTTCCTGGTTGGCCTGGCTGGCTTTGTGCCCTTACGGGGTTTCGGTTTCGCGTTGCGATGTTTGTCGGACAGGTGCTGCTCCAACGCGTCGAGATGGTCGGAGAAGTAGCGGCGGTAGCGTTCGAGCCACTCGTCGACCTCGCCGAACGCCTGGGCCCGCAGGGTGTAGATCCGCCGCTGCGCGTCGACGCGTACCTCGACCAGGCCGGCCTCGCGCAACACCTTGAGGTGCCTCGACACGGCGGGCTGGCTGAGCCTCGGCAACGCGGCGACCAGCTCACCAGCCGCGAGATCCCCATCCGCGAGCAGATCGAGCAGGTGCCGCCGATGCGGCTCGGCGATGGCCTCGAACACATCCATGGTTCGTTATATTACATGAGACGAATATAAACGCAAGCAGATGACGGCCCGGACTCCGGCGCAGTCAGCTGAGCAGAGCGGCCAGCTCGCCGCGAGAGGTGATACCGAGCTTGGGATAGGCCTTGTAGAGGTGGTACGCCACCGTACGAGGGCTCAGGAACAGCTGCGCCGCGATGTCGCGGTTCGACAGGCCCTGCGCCGCCAGCTGCGTGATCTGCAGCTCCTGCGGCGTCAACGCCGACAGGACATCCGGCGCGGACGACGTACGCGGGACCGCCGCGCCCAACGCGCCCAGCTCGGCGCGGGCTCGGGCGGCCCACGGCGCTGCCCCGAGGTCCTCGAAAGCCTTCAGGGCAAGCGAAAGCTGCTCCCGCGCCTCCGCCTTGCGCCGCCCCCGCCGCAGCCATTCGCCGTACAATAACAGGGTTCGCGCGTACTCGAACGGGCGCGAGTCGTCCAGCGACAAGGCCCGGACGTAGTGCGCCTCGGCCGAGGACTCCGGCGCCGTCAGCGCCAGGCAGCGCTCCAGCAGAGCATCGATCCAGGGCAGCCGGACGGTCGAGGCCCAGGTCGAGAACGCCGAGACCCGTTCCACAACAGACGAAGCCAGCCCCAGCCGCACCGCCGCCTCGACGTGGTCCGGTACGGAACGCACCACTGCCCCCTGGTGCCGCGTCGCCCCGGCGGCGATCGTCTCCAGGCGCTCGTACGCCTCGCGTACTCGCCCGGCCCCGAGATCGAGCAAGGCCAGTGCCGCAAGGCTCCACGTCACGCCCGCCGAGCTCTGCTGGGCGCTCGCGTCCACGTTCGCCGCGGCGGCGTGCTGGTGGCACGACTCCGAGTCGCCTTCGATGGCGGAGACATAGGCCAGCGCGCCCGACGCGTACGAGACCCACAACGGCTGGCCGGTGTCGCGGGCGATGCGGACGGCTTCGGCGCCGCTGACCTTCGCTTCGCGGTGGCGGCCGAGCAGCACCTGGACCAGCGCCAGATGCCCGAGCCCGCCCGGCAGCGCGTAGATCAGCCCGTCCTCGCGCGCGGCGGAGACCAGCGCGGACGCGACCTCCACCCCCACGTCGTCCCGCCCGGTCGCGAACGCCATCGTGCCCACCCGGAGCAGCGCCCGCGGACCGGCAGGCCCGGCAACAGCCGCGGCCGTACGAGCCGACGCCAGCACCTCCGACAACGGCGGAAAGTCCGCGACCGGACGCGAGAGCGCCACCGCCGTACCCCACCGCACCAGCCAGACCAGCCAACGCAGCGGATCGTCCGGTCCCAGCTCCAGCGCACCAAGCCGGTCGACCGTCTCGGCCATCAGCGAACGGTCGGTCGGCAGCGCCCAGGTCGCGTGCACCGCCTCGAGCAGCATCCAGAACGCACGTTCCGGATCCGACTCCGCCACCAGAGCAGCACCGTCGACCAGCAACGCGTGCGCCTGCGACAGCGCACCCCGCGCGAAGTCCGCCCCTGCCCGGACGGCGATCAGCCGCAGCCGCAACTCCGGGTCGACCACAGAGTCGGACAACCGCTCCGCCCGCGACCGCGCCCAGCCCAGCTGCCCGGCGTTCAGTCCCGCCTCGCAGGCCAGCGTCGAACGCCGCGCCGCCGCCGGAGCGGACTGACTCAGCCGCGCCGCCCGGTCGTACGCCGCAGCCGCAGCCGCGAAGCCGGTACGAGAAGCCGCCCGCCCCGCAGCCAGCTCCAGTTCCTCCGCGACCGACTCCGACGGTCCGCCGGCAGCCGCCGCCAGGTGCCACGCCCGCCGGTCCGCGTCGCCGTACGCCTCGGCCAGCGCCTGATGCGCGGCGACCCGCTGCACCAGCGGCGCCCCCTGGTAGACCGCCGCGCGGATCAGCGGGTGCCGGAACGCCAGCACGTCGCCCGCCAAGGTCACCAGCCCGCGCTCTTCAGCCGGCGCGAGGTCCGCCACACCCACTTCCAGCGCGGAAGAAGCCTGCAGGAGTACGGGAAGGTCGCCGGTGTCGTCGGCGGCCGCGACCAGCAGCCAGGTCCGCGCCGGCGTAGGCAGCGAGCGCACCTGGTGGTGGAACGCGTCGAGCACCCGGCTGCTCAGCGGCAACGGCGCCACCGCGGGAACCGAAGCCGCGCCACCCTCACGTTCGGCGAGTACGGCCGGCAGCTCCAGCAGTGCCAGCGGGTTGCCGTGCGTCTCGGCCACCAGCTGGTCTCGTACGGCATCGGGCAGCGAAGCCCCGCTGGACGCGACCAGTTCGGCGGCCGCCGACGCCGGCAGCCCCGCCAGTCGCAGCTCGGCGATCCCGCTCGACGCGAACGCACCGGCGTAGTCGCGGGCCGCGAACAGGACCGCGATCCCCTCCCGGTCCAGCCGCCGCGCCGCGAACAGCAGCGCCTCGGCCGACGCCCGGTCCAGCCACTGCGCGTCGTCGACCAGGCACAACAGCGGCGTGGCCTCGGCGACGTCCGCGAGCAGCGACAGCACGCCGGCGCCGATCATGAACCGGTCGCCGCCACTGCTCTCACCGGACAGCCCGAAGGCACCGGCCAGCGCCCGCTGCTGCGGAGGGGGCAGCGCGGGCAGGTGTTCGAGGACGGGCTTCAGCAGCAGGTGCAGGCCGGCGAACGGCAGCTCGGCCTCCGACTCGATGCCGGCACCGCGCAGCACCCGCAGCTCAGCCGGCGAGGTGGCCGTGGACGCCTGCCCGTCGGCGTAGTCCAGCAGCGCCGACTTGCCGATGCCCGGCTCGCCTCTGATGATCAGCGCACCGCTGGCTCCCTTGCGCGCTTCGCCGAGCAACGCGTCGATCGCAGCCTGTTCCGCGCCACGTCCACGCAACATGCCGCGACGATACCTGTTCGGCACGCCATCGGTACTGGCGCCCGAAAGTACTGATGCCGATGCTGATTCCGCCGCCCGCGGATCTTCGTAGCGTTCCGGTCATGACCAACCCAGGGACGAACACAGAGACGAACCGCAAGGTCATCGCCCACATCAGCATGTCGATCGACGGCTACGTCAGCGAGCCGGACGACGGGATGGCGTGGATCCAGGAGCACGCGGTGAGCACCCATTCGGCCGCGTACCTCGAAGGCATCTGGCGCAACGTGAGCACGTTGCTGCTCGGCCGGAAGAACTACGAAGGCTTCCACGGCTTCTGGCCGCAGGTCGCCAAGGACCCCGACATCGGCTGGTTCCCGCCCGACAGCGCGCCGCGGCACCGCGACTGCGCGATCTGGATGGACGAGGTCGAGAAGGTCGTGTTCTCGCGCACGTTGCGGACGGCGGAGTGGAGCAACGCGCGGATCGCGCAGCGTGAGCTCGAGGAAGAAGTACGCGCACTGAAGACCGCGCCCGGCCGGGACATCATGGTGCTCAACAGCGTCAGCATCATCCGGGCGCTGCTCAACGCCGGACTGGTCGACGAGTTCCGGCTGGCCGTCATCCCCGTGATCCTCGGTCCGGGCGGGCGCAAGCTGTTCGACGACGACGTACACCCGTCGAAGTGGCGGGTCGACGGGGTAACCACATTTCCGACCGGTGCGGTCGCATTCCAGTACGTGCGGAAGGGCTGAGGGCAATGCTGTTGAAGGGCAAGAACGCGATCATCTACGGAGCCGGCGGATCGATCGGCGGTGCGGTCGCCAAGGCGTTCGCGGCCGAAGGCGCGAGGGTCTTCCTGACCGGTCGTACGAAGGACAAGCTCGACGCGGTGGCGGCGGAGATCTCGGCGGCCGGCGACGGCCCCGGATCGGCTGACGTGGCCGTGGTCGACGCGCTCGACGAGCACGCGGTCGACGCGCACGCCCAGTCAGTGGTCGCGAGCGCGGGCAGCATCGACATCTCGTTCAACCTCATCACACGCGGCGACGTCCAGGGGATTCCGCTGGTCGACCTGACGACGGCGGACTTCGTACGGCCGATCACGAACGGCATCACCACGGCGTTCATCACGGCGCGGGCAGCGGCCCGGCAGATGGCGAAGCAGGGCTCGGGCGTGATCCTCGCGCTGGACAGCCGGTCGGCGGCCGGCAGCCCGATGATGGGCGGCACGGGACCGGCGGACGGAGCGCTGGACTCGCTGATGCGTAACCTCGCGCTGGAGCTCGGACCGCAGGGCGTCCGGGTCGCCGGGATCTACACCGCCGGCCTGCCGGAGACGCTCTCCCCGGAGAAGCTGGCGGCTGTCAACCCGAACCTGCAACTTGACGACGCGGCGTTCCAGGGCTTGCTCGGCCACCTGGACCAGATGCGCATGCTGAAGCGCTCGCCGACCCTCGCCCAGGTCGCTGCGACGGCCACGTTCCTGGCCTCGGACCAGGCGGCGGCCATCACCGGCTGCTTCGTCGACGCGACGGCCGGCATCCCGTAGCCGCTCGTTCGGGTAGGCCGGTCCGGCGGCGGATCGCATGGACCGGCCGGAAACGCCGAGAAACACAGGCAGCAAGGTGTCGCGCCGTTCTGGTGACCGTCGGTGGCGCTTATGGTGTGGATCCGATCGTTTCCAACGTGGCAAACGGGAGCCCACCATGCGCCGTGCGACGTTCCTGAAGGCAGCTGCCGGAGCCCTGCTCGGCTCGGCAGGTCTCGCCCTCGATCCGCGGCCGGCTTCGGCTGCCGCTCCCGCGGAGGCGACCGCCAGGCGAACGGGTGTCGACGCCCAGGCGATCGCGGTCACCAAGATCAAGGACCTCACCGGGCCCGGCCTCACCACGCAGTACCGCATGGAGGCCACCGACCTCGGCGTACCCACTCGCACCCCGGACGGCCGCCTGCTGTTCGTCTTCGGCGACACGTTCGAGAACGCGCAGGTGGGCGGCGGCTGGTGGCGGTCGCCCGTCGCGCTGTGGTCGAACACCACCGACCTGAACGCAGGCGTCACGTGGTCCGGCGCCGTCGGCGGCGATGCGGCCCAGCAGCTGTGGGCGTACGAGCACGACAACCCCGTCTTCTCGACCGTCCTCCCCTCCGACGTCATCACGATCGGGAGCACGATCTATCTGCAGGTCATGGTCAACAAGGGCCTCGGCAACGTCGTCTGGACCGAGATCTGGCGCTCCGACGACAACGGTGCGAGCTGGGTGCACACCGGCGCGAAGTTCGCGCCGGATCTGCACGGCGGCCTGTTCCAGCTGATCACCTGGGGCGAGGGCAACGACGGCTACGTATACGTCTACTCCACTGGGTTCCAGCGCGACAAGCCGATCATCCTGCAGCGGGTTCGCAGCAACCAGCTCACCGACGTCAACGCCTACGAAGGCTGGGGCTACGCCAACGGCGCCTGGAACTGGGGCAACCCGCCGACGCCGATCCTGGAGGGAAAGTTCGGCGAGCTCTGCCTGCGCCCGCTCGGCGGCAAGTGGGTGCTGACGTGGTTCAACGCCGGCGACTACCGGATCGACGGCATCATCATGGACACGCCGACGTCCAACCTCTATACGGCCTATCGCCAGACGCTGATCTGGGGTGGGCAGTGGGGCAACGAGGACGACTCGCACGTCGCGCAGTTGTACGGCGGCTACATCATCCCGGGCTCCACGATCGACGACCTGCACCTGTCGGTCAGCCAGTGGAACACCGACGCCGGCTGGCCGTACCACGTGATGCAGCACCGCATCCGCGGCTTCGGCACGTGACAACCGAGGTGCCTGACTTCTACGCCGGGCGCGCAGCTGCCGGCTAGCCTCGATCTTTCATGTGGCTGGCGATCGGTGGCGTTGATCTCGTGCTGGTCGTTGCTGGTGTGGGTGGCTGGGTGTGGGCAGGGGTGGTTCCCGGCGCTCGGTTCGCCGGTTGTCTGGGTCCTTGGTGGTAGGGGCGGTGGGCTTGGTCAGGCGGTTTGCAGCGCTGCGAGGCCGGTGTGGATGAGGTGGTTGTAGGGCCAGCCTTGTGGCAGGCGGAGTCGTCGCCGGCGCCCGGATTTGATGATGCGTCCGGCCACGGCCAGGATGCGGAGCCGCAGCCGTTTGGGTTCCCAGCGGCGGGCGGGTTCGTGGGTGTCCCAGGCGAGGGTTTGCATCCAGGCCAGGAGATCGGTGGCGAGGGTGACGATTTCGAGCCAGAGCTGGTTGTGGGCGTAGCCGTGGAAGGGCAGGTTAGGCATGCCGGTGTCTTTGGCGGCGCGGATGCGGTCTTCGCAGCGGGCGCGTTGCCGGTGCCGCACCTCCAGCGCCGATAGCGTCCAGCCTGGCCCGCGGGTGTTGGTGGCAAAGCAGGTAATGCGCCAGCCGTCGTGGTCGGTCAACCGCAGTTGGGCGCCCGGATGCGGGCGTTCGCGGCGGGCGATCACCCGCATGCCCTTCGGCCAGTCCTGCGGCCCGGGCCGGGTCGCAGGTGTGGGGTCGGGCAGCCAGGCGGTCAGGTCGGCCACCTGCGCCCCTTCACGAACCTCGCCGTCGCTGTCGAGGGCGGCGCGCCAGGCCTGGGCTGGCATCGTCTCGATCGCCGTCTTGACCGTTTCGTAGGCGGGGAACCCGATCGAGTACTCCAACCCTTGGTCGGTGATGTGGTGCAGGAACAGTTTCGAGCAGCCACCCGAATCCGTCCTGACCAGCACCTGGCCACGCT